>DVNK01000062.1 GCA_018714445.1 Candidatus Fimadaptatus faecigallinarum | reverse complement strand
TAATAAACTAGGAGACAGCCTTGAGCCGGTATTCAAAGCTGTCGAAGACTATATGCGCGAGGTAACAAAGCTGTACGGCATGCCCCAGGAGGGCGATAAACCAATGACCAAAGCGCAGCGTGAAGCTCTGTTCTACTACTACACAAAGTACGGCATGAAGAAAGAGGCCAATGCGCTTTATGAGGAGGATGCTCAATGAAAATACCAATCCATTGCGAGCATTGCGGAGAATTCATTGCTACATTCGATACTGCCGTGGATACGTCCTGTGAATGGGCTGAAGCTCCGTGCGGAGAAAAGGTCTGCGAACAGTGCTGTGAAGAGTGTGCAAAACAGCACGATCCGCATCATACCTGTATGTTCAGAAGGGAGGAAGGTGGAACTACAGTTGACTTCAATAAACCCTATCCTGCCGGTGGCGAACCCGTCCCGGATTGCAGAATCGAAAGGAGCGAAACCAATGAAAAGCATCAAAGAACTCAAAAACATGCCTCGCCTTCTGATACTTCGAGAGGGACTTGACGGAGGGTGGGCAGAAAAAAGGACAAACATGGTCTGATGTATACAAAGATCAGGAGGCTTGCAATGAATAAGATGATAGCTACGACAACGGATGCACGCTATGCACCCGGGGTAAAGTTGATAGCGGAGAATGCGAATCTTCAGGAGCGGGTACACAAACTGGAGCGACAGGTCGACTTTTACCTGCGCATGTGGGAGCTTGAACAGGAAGAAAACGACCGCCTGCACGACCGGCTGTGGGAAGTAGAATGCGAACTGCCCAGGGCGCGGGCCGCGGGCGAACGGGCAGAGCGGCGCAGACGCGATCCGTATCTCAGACGCATATACGGCATATCCGTTAGCGCCCGCGGCCATGAGTGGAGGAACCGCGCATGAGCGACATAGAGGTGCGGCTGATGATAGCCACCCGCATGGCCGACGCGCTAAACCGGCTCTCGCGCGCGGCGGACGACCTGGCGCACGACGATGAGCTCAACTTTGGCGACCTTGCCCAGGCGCTCAGCGAGGCGCTGGAGCTGGCCGGCACAGCGGTGCGCCAGCTTGACCGCGAGCTGCGCGACAACGGCGAGCCCGACGCCGGGCCGTCGCTGCGGCAGGTGAGCCTGCCCAGCGTGCAGGACTGGATGGATGAGGTACTGTAGCGACAACCATTAAGGAGGAATCACCATGGACATCACGATAACCATACGTGGACTGGAAGAACTTGGGCTCGGCCTGAGCGCACTGGCGGCGGCGCTGCCCGAGACGGCAAGGCAACTCGCGACGCTGCCCGAGGCGGCGAGGCAGCTCGCGGCGCTCGACCGCCACAATGGCCCATGTGCAAATGATGTATCAACCGCCGCGCTGCAACCGCCAGCACAGCTGCCGCAAACACCTGACCGACCGACACCGGTACAGAACGCCACAACTGCAGCTGCCGCGGCAGAAATGCCGCCCTGGCAGACCGACCTGGCGCAAGAGACCACAACTTCTGCGACTGACACTACGCCAATGAACGCTGCATCCACGCAGAATAAGACCGAGCCTCCCAGACAGCCGACGCTTGAGGATGTGCGTGCAGTGCTCGCCCAAAAGTCGGCGGAGGGCCGCGCGTCCGACATACACGCGTTGCTTGACAGGTACGGCGCAAAGAAGCTCAGCGCGGTCGACCCGGCGCGCTATGCCGAGCTGCTGCGCGATGCTGAGGCGCTCTGATGGCCCCGGCAAAGCACGCGCTGCTGTCGGCGTCGTCGGCACACAGGTGGCTGAACTGCACGCCCTCGGCGCGACTGGAGCAGGAGTTCAAAGACCGGCAGACAGAGGCCGCAGCCGAGGGCACCGCCGCACACGCGCTGGCCGAATACAAGCTCCGCCGGGCGCTGCATCAGCAGGCAGAGCGGCCCGTATCACCGTGTGATAGCATTGAGATGGACGAGCACACGGAGGATTACGCACAATTCGTACAAGAGATGATAGCGGAGGCGAAACGCCTCTGCGCCGACCCGGTAGTGAACATCGAGCAGCGTCTGGACTTCAGCGACTATGTACCGGACGGGTTCGGCACCGGCGACTGTGTCTTAGTGGCTGACAGGCGCTTGCATATAATCGATCTCAAGTATGGCCAGGGCGTGCTCGTGGAAGCGGAGCACAATCCGCAGATGATGCTCTACGCGCTGGGCGCGCTGCACGTGTACGACGCGCTGTACGACGTGGACGAGGTGTCCATGACGATATACCAGCCGCGCCGCGCGAATGTCAGCACCTGGACGATATCGGTGGACGAGCTGAAGGCCTGGGCTGAGAACGAGTTGCGGCCCCGGGCACGGCTGGCCTATTCGGGCGAGGGCGAGTACTGCCCGGGCGCGTGGTGCATGTTCTGTCGGGCGGCGGTCAAATGCCGGGCGCGCGCCGAGGACAAGCTCCGTCTGGCGCAGTACGAGTTCGCACAGCCGCCGGTGCTCACCGACGGCGAGATAGCGGGCATACTGGGCAAGCTGGACGACCTCGTCCGCTGGGCGACTGACATACGGGAATACGCGCTGAGCGCGGCGCTGTCCGGCGTACACTTTGACGGCTGGAAGGTGGTAGAGGGCCGTGCGAACCGCCGCTACACCGACGAAGCCGCCGCGGCACAGGCGGTCATTGCGACCGGTCATGACCCATACGAACACCGGCTGCTGGGAATATCAGCCATGGAGAAACTGCTGGGCAGGAAGAAGTTTTCCGAAGTGCTGGGCGAACTGGTGGAGCGCCCGCCGGGCAAGCCCACTCTCGTACCGGCAAGCGATAAACGACCTGAAATGACAAGCGCAAAAATTGATTTTGACGAAGATTGAAAGAGAGGTATACATAATGGCTAAGAACATGAATCCCACCAAGGTCATCACCGGCAGGGACACACGCTGGAGCTACTGCAACGTATGGGACCCCAAGTCGATAGACGGCGGCACGCCCAAGTACTCCGTCTCGCTCATCATCCCCAAGTCCGACACGGTCACCGTGCAGAAGATAAGGGCCGCAATCGAGGCCGCCTACCGCGACGGCGAGAGCAAGCTGCGCGGCAACGGCAAAACGGTGCCGCCGCTGATTGCCATCAAGAACCCGCTGCGCGACGGCGACACAGAGCGCCCGGACGATCCCGCGTACGCAAACGCCTACTTTGTGAACGCAAACTCCGCCACCGCGCCCGGCGTGGTCGACTCCGACCGCAACCCGATACTCACGCGCAGCGAGGTGTACTCCGGCGTGTATGGTCGCGCCAGCATCAACTTTTACGCGTTCAACTCCAATGGGAACCGCGGCATTGCCTGCGGACTGAACAACCTGCAAAAGATACGCGATGGCGAACCGCTGGGCAGCCGGGCGTCCGCAGAAAGCGACTTCGCGGACGAGGACGACGAGGACTTCCTGTCGTAATGTGGAGTACTGAGCGCCGACGGCTAAACGGCACACTGTCAGGCGGCGGTCATGTATCGCCGCCTTTCAGCGGAGGTAACTATGAAAACACTGTCTTTGGATCTGGAAACGTACAGCAGCGTCGATTTGGGAAAGTCGTCGGTGTACCGCTATGTGGAAAGCCCTGACTTTGACATATTGCTGTTTGGATACAGCGTGGACGGCGGCGAGGCGCGGGTGGTAGACCTGGCGCAGGGCGAACGGATACCGCTTGAGATCATCGACGCGCTGACCGACGCGCGCGTGCGCAAATGGGCGTTCAACGCGCAGTTTGAGCGCGTGTGCCTGTCCCGGTGGCTGCGACGCAACGGCTACCCGCTGTGCAATGAAGGCTATTCGACGCCCGGCGATACCTGCATGGATTATCTAAACCCGGCGGGTTGGTATTGTACGATGGTCTGGTCGGCATACCTCGGCCTGCCGCTTTCGCTCAAGGACGTGGGCATGGCGCTTGGGCTGGACAAGCAGAAACTCACCGAGGGCAAGGAACTCATCCGGTATTTCTGCAACCCGGACCGGGACGGCGCGCGGCATCTGCCGTCAGACGCCCCGGACAAATGGGCGCAGTTCAAAGCCTACAATCTGCGCGACGTCGAGGTCGAGCTGGGCATACAGACGCGGCTGCGCAAGTATCCGGTGCCTGAGGAAGTGTGGGCGCAGTACCGTCTTGACCAGCAGATAAACGACCGCGGCATTGCGGTGGACATGGAGCTGGTGCGCAGCGCCATCTCGCTGGACGCGCGCACGCGCGCGGAGCTGACCGAGGGCCTCAAAGAACTGACCGAGCTGGACAACCCCAACTCCGTGCAGCAGATGAAAGACTGGCTTGCCGCCAATGGCCTTCAGACTGACACGCTGGGCAAAAAGCAGGTGGCGGAGCTGCTCAAGACCGCGCCCGAGCCGCTAAAAACGGTGCTCACATTGCGGCAGCAACTGGCCAAGAGCTCGGTAAAGAAGTATCAGGCTATGGAAAACGCGGTCTGCGCGGACGGGCGCGTGCGCGGATGCTTCCAGTTCTACGGCGCGCGCACGGGCCGCTGGGCGGGGCGCAATATCCAGCTGCAAAACCTGCCGCAGAACAAGCTGCCCGAGCTGGACGCGGCGCGCGCGCTGGTGCGCCTCGGGGACTATGACGCGCTCAAGATGCTCTACGATTCGGTGCCGGATGTGCTGTCAGAGCTCATTCGCACGGCGTTCGTGCCCAGGCCGGGTTGCCGGTTCATCGTAGCGGACTTCAGCGCCATCGAGGCGCGCGTCATCGCCTGGCTTGCGGGCGAACAGTGGCGGCAGCAGGTGTTCGCGGAAGGCAAGGACATATACTGCGCTTCCGCCAGCCAGATGTTCCATGTGCCGGTCGAAAAGCACGGCATAAACGGCCATTTGCGCCAGAAGGGCAAGATAGCCGAGCTGGCGCTGGGTTATGGCGGCGGCGTGGGCGCGCTCAAGGCCATGGGCGCGCTCGAGATGGGCCTTAAGGAGGAGGAACTCAAGCCGCTGGTGGACGCCTGGCGCACGGCCAACCCCAACATAGTCAAGCTCTGGTGGGAGGTCGACGAGGCCGTCACAAAGGCGATACAAAGGGAATGGACCACAAGCACCCACGGCATCCGCTTCATCCGCGAACCCGGCCTGCTTTTCATTAAACTGCCCTCCGGGCGGAGTCTGTCTTACATAAAGCCCCGCCTCTGTGGGAACCAGTTCGGCGGTACCTCCGTAACTTACATGGGCTTGAATGCGGCAAAGCAATGGGTGCGGCTGGAGAGCTACGGCCCGAAATTCGTCGAGAACATCGTACAGGCGATCAGCCGGGACATCCTGTGCCACGCCATGCAGGCGCTGCGGGACTGCGCGATCGTGGCGCATGTCCACGACGAGCTCATCATCGAGGCCGGGCCGTGGCTGGAGCTGCGAACGGTGTGCGAGCGCATGGCTGCGACGCCGTCATGGGCGCCGGGTTTGTTGCTGCGGGCTGACGGCTATACCACGCCATACTATAAAAAAGATTAATCGCTATGTCCGCATCCAGCCCTTGCCTGTCCGAATAGAGGGTAAAGGGCGGAGCCGGCATTTACTTTACGGAGGATATGGAGGAAAGCGGTCATGGATGAGATTTTGTCGGCGCTCAGCTGTATCCCCGTGCGCACGTGTTCCTACGCGGAGTGGCTCGGCATAGGCATGGCGCTCAAGGACGCCGGGTACGAGTGCGACGTGTGGGACAACTGGTCGCGGGATGATCCACGCTATGTCGCGGGCGACTGCGAGCGCCGCTGGGCGGGCTTCAAGGGCTGCGAGCGTCCCATCACCGTCCGCACGATACGCGCCATGGCCCGGAAGAATGGCTGGATATCGGCGTTCACGGATTTTGCCGACGACCCGGCCAGCCCTGCAGAGATGCTCATTCGCTATCTGGAAACCCTGTTTCAGCCGAACGAGCTCGTCGGCTTTGCCACGCAGGTCAGGCCCGACAGCCACGGTAAGCTCAAGCCGATCAATACCAACCTCGCCATGAAGGCGTCCGTGTTCATAGACCGATTGCGTAGCGCCGCGGATATCGGGGAGGTTATAGGGCCGTATCGCGAGGATTGCGGCGCGTGGATCAGGCTCAACCCGCTGGACGGCAAGGGCCAGTCCGACATGAACGTAGCCGCCTATCGATATGCGCTCATAGAATCCGATACGCTGCCCAAGGACGAACAGGAGCGGTTTTATCGCCGGTATGAGCTGCCCATTGCATGCCTGGTCGACTCCGCCGGCAAGAGCGTGCACGCAGTGGTGCGCATCGACGCGCCGAACGAGCAGGAGTACCGAAAGCGAGTAAACTATCTGTTCCGGTTTCTTGAGCGGCACGACTTCCCGGTGGACAGCGCCAACAAAAATCCGTCGCGCCTGAGCCGCATGCCCGGCGTCATGCGAAACGGCGTCATGCAGGAACTGCTGGCCACCAACATAGGCAAGCCCACCTGGGCCGAGTGGCTGGAGTACGCCGAAGAACTCGCCATACTGCCCGAGCCGATCCGCCTGAGCGACGTGGAAACCCCGCCGCCCAAGCCGCCCGAGCTGATTCGCGGCATACTGCGCCGCGGGCACAAGATGCTCATAGCCGGGCCGAGCAAGGCGGGCAAGAGCTTCTTGCTGATGGAACTGGCGATAGCCATCGCTGAGGGCGGCACATGGCTGGGCTTTCGCTGCGTGCAGGGCAAGGTGCTGTATGTCAATCTGGAGATAGACCCGGCGTCGTGCATAGACCGGTTTATCAGGATATACGACCGTCTGGGCGTTGCGCTGCCGCACAGGGAGAACATAACGGTGTGGAACCTGCGCGGGCACGCTCTGCCGCTGGACAAGCTGGTTCCCATACTGGTCAGGCGCATGAAGGACGAGCAGTTTGCCGCCGTCATAATCGACCCGATATACAAGGTCATAACCGGCGACGAGAACAACGCCAGCGACATGGGCGCGTTCTGCAACCAGTTCGATAAGATCTGCACCGAGATGGGCGCGGCGGCGATCTACTGCCACCACCACTCCAAGGGCGCTCAGGGCGGAAAGAAGGCCATGGACAGAGCCAGCGGCAGCGGCGTGTTCGCCCGCGACCCGGATGCGCAGCTGGACATAATCGAGCTAAAGCGTCCGGTGTTCAAGGAAGTGGAGACTGAGACGGAGGACGGCGAGGTGGTCGAGATCGAGCAGTTTGACACCACGCGCACAGCCTGGCGCATGGAAGCGTCGCTGCGCGAGTTTCCGCCGATAGCGCCGGTCAACTTCTACTTTGACTATCCCTTGCACCCGCTGGACACCGAGGGCGCGCTGGCCGGGTTCAGCCCGGAGGGGTCGCCGGCG
Source organism: Candidatus Fimadaptatus faecigallinarum (assembly GCA_018714445.1). Taxonomy (GTDB): domain Bacteria; phylum Bacillota; class Clostridia; order Christensenellales; family Aristaeellaceae; genus Fimadaptatus; species Fimadaptatus faecigallinarum. The sequence continues at coordinate 31,485 of DVNK01000062.1, read as the reverse complement.
GCAAATCTGGCGCTGTCATCGAGAAAATCTACGCAGGAGCTGCGCAAACAGCGTTTGGACGAAGCCTTTAAAGCCGCGCCCAAAAACGAGCCGATTACTGTCAAGGTGTTGGCCGAGATTGCGGGTGTCTCCCAAGATACCATGCGGCGATACCTGAAGGAATTTGAGGACGAGTATAGCGTATACCGCGGAGTTATTCAGGAACGACTGCCTTTTGCAAGCACGCAAACCAACGATTAGACGTGCAAATTTGGCCGCACTTAAGGGAAGTTTTTCCCTTGCGTGCAAATTTGCACTTAAGGGGGAAAACTCCCGTTGCTGCATGCAAATTTGCACTTAACGGACCTTATATAGAAATGCAAATTTGCAAAAAAGGACGTCAAGCAGTGATGGGAATCAGGTAAAGGGATAAATCCCCTTTACCTGATTCCACGTCACAGTTTGCCTTGACCGCGCAAGGAGAACGCATGAGAGAACGACAGATCGAGCGCGCGCTGGTTCAGGCAGTGAAAGCGCGCGGCGGGATGTGCCCCAAGTGGGTCAGCCCGGGACTTGACGGCGTGCCTGACCGCATCATACTGCTGCCCGGTGGGCGCATAGCGTGCGCGGAGCTTAAAGCGCCGGGCAGTGCGCTTCGGCCTCTGCAGCATCGGCGCAAGCGCCAGCTAGAAGCGCTGGGCCTGCGCGTGTACGTGCTGGATAGCGTGGAGAAGATAGCGCCTGCGCTTACAGAGATTCAGGGAGGTGGGACGGATGGAATTCAAGCCCCATGACTACCAGCGCTATGCGATAGACTTTATACTTAACCACGAAGAAGCCGCGGTGCTGCTGGACATGGGCCTGGGCAAGACCGCGATAACTCTGACAGCCATACACTCGCTTTGCCTGGACAGCTTTGAGGTGACGCACGTGCTGGTGATAGCGCCGCTGCGAGTGGCGCGCGACACGTGGCCCACGGAGATGCAGAAGTGGGATCACCTGCGGGGGCTGACCTGCTCGGTGGCCGTCGGCACAGCACAAGAGCGCCGGGCTGCGCTGATGCAGCCAACGCACATGCACATAATCAACCGCGAGAACGTGCAGTGGCTCATCGATGAGAGCGGCATACCGTGGCAATACGACATGGTGGTGATAGACGAGCTGTCCAGCTTCAAGAGCCATCGGACACGGCGCTTTCGCGCGCTGTTGAAGGTACGTTCAAAGATAAAGCGCATAGTGGGTTTGACCGGCACACCGTCCAGCAACGGCCTGATGGATCTGTGGGCGGAGTTCCGGCTGCTGGACATGGGCAAGCGCCTGGGGCGGTTCATAACGCATTACCGCGACGAGTTCTTCACGCCTGACCGGCGCAACGGTATGCAGGTGTTTTCGTACAAGCCCAAGCCGGGCGCAGAGGCAGAGATATATCGGCGCATCGGCGACATCACGATAAGCATGAAAAGCACAGACTATCTGAAGATGCCCGAGTGCGTTATGAACGCTGTGCCAGTCCATTTGAGCGAAGCCGAGCGGAGGATATACCGGCAGTTGCAGAAAGACCTGGTGGTCTCGCTGGCCGGTACAGAAATCGACGCACAGAACGCCGCAGCGTTGTCCGGAAAGCTGACGCAGATGGCGGACGGCGCGGTGTATGCCGAGGACGGGCAGGTACTGAACATACACGACCGCAAGCTGGACGCGCTGGAAGACCTGATAGAGGGCGCGAACGGCAAGCCGGTGCTGGTGGCGTACTGGTTCAAGCACGACCTGGCCAGGATTCAGAAGCGATTCGACGTCCGGGAGATAAAGTCCAGCCGTGACATCGCCGACTGGAACGCAGGGCGCATCTCGGTCGCCGCGATACATCCGGCCTCTGCCGGGCATGGGATCAATTTGCAGGCGGGCGGTTCAACGCTGATATGGTTCGGGCTGACCTGGTCGCTTGAGCTGTACCAGCAGACCAATGCCCGACTGTGGCGGCAGGGACAGCAGTCGGATACGGTGGTCATACACCACATAATCACGACCGGCACGATAGACGAACAGATAATGGCCGCACTTGAACGCAAGGACAGAACGCAGTCCGCGCTGATAGACGCGGTGAAAGCAAATCTGGAGGCACGTCATTAGTGAGCAGAACTATGAGAGGTAAGCCGGCTGCCGCAACCCCGCAATGCCTGACGATAGACGAACTGCTGACGCCACGGGCACAGCCAAGCTGTGTTGGGTGTATCTGCAATATCTGTCTGCTGTGGTGGTCAGGGCGCTGTCCATACGGGCATTGCTATGACGATATACGAGCTTATTCAAACCCGTATGACGCGGCGCATCCGGGCAAAACACGCCCGACATGGAGCAACTGGGCCGCCCCGGGCGAGCAGAGCCATTGGTGCCGCGGCGGGATACTGTACCATGCGTACACATGCGAGCACTACAAGCCGTACCGAAAGCCTGTAGCGCACCGGTGCCTGGGCTGCAACGTGTGGATATGGGCGGACGGGTATGTGTACTGCCCGCTGGTGGACGCCATCGGCTGCGCGGAATGTATGAGGGCCTGGGAGGCCGATATCGCATCTGCACTATGACCGCCGCTGTGCGGCAGCATGGCGAGCATCTACGATAAGCGAGGTTAGAAACATGCGCACCTGGAAGCTGAAGCTGGACAACTATGGCGTAGACCGCGACCTGTACGACGAGCTGCGCGCATTCTGCCGGCAGTACGGTTCCAAGCGCGAACAGCTGCGCGCGATACGCGGCGGGTTTAACGACCTGGGCGGCACGGGTCAGCCGCGGGGCAACGGCGTGGGCGACCCGACGGCCCGGCGCGCGCTGCGGGCCGGGCAGCTGGCGGCCGACATAGCCGTCATAGAGCGCTCGGTCGAGGAGGCGTGCGAGCCGGGCGTGCGGCGGGCGATGCTGCTCAATGTGGCGTTCGGCATGCGCTATGAGGATCTGCCCATGCCGCTGAGCCGGGCCAAGTTCTTCCGCGAGCGGCGCGCGTTCTTCTATCGGCTGGCGGTCAACCTGGGCAAGCTCGAATCAGTCGACGGCTGAGCAAAATATCCGGCCGCGCGGCTCAAAGTTGATAACTGTGGGGCAGTGGTTTTATGCTATTCTTATATCATGGCAGGCAGCCGGAAGGACGGCAGGCCGCTCGCCCCGCGTCAGGCAGTCGCGGGGCATTTTCATGGTCGGGCGCACCAAAAAGGTACTCCCGGGGCCGCCGGGGGCACACGGGGCGAAAGAAGTCCGGCTCCTGGCTGCCTGTGATGAAAATAAAATGGTTAACAAGTTTACAAAAATGGGGGCGGCGGCGTTGGAAAAGCACATTGAACTGGTGAACGGGCGCGTCGTGGTGAGCACGACGTGGATATGCGCGAACATGGAGATATCGCGCGTGACGCTGGGCAGGTGGGTGGCGCAGGGCTGCCCGCAGCTGGAGCGCGGCACGTTCGACCTGCTCGACGTGCTGAACTGGCGCGGCGTGCTCAATACCCGGGATGCGAGCGCCATCGGTTCGGGCATGGATGAGCCGGACGACGAGCTGCCGCTGGCGCAGCAGAAGATGGCGGCGGAAGTGCGCCTAAAGCGCGCGCAGGCGGAGCTGGGCGAGCTCAAGAACGCGGTCGCGGCGGGCAAGTACGTGCTGCGCGACGAGCTTGAGGACGAGCTGACCGAGCTGTTCAGCGGCATACGGCGGGCCGCGCTGGCGTTGCCGCGGCGCGTGTCGGGGCTGCTCGTGGGGCATGTGGGGCGCGCGGAGGCCGCCGAGATAGAGCAGCAGTGCGAGAGCGTTATCCGCAGCGCGCTGTCGCGGCTGTCGGTGGGCAATCTCACGCCGATAAGAGCGGCGCGGCGCAAGGGCGGAACGCCTGCCGGTAGAACGCCCGCCGGCGAAACCACAGATAGCGCCGCAACGGACTGATGCGCGCCCGATGTGTGGAGGTGGGATATGTGGCACGGCGCGGACAGCCTCAGTGGTCGCCGCTGGTCAGGCGGTGCCTGGGAGTGTTTGCGCCGCCCGAGAAGCTGACTACCAGCGAGTGGGCCGAAAAGTACCGCGTGCTCAGCCGCCGGGCTTCGGCGATGCCCGGGCCGTGGCGCAATTCGGTCGCGCCGTACCTGGCGGGCATAATGGACGCGTTCGATGATCCCACGGTGGAGCAGATAGCGTTCTGCAAGCCCACGCAGGTGGGTGGCACAGAGGTCGAGCTGAACCTTATAGGCAAGGTGATAGCGTCCGACCCCAGCCCGACGCTGGTGGTGTACCCGACCGAGGCGTCGTGCCGGACGGTGAGCGCCAACCGCATCCGGCCCATGCTGGAGGACGCGCCGCAATTAAGCGAACGTTTGCGCCGCAGCGAATCGAGCCTTATAGAGTACCGCTTCGACGGCATGACGTTGCTGCTGGCATGGGCAGGCTCGCCGGTGGCGCTGGCGAGCAATCCGATACGCATACTGATGCTGGACGAGGTGGACAAGTACGTATCCAATGCGGGGCGCGAGGCCGATCCGGTCGCGCTGGCGCGGGAGCGCACCAAGACGTTCGACAATCGCAAGATATACCTGACCAGCACGCCAACGCTTTCGTCGGGCAAAATATGGAGCGAACTCAAGGCGGCCGACTGCGAGCTGCACTACTTTGTGCCGTGTCCGGAGTGCGGCGCGTATGGCGAGCTGGCGTTTGACAACATCCGCTTTCCGTCCGAGCCGGGCATGAGCCGCGACGACCGCGCCGCGGCCGCCGTGTACATATGCCCGGAGTGCGGCGCGCTGATACCGGACACGCGCAAGCCGGGCATGCTGCGCGCAGGAGAGTGGCGCGCAGTGCGCGGGCGCAGGCAGGGCGCGCTGAAGCTGGGCTTCTGGATGAACGCGCTGTACAGCCCGTGGGTTACGTGGTCGCAGGCAGTGAACGAGTTCCTGCGCGACAAGGACGAGCCGGAGCTGCTGCAAAACTTCGTGAACAGCTGGCTGGCCGAGCCGTGGGAGGATCTGCGCATGCGCACCGACGCGGACATGGTGCTGGAGCGCTGCGGCGACGAGCTGCGCTGGCAGGTGCCGGACTGGGCCGAGCTGCTGACCGGCGGCGTGGACGTGCAGCGCGACCGGCTGTACTGGGTGCTGCGCGCCTGGGGGCCGGGCATGACCAGCCAGGGCATAGCGCACGGCTGCTGCGAGAACTGGGACGAGGTGACCAGCGTCATGAGCCAGACGTACCGCAAGCGCGATGGCGTCGGGCTGATGGTCGGCATGTGCGGCATAGACAGCGGCGACCAGACCGACATGGTGCTGCAGTACTGCCTGGCGCACATCGAATGGGCGGTGCCGGTGAAGGGCCAGCCCACTACGCCGGCGATAGCGTCGGGTTTCAGGTTGTCGCATCAGGCACAACAGGGGCGCGCGTCGCGTGGCTGGACGCTGACGCTGGTGTACGGCGACAAGTACAAGGACATGATAGCCAGCCGCCTGCGGTTGCCCATGGGCACGGGCTGCTGGATGAACCACGCGGACTGCGACCGCGACTACGCCGAGCAGGTGACGGCGGAGCAGAAAGTCGCAGACAAGACCGGACGCGAGACCTGGAAGCCGCGCACGAGCCACGCGGCCAACCATTATCTCGACGCGGAGGTGTACGCCTTCGCGGTAGCCGACCGGCTGGGCGTGCGGCAGCTCGGCCTTGATGACGCGGGCCAATCGGACGCGGGCCAGCAGGGCGTGGGCGATTTGAGCACGCGACCGGTCGGCAGCCCGCCTGCCGGGGAGGTTGTACCTCCTTACTCCCCGGCGGGGCGCGGCTGGCTCGCGGGCGTCGGCGGCGACTGGGTGCATGGCTCCGGCGGGTGGATGGGCTGAACGATAAGGCCGGACATGCGCTTTGCGGGCGGACGGCGCCTCACCGGAGCCGGCAGGCCAGTCGCGATAGCGAACGCTGATGCGCCAAAGATGGCGGGCGATACGCGAAAGCGGGTTTTGATGCGCCAAAGCTGGCAGGTGATACGCAGAAGTTGGCTTTAATACGGGAAAGCTGGCGGGCGATACGCGAAAGTGGGTTTTGATGCGCCAACGTTGGCGCTTGATACGTGGGAGCGGATATCGCAGAAATATCCGCTCCGCCTATATGGGCGCGCATATGAGGTGACGGCATGACGCGAGAGGAACGCATAAATGAGCTTGAATCGGTGATAACGCAGCTGGCTTCTGGCGGCGTCAAGCAGGCGCAGCTGGGCTCGCACAGCGTGACGTTCTACGACTTGGCCGCCCTGCGAGAAGAGCTGGAAGCGCTGCGCGCTGAACAGGCCGCGCAGAACGCAGCGGGCAGAGGGCTGCTGCCGGGCTTTACCGCGGCGGTGTTCGACCGACGGTAGGACCGGGTAAGGCGGCGGCAAAACGGAAGGTGAACAAGCGAGATGATGAGCGGATGAATACACGCGAGGGCGGGCTGAGCTGGCTGGCGCGCATAGCGCCCCGGTGGGCATACCGGCGCGAATGCTACCGGCGCGGCGTGCGCGAGCTGCGCTCGATGCGCGACGGCCTGGACGGCCTGGACGGTATGCGCAACTACGACGCGGCGCGGCCCGACCGGCTGAACGCCAGCTGGCGCGTGACGAACGCGCCGCCCAACATGACCGATAGCGCGTACCGTGACCTGCTGCGCGCACGGGCGCGCGATCTGGAGCGCAACAGCGACCTGTTCAATTCGATGATACAGGCGTACCTGCGCGGCGTGGTGGGCTGGGGCCTGCAATTGCAGCCCAACACCGGCGACGCGGAACTGGACGCGCGGCTGGGCGCGCTGTTCGAGCGCTGGCGGCGTGCGCGCAACTGCGACGCGCAGGGCGCGCTGACGTTCGACGAGATGTGCGCGCAGATAGTGCGGCGCAAGCTGGTGGACGGCGGCGTGCTCATAGTCAAGAGCTACGGCGGCAGCACAGTGCCGCTGCAGCTGCAACTGCTGGAGGTGGACATGCTGGCCGGCACGGTGACGGCGCCGCATGAGCGCGGCAACACTGTAGTGGCGGGCGTGGAGCTGACGCCGGCGGGCCGGACGGTGGGCTACTGGATAACGCCCCGCACGCCGGACGAGCTGGAGCGCAGCGCGCCTGTGTTCATACCGGAAAATGACTGCATATTCTACCGCGCGTCGACGCGGCCGGGCCAGGTGCGCGAGATGCCGGCAGCCGCAGCCGCGATGGCGCGGTTGCGCGACGTAGAAGGCTACATTGAGGCGCAGTCGGTTAAGGAGCGCGTGGCGGCGTGCTTTGCGGCGTTCATAAAGCGCTCCACGCCGCCGGTGGGCGTGGGCATGGGCCTGGCGCGGCGCAACCGCGACGGCGCGCCCGAGTACCAGGGCTCGACGATAACGCCCGGCATGATAGCGCACCTGGGCTTGGACGAGGACGTGAGCTTTGCGCAGCCGCCCAGCGCGGGCAGCGAGGCGACCAGCTTCACACGACTGCTGACGCGCATGACGGCGGCGTCGCTGGGGCTGAGCTACGAGGTGGCGTCGCGCGACATGAGCCAGGTGACGTACTCGAGCGCGCGGCAGGGGCTGATCGAAGACGAGATGACCTACCGCATGGAGCAGCAGTCGCTGACCGACCATGTGCTGACCGAGGTGTACGAGAGCTTTGTCATATCCGCCGTAGTGTCGGGCCGGGTGGACATACCCGACTTCTGGGCGCGCAAGCAGGATTACCTGCGCTGCGACTGGATACCGCAGGGACGGCAGTGGATTGACCCGCAGAAGGAGGCCAACGCCAACGCGACCGCGCTGCAGTTTGGCCTGAAGCCCTTCGCGGAGATAGCGGGCGCGAGCGGCTACGACTGGCGGCGCATGATGGATCAGCTGAAGGCCGAACAGGACTACGCGCAGTCGATAGGCTTAAAGCTGCCGTGGAGCGCGGGGCAGGTCGATGCGGCGGCCGGCACAGTGGGCAGTAGTTCGGCGGGCGGCGCCGCTGGCGATGAAAGCGGCGGGGAGATTGATGGCAGCAATGAGGAGGGCGGACAATGAACGATGTAAATATGGACAGGCGCAGGGGCGTGCGCGACCCGACGCGAGCCGGGCAGAGCATGGAAGGCACGGCACAGACGCGGCCAGCGGCGGACATGCAAAGCGAAGTGCAGACGCGTTACGTGGCTGGGATACGGCGGCTTGAGCCGGGCACGCCCACCGCGGGCGGCGCACGTGAGCTGGACGGCGTGCAGGTTGAAAGCAGCGCCGCGGCTGAGCGCTTTGAACTGTCGTTCAGCAGCGAGACGCCATACCGGCGCTACGACTGGTGGCGCGGCGAGGAATACGACGAGATACTCGACCATGCGGACGGCGCGGTGGATCTGACACGGCTGCGCGAGCTGGGCGTGGTGCTGTACAACCACATGCGCGACGAGGTGATAGGCCGTGTGCTCGACGTATCGATATCGGATGGGCGCGGCCGGGCGACCATTGCGTTCGATAAGGACTCTGAGTCGCAGCGCATCGCGGACAAGGTGCGCGCTGGCACGCTGCGCGGCGTCAGCGTGGCGTATTCGGTGGACAGGACCGAGCGCGTATGCGCGGACGGCGAGGTGACGCAGCTGTACGTGCGCCACTGGACGCCGATGGAGATAAGCATAGTAAGCATACCTGCCGATACCACAGTTGGCGTGGGCAGGAGCATGGAAGGATACGGGGCCGGCAACGGCCCGGATGCGGGAGGAGATAAGATGCCTTATAGACGCAACGAAGATACCGGAACATACGGGCAGGAGGCCGCGCAGGTCGAAAGCGGCGCGCGTGCGACCGGTGATGCAGCCGGCAGCGTGGACGCTGGCGCGCATTCTGCACCTGCCAGCGGCATGACGTTTGGTAGAATGGACAATATGGCGCACGCCGCGCCTGCGAGTGGCAATGGCGGCGCAACGGTCGGCGGTAATGGCGGCCTAAGTGCCGGCACACCTACGGCCTCCGCAGGCAACACCGTGCCGGTACAGCCAAATGCAACGCAGGGCCGCACGGTGGACGACATACTGCGCGCCGAGCGGCGCAGGGTCAGCGACATAACCGCGCTGTGCGGCGAGTTCGGCGTGGACGCGGCGCGCTATATCGACGACGGCTCCACGCTGGACCAGGTGCGCGCGGCGGTGCTGGAGCAGCTGCGCACGCGCAGGCCGCTGTTCACGGCGCAGGTGACGCGCGACGAGAGCGACAAGTTCCGCGCGGCGGCGTCCGACGCGCTGCTGCTGCGTGCCGGCATGCGCGTGGACAAGCCTGCCGAGGGCGCGCGCGAGCTGCGGGGCCTCAGCCTGCGCGACATGCTGCTGGAGGCGGTCGAGCGCGACGGCGGCGAAGCGGCGCGCGATGCGCGCGGCATGCGGCTGCGCGGCGCGTCCGATCTGTTCGACCAGCTGATATCCAGCCGCGCGTACTTCAGCCCCACGGCGGCGTTCCCGTCTATACTCGACCAGACGATAGACAAGGCGTACACGCAGGGCTATCAGCTGGCGCCGACAACGTTCGAAATCTGGACGCAGCGCGGCACGCTGACCGACTTCAAGCGCACGCAGGCGCAGTGGCGGCGCGGCGACGCGGGCGAGCTGCTGCTGGTGCCCGAGGGCGGCGAGCTCAAGCATGACGTGCCCACCGACGAGCGCCAGGGCGGGCGCGAGCTGCACACGTATGGCCGTCAGTTCACGATGACCCGCGAGGCGTTCATAAACGACGACATAGGGTTCCTGACATCGCTGCCGGCGCGGTACGCGCTGAGCACCAAGCTGACGCTGAACCGGCAGGTGTATCAGGTGCTGGCCGGCAATCCGGCGCTGGAGGACGGCCACGCGCTGTTCGGCAGCGAGCACGGCAATCTGGCCACGGCGGGCGCGCTGAACCTGGCCAATCTGGTGGCGGCCATGGAGGCCATGACCACGCAGCGCAACGCGCGCGGCCAGGTGATACAGGTGCGGCCGCAGTACCTGATAGTGCCCACCGGCATGGGCGCGTATGCGCGCATGCTGCTGGGCTCGCCGACGATAAAGACCACGGCGCTGTCGTCAAGCGCGACTGAGATGCAGGCCGCCAACCCGGTGTACGAGGCGCTGCAGGTGGTCGAGGATCCGGAGCTGCTGGCGCAGCTGGGCGCTGGCGGCAAGTACGCCTGGTTCCTGGCCGCCAACACCGCGACCGTGGACACGATACAGGTGGACTACCTCAATGGCGTGGACACGCCCACGATACGGCGCATGGAGACGCCCGGTCAGCTGGGCTTCGTGTGGGATATCTACATGGACTGGGGCATAAGCGTGCTGGACTGGCGCGGACTGTACAAGAACCCGGGCGCGCAGCCCGCGGCGCTGTAAGCCGGCTCAGAGCGGCGTATCACGACAGGAGGGATGACATATGGCGACATACATTCAGCGCGGCGAGACGCTGGACTACCTTAACACCACCGGCGAGACCATAAAGTTGGGCGACATAGTGAAGCTGGGCACGCGCGCGGGCGTGGCAGGCAACGACATACCCGCGGGCAAGGTCGGCGCGGTACATGTGACAGGCGTATACGAGATGCCCAAGGCGGCCAGTGAAGCGCTAGCCGTAGGCGACACGCTGTATCTCAACGCCGACGGCGCGGCGACCAAGACCAAAGCCGAGCTGACCGTAGTGCTGGGCTACGCGGTAGCGGCGGCGCAGGCGTCGGATGCTACCTGCCGTGTGCGCCTGTGCGACTGAGGAGGCCGGCATGAAGATAATGGCGCGGCGCAAGCTGCTGTACGGCGTGCTGTACAGCGCCGGGGACGTATTCGAGTGTGGCGACGTGGAGCAGGTGCGCGCATGGGTGGCGACCGGAGCCGTGGGTCTTATGGGCGTGGAGCTGCCGGAACGCGTGGAAACGCAGGTACAGGGCGAGATGGCGGCAACATTGGAGCCGACTTCCGTAGTTTCTGAAGCGGAGCTGCCGGAACGCATAGAGCCGCTTGAATCGGAGCTGGGAGCTTCCGGCTCAGAGCCGGCACAGGAGGAAAGCATGCCGCCGGCAGAGGGTCCGGACGAATCGCCGGTAGATGCCGACGCGGCGAGCGCCGAAACCAAAAGTACCCGGCGGCGCGGCAGGTAACGATATGGTATCACTGGATGTGCGGCCGGCACTGTAACAGTGCATACGGGCGGGCCGACCGCCCCGGAAGGCCGCGGGAGTGCGGAGGGGGAAAATGATGGATGTATCGGCGCGCGCGGTATGCGCGATATTCGGCGCAATGGCGCGGCTGGGCGCGGCCCAGTGCATCGAGGTGGACGGGCGCAGGATGCAGGTCGTGTTCGACAACGACCTGCTCAAGCGCCGCAGCGACAGGTCGGGCATAATGCTGGGCGATACGCTTATGTACGTGCGCGCGTCTGAATTCGCCGCGCGGCCCGTGCCCGGCCGTCAGATGCGCGTGGGCGAGCGGCTGCTGGTCGTGACCCAGTGTGTCGATCAGGACGGCATACTGGAGATAACGCTCCAGAGCAACGGGATCTAGCGCGCTTGATACATGGGCGCGCAATTTGGCGCAGCCCGCCCATAAAGCGGCGACAGGCACGGGACGCGGTCAGACAAGGCATGACGCGCATGGCAGGAGGCGAAAGCATGGCATACAAGTCCGGCATGACGAGCAAACGCGGCGCGCATCGCGGCAGCGGCTTTTTGCGGATAGACGCGAGCGGGCTGCTGGACATGGCGCGCCGCTGCGAGCAGGAGCTGGGCGCGGACGCGGCGGCCGCGACGCTGGCGACGGCGCTGGGCCGCTCGCGCGCGTTCATCGCCGACGAGATAGCGCGCCAGGTATCGGCGGTATACGAGCTGGACGAGAGTGATATATCGCAGGGCAGCGCCACGTATGGCGACCATCAGCGGAACCTGAACCTGAGCGCGGCGGCCGGCAGAAACAGCCTCATCGAGATAACGTACTGGGGCCGGCGGCTCACAGTGGGCGGGCATTTCCCGTTCACGCCCCGCCGGCCGCGCAATCGCAATTACCGCGTGACTACTACGATACGGCGCGGCAGCCCCAAGCAGAACAGTGCGCGCACGTTCGTGCCCAACTCGGCAAAATGGGGACATCTGGTGTGGGAACGGACTGAGCGGACTGACGCTGCCGGCAGGGAGCGCGTACAGGTGCGCCACACGCTGTCGATACCCGAGTTCGTAGGCATAGTGTACGAAAACAGGGACGTGGCGGAGCCCATAATCAAACACATCGAGGAGGAGTTCATCAGGCAATGGCAATCGCGACACAGGTAGAGGCGGTGAACGCGGCGTGCGCGTTCCTGCGCGGCGCGCTGGGCGACATGCAGCTCAAGCGCCCGCGGCGCATGGCCGACGGCAGCCTGGACGATGAACACGTGGACTGGGCGCCGGTCGAGGTATACGCGCAGTACATACCGCTGGAGACCGCCGCCGAGAGCGCGCGGCCGGAGCTGACGGGCTTGACGCGCTACCCCAGCGCGACGGTCATGCTGCGCGGCATGGCGCTGGAGAGCGCGGGCGGCATGGGCGCGGAGCAAGTAAGCTATGACCTGCGCGTAGCGCTGCTTACATATGACCCGGGCGTGCGCCCGATAGACGGCCACATAGAGCTGCCGGACGCGCAGGGCTGGGTGTCGGCGTTGGCGCTGAGCGACCGCGTGGTGCTGGCGCTGCGCGCGGCGGGCGCTATCGACGGCTGCCTCGTGACCGGCATAAAGGCGCAGGCCTGGGAGCAAAACGGCGTGGCGGTGGACGCGCGCCCGATGTACCGCACGCTGGTGGACTTCCGGCTCGAGGCGCTGGCCCTGCCGCCGGCGGATCACTGGGGCGCGTGCGATCTGGATTAGAAAGAGGTGCATGAGATGAGCTACATACATGGCATAACGGCGACGCTGGGCGCGACGCAGCATGCGCAGCCCGCGGCGTCGGGCACGGTGCCGGTGTACATCGGCTGCGCGCCGGTGCATCTGGCGGCGCACCCGGCGCCGGTCAACACGCCGGTGCTGATACGCAACTACGCCGAGGCGGTGGACATGCTGGGCATGGCGTGGGACTTTGACAAGTACGACCTGGCCGAGGCCGTATACGCGCACTTTGGCGGGCGCACCGCGATAGGCCCGATAGTGGCCATAAACGTGCTCGACCCGGATACGGTCCGGGCGGACGAGCAGCAGACGCAGAGTCTGACGCTGATAAACGGCAGCGGCTCGTTCGTGGACGCGGACTGCATACTGTCCAGCGTCGCGATAGCTGACAAGACGCAGGGCGTGGACTTTGCGGTGAGCTACAACTACTCGACCGGCCGGGTGACCGTTACCGACCTGACCGGCGAGCTGAGCACGCCGCAGGAGGTGACGTACAGCCGCGTGGACACGGGCAAGCTGACCTCCGCCGCCGTGATAGGCCAGGCGGGCGACGGCACGCCGCCCACCGGCATAAAGGCGATAGACCTGGTGTATCCGCGGCTGGGACTGGTGCCGTCGCTGGCCTGCGCGCTAAAGTGGGGCTGCGACAAGGACGTACACACGGCGCTGGTAGCCGCCGCGGCGAGCGCGTCCACCAAGTTTCCGGTGCTGGTGGTAGCCAACCTGCCGTGCGACGGCACGACCGCGACTATAAGCGACGCGCTGTCGGTAAAGGCGTCGCTGGACATGGATCAGGACAGCGTCGTGGTCTGCTGGCCGCTGGTCAGCGTGGGCGGGCGTCTGCTGCACGCCGCGGCGCGCTGGATAACGCGGCAGATGCTGATAGACAACGCCAACAACGGCCTGCCGTATGAGACGGCGTCCAACAAGATACTGGACGACGTGGAGGGCGCGTACAGCTCGCCCGGCGTGGAAGCGGTGCTGACGCTGGACGGCGCGAACCAGTTGAACGCCGGCGGCATTTCGACCGTGCTGTGCTGGGGCGGCGCGTGGCGGCTGTGGGGCAGCCATACGGCGGCGTATGACGCGGACGGCGAGTACGACGCGCGCGCGGTGTTCGCGAGCAATATGCGCATGCTGTACTATCTGTGCAACCAGATAACGCTGCGCTACTGGGACGTGATAGACCAGCCGATGACCCGCAACAACCGCGAGGCGATAGTGACCAGCATACAGGGCTGGCTGGACGGGCTGGTCAGCGCCGGGGCGCTGTGCTACGCAAAATGCGCGGTCGACACCGGCGCGGATGCGCTGAACACCGATCTTGTGCGGTTCACGATACATCTGAGCGCTGCGGTGACCAGTGTGCCGCCGCTGCAGGCGCTGAGCGTGCAGGTCAGCTACACCGACGCGGGGCTGGACCTGCTGTTTGAGTGAGGAGGGATACGCATGTCTAGGATATACGGCGCGATAGCCGTGAGCAAGATACTGGACGGCGGCGTGGACACCGGCTGTCAGGGCTCGGTGGAGCTGCCCGAGGTGGCGTTTGCGACGCAGGACTTTGCCGGGCCGGGCATAATGGGCACGATAGCGCTGCCCTCGGCCGGACAGTTTGAGGACATGCAGACCACGATAAACACGCGCGGCATCTCCGCCGACGTGCTGCGGCTGCATCAGCCGGGCACGCACGAGCTCGAGCTGCGCTTCAAGCAGTCCACGTTCATGGCGGGCTCGGGCTCGGCGCTCAGGCTGGGCAAGGCGTTCCTGACGGGCGAGTACGTGTCCGGCTCGCTGGGCAGCGTGGAGACGGGCGCCGTCGCCGAGGGCAGCGCGGTATACGCGGTGCACCGCATGCAGCTGCTTGACAGCGACGGTTCGGAGCTGATGCTGATAGACAAGTTCGCGCACCAGTACCGCGTGCTGGGCGAGGATCACGGCGCGGACATTTACGACGGACTCGACTGAAGGAGGATACGACATGGCAAAGGAGTTTACCGGGACGCTGAAGCTGCGCGCGCCGATAATGATAAACGGCGCGCTGTGCAGCGAGATACCCTACGACTTTGAGGCGCTGACCGTGACCGATATGCTGGATGTGGACCGGGCGCGCAGCGCAGAGGGGCGCGCACAGCCCGTGCTGCCCAAGTTCGAGGGCTATACGCAGTTCATGCTGTTCTGCGCTGCTGTCGCAAAGCGTAACGCGCACATCGCGCCGGAGGATCTCAGGCGGCTGAGCGCGCGCGACGGCATGGCGGCGCAGGAGCTGGCGCGGGATTTTTTGCTCGACAGCTCGGCGGATGGCGAGCCGGAGACTTCCGACGCGCAATAGCCGACATCGCTATAAACTGGCACATAGCTGGGCCGTGGCTCGCCGGGATGCGGGCTACGGCCTTTATAGACTACTTTTCCGACCTGTGCGGCGCGGCAAAGCGCCGGGCGGACGCCGTGCGCGAGGCGCAGGCCAAGGCCCAGGCGCAGGCTAAGGCGCGCGGCCGGCGTTGAGCGCTGCCGCGCTGAAGGAGGGCGGACATGGCCGCAAGAAAGACGTTCCAGACCACGATAGGCATCGGCGGCGAGATAAGCCCGACTTTGGCCGCAGCTGCGGCCAGCGCCAGCAAGACGCTGAGCAAGCTGGCCGAAAAGAGCGAAAAGCTGAGCGAGAAGGAGAAGCGGACGCTCGAGCGAAACGCGCTCGCCGAAAAGCAACTCGCCGAAAAGCTGGCGAACCAAAAGGGCGTGACCGAGGAACAGGCGGCCCTGAAGGTGCGCCAGCTGCGCGAAAAGCATGCGCTGGAAGAACAGCAGCTCGCGCGCGAAAACGCCGCCGAGCTGGCGCGCATAGAGCAGCAGGCCGCGCAAGAGCGCGAGAATCTGGCGCGCGAGAGCGCCGCCGAACAGGCGCGCATAGAGCAGGAGCTGGCCCGCAAAAGCCAGGCGGAGTTCGCCAGGCGCCTGGCCGAACGCCAGGACATGCTGCGCAAGTACGGCGACCGGCTCAGCAAATTTGGCGACGGCGTGCTCAAGACGGTCACGCTGCCGATGTTGTCGCTGGCGGCGCTGGGCGTCAAGACGTACATGGAGTTCGACGACTCGATGCGCCAGGTACAGGCGACGTTGCAGGCGTCGGACAGCGACATGGTACAGCTCACGGAAGCGGCGCGGCAGATGGGCCGCGACACGCGCTATTCGGCGTCCGAGGCGGCGCAGGCCATACTCTCAATAGGCCAGGCGGGCAACGACACCGCGCAGACGCTGGCGCTGCTGCCAACGGTGCTGAACACCGCGCAGGCGTCGGGCCTGAGCATCGATTCGGTGGCCGAGTACATGAGCCAGACCGTGTCGATACTGGGTGTGGGCCAGGACTACATAGACGATTGGGCCGACCAGGTGAACAAGACCGCCGCGGCCGCGACCGTGAACCAGCAGCAGATATTCGACGCTGTGACCGGCGCGGGCGACGTGGGCAAGATGCTCAAGGGCGGCACGGTCGAGCTGCTGACCATGGTGGGCATGCTGGGCCAGGCGGGCGTGCAGGGCGCGGAAGCCGGCACGACGATACGCGCGCTGATAAACAAGCTGTCCACCGCGTCGGAGCGCTCTGACGCCGCGCAGGTGCTCAGCGATCTGAACGTACAGATCACCGATTCCGAGGGCAACCTGCTGGAGATGAACGAGATATTCGGCCAGTTCCAGCAGGCGCTTCAGGGCATGGGCAACCAGCAGCAGGTGGCCCTGATGAGCAAGATATTCGGCGAGGAATACGGCTCCCAGGCGCTGGGGCTTATAAGCAAGGCCGGGCTTAGCTGGGAGACCATGTCGCAGCAGATAAACGCCAGCCAGGGCGTGACCGAGCAGATGGCCCAGACGATGGAGGGCGGCCTGGGCGGCTCGATGCGCTCGCTCCAGTCGGCGGGCGAGGACGTGCTGATAACGATAGGCGAGAAGCTGGCTCCCACCATGCAGTATTGGTCCGGAGTGCTGACCGAGTGCGCTAACTGGATGAGCGGGCTGGACGAGGGCACGTGGTCGTTGCTGGGCAACCTGGGCGCGCTGGCCACGGCGTTGGGAGTGGGCAGCAAGGCGGTAGGCGGGCTGCTGCGGCTGTCGGCCTCGCTGACGGGCCTGTGCGGCAGCAAAAACGGCGGCGGCATGCTGGGCGCGGCCAAGGCGGCAAGCGCGCTGTGGGCGGTGCTCAAGGCGCCGGTGGGCGTGGCCGCGCCGTATCTGGCGCTGGCGGCGGGCATAGCGGCGGTGGGCGCGGCGATAGACGCTGCGCACAGGGCGTCGATAGCGGCGGAGCTGGGTTCGCGCTTTGGCGAGCTGTCGCTGAGCGAGGACGAGATAAACGCGCTGACCGCGTCGGTGACCACGGCGTTTGTATCGGCCACCGACGAGCTGAACGCGCAGTGGGAAGCGCTGAACACCACGGCGGCGGCGCTGAGCGCTGCGGACATGGATCTGAGCGTCAAGCTGATGGCCACTGTGTCCGCACCCACGCTGTCGCAGGACGACATAGCGTCGCTGCAGGCGGCGTACACCGATTACGCCGACAGCGTGTATAACGCGCTGGGCGCAAAGAGCGGCGTGGTACAGCTGACGCTGCAACAGGCGTTCGGCACGGACAGCGAGACCGGCCGGGACTGGGCCGGATTCGCGAGCGAATATTACAGCGGCCTGCAGTCCGAGGTGCAGAAGTACGCCGCGTTAATAGATAAGGAGTTCCAGCAGGCGCTCGCGGGCGGCGAGATAGACTACGAGGCGGTCGCGGACTACCAGCGGAAGATAAGCGAGCTGTACCTCCAGATAGAGGAGCAGCAGCGCAGCGCGGACATGTATACGTTCGCCGAAAAGATAAAGTCGGGCATGCTGAGCTACGGCTCGACGCAGGAGCTGTATGCGGCACTGCGGGAGCAGCTCGACGCGGACAAGTCGGCGCTAGACGAGATGTACATGAACCTGATAGGCGAAACGCGCGCGACGGGTGAGAAGCAAGGCAGGACGCCGGCCGAGATAGAGGCGGCGGTAGACGAGCTTTATAGCCAGCGTGACGACGCGTATGCGCGCAGCACGGCGCAGTACGCAAAGATAATGGCCGAGACCGTGGGCAAGGCGGTCGATACCGCAATGCCCGCGCTGGGCAAACTGGACGCGGCCGCGGGCGGGTTCGACTATCTGGGGTGGATGGCGCAGTACCAGGACTTGCGGGCCAAAATCGATGAAAATCTGAACTGGGCCAACGAAAACCCGGAGGAATACGCGCGCATTATGGTTCGGCTGGGCCAGGGCGTAGACCAGATGGAAGCGCTGAGCGACGAGCTTACGGCCATTGACTCGGACGTAGCCATGACGCTGTTCGAGGATCTGGGTGGACAGGCGCAGCTGGACGAGTATACCAGCTCCATAGCCGCGTTGCAGGCCGCTGGCGAGCAGGTCAGCCCGGAATTGCAGGAAATGGCCGACATGATGCAGACGCTAAAGCTGATGAGCGCTCCGCTGGCCCTGGAAAGCCTGTTTAGTGTGGGGAAAGACCTGAATGCAATACCGCCCGAACAGCTGGCAAAGGCCCAGGCGGAGCTTGAGCAGGCCGGCACTGACAGCGCGCAGGGTCTGGCCGACGGTATGACCGCGGGCGCGCCCACGGTGGCCACGGCGGGCGGCGACATGTCGCAGGCGGCGATAGATGCGGCGCAGGACACTTTGCAAACGCACTCGCCGTCGGTGGTTATGCGCGAGATGGGTATGTATGCCGGGCAGGGCCTGGCGCTGGGCATAACGGCGTCGCAGGGCGTGGTCAGCGCGGCCATGAGCGGCATGCTGAGCAATGTGCGCGGCTCGTTCGCACCGAGTTGGACGAGCGCATGGCAGTCGGTGGCCGCGAGCATGGGTGCGGCGCTGGCAGGCATGGCGGGCTATATGGACAGCGCTATGTCGCGCGTCATATCCAGCGCGCAGAGCGGCCTTAACCGGCTGCGCTCGCTGGCGGCGTCGGCTGGCGCCATAAGCGTAAGCACGGTGCCCAAGATGGCGCAGGGCGCGACGCTGACCGCGCCCACGATAGTCGAGGTCGCCGAGGCGGGCTATCCCGAGACGATAGTGCCGCATATCGACACGCCGCGCAGCCGGGCCTTGCTGGCCGACGCGGCGGCGGGCGTTGGCGTAGGTCTGGGCGGCATAAACATAACGTTTGCGCCGCAGGTGGTAGTGCAAGGCGGCGGCGATGCGGCTTCGCAGGTTGAACAGGCGATGGGCGACATTGAGGACCAGTTCGAAGTCTGGTTTGAGCGCTTTATGGCGCGGAACAGGGCGGTGGCGTATGGCAACGTATAACGGCTGGACGTGGGACGACTACGACCTGTACAAGGCGGTGCGCGGCGATACCTGGGACGATATCGCTGTACAGGCCTACGGCGACGGCGCGCTGATGAGCGTGCTGCTGTGCGCCAACCCGGAACTTTGCCGCGTGGTGGTGTTCGAGGGCGGCGAGCTGATACGTATACCGCTTATAGACGAGGCTGCCAGCGACGAGCTGCCGCCGTGGCGGAGGTAAAAGCAAGGCCGCCCATGGACACGGGTGGCCTAGAAGGTCGTGAGCCGGATGCGCATGCTCTATTACGGCGATATGCCCAGGCGCGTCGCCAGCGTGTCCTGCAGCACTTTCGACAGGCTCAGCCCGGCGCGATCGGCGGCGTAGGCGAGCGATTCAGGAAGGGAAACGGTCTTTTTGACGGTCTTGTTTGAGTTCATGCGGCGATAGACGTCGGTATCCGCAACTACTACGGACACGTATTCGCCGGCCTGCAGCGCTATCTGCCCCGGCTCGCTGGGCACAGGGATGGCTTCGGCGTTGTCCTCGGCGTCGGTCAGCCACATCGCGCAGCCGTCGGACGCGGCCTGTATGAGCTCGGGCAGGTTATCGCCGCCCACGACCACGCCCTTAAGGTCGGGCGACTCGGCGAGATAGTAGCCATCGTCCTGGGGCTTTATTATCATTGGATAGGCGTACAGCATTGTAGGTTACCTCCTTGTGAGTCTGGCGGGAAAGGCGGGGCTCTTTAGCGGAGCCCTGCCTGTCGAAGTATTGCCCGGGCGAGTTTCTCGTTGATCTCACGGTGGTGCGGTATCGGGATCTTTACGCCCGGCTTGTCGGGATGCTTGGCCTTATCGTGTGGATTGCCTTTTGTGATTATCCACCCGGCGGCCTTGAGCATATCGGTCAGGTCTTTGTACTTCATAACGTTCCCTCCTGATGAACTCATTATACCACAAAACGGACGTAAAGTCAATAAGAATTACGTAAATTACGTAAGAAGTGCGTATTGTAGTGCGGGCGAGATAAACCTGCGCGGGAGGAGGCAGCTGTATGCAGATATACTACGGCGGCGCAGACATAACCGCGGACGTATCAGTCGCGCAGGCCACGGCGCAGGACTGCGAGGGCGGGCGCGCGGACAGGGTGGAGCTGCGCTTTACCGACGTCGAGGCGCTGTGGCCGCGCTGGCGGCCGCGGCAGGGCGACGAGCTGCGGCTGCGCCATGGCCACTACGACAGCGGCGTCATGTACATAGACAGGATAGCGCTCGAGCGCGACACGTGCACATTGCAGGCGGTGTCGTCGCCGGCGGGCGTGCGCCAGCCGGGCTGGCAGGCGTGGGAAGCGGTCACGCTCAAGCGGGTGCTTGCTGAGCTTTGCGCGCGGCACGGGCTCGAGCTGAGCATGTACGACGTGCCCGATGTGAGCTATCCCCGGCTCAGGCAGGACGGCCAGTGCGACCTGGACTGGCTGGCGTACCGGTGCATGCTGGAGTGCTGTGCGCTCAAGGTCATGGGCTGGCGAGCCGTGGTGTACGGCGTGCGGCAGCGCGAGGCCAGTGCGCCGGTGCGCACGCTGGACCTTGCGGGCGCGGTGGGCTACCGGTACGAGGACCGCGCTGCTGACCGGTTGGCCAGCTACGCGGTCATGAGCGGCGCGACCTACGCGATATGCTTCGACAAGTCCGGCGACGCCTGCCGGGGCGGCGCGCGGGCTGAGCGCGCGCTTCCGGCGTTCTCGGTCGGCGAGGCTACGCGGTACGCTTACGGCCTGCTGCGCGAGCACAACAAGCTGGCGTGTACGCTGGATGTGACGCTGGAACTGGCCGACGGAGTATACGCCGCCGGCGAGACCGTGCGCGTGACCGGCGACCGCATGATGGCCGGCACGTGGTTTATACACGCGGTGCGGTACGACTTCCTGCGCGGCGCGGCGCAGTTGACGCTCAGGAGGTGCCTGACATGGTGATAGCGCGGGGCCGCATAAGCAGCATGGAGGGCGACCGGGCGCGCGTGACCGTGCCGGAGCGCGACGGCGCGGTGACGCTGCCGCTGGCGATAGGCGGCGGGGCCCTGGCCTATCGCATCGAGGACGGCGCGCTCGTGGCCGAACCGCCTGAGATAGGCGCGCTGGTGGCGTTCTGCGAATATCCCGACGGCGAGGGCGTGATACTGGCGCGGCTGGAGGACTAGATATGGAGATATTGAGCTGGGGCGGGCTGACGCTGGCGATAGACAGCGCGCAGCGGGCGACGTTCACCGACTGGCAGCGCAAGGCGTCGTACAAGACCGAGACAAAGGAAAACGGCACGAGCTGGCCCAAGACCAGCAACAAGGGGCCGGAGCTGGGCACGATATCGCTGAACGTGCTGCTGATGCGGCGCATGGGCGTGGACGTGCGCGCGACGCTGGACGGGTGGATATCGGCCTGCAACTCGGGCAGGGCCGATGTACTGAAGGTGGGCGGCGCGCGCATAGGCCAGAACAAGTGGCAGTTACGCTCGGTCGAGGAAAAGGACGTCATATTCGACGCCGGCATAAAGCCCGCGCAGGCGCTGATGAGCGTCACGTTTCAGGAGTACTATGCGGGCGGCACGTCCTCGTCGAGCTCGGGCAGCAAAAAGACAGGCTCGAGCGGCGGCAAGTCAACGTCGTCAAAGCAGACGTCAAGCAGCAAGACGCCCAAGCCGGTGACCGAGTCCAAGCCGGCGTCCAGCGCCAGCGGCGTGGACATAACGCAGAAGTACAACGAGCTGAAAAAGCAGAGTTCCAGCAGCAAGTTCCAAACGACAGCTATGCGCTAAAGGAGGTAAGCAGTCATGCTGGTGCGATCCACTGACGAGGCGCTTGACTGGCGCGCCGAGGGCAACGCGCGGCTGGTGCAGAACGTGCGCAACATACTGCGCACATGGCAGGGCGAGGCGGCGTTCAACCGGCCGATGGGCGTGAACCGCGAGGCGCTGGGCAAGCCAATAGACGTGGCGGCGCGCTATCTGGCGCAGCAGATCGCCGAGAACATTGCGGCATACGAGCCGGACGTGACTGTGCGCGCCGTGAATGCATATGAGGACGGTTTGGGCCGGCTGTGCATCGAGGCCGATATAGAGTTTTGAGGCGTGGATGGCGGCGGTGCATTGTTGGTCGATATCGAGTCGCGGAGCTTGGATGTCGGCTTTGCATCAGGGCCGACCTTGAGTTCGTAAGCCGTATGGCGGTTGCCAAAGAGCATTGCCGCGCGTGGAGGTGGGTATGGCAGAGATAAACTTTGTGGATTACGACGCACAGGCGATAGCGTCTGACGCGATAGCACGGTTCGAGTCGATACTGGGCGTGAACCTGGGCGACGCGGACGAGCGGCGCATGTTACTAAACGCGTTTTTGCAGGCGTGCATACAGATACTGGCCGCGATAAACGACGCGGGCCGGCAGAACCTGCTGGAGTACGCGCGCGGTGAGAACCTGGATGCGATAGGCGCGACGCGCGGCGTGGAGCGGCTATCCGCGCAGCCCAGCGCGACCACGCTGCGCTTTACGCTATCGGCGGCGCAGAGCGTGAACGTGATTATCCCCGAGGGCACGCGCGTGACGCCCGACGGCGCGCTGTTCTGGGCCACCGACAAGGCGCTGTCGATACCGGCGGGCGCGCTGACCGGCGAGGTGGCGGCGACCTGCATGGAGGCGGGCGCGGCCACTAACGGCTATGCGGCCGGGGCGCTGAGCACGCTGGTGGATCGGCTGGCCTACGTGCAGAGCGTAGCCAACACGACCGCGACCCAGGGCGGCGCCGACGCGGAGTCCGATGACAGCTACCGCGAGCGCATACGCACGTCGCGCGCGATATACTCGACCGCAGGGCCGGCGGCGGCGTATGAGTTCTACGCGCGCTCGGCCAGCGCGCTGGTGCAGGACGTGGCCGTGACGTCGCCCGGCGCGGGGCAGGTGCTGTTGACCGTGCTGGCCAGCGCCGGCGGGCGCGACGAGCAGGGTCATACGCAGCAGGCGGTGCTGGACGACGTGCTGGGGGTGGTCAGCGGCGACACGGTGCGGCCGCTGACCGACCATGTAGAGGTGCGCAGCGCCGAGCCGGTGAGCTACGACATAGCGCTCAAGTACTACGTGACGCCCGCCACCGAGTCACAGGTGATACTCGCGGTGGAGGGCGAGGGCGGCGCGATAGAGCAGTACAACGCCTGGCAGAGCGCGGAGCTGGGGCGCAGCATAAACCCGGACATGCTGCGCGCGTATCTGATACAGGCGGGCGCGCAGTGGGCCGAGGTCACGCAGCCGGTGCAGACGTCGATACAGCCGCATCAGTACGCCAGCGTCGGCGCGATAGACGTGACGCATGAGGTGATACAGGCATGACGATAGACGGCATACGGCTGCTGGAGCTGCTGCCGGAGTTCATGCGCGGCGACGTCACGGCGCGGGCTTACGCCGCCGCGCTGGACGGGCTGCTGAGCTATGCGGGCGCGGGCAGCGCGCGCATAGACCTGAGCGCGCTGGACGAACTGCCCGAGCGCGTGCTGGACAGCCTGGCGTGGCAGAACATGATAACGTGGTACGACTACCGCGCCAGCATTGAGGTCAAGCGGGCGCTGATACGCAACGCGGGCGCGGTGCACGCGCTGCGGGGCACGCCGCGCGCAGTGCAGCAGGTCATGAGCGACATGCTGGGCAACACGGCGCGGCTTACAGAGTGGTACGACTACGGCGGCGAGCCGTACCACTTCCGCGCGGTATCTGGCGGCGAGATAATAGGCGCGCAGGAGCGCACGCGGCTGCTGGCCGCGATAGACGAGGTCAAGAACGTGCGCAGCGTGATGGACGAGATAATCTGGGCGTTCGTGGGCGAGGGCACGGGCTACATAGCGGCGGGCGCGCAGCTGGCGCTGCGGCTGGAGGGGGAAGGTGAAGTGATTTGAGCATATACAGTGTCGCGGTGACCGAGGCGGGCGCGCGACTGCTGACGCAGGCGGCCGCGGGCGGCGGAACGCTCACGTTCACGCGCGCGCAGCTGGGCAGCGGCATATACACGGGCGAGTTGAGCGGGCGCACTGAGCTGGTGACGCCCGTTTGCTATACGTCGATAGATACCCCGGCGTTGGACGGCGATGTGATACGCGTACCGGTGCTGTTCACCAACCGCGCGGACGGCGGCGGGTATATGGCCGGCTTTACGATAAACGAGATCGGGCTATGGGCACGGCTGGATAGTGGCGCGGAGACGCTGCTGGCATACGCCAACGCAGGCGCGGAGGCGGACGGCGTATCGGTGCCGGGCGACGCGCTGACGGAGTTTACCTACATATTTAAGATACGCTTTTCGGGCGCGGCTGATGTGACCATGAGCGCCGAGGGCGTGGACTATGTGACGCGGGAGGCGCTGGAGACCGGGCTGGCGGGCAAGGCCGACAAGGCGCACACCCATGCGCAGGCGGATATCACGGGGCTGGCTGACGCACTGGCAGGCAAGGCGGATGCGACATTGACGGTGACGGCCAAAGCCACGGCCGCGGGCTGGACGGGCGAGGCTGCGCCGTATACGCAGGTGATAGCCGTGGCCGGCATGACGCAGGCGTGCAGCGCGGTAGTGGGGCTGGCCGACACGGCGACGCAGGAGCAGCGCAAGGCTTGCCGCGAGGGCATGATATCGCCGGCGAGCCAGGCGGCGGGCACGGTGACGCTTGTGGCGGATGGGTCTAAGCCGGAGGTTGATTTGCCGGTCGTGGTGATGATATTGGGATAAGGGGGTGCGTACATGTGTGCGTTGATTGGGGCGTTTCCGAGTGGGGCAACGCAAGATGAATGGATTACTGAGGAAATAACTGCATCACAACAGTGGACAGTACCGGATGGCGTTACAGATATCGAGGTGCGGCTGTTCGGTGGTGGCGGTAGTGGAGCTTATGGTGGAGATGCTGGTGGCGGCGGCGGTGGGCACATGACCTATAAGCAGCTTATAGTTACACCCGGAAGTAGCTATGCCATAGTAATAGGTGCTGGCGGGCAAGCGATAAGCAGTGGCGGCAATGGTAAATCGGGTGGAGCAACTAAGTTTGGCTCTGCACTGAGTGCAGATGGTGGCGAAGGCGGAACTGTAGGTGACTACAGTCAAGGTGGTTCAGGTGGTACAGGAGGTGGTGGTGCTGGATTTTATGGAACTTCCAGCAGCAAATACAGAAAAGGCGGCGAAGCCGGCTACGGCGGAAGCGGTGGCGGTGGGTATGAAGTCCAGCCATGCGGGGCATTTGGTGGTACTGGTGGTAGTAGTACCCAAAATGCTCGCGACGGGATGGAGAGCAATGGGGGCGTTAACACTAATGCCAGTAGCGAAATAGACCGATTGGCCGGCGGCGGCGGTGGATATAGAGCCGATGGCGGAAACGGATACCTGTCAACTGGTACCAATGGCCGTGTATGCGGTGGAGGTGGTGGAGGTTGGCATGGTGGTAATGGCGGTAATGGTATTCTGTACAACGGCTCGTGCCATGGCGGCGGTGGTGGCGGCTACGGAGATATAAAGCTGGCCGGTGATGGCAAGGCTGGAAGCGCAGCAGGGGCAACTGGTGGATTGGGTTATGGCGCAGGCGGCGGTGCGGGTAGTGCTCAGTACAGTGTGGCAGGCCGCGGCGGCAAAGGCGCGCCAGGTATCTGCATAATCAGATATCGCAAACCATAGGAGGAGAACAGCATGCAAAGCGTTTTGAACAATGTAGTTATCAAAAATAACAGCGGGGGGGGGTACGACTTAGAGCATAAATACTGCTCGGTTCGTGCCTGCCTTTATATGGAGGTGCGCGTATGCTGATAAACGCATTTCCGCAGGGCCAGGCAGGCGAGCAGGAATACATAATAGAAGAAATCACGTCGTCGCAGATGTGGACTGTGCCGGCTGGCGTGACAAGAATCAAAGTTATGCTGTTTGGAGGTGGCGGTGGAGGCAGCAGCAGCAATGGTGGCGGAAGCGGATTCCTGGCGTCCAGTGAGATTGACGTTGTAGCGGGCGCGCAAATATCGGTAACTATCGGCGCCGGTGGAAATAGCAATGGCGATGGCGGGCAAAGCAAGTTTGGCAACTACCTGACTGCAAACGGCGGCAAGGCAAACGGCGATGGATTTGCTGGCGGCGGAGGCAGTGGGAGCTTTTCATCGCCCAGCCCCAGCAGCTTTGTGCCAGGCGGCACACCGCAGGCCAATGGCGGCGGCGCGGGCGGTGGATCGACTTACAACGGTGGCCGAAATGGCGGAGACAGTTTGAGCGCGTTAGGTGGAACTGGAAGTGGCGCGGCATATTCGAGTAGCCTTTATTATGCGGGTGGCGGCGGTGGCGCGGGTATCAATGGTGGAAATGGCGGTAATGGCCACAGTTCGAATCAGCCGCGACATTGCGGCGGTGGCGGTGGCGGATATGGCAATGTTGCGTTGGCCACAGGCCCATATAGCGACTCTGGCGGACTGGGCTATGGCGCAGGTGGCGGCGGCAGTTCGGACGCCAATAAGGGCAAAGGCGCGCCGGGCATCTGCATAATCAAATACCAAAAACCATAGGAGGATAAAATGGATGTAGGAATTATAAAAGGTGGAACCGTAGTCAATGCGGTGTTCTTCGCCGGCTTCGATGATGCAGAAGCATTTTTTGAAGCCGGCGTCTGGCCGGATGCCGAGTGCGTGGTTGAGCTGCCCGAGGGCTATGGCATAGGCGACAGCTATGACGCACAGACCGGCGAGTGGACCAAGGCTCCCGCACCGGAGGAACCGGACGAGCCTGAGCCGACGCTTGAAGAGCGTCTGGAAGCGACCGAGGAAGAAAACCGGCAGCTAAAAGCACAGGTAAAGGCGCAGAGCCAGAGCCTGCTGATGCTCGAGGACTGTCTGGTCGAGATGGCAGGCGTCGTGTATGCGTAAGCTGCACGACGCTTTAAGCTACATATGGCTGCAAGCCCGCAACCGGGCTTTGGCAATAATACAATATTGGAAAGGGGTACTGGAGATGATGGCTATGTTGTTTGCATGCAGGGTGATCGAGGGCAGGACGACTTTTGAGCAGGTACCGCGGCTGCTCAAGCAGCAGACTGCGGACGTGCTCAT
Source organism: Candidatus Fimadaptatus faecigallinarum (assembly GCA_018714445.1). Classification (GTDB taxonomy): domain Bacteria; phylum Bacillota; class Clostridia; order Christensenellales; family Aristaeellaceae; genus Fimadaptatus; species Fimadaptatus faecigallinarum. The sequence goes on along the minus strand of DVNK01000062.1, from coordinate 4,259 downwards.
AAACGACTTCGGCGTGCCGGAGATAGTGCCGGTCGAGTTCGGCGGCACGCTGGGCGCGGAGACCCAGGAGTAAGCGGCATCAGGGCGGGGCGGCTTGAGCTGCCCCGCTTTTATCGGGGAGGTGAGGCGCTTGACGCTCGAGCTTGAGGTGCGCCAGCAGCTCATATACCGCTACGACTGTCAGACGCCGGTGAGCGACAGCCGCGAATACCTGTACGCCCACTTTGTGCTGGCGAGCGACGATTGGCAGGCCGCGTCCACGCGCATAATGGTAGTCACGCGCGCGGGCATGGACCCGGCCAGCGTGGAGCTGGACGCAGGCAGCCGAGCCAAGGTGCCGGACGCCTTGCTCGTGAACGCCGGTTATGACTGCATCGAGCTGGGGCTGGCGCTGGTGGGCTATGGCGCGGGCGGGCTGGTCATAACTACTGCGCCCATCGCGGTGACGGTGTATGCGTCGGGCTATGCTGAGGGCGGCCCGGCGTCCGAGCTGCCGCCCGACGTGGCGCAGCAGATATATGCCGAGCTTGAACGGCTGCGCGCGTATGTAGCGGAGCGCGGCGTCACATTCGTGCCCAGCGTCAGCGAGGATGGCATAATATCGTGGACCAACGACGGCGGCCGTCCCAATCCCGAGCCGGTCGATATACGCGGGCCGGCGGGCGCGGGCGACGACTTCACCGAGCTGGGCGCGGACAAAGTATTATCGATATGGCAGCAATACGCTACCTGAGGAGGGAACACATGGCAAAACAGTACATGAGCGAGAGCGACCTGCAGCTGCTGGTCAGCCTGATAACCGGCGAGCTGAAGGGCAAGGTCGATACCGAGACGGGCAAGGGCCTGTCCACGAACGACTATACAAATGAAGATAAATCCAAGCTGGCCGGCATAGCGCCGAACGCCACGGCCAACTCGACCGACACATACCTGCTGGCGCGCGAGAACCACACGGGCACGCAGTCCGCCGACACGATAGTCGACGGCACGGCCAACAAGGTGCTGACGGCGGCGCTGCATACCAAGCTCAACGCTCTCTACCAGACCGTGATAGACGACAACCTGACCAGCACGGCGACCGACCATGCGCTCAGCGCAAAGCAGGGCCGGGAGCTCAAGGCGCTGATCGACGCGATAAATACCGACCTCGGCGAGCTGGGCGCGGGCGACATGCTCAAGTCGGTATACGACGTCGATGACGACGGCGTGGTTGACAGCGCGGCGAACGCGGCCAAGCTGGGTGGACAGCTGCCCGCTTACTACGAAAACGTGCTGACTGCAATCAAGGTAAATGGCACTGTGCAGACTATAACCGATAAGGGCGTAGATATAGCGGTACCGACCAACAACAACCAACTGACCAACGGCGCGGGCTACCAGACCGCATCGCAGGTCGAGAGCGCGATAACCGGCAAGGGCTATCAGACCGCGGCACAGGTCGAGAGCGCGATAACCGGCAAGGGCTATCAGACCGCGCCGCAGGTCGCCGCGGCGATAAGCGCCGCCGGGCACCTCAAGCGCCTGAAGGTGGATGCGCTACCGGATGCGGGCGAGGCCGATGCGCAGACGATATACCTGGTGCCGGCCGAAAAGAGCGATACGGGCAACGTATACGACGAGTTCATGGTGATAGACGGCGCGTGGGAGCGCATATGCTCCACGCAGGTGGATCTGACCGGCTATGTGCAGGAAGACGACCTGACCGAGCTGGGCGCTACCAAGGTACAGTCCATCTGGGACAGTGCCATGGCGGGCTGATGGGCGGATGGCCATGAAGCAGTTTGTCAGCGGCGATGACCTGAGCGTATTTTCCAGCATAATCAAGGGCGAGTTCACGCGGCGCGCATGCGTGGAGGCGACGCTGACTGCGGCGGGCTGGAGCGGCGCAGGGCCGTATACGCAGGTGATGACGGTCGTGGGCATGGCGCCGGACCGGCTGAGCGTCGTGGGACTGAGCGAGGCCGCGACGGAGGCGCAGCGCAAGGCGTGTCGCGCGGCGCTGCTCACGCCGGTGGCCTGCGATGCGGACAGCGTGACGGTGGTCGCCGACGGCGCAAAGCCGGATGTGGATCTGCCGGTTAGCGTCGCGATGTGGTTTTGAACGGTATGGCGAGGGACGCGTTTGAGGCAAGTAGTTGCTTTGACGCGTCCTTTTGCTTTAGGGACGCATAGTTATTGGGAGGACGAATGTATACGCAGGATAATGGCGCGGAGCTGCGGCTGGGCGTGGAGATAGAGGGCACGATGTAGATATGAGGGACAGGGTTTGATATGGGAGGGATAAGATGGCACAGAAGGTGAACTCGGGTAAGTTCGTGGAGTTTCTGCAAAAGTGTGTAGATACGGGCTGCGGTTACATCATGGGCAGCAAGGGACAGGATCCGAAGAAGTGGGCCAAGGACAGTTGGTGGTATACGCAATATGAGGGCGCGCAGCGCGAGAAAGCGCTCTGGTGGCGTGAGCATGCACCCAGAGTGTTCGACTGCAATGGGCTGATGGAGGGCTATTACGAGGACTGCACCGGCGTTGACATCAACTCAAAGGCTCGCTACAATTACTCCGACTGGTGCGCGGATGCGCATGGTGCCGATATGGACGAGCTGCCCAAAGTGCCGGGCGCGGCGGTGTTCATACATTCCAGCAAGTCGGGCTATATCACCCATGTCGGCTATCTGGAGAAGCCCGTGGACGCGGACAAGCCTGACGGCGATTGGTATGTCATTGAAGCACGTGGCGTCATGTACGGCGTCGTCAGGACGCGCCTGAGCCAGCGCGGCTGGAACCGCTGGGGCTTGATGCTCAAGTACATGGACTACGGCGACGTAAACGTACCCGAGCGCGAGCTGGGCGCGCGGCTGCTCAAGCGCGGCATGAGTGGCAGCGACGTCCGGGAGCTTCAGGAGCTGCTGATGCAGCTGGGCTATGAGCTGCCGCAGTATGGCGCTGATGGTGACTATGGCGACGAGACGGTATCGGCTGTAACCGCGTTCCAGCGTCAGGCTGGTTTGACTGCTGATGGCGTGTATGGCGCGCAGACGCACGCGGCGTTGATGGCTGCAACCGATGTTACGGATAAGCCGGATGTCGATGATGCGCAGCCGGATGACGGCAATGCGAAATTCGAGCACACGCTGCTGATCGCAGCGGAAGGTCGCTGGAATGTGCGCAGCGGACCGGGTACGGAGTACGGCATACTGACCGTGGTATCCGACGGCTCCGAATTTGAGCACATCGCTACGGCTTACAATGGCTGGCACTGCATCCGGCTTACTGATGCGGTCGGCTGGGTGTCGGGTAAGTGTGGCGAGGTGGTCGCGTGACGGAATTTATCGAACGCGCCGGGGCTATCGCTGGGGCGGTGTCCGCTATAATTGCGTTGACCATAGCTGTATTCATAAAGCCCTGGCGTGCTCACAAGCGAAGAAAAGCTGAGCGCGACAAGGCCGAGGCCGACTTCCGCGCGGCCGTGTTGGACAAGCTGGATGCGCTCAATGATGATGTGGCTGACCTGCAATATGAACGACTGTCTCAGGCGCATGACTTCTATACCGGGCGCGGGTGGTGCCCTACCAGCAAGAAGGACCAGCTGTGCGTCATGTACAAGTCGTATACCGCTAAGGGGCGGAACCATCTGTCGGTACATTATGAACAGGAGATACTGGGGCTGCCTGATAAGCCTGAGGATGTGGGCAGGAAGGATGAGTGAATCATGCTTAGGAGATATGTGGGGTTGATGGTATTCGTATTGGCCATAGTCATGCTTATGCCGGCGGTCGGTATGGCAGAGGCTGCAACGGCTGCGCCTGCTGATGATACAGGCGGCGTGGTGGTCGAGATACCCGGCGTCGAATTCGGAGAGCCGCTTACGTGGACGTATCTGGCGACTATCGCCGGTGCGGCGGCGTTTACGCTGCTGGTGGTGCAGTTCCTGAAGGCGCCGCTGGATAAGGTGTGGAAGATACCTACTCGGGTGTTTGCCTATGTCGTGGCGCTGGGCGTCATGCTTGTGGCTACGGCGTTTACTACTGGGTTGACGGTCGATAATGCGCTGCTGGTGGGGGTCAATGCGCTGCTTGCGGCTTTGTCGGCTTATGGGGCTTATGAGGTTACGTTTGGGAAGATCGAGAAGAACTGAATAAATGTGTATAGCCGCCGTTTCCTGATTGGGGACGGCGGTTTATATATTTGCTTTGTGGTGCTTATAAAATTATTGTTTATCTAGAATGGCCGCCAGATTTGGTAGGGATATTCGCTACTAT
>DVNK01000007.1 GCA_018714445.1 Candidatus Fimadaptatus faecigallinarum | reverse complement strand
GAAAGTACTTGGCTGGCAACGGCCTGGGAGGATAGATCATCGCCGGATTCTTATATTCCTCAGTAGCTCAATGGCAGAGCATTCGGCTGTTAACCGAAGGGTTGTAAGTTCGAGTCTTACCTGGGGAGCGTTAAGACGCCTGTTTTGAGGCGTCTTTATTTGTTTTGGCAGTGCCGCAACGCGGCCGCTTGCAACATGTTGCGGCCCACTGCCCCAGTAAATTCACCTGCAAAATACGCAAAAGACCGCAGCCGTATGTACGGCCGCGGTCTCAGTTCACTGACAAGGTATTACGCATACTACCATCTTGGCTAAACTAGAAATAACGGCAAATGGCATCTACAAGCCATGCCATAATGCCCACTATACCAAACGTATTTTGAAGCATCGTCCATGCGCCATTTCAGAAAAAACTTAAACGTTGCGTTATGTCCAACTGCTGTGACTTCGTCACCGGTCTGGACCGAGCCAAATGTTTGGCCGCGGTCTTATTTTTATGCATAATTATAGGTACATCGGTGCATAAATAAGATGTCCTGTATTTCAGCTACTTGCTACGCCGCGGCGCGTCGGACTCCCGACCACGCTGTTCGGCTGCCAGCATCGCCTCGCATGCCAGCGAACCCACCGCCGCGCCTACGGCCAGGTGCAGCGCAGTGGCGTCGGAAGCGGCCAGACTGTCGGCAAAGCTGCTCAGTTGCTCGGTCAGGTAGGTGCAAAACGCTTCATATATGGGCCTTGCGCCGGCGCTGCGGTCCACATTCATGAGGCGTGCGGTGTCTTCGAGCGACGACGCCTGCTTGAGCACGACCAGCATCGTCAGCATGGCCAGTTGTTCGCGCCCATACTTTTTGCCTTCGGGCCGCGCTATCACGCCCATCTTGACGTAGTTGTTTATCATCGACGGCGTGAGCAGCCTGGCGGCCTGCGCGCCGTACAGCGGTGCGTACACTCGCTCTATATAGGTTATCACCTGGTCCTTGTACAGGCCCAGATCCGGTATCTGCTCCCAAGGTATAGGCGCATAGGCGCGCATACTGTCTATCATCTGCTGCATATTGCCGCTTATTCCTCCATATTGCGCGCATCGGGCGCATCGCTGCGCTCATTATAGCACATGCGCGCCGCCTTTAAAAGCGATTTTGAAGAAATTATGACTATTTGCCAAATGACTTGACAAGGAATTGAGTATGGTGTAATCTAGTAATGAAAACTAGATCAGGAGGCGCGGAGCATGATTACAGGCATATCGCTGTGGGGCGACTCGATAGGCAAGGGCATACTGTTCGACGAGCGGCGCGGTCGATACGCGATATACGGCGACAACCTGTTCAGCGTGCTCAAGCGCAGTCTGAGCATGCCTGTGGACAATTATGCGCTGATGGGCTGCACGGCGGTGGCGGGCGCGGAGCGCATGGCGCGGGCACAGCTGCGCGAGGGCAGTCTGGCGGTGATAGAGTTCGGCGGCAACGACTGCGACATGCCGTGGGCGGACATATCGGCCGACCCGGACGGCGATTATCAGCCGCGCTCGCCGATGGGCGAGTTCATGCAGGCGATGCGCGATATGGTGACGCGCGCACGGGCGCAGGGCGCGCAGCCGGTGCTGGTGACGCCGCCGCCGCTGGATGCGCAGCGCTACTTTGACTGGGTGTCGCGCAAGCTCAGCCCTGAGCGCATACTCAAATACCTGGGCGACGTGCAGTACATATATCGCTGGCAGGAGCGGTATGCGGGCGCGGTGCGCACGCTGGCGGCGGAGCTGGGCTGCGCGCTGTACGACATGCGCGATCAGTTCCTGGCGATGCGCGATCTGCGCGGATTGCTGTGCGTGGACGGCATACATCCCAACCAACAGGGCTATGAATTTATTTCCAATTATGCCACGAAACGTTTGAATGAAGTTTACGATGTTGTCATATAATATAGGCAAGCGAGCTGTCCGAGCGGCAAGCTGCCTTCTTTTGAGAGGCCGTCAGCCCTAAAATGGGTTGGCGGCTTTTATGTCTATTAACGCTGTATTATGTGAAAATAACGGCAATAAAACCCCGCGAAAACTCAATTTAAACGTCAGGCATTGACGAAACGGCAAAGTAACGATATAATTAAAGACTGTATGAAACTGCATTCTGTCACCCGGGCCTGACCGCGCACGCATCGCGGCGAGGGCCAAATCGCGCACGCATACGCGCACGCGCACGCAAGTCGGCAGTATGACAGGCATGTAAAGGAGGAGCTGAAACTCATGAACAGGAAAGGAAAAGACATCCTTATACTGGCCATTGTCGTGGCGCTGACGGTATGCGTAGGACTGCTGGCGATCAACGGCGCACAGATAGGCAAGTGGCGGCTCAAGCCGGTGGGCTCTGCGATTTCGCTGGGCCTGGATCTGCGCGGCGGCGTGTACGCCGTGTATAAGGCCAAGGACCCCAATCAGGCCGACCTGGATTCGCTGATTGAAGGCACGATAAGCATAATGCGCACACGCCTGTCCGACAAGGGCTATAATGAGGCCACTGTCACCAAACAGGGCAGCGATCGCATCCGCATAGAGATACCCGATGTGCAGGATCCCGCCGCGGTACTCGACATAATCGGCACGCCCGCCAAGCTCGAGTTCCGCACCAGCGACGGCACGGTCGTGCTGACCGGCGACGACGTGAAGAGCGCTACCGCCGTGACCGATGCGGCCGGCAGCGAGTACAAGGTGCGCCTGGTGCTCAACGACTCGGGCAAGGAGGCCTTCGCCAAGGCGACGTCCGAAAGCATAGGCAAGGCCATATCGATCTACCTGGACGACAACGAGATATCTGCGCCGACCGTCAACGACGCGATAACCGGCGGCGAGGCCGTGATAGAGGGCAACTTCACGCTGGACTACGCGCGCGAACTGGCAAGCCTTATACAGTCGGGCGCGCTGCCGCTGGACATCGAGCAGGATGAGGTGTCGGCGGTGTCGGCTACGCTGGGCGTGGACGTGATAGACCGCGCAGTGCTGGCGGGCGTGATAGGCGTGATACTGGTCATGCTGTTCATGATAGCGGTGTACCGGCTCAGCGGCGTGATGGCGTCGCTGGCGCTGGCGATATACATAATAGTGGTGTTCTACTGCATGGCGCTGGTGCCCGGCATACAGCTGACGCTGCCCGGCATCGCGGGTATCGTGCTGGCGATAGGCATGGCGGTCGACGCCAACGTGATAATATTCGAGCGCATACGCGAGGAGCTCAAGACCGGCCGCGGCATAGAGTCGGCCATCAACCGGGGCTTCAAGAACGCGCTGAGCGCGATAATCGACTCGAACGTGACCACGATAATCGCGTCGTTCGTGCTGATGTACTTTGGCACGGGCTCGATACGCGGATTTGCCAATACGCTGTTCATCGGCGTAGTGGTGTCGATGATAACGGCTATATTCGTGACGCGCGCGTTGCTCAAGTGCGTGGCGGGCATAGGCTTTACCAACCCCAAGCTGTATTCGCGCTGAGAGGAGGGCGAGCGACATGAGCAAGTTTTCGTTTACCAAGCACTTCAAGGTAGCGCTGATGATACCGGGCGTGATAATAGTCATATCGTTGATCCTCTCGCTGTGCGGTATGGGCATGAACCTGGGCATAGACTTCACCGGCGGCGCGCTGCTGACGTATGACATGGGCGGCGAGTTCGACGTGCAGGGCGTGTACGATGCGCTCAGCACCGCCGGCATAGATGAGTATCAGGTCGCCAAGACCGGCGTGGACGTGCAGGACACGCTGCAGATACGCCTAAAGAGCGAGATGTCCGACGAGGAACACCGCAATGCGCTGGATGACGCGCTGTTTGCGACGTTCCCGGACGCCACGTTCGTGACCCAGGACTATGTGGGCGCGGTCGCGGGCCGCGATCTGATGGCCAATGCGTTCTATTCGGTGGCGATAGTCGCGGTGTGCATGCTGATATACATCGCGATACGGTTTGATTTTAAGAGCGGCCTTACCGCGGTGCTGGCGCTGCTGCACGACGTCATAATGATGATCTGCGCGATGGTGCTGTTCCGCAACTTCTTCCAGGCCAACTCGTCGTTCATCGCGGCGCTGCTGACGATAGTCGGCTATTCGATAAACAATACGATAATCATATTCGACCGCATCCGCGAGAACAACAAGCGCCCCGAGTTCCGTCAGGGCTCCAAGATGGAGGTCGTCGAGGTCAGCGTGCGCGAGACTCTGACGCGCACGATAAACACCACGGTCACGACGCTCATCACGATAGTGCTGCTGTTCATACTGGGCGGCAACTCGATACGCGAGTTTGCGTTCCCGATAATCGTGGGCCTCGTAGTTGGCGTGTACTCGTCGGTGATGCTCAGCGGTCAGGCGTGGGCGTACATTATCGACCACAACTGGCTGACCCGCAAGCCCCGCGCCGCCAAGCCGTCCAAGGCATAAGGCATGGGCTGACCGAATACGCGGCCGCCGCGCAGTCATTTGAGCTGCGCGGCGGCCTTTGCGTTTTGGAGGTAATGTGGCGGGCGGGTTTACGGCGGCCCCCTCATCAAATGCCATTCAGCTGTGTGGAGTAATCGACGCTGCCGTCCATACGCGAACGGCAACTATGAGGCGTCACGCATTCACGCGCCATTGTGTGCTGACGGCTCATGCCAGCAGCAGCGCGGCTCGCCCATCAAACGCCATCTAGCTGTTGGGCGTAATCGGCGCAGCCGTCCATAAGTGAACGGGCAACAATGAGGTGTCGCGCATTCACGCGCCATTGTGTGCTGACGGCTTATGCCAGCGGCAGCGCGGCATACCCATCAAACGCCGTCCGGCTAGGGGCGCAATCGGCGCAGCCGTCCATACGCGAACGGCAACAAGGAAGCATCGCGCATTCACGTGCCATTGTGTGCTGACGGCTCATGCCAGCGGCAGCGCGGCCGCCCATCAAACGCCGTCCGGCTTATGGGCGTAATCGGCGCAGCCGTCCATAAGTGAACGGGCAACAATGAGGCGTCACGCATTCAAGCGCCATTGTGTGCTGACGGCTCATGCCAGCGGCAGCGCGGCATACCCATCAAACGCCGTCCGGCTAGGGGCGCAATCGGCGCAGCCGTCCATACGCGAACGGCAACAAGGAAGCAT
>DVNK01000061.1 GCA_018714445.1 Candidatus Fimadaptatus faecigallinarum | reverse complement strand
GGCTGCTTTTACAGCTGGAAATTCCATTTTCAAGAGAAAAATCGTTTCACTTCAGGCTCTGCGTCTGATAAGCCACAGGCTTTCAGCGCAACCTGATGATAAGGCCATATGTTTATTAAATTTGGAGCATTTATGTTTGACTTTAGATTGCATATATTAACCGCGCTCAGATGCGCATGAACTGTCATAAAACCAAGTGGGATGCGGTCGGCCCGTCATGCCATACAACGGGCCGACCACAAATGCATGCGTCAATAATCCCGGCCCTGAGCATGCCAGGTCTCAAACAGCGTCTTCCAGACATCCAGATGCGCTTCGCAGTCCAGATAGTGCGGGAACACCTGGCGCACGTCGCCGTCGGCAAACGCATCGCGCGCCGCTGCAACATACCACGGCCGCACGCTCTCGCAGAACTGCCGCCACAGCGCTTCACAGTTGCGCTCGTCCACAATCTGTGCCGAACGCGCTTCAAAGCCCCTCAAAATCTCCTGCGCCTGCTCGCCCTGCGCTATATCCACGCCATGCTCATTCGTGCACAGCGGTATATAGCTGAGTTCGCGGCCAGTGCTGTCAAAGTCAACCGCCAGCGCCAGTCCACTGCGCCAATGCGGGTGATCCTGATGGGTCACGAAGCAGAAATTGCCCTGCCCATAGACTATTTCTCCGCCGGCATACTGCTCACGGCAGCCTACGCAATGGCTGTGCTGGGTCAACACTATATCCGCGCCCGCGTCGATAAGCGCCCTGCAGGCACTGCGCAGCCGCGGCGACGGATATTCGCACTGCTCCTTGCCGCCGTGGTACATGACCACCATCAGGTCGCAGCCCTGACTGTATCGCCGGACGTCGCCCAACGCTGTGAAGGGCTCAAATGGATTCGCGCCCGCCCGGTCGCGCGTCGCATAGCTGTATTCGTGTTCGCATACCGCATATATGCATGCGGTCATGCCGCCCGATCTGATATACACAGGCTGTCGCGCGGCCTGCCAGTTTACGCCAGTGCCAAAGTGTGATATGCCGGCCGTCTCCAGGCTGTGCCATGTGTCCGTCAGACCATCCTGTCCAAAGTCGTATATGTGATTATTTGCAAGGCCCGCATGGGTTATGCCCGCCGCCTTGAGCGTCGAAGCACAGCTCGGCGCGCCTTTCAGGTTGGGGCCGCATTTTATGATGGCGCGTTGCGACTCCGTCAGCGCGCACTCCAGGTTCACCACAACGGCGTCCGCCTTGCCGAACTCGTCCACCATGCCGCCAAACACGGCGCGCACATCGCCACGTTCAAATGCGGCAGCGGTCGCCTCGGTGGGCACCACGTCTCCGCACAATATCAACTTCATATCGCACGGCCTCCACTTCACCAGTTGGTCAGCTCATCGAACACCGGCCACGTCAACGCCGCATAAAACCTGTGTCCCTCCGGGCCAATGACGTGACGCACCTTGTCGGGCGCGCCCGCCTGTGCATACAGCCTGCGCGCGACTTCAAACTCGCGCCGCGCCGACTCCAGCGGGAATATCGTATCCAGCGCGCCGTTTACGATAATCAGCGGACGGGGCGCTATCATGCCGGCTATGTCGCCCATGTCGAAGTACTTCATGATGCCCGGTATGTAATTGCAGCTGCAATGCCGCTGTGCGCCTATCGACTCCAGATATCCGCAAAATGCCGACGCGACTATCGCGGCCGAAATCCGCTCGTCAAGCGCGGCTTCATAGCAAGTCACAGTTCCGCCACCCGACTGACCCATGAGCGCTATCCGCGCCGGATCTACAAAGTCAAAGTGCTTGAGTACGCAATCAATTCCGCGCGACACATCCCAGCAGCGCTCGCCCACCAGCGTTTGGCCCAACAGCAGCGCCGCCATTGCTGGCTGATAGCACTCGGGCCCATTCTCGGAGCCGCCGCGCTCGCCAAACGCGCGCTGTTCCATCACCAGTGCGATGCGGCCCTGACGCACTATTTGCAGGCCGAAATCGCGATCTCCACCCGCTATCGTCTGCTCATCGCCCGGATACTTGGGCCGTCCCAGCGATATATGCATGCCCTTGGAGTGGCCCTGCAGGCAGATTATCATGGGCAGCTTGCCGCTGGCGCCGTGCGGGCAGAGCATGTTGCAGCACACATCGACGCCCGGTTCACTGCAATACGTAAATCTGATCTCATGGAAATCGGCTTCATCACGCTCCCACTCGATGTTGAAGCAGTCGTCCGCCGGCATTTCCAGCGGCAACCCCAGCAGCTGCGTGAGCCTTGCCCGGGCCGCGCTTTGCCACTCGGCGAAGTCCTGACCCGGCTGATACGCCATGGCCCGCGGCGCGTGCCGCATGAGTTCGATGTGTCTGGTTTGCGGATCGTAGTTCATAACGTACATCCCCCTTCTTGCTGATCAACCCTTTACAGCGCCGAGCATTACGCCCTTGACAAAGTACTTTTGCAGCAGCGGGTACACCGCAAGTATGGGCAGCGTAGCCACAACGATAGTGACATAGCGTATCTGTATCGAAACAGCCGCCATGTCGTTTGCTGCAGTGCTGTTGCCCATGAGTTCGCTGGACGACTGTATCAGCACTCGCCTGAGCAGCACCTGCATCGGCATGAGTTCCTCACGACTGATGTACAGCAGCGCAGTAAAGAAGTTGTTCCAATGCCCCACGGCATAATAAAGCGTCAGCACGGCCAGCGTAGGCGTTATCAGCCGCACGGCTATGCGTCCAAACGTCTGGAACTCGTTCGAGCCGTCTATTTCGGCGCTCTCGATGACCTCTTCGGGTATGGCCGAGAACGCGCTGCGGCACACCATAACGTTATACGTCGACAGCAGACTGGGTATTATCATTACCCAGCGCGAATTGTAAAAGCCCAGACGCGTTATCAACAAGTACGATGGTATCATACCACCTGAGAAGTACATAGTAAAGGCAATAAAGAAATTAAATAACCTGCGCGCAAAAAACTTGTTGCGCGACAGCGGATATGCCGCGATAGTCGTGGCCGCAAGGTTGAATACAGTACCCACTACCGTATAGTAAACCGTGTTGCCATACGCCGTCCACAGGCCTCCCTGCGTGAAAACCTGCTTGTAGCCCTCCAGCGTCACGTCGACCGGCCAGAGCACTACTTCGCCCTTGTACACCGCCTGCGATCCGCTGAACGACACCGCGACGATATACAAAAACGGATAGAGCGTTATAACAAATGCGATGGCGGCTATTATGTATATCAGTGCATAGAACAGCCTGTCATTGTGCTCTCTTGCCATATTCAGCTTTCCCCCTCACCACAGGCTCGTCTGCGTCGTTATGCGACACAGCCGGTTTGCGACAAACACAAACGCAAAGTTGATAACAGAATTGAACAGACCGATTGCCGAGGCAAAGCTGTAATTGCTCGATTCTATGCCCTTGCGGTATACGTAGGTCGATATGACGTCGGCGGTCTCATATACCGACGAGTTGTACATCAGGTAAACC
>DVNK01000006.1 GCA_018714445.1 Candidatus Fimadaptatus faecigallinarum | reverse complement strand
TCGTGTTGACATTCGGTTGTACAGTGTGTATAATGCAATTGTACGTATCAAAGTCGCATCTGAATGATACTCACGTACCACATATGCAATGTACAATGGTATATGGAGGCGATATTTTGCACATTATCAATGCCACTCCACACGAAGTGGCCATTATGGACAATTGCGGTCTTGTAGTCGCACGATACCCGCCAAGCAGACGACCAATACGAATAACATACAGACTTGACTCTATTGGCACTATTACGGTGCACAGGATGCGCAGCAATTTATACCATGTGCCGTTGCTCAGCATGGTACGGCGTTGCGCAGGACCGCTGCCACGACAACAGCCCGAGACATACTACATAGTCAGCGCCATCGTCGCGCAGGCATATCCAGAGCGCACGGACTTCCTTACAGTCGGCGGCGTAGTGCGAGACCGCAAGGGCCGCACTATCGGCTGTACGAAGTTTATTTCAAGAGCAAGGAGGGCGGACAGACAATGATAAAAGACGGCAATATCTATTATCGGGCGCGGCTGGAAGCCAGCAAGCATAACGCTGCATTCTCCAACCGCCAGCGCGCGGCTGACCGCATTTACATAAGCAGCGAAGCGCTGGCGGATTACGAAAGCGGCGACACCATACCGCCCTGCGACGTAGTGCAGCGCATGATCGACGTTTATGGCACCGACTGGTTGAGGGGCGAGCATCTAACGGCGCATTGTCCGCTGATGTATGAAGCGGCGGCGGATACGAGCGAGCTGCGCACAGCGGCGCTGGGATGGGCCGTACAGCTCAACAGCGCCGAAGAAATCGGCCGCGAATTTGCCAAGGTGGCATATGATGGTCGCGTTGAGTACAGCGAGATATCGCAAGCGCAAGCTATCCGCGCAAAGGCGGTAGAGTTGACCAAGGTGATGCAGGCGACGATAGCTGCTATCGACCATGCACTAAGGAGGCAGTGAAAATGTACCTTAAGACTGTAAGCGAGGCAGCACACGAGTTTGGCCTGCCTGTCTACAAGTTAAGGCGCGACATAGCCGCAGGAAAATACGCACATATCCGAATCGGCGACCGACTCATGGTCGATATCGATGACATGAGGTACAAGTTGCAGCTCAAACAGCACGAGGCAGCGAATATCATGAGCATAGCCGAACTGAGCGAGTTTACCGGCATGAGCGAAAGCATGATACGGCGCGCTATCCACGATGGGTATCTCAGCAGTGAACGCGACGGGCGCAAGATCATATTGCGCCGCGATGTAGCGCTCGATGAGATCAATAGAATGCTGGCAGGCAATGTCAGAGACGAGGGGTAATCGCATGGAATTGCAGGATCTGCTGACGCGGCTGCGCAACGTGCGCGGGCCAAACGCAAACGGCGAGTACCAGGCACGGTGTCCAGCTCACGATGACAGGACCGCGTCGCTGTGCATCGCACGCGGTGAAAAAGGCATCGTGATGAAGTGTCAGGCAGGCTGCGATACTGCTGCGATCTGTGAGAGCCTGGGCATAAAGTTGCGCGACCTTTTCTACAGCGCAACGCCTGCGCCCCGTGCTACCAGTCGAGCGCAACCGAAGTCGAACGCTGCATCCGGGAAGCGGGATGCTCAAAAGGACAATCCCACCGCACAATATACACCGAGGGAATATCCGACTATCGCTGACGCTTTCGGGCGATTGGGTGTCATAGATAAGGTCTACGACTACACAGACGCATCGGGCAAAGTACTGTTTTACGTCGTGCGCATACGTTTGCAAGACGGCAAAACGTTCCGCCAGTGCCGACCGGCACACGCTGCGCAGCGTGAACCCGTCGTAATGGGAGTGCTGGATCAGGACAAGCATGTGCTGTATCGACTGCCGGAAGTAGTCGCTGCCATAGCTGAGCATAGGCCGGTCATAGTGGTCGAAGGCGAAAAGGATGCGGACAATCTGGCTGCGCTGGGATATTGCGCAACCACATGCTCGATGGGCGCAGGCAAATGGCACGACGCATGCAGCGCTCAATTAAGAGATGCGGATGTATACGTAATGGGAGACAATGACGAGCCAGGCCGTGAACACGCAAAGACTGTCGCCGAGGCGCTCATGGAAACAGCGGCAAGCGTGCATCTGTGCGATATATGCGCCATATGCCCTACCCTGCCGCCCAAAGGCGATATAAGCGACGCGCTCGCAATGACGCCCGAAGGTCTACAGGCGCAGATGGTCAATGACGTACTCAAAGCCGCACAACCTTGCGTGCTCACGCCGGCATTAAAGTTGGCCCGGGCGCAGAAGTTGTACAACGATTGCGTGCGCGGTTACGGCGCGAAAAACTGCTGCATAGTCCAGTACACTCAGGACAATCCCGAAGGCAAGCAGCTAACTACCTTTATCGCATTGCCCACACGCATTGTGGAGCGCGACGATGGGGTGAACGTGGAGAAGTCCTTCATAGTAGACGGATGGGCGCGCGGTGGGCGTCAACTGCCCACAGTCGAGATACCCGCGTCAAAGTTTGCCGGGCTCAGTTGGATAACCGAAAAGTGGGACTTTGCCGCCAATCTCGCGCCTGGCAATACAGTACGGGACAGAGTGAGGTTTATTGTCGTAGAGGTGGGCGCAAGATCAGCCGCGCATGAACGCGTCTACGCACATACCGGCTGGCGACGCATAGATGGAAAGTGGGCCTATCTGTATCAGGGCGGTGCGATAGGTGCTGACGGCGTAAGCGTAGACCTCGGCGCTGGTTTGAGTTCATATACCCTGGAATGCGATTCGAGCGACGGGCGGAGCGCCAGCGATGTAGCTATGGATCAATGGATACTGAGGCAGGCATTGCCGGACAGCATCTATGTGCCGCTCATATCCGCCGTTTACCTTGCGCCATTGCGCGAGTTCCTGGGGCAGGCCGGCTTCATACCCGGGTTTGCGCTTTATCTGCTGGGCACAACAGGCACGAGAAAGTCTACCGCCGCCGCGCTGGCGTTGAGCTTTTTCGGCTCATTCAACGCAAAGAGCCTGCCTGCCTCGTTCAATGACACCAGTAACTACATACGCAAAAAGGCATTCCTGCTAAAGGACGCGCCGATAGTCGTAGACGACTATCACCCGGAGACCAGCCTCGTCGAGCGCCGGCGCATGGAATCGACTGCGCAGGCGCTGGCACGAGCGTTTGGCGACGGTGCTGAGCGCGGTCGTATGCGGTCTGACCTGGGGCTGCAGGAGAGCATGCCGCCACGCAGCATAGCCATCATCAGCGGCGAGGATATGCCCAATATCGGCGAGAGCGGACAGGCGAGGTTTTACGTTGTGAATATAAACCGTGGAGATATCGAGCCCGGAGCGGCGTTGTCAGAAGCGCAGCAGTTGGCGCGCAATGGAACATTGAGGCGCATCATGCGCGGATATATCGAATATATCAGGGCGCATGCCGATGAGCTTCCCGACTTACTCGCGCGCAGGTATGTCGAGTTGCGCGCGCAGGCTACAAAGGACATAATACAGGCGCATGGGCGCGCACCCGAGACGGTCGCGCATCTCATGCTGGGCTACGAGCTTATGTTCAAGTACATGCGCGATATCGACGCAGTCGACGACGAAACCGCTGCCAGCGAGTTGCAGAGCGCCTGGCGTACACTCATAACGAGCAGTCGAGAGCAATCGCGCGAGGCGGCGGACGAGCGCCCGACACAACTGTATCTGCGCGCGATAGCTGAAATGCTGCAAGCGCGCATAGTTCGGGTCAAAGACTTGAATAACATTGATAGCAGCGATAATGTTAAAGACTTCATTGGTTACAAGGATTCTTCGCATTATTACCTCATTCCCGGTGTCGCTTACCGCTATGTATGTAAACTGTATGCCGACCAGGGATCCGCGTTCCCATTGGGCGAACGAGCGCTATATAAAGCACTACGCGAGTACGGCCTGCTAATTCCTGGCGGCGACGGAAAAAGCACTCGCGTAAAGCGTATAGGCACAAACACGGCACGATACATAACAATCCCACTAAAGGCTATCGACGGCGATAAGGGCCCGGAGCAATTGTCATTTGTAAATGTCACAGGACACGACCCCGACAATCCGTATGAGAATGGTGGGACTAATGAGACATGATACGACACATGCGACCTGTCGCTGGTTCAGGCAGCGCGTCAGCTGGCATGGGCGATACTGGATAGACTGCTATCCGCGCAGCATGGACTACGGGTTAATGGAATGCAGGCTTGAGTATGACAGCGCAGCAGAGCGTGACGACGAATATCGACGTTGCTGCGTAGCAGGAGCGCATTGCGCATGGCGCGCCATGATGGATGGAGCAGGAGACGTACACAGAGAGGATATGAGTGCAGACATGAGCAGGACTGAAATTGACAAGGTATTGAGTGCGATCGATAAACTTGCGCAGCATCCGGGCCGTCTCAGACAGCTAGAGTGGGAGATCCACGACCACATGGAGCGCGCAGCCGGCGAATTGCTCGAGGTGGGCAGGTGCCTGCTGGAAGTGAAGGACGGCAATATGGTGCCCGAGGGCGAATGGTGCAAGTGGGTGCTGGCACACACCGGCATGAGCGTGCGCAGCGCACAGCGGCTGATGCAGGCCGCGCGCGAAGTCGCGCCGGACAGCGCGCTGGCCAAGTTGAGCCTGGGCAAGATAACTGCGCTGCTGGCATTGCCCGCCGATCAGCGCGAAGCGTTCGCCGCTGAGCATGATGCAGAATCCGCAACGGTGCGCGAATTGCAGGAAGCGGTCGCGCAGGAGCGCCGCCGGCGCGAAAAAGCCGAGCATGATAGCACCGCGCTCGCCGATAAGCTCGAGCGTCTGACCGATGAAGCAAAGCACGGCGCGGAAAGAGCACGCGAGGAAGTCGCACGCGAGTATGAAGGGCGCATGAGCCAGGAGGTCGAGCGGCGTACTACCAATATCCGCACTGCGCTGGAGCGCATGCAGAGCGCAAAGGCCGATGCGGACGAGCAGATAGCCGCTTTGACCGAACGCCTGACTGAGCTTGAACATGGGCAGTTGAGCCTGCACGACGATGAGCTGGCGCGGCTGAACGACGAGCTCCGCCGACAATCGAAGCTGCGCGCAGACGCTCAGGCCGAATTGCTGCGGTTGCGCAAGCAGCTGGCGCAGGGCGGCATGCCAGGCGCAAGTAATGATATCGGGCTGAGCGCCAGCGAACTGCGCAGCGCCGTCAACGCTTATCTCGGCCGCGCCGGCGCTTTGCCGCACATGCAGCTCGCGCTGGCCGCCATCGACGAAGGTACCCGGAACGAGTACCGCATAAGCGTTGAGATGCTCGAAGCCTGGTGCGCTCAGGCACGCGCCGCGCTGGGCGCTGTAGCGTGTGAGGCGGTGGTCGAATGAGCATGACCGATATATCAACGCGCAGCCCTGAGACCACTGGCGAAGCACTGCGCGTATTGTCGCAGGCTTTGACCGCATCGAGCACCGCGCATGACGATATGAAATCGGCACTCGCTATAATGGCTGATACGATGAACTCAATGTGCCTGCGCATCGAACAGCTTGAACGGACCATTGCCCAGCTGACGCCGATAACGCCCGCGCAGGCGCGCGCACTGGGTACCATGGTGCGCGACAGGTCGGCGCAGCTCCAGGCGCAATATGGCTTGCCCGCGCAGAGCATCCGCTCGATAAGCGCTGCCCTGCGCAAGGCTATACAGCTCGACGCCGGCGTGCGGACATTGACGGAGCTACCGCGCACGCTGTATGCGGTATATGCGGACTTCATAGCCATGTGGGACGATTACGACGTTATGACCAGCATCAAAAAGCGCATCGAGACCAAAGGAGGCCGTGAATATGGGCAAAGCAAGCCATAACCACGTGCATAACGATATCAATGTTGAACCGCGTGACCTGACAGTACATGAAGCGCGCCGGTTGCTAGTAGTTGCCGCGCTCAATGACGGCTTGCGCCGTGGCGAGGATGACCTGCGCGAACGCTTGAAACTGGTGCCCAACGGCTGGCGCGATTGGCGGCTGGTAACCTCTACCGTGGACCGCTTATTGACCGCGATCTATATGACGGTGCCAGATGAACAGCTGATATCTCAGCAGCACGCCTTGAGCCACAGCGAGGTATCGGTAAAGCTCAGGTCCGCTACGCGGCTGCCCGAATGGGTACACATAAAAGCCGACGACATGGACATGCTGGTCGGGCTGGCTATACAGAATGAATGCCGGATATGCCTGCGCACTGACAGCGAGGTACGGCGCTGCAAGCTGCGCAAAGTGCTGCAATGCGTCATACCACCTGCGGTCCAACCTCGACACGGATGCGGATATCGCGACATCGCCGGCGAGTACGACTGGACGGGCAAGGGCGAGTTCAATGCGCCGTAAGGAGACAGATATGCAAACCGATGATATACATGAGCTGAACGCGCTGCTTGAGCGCAATAAGTGGTTGCGCTTCGAGATAAGCCAGGCCCGGGCAAACAGCATCGCACTTGATGTGGCGGCGGTATGTGAACTGCTCGACGACGATATGCGCGCCATCGCGCGGCTTATCGCACATGAGCAATCGCGCGCGGACGGATTGACAGTTACCCTGCCCTGCCCCGCCGCACAGCTCAGAGAAACTCTGTACCATGATGCTGACGGTCTGCGCATCCATACAGATACCGCAGGACGAACATATATCACAAATCTGGAGTGATGGCATATGGACTATATAGACCGCGAAGCAGTGCTTCGGGCACTCGACCGGCACTATTACCGGGATCAGTATGGCAACCGCGTGTATTCCCCAGCAATTCGCACGGCTATGAAGATAATACGCGACGCGCCGGCCGCCAGGCGGATAATCGAATGCCGGATATGCCGCCATGCGTGCCGGCCGGTAGCTGAGCAAAAAGGCAACCGGCCATTGCTGTGCACTCTGCGGGGCATAACGGTAAGCGGTACAGATTACTGCTCGCACGGCGAGTTGGGAGGACAGATATGAATCGTATAACCATAATCGGCAACCTGACGCGCGACCCGGAGCTGCGCACGACCAGCAACGGCATTCCCGTCTGTTCAATGACTGTCGCGGTGAACAGGCGTCGCCGCGCGCAGGAGGCTCAGGAGACAGACTATTTTAGCGTAACTACATGGCGGCAGATGGCCGAGAGCTGCGCGCAGTACCTGGCCAAGGGCAAGCGCGTAGCGGTGTCTGGCGCGGTGAGCATGCGCACTTGTGAAGGACGTGACGGCCGGCTGCACGCTTCATTGGACATACAGGCTGAAGAAGTGGAGTTTTTGACCCCGCGCACGGCCGGTACATACGACGGACAACCCCAGGACTATGCGGAGTAGATATTACGTCTCTGACGATTGGAGGCTAAATGATGACTGCCATGGTGATACTCGTGCGCTGCCGTCGCGCGCTCGACCGCAAACGCGCACTTGATGAGCGTGAGCGCTGCCTGCGCGACAGCGCCAGCAATGTGGTGCCCCACTATGATAACTCCGGCGCAGGCGGCGGCGCATATGGCGACGCAATGGCCGCGCTTATGGCGCAGCTGGATGCGCTGGCACAGGAGCGCGCGGCTGAACAGCGGGTGTATGCCACCGAACTCGCCGCGGCCAACCTGGCGCTTGATGCGCTCAGCCGAATGGAGCGCACCGTGTTGTACCGGTATTACATCGCAGGTCAGAGCGTAGCCGGTATCGCCAAAGCGCTGGATCGCACGCGCGGCACTGTCCAGCGCATCAAATCCCGTGGGATCCTGCACGCAAAGTCGATACAGCTCGACATGCCCGACTGGTACTTATGCGCAGTCGGCGAAGATGTACAGCTTCCGCGCACCGGACTCGTTGACCGGCTGAACGCCGTCAAAATCCAAAATGATACACCGATGATACATCAATGATACACCAATGATACGTCGATGATACCTTGATGATACACCCCATGTGTGGTATTATTATACTGCGAGATTCGGAGGGCACGTTGCACAGCGCAGCGTGCCCTTTGTCATGCCCGGACGCGCCAACGTTGGCGCATGCAGCATAACATGGGGGCGACATCATGCGACATGATACCAAGCGCACTGATCCCTTTTACGCCAGCGCCGCATGGCGCAGAGTGCGCAGGGCCGTACTCATGCGCGACAACTACATGTGCGTCAGATGTATGCAGGCATGGCGCGATGGAACAGGCGGCCGGCCGCGCGCCGCAACGCTGGTGCACCACATCGTCCCCTATCAGGAGGCGCCGGAGCGCGGGCTCGAATTGGATAACCTTGTATCATTATGTGATGTGTGTCATAATCGGATACATGCAGCACTGGACCGCAAACGCGTCCGGCTGCAGGCCGACGCGCCGCACGATACGGCAAAGCATGTGCGCATCATCAGGATATAGGAGGTACATATGAGCGATAATGTACTCAGAAGCGAGCACATAGCCCGATTTGCCGACGAAAAGTATGTGGCGATGTATGACGCGCTCTGCGAACAGCTGTGCCGTACTGTCGGCGCGGTTAGCACTGCCATGCAGAATATCGTGGCGGATATCGTCTACCTGGAACAGACCAAGGAAACGCTGATTGCCGACATCCGGCAAAACGGCGTGACGCGCAAGTCGTACAATGGGCGGCAGTACTATTACCAGGAGAATAAGTCGGTAGGACAGTATAAAACCGTGACCGAACAGCAGCGCAAGCTGTATGCCGAGCTGAAGCTGACGCCTGCCAGCACCGGTATGCAGATAGCGAGCACCATACAGGACGAGTTCAACGCATTCTAGCCTGCCCAGCGGCGTCGCGCGCTGTGACAAATACGCGCGCGACGTCGTAGAGGGCAAGATCGTTGCAGGACGCCGTGTCGTGCAGGCGTGCCGGCGATATCTGGACGATCTCGCGCGCAGTGCGAAGCCTGACTATCCCTGGATATTCGATACAAACAGAGCAGAGCGCCCGATAGCATTTATCGAGCGCTTTTTAGCGCCCACAAAAGGCGACTACGACCGGATGCAGCTGATGCCCTGGCAGTGCTTTTTCGAGGCAAACCTGTACGGCTGGGTCGACCGCAGCACCGGGCTGCGGCGGTTCCGCGAAGGACTGCTGATAGTCGGGCGCGGCAACGGCAAAAGCACGCTGATGGCCGGCAATGCCACGTTTGGCTGTTCCAAAGACGGCGAGCGCGGCGCGGACGTATACCTGCTGGCCAACAACGAGCGGCAGGCGCGCATCGTCTACAACGAGTGCCTGTCGCAGATACGCGCCAGCCAGGTGCTGGCGTCGCACTTCCGCGCGCTGCGCGACGGCATCCACTATGACGCAACCGGCGGGCTGATACAGGCCCGGGCGAGCGACAGCCGCACGCTCGACGGCTTGAACCCGCATATGGGCATATTCGACGAGATACATGAAAACCGCGACTTCAAGCTGATAAACGTCATACGCCGCGGCATGACCAAGCGCCGTCAGCCGCTGATAATCTTCATAACGACCATGGGGACGGTCCTTGACGGGCCGCTGATGCGGTACTATCAGCTCTACGGCGACATGCTCGACGGCCGGCTGCGCGAGGATGTGGCTGACCGTATGTTCGGCATGATCTACGAGCTTGATGGCGACGACGACGTTAACGATTACACGACATGGGCAAAGGCCAATCCGTCGCTGGGCGTTCTGCTCGACCTGGGCGAGCTGCGCAAGGAATGGGCGCGCGCACAGAGCGTGCCGCAGGAGCGCAGCGACTTCATCAACAAGCAGCTCGACATCTTCACCCAGGCTGACGATGCGGCATATGTGGACTGGGACGTCATAGTGCGCAACGACGGCGAGTTCCCCGTCGACAAGCTCGCCGGCCGCGACTGCTATGGCGGCTTTGACCTGTCCATGACTGAGGATCATACCAGCGCGTGTCTGCTGTTCCCGCTGGACGACGGCCGGGTATTCGTGTTGTCGCACAGCTGGGTGCCGCGCAAGAAGGTCGAACTGGATCAGGAAAAGATACCCTATTACGAGTACGCCATGGCCGGGCTGCTGACCATCGTCGAGGCTGAGTACGTGAGCCAGGATGACGTGTATCAGTGGTTTTGCGACATGGAAAAGGTCTACCAGATACGCGCTATCGGCTACGACCCGGCCAATGCCACCATGCTGGTGCGCATGCTGGAAGCGCGCGGGTTCGCCTGCGAGGTCGTGCGCCAGGGCGCGCTTACGCTGAACGCGCCCATGAAAGCCATACGTGAGCGGCTGCTGGACGGCGATATCGTGAGCAACAGCAATCCGCTGCTGCAATGGTACATAGGCAACGTGCGCCTGCGCCGCGAGACCGGCGACGTCGATCGCGACAACTGGGTGCCCACCAAGCGCAACCGCTATCGCAAGATAGACGGCTTTGCGGCACTGCTGGACGCGTATACGGTCTACATGCGGCTCAATCCGGTGCTGGATGCCGGATATGACGAGCCGCACATAGGCGTGATATCGATATATTAGGAGGATGTATGCGAATACTGGACAAGCTGAAGCGCCGCGACCGGCCACGCGTGAGGTCCGAGCCCGACGGCATAATGCGCGGCGTGTACCGCACGCGCGCCGACATGGACATGACCGGCAGCGAGGCCATATACGCCGCCGTATCGCGCATAAGCAACACCATAGCCCAACTGCCGATGCATCTTTACAAGGGCCAGGAGATACAGCAGGAGCACCCGCTGGAGCGCCTGGCCGCGTTTGCGCCCAACGATGTCATGACCGCATACCAGTATCAGCAGACCATGGAGGCGTTTCGCAATACCGAGGGCAACGCCTACGCGCTGATACTTCCGGGGCCTGATGGCATAACGCCACAGAGCCTAGATGTGCTGGATGCGGCGCGCGTCGGCACGCTCATGGACATCGATACCGGCGACATCTATTACGACGTGCCGCTGCGCGACGGCAAGATAGCGCGCGTGCACAACTCGCGCGTGATAGCGCTGCACCATGTGAGCGGCTCAGGTCAGCGCGGCGTGCGGCCGATAGACGTATTGCGCGGCACGCTCGACTACGACAGGAGTATAAAGACGTTCTCATTGTCTCAGCTCGAAGGAGTCAACACGGGCGTTGTGCTCACAGTGCCCGGTGTGGGTTTGAACAAGGATAAAAAAACTGAGATAATCAATCAATTTCTCAGCGCATATCGGGAGAGCCAGGGCCGCGTGGTCGTGCTCGAGGGCGGTATAACTGCGACCACGCTCAGCCAGTCGCCGGTGGATGCCCGCGTGCTGGACGTTGAGCGCATAACCCGCAACCGCGTAGCCACCGTGTACAGCATACCGCCGCACATGCTGGGCGATTATTCCGACGCCAGCTACTCTACCGCTGAACAGACAATGCGCGAATATATAGACCTGACCATTACACCGATAGTCGTGCAATGGGAACAGGAATACAACCGCAAGCTGCTCACCTGGGATATGGTGTGCGACGGGTACTGCTTCCGCTTCGATCTGCGGGCACTGAGCCGCGCGGACATGGCGACCATGAGCCAGATGTACCAGCAGGCCATACGCGGCGGCTGGATGACAATAAACGAGGTGCGCACAAGCGAAGGTCTGCCGGCTGTGCCCAGCGGCGACACGCTGCTGGCGAGCAAGGATCTCATGCCGGTCAGTACTATACTTGCCGGCGGCACTGATACGAGGTGATGATATGAGGACATTCTGGAGCTTCCACGCGTCCGCCGGCGACGCCGCCGACGCACCTGCGCTGCCCGATGAGCTGCGCATAGACGGCGAGATCGCGGACGATGACGACGCGTGGTGGTATGAAGATGGCAAGGTCACATGTCCCGACGCGTTCCGAGCCGCGCTCGAGGCTGTAGACGGCGACCTGACAGTGGCCATAAACTCGCCCGGCGGCGACGTCATCGCAGCAAGCTGCATATACGCTATGCTGCGCGAGTTTGCCGGGCGCGGCCACAGGGTCACGACGCGCATAGACGGCTGGGCGGCCAGCGCCGCCAGCGTCATAGCCGTGGCCGGCGATGAGGTGCAGATGGCTCCGACCGCGTACATGATGATACACGACCCCTGGACGCTGGCCATGGGCAACGCCGAGGACATGCGCGCGTGCAGTGCGATGCTCGACGAGATCGCCGACGGCATAGTCGAGGCGTATCGAATCAAGACCGGTATGTCGCGCGCGCATATACGCGAGCTGATGCGCGCCGAGACCTGGATGAGCGCGCGCAAGGCCGTAAAGCTCGGGTTTGCCGACACCATACTGTATCAGCATGAGTCCGAGGCAGACGACGACGGCGAGGCCATGCAGGCACGCGCCGCACTGGAGAAAGTAGTCGCACGCGTGCGCGCGCGGGCTGAGCGCAGAACAGGCAACACGGGCACAGAACATATCGCTGCACCACTTTGCAATACGGAAACTGACGACACTATCACCGACATGCGCCTGCGGCTGATGCTGCTGGCAACGATATAGGAGGCAAAAATGAGCATTACTCAGATGCGAGAAGAACTGCGCAACCTGACTGCGCAGCTCGAGACAGCGCGCGCTCGTGCGCTGTCCGTGGCCATGGACACCAACGCCGACGCCGACGCGGTGCGCAATGCGACCCAAGAGATGACTGCGCTGCGGGCGCGCGTTGAGCTGCTGCAAGGTGAGATCGCAGCGGCCGAACGCCAGGCGTCCGGTAGCGCCACACCGGTAGGCAGTGCCGAACAGCGCACACTGCACGATATACTTGGCAGCCGCGAATACGTGCGCGCGTTTGCCGCCGCGCTGCGTCGCGGCGACCGGCCGCGCCGTGACGGCGTTAACGACCAGAACCGCATACTGTACGACGCGCTGACGATAGCGGGCGGCAGCCCCGCCGGCGAGGATGGCGGGTATCTGGTGCCCGAGGACATGGACACGTCCATACGCGAGCAGATGCGCGCCATGCAGCCGCTCAGCGCGTTCGTCAACGTGGAGACCGTCGGCTCCAACACCGGCTGGCGCGTCGTCGACACCGCCCCGACCACCGGTTTTACCGCGCTGACCAGCGAAGTGCCCAGCGGCGGCGTAGCGACCGACGACCAGCCTGCATTTGGCAAGGTGTCCTTTACCCTCACCACCTATGGGCTGCGCGTGCCGATCTCCAACGAGCTCATGGCCGATGAGACCGCGGGCCTGATGAGCTACCTCAGCCGCTGGTTCGCAAAGAAGCTCGCGCTCACGCACAACAAGCTGATACTTGCCGAGTTCGACAAGACGAGCGCCGAGACCATCACGCCCGGCGCTTCCGATGGCGCGACGCTTGCGCTGCTCAAGGGCGTGCTGAATGTGGCGCTCGACCCGTCCATATCCGCGCTGGCGACCATCATAACCAATCAGGACGGCTTCAACTACCTGGACGGGCTGGCTGACACGACCGGGCGTCCGCTGTTGCAGCCCGATCCTGCTACCGGCGCGCCCATGCTGTTTGGCAGCCGCAGGATAGCGGTATGCAGCAGCGCCATATTGCCCACGCGCGAATCCAGCGGCAGCTATTACCCGCTGTACATAGGCGATGGCAGGCAGTACACGACGCTGTTCCAGCGCGCGCCGATGGAGCTGGCGTCCACCGATGTGGGCGGCGACGCGTGGAAAAGCTACTCGACCGAGGTGCGCGGCATAGTGCGCCTGGGGACCGGCGTATTTGATGCTGGCGCAATGTGCAAGCGTGAGATATTCATAGGCGCATGACGCGGAGGTGATGCGCAGTGGTGAGCCTTGAAGGTCTCAAACGCTACGCCGTGCTCGGCCCGGGCGGCGATGATCGGACGCTGCAGCTCTGCCTGGACTCCGCGATAAGCTGGTTCGAGAACGCAGGCGTTGACGCACACCACACTGCCGACCCGCTCTACGAGCTGGGCGTGTACATGCTCGCGCTGCACTGGTACGACAATCGCGGCGCTATCGGCACGGCCAGCACTGACAACCGCGAGCTGCCCTATGGCGTCATGACCATCATGCACCAGCTGCGCTACTAGGAGGTGGCGTATGGCATACAACGCGGGCACACTGCGCGAGCAGATAGTTTTGCAGCGCGCCGTCGAGGCAGGCACGGACGCCGCGGGCAATCGCATACTGCGTTGGGAGCCGGTATGCGAGACCTACGCCGCCGCGCGCGACGTGAGTGGGCGCGAGTTCTGGGAGGCAGCCGCGCATCAGCTGGAGCGCATAGTTACGCTCACGCTGCGCTGGATGGACGGCGTCAGCGCCGATATGCGCGTGGTGTGGCGGGGCGAGGTCTACGAGATAGTCCAGGTCAATCACCTGGGCTATCGCGGCGACTGGATGACGTTAAAGTTACGACTTATCGAGAGCGAGGCGGGCAAGCATGGCGAGCTTTAATTTCACCGGGCTGGACGAGCTGATAAGCCAGCTCAGCGCCATATCCGACAACGTCGACGATGCTTGCATGGCAGCCAGCGAAGCCGGCGCTGCCGTAGCGCTGGAAGCCATCAAGGAAAGCGTGCCCGTGCGCACTGGCGCGCTTCGAGACCATATAAAGATCGCCGACAAGGGATACAGCGCCACGGATGGGCACTGGTGCGATATCTACCCAACCGGCATGAAGCCCGGCAACGGCAATCCTGACGCGCGCAGGTATGCAACGGTAGGATTTGTGCTTGAGTACGGCCGCAGCAATATGCGCGCAAGACCATGGATGCGGCCGGCAGTCGAGCGCGAGGAAGAACGAATACACGAGGCAATGGAGCGCGAGCTTATGGCGCGCCTGGGATTGTGATTGTATGCAGGACGTAAACGAAGTCATACGGACCGCGTTGAGCGGACTGCCCTGCCCCGCCTCACGCGAACCTGCCGCCGGAGCCGCCGAGCAGTACGTCAGCTGGTTTGAAGTTTCGGCGACGCCGACAGTACACGCAAGCAATACAGCCCAGCGCATCGTGCATGTGATCCAGGTGGACATATACTCCAGACCCCACTACCATATGCTGCTGGCCGAGGTACTGCTGGCGCTGAAGGGCGCGGGCCTGACTGTCAGCGAGTGGGGCCCTGAGGACTATGAGGAGGACACAGGATATCATCACATGCCCATCTCTGTGGGATGGGCGCAGACTATTGGAGGGGTCGAATAATGCCTAAAGGTATATATACGGGTATGCTGGACGTGTACGTAGCCAAGATGACCGGCACGGACAGCGCCAGCTCCAAGCCCACCTACGGCGCGCCGCAGGTGCTGGGCATGGGCATAGAGGTCAGCATAGCGCCCAACTACGCCGAGGGCGAGCTGTACGCCAGCAACGCCGTAGCGCGGCGCGCCAAGAACATAGTCAGCTATGGTGTAACCATCAACACCGAATCCATGGATCCGGCGCTGGTAGCGTATGCTACCGGCAGAGTCAAGGATGCAAACGGCGTTCAGGTGATAAAAGGCGGCAATGTACCCGGCAAGATAGCGTTGGGTTTTGCCAGAACCAAGGACAACGGCACCAAGGAGTTCTGGTGGCTGTATAAGGGCGAGCTGGCTGAGGCCGCCGTTACGGCCAAGACCAGCACCGGCTCCATTGAGTACCAGACGCCGAGCCTTGAGGGCACATTTGACCGGCGCATATATGACGATGCGCTGGCCTGCATCGTAGACGAGGAAGATACCGGCATCGCGTCCGGCGTGCTGGACAACTGGTTTACACAGGTATACGAACCTGAAGGAGCTGCTGAGCCCGGCGTCGACGAGCTGCCCATAGGCAAAGTACTGACGGTAGCAACGCTGCCCACAGGTGGCATCGACGCTACCGCCGTATACGTGCTGACCGCCGAGGACGGCGAAAAAGCGTCCGGGACTATGTGGCGGCAGATAAGCGGCGAATGGGTGCAGTACGGCGTGTAAGCATGATACAGCGTCGGGGCGCATGACCGTCCCGACGCATTTACATTACAGGAGGTGCCGGCAATGGCCAAACGCAATATTCAAATGATACCTCAGCGCGGGCGCAATGTGAGCGCCCCGGTCCAGCATGTCACGCTCAACGGCACGCGCTATGCGCTCGTTTTCAACAACAAGGCCATGCGCATAGCTGAAGATGTTTACAGCGAGCAGTACGGCAAGGATATGGGCTTCTTCGATATCGTTACCGAATTGCAGAACAAGCGCTATCGCGCCATCATGGCTATCGTATTTAGCGCGCTGCGCGCCGGCGGGCTTGAAATGAGCTGGGAGGATTTTGACAAGGCGTTCACCCTGGCCTCGCTGGACGCCGTGCGGCAGGCCGTGCAGGCCGGCATACTGGCTGCGCTGCCCACGGGCGGGGAGGCCGATGCGCAAAAAAACGAACAGCCGCACTGATGACGATGAGTTCCCGTGGGCGTGGCTGATGTACCGGGCTCTGGAGGCCGGTATCAGCTACGACGCGTTTTGGCAGATGTCGCCCCGCGCAGTATTGTCAGTTTTGCATGAACGGCTGCGCGCAAGGGCGGATGCGGGCGCGATCAGCGCCATGCCCACGCGCGAATCCGACACGGTGCGGCTGGGATATATACCACGTCCTTGACCTGAAAGAGCATGCTGTCGCAATGCTCTTGTTTTTTTGGAGGGATTGCGATGGCGGGCAAGTCTACCCGGACCGTGAGCACGCGCATACAGCTTGAGGGAGATAAAGAGTACAAGCAGAGTATGAACGATATCTCGCGCGGGCTCAGCGTGCTCAAGAGCGACCTGAAGGCCACGCAGGCCGGGTTTGGCGACCAGGGCGACAGCATGGATGCGCTGACAGCGAAATCCGAGAATCTGCAGCAGCAATACCAGTTGCAGGCGCAGCAGGTACAGCTGATGGCCGACCGGCTGGAAAAGGCAAAGGCCAAGTATGGCGAGAACAGCGCCGCGACCGAGAAGCTGCGCATCGCGCTGAACAATGCAAAAGCCGCGATGTATGACACGGAGCAGCAGGTCAAAGAGACCAACGACGAGATCGACGACCTGAAGGGCGGGCATGAAAAGCTGTCCGCTGCCATGGACAAGGCGGCGGGCATAGCAAAAGGCGCGCTGGTCGCAGGTCTGACGGCGGCTTCGGTAGCCGCCGCGGCGCTTATGAGCGGCATCACCGCTACCGCGGCCGCGGCGTATCAGCTGGGCGTGGACAGCGCCGCCGCCAGCAATCAGCTCGCCGCCAGCACTGGCGCGTATGGCGAGGAACTGGCCGCGTTGCAGAGCGTGGTCGACGGGGTCTACGCCAACAACTTTGGCGACGACATGCGCGATGTGGCCGACTCCGTGAGCGAGGTGGCACGCGTCAGCGGGTTGGCTGGCGACGAGCTGCAGTATGCCGTTGAATCAGGATATGGGCTGCGCGATACCTTTGGCTACGAGGTGCAGGAGTCCGCCCGTACCGCCACCATGCTGATGCAGCAGTTCGGCGTGTCGGCAGATGAAGCCTACGATATAATCGCCACCGGCGCGCAGAACGGCGCGGACAAAAACGGCGACATGCTGGACACGCTCAACGAGTATGCGCCTAAGTTCAAAGCGTTGGGCCTGAGCGCCGATCAGATGATGCAGGCGCTGATATCAGGCGCTGAAGGCGGCGCGTTCTCCATCGACAAGGTCGGCGACGCCGTAAAGGAGTTCTCACTGCGCGCCGTCGACGGCAGCGACACCACGCGCGAGGCGTTCAAGGCCATCGGCCTGGATGCAAGCGAGATGGAAAAGGCGTTTGCTTCAGGCGGCGAAACTGCTCAGGCCGCGTTCTTTCAGGTCGTGCAGGCGTTGCAGGACATGGAGGATCCGCTCGAGCGCCAGCAGGCCGCCGTGGCGCTGTTCGGCACTCAGTACGAGGATCTGGGCGAAGGAATACTGCCCATAATGGCCAGCATGGCGACCAGCGCCACCGATACCGCCGGGGCCATGGCCGCCATAAACGCGGTAAAGTACACCGACGCCGCGACCGCACTGAGCGGTCTGAAGCGCACCGTCGAGGGACAGCTGCTGCCGCTGGGGCGCAAGATAAATTCTACCTTTACTGACGCGCTCAACGGTATAAATGAGCTGCTCGGCGATGGGTTGCAGACCGATGATATCGCGGCAATAGGCGATATTCTGGTCGGCACCGTCGATGAGCTGTTAGACGGGCTGGACGATATGATCGATGAGGCCGGGCCCATGGTGGCCGAAGCCGTGGGTACGCTCGTCGATGTCGCGCTCGATACCCTGCCCGGGATGCTCGACCAGCTAGTGCCGGTGGTCATGGACCTGCTGCAGAGCGTCATTGACGCGTTGGTCAGCAATATAGGCCCCATCGCCGAGCTGGCCACGACTATGCTCACAAACCTTGCCGGGCTGCTGATAGACAATCTGCCGCTGCTGCTGGACGCCGCGCTGAGCATTATACTGGGCCTGGTCGACGGCATGACGCAGGCATTGCCTGAGCTGATACCGGCCGCTATCGCGGTCATCGGTCAGCTTGCGGCGGGCCTCATCGAGGCGATACCGCAGCTGCTGGAAGCGATACCTGCTATATTCGCTGCCATTGGCGAGGGATTGCTCGCCGTTGACTGGGCGGGACTGGGGCTTACGCTTGTCACTGCCCTGGGCAATGCAATCAGCAGCGCAGGAGCGGCGCTGGCGGGGCTGTGGGACTGGATCGGCAGCGGGTTGTCGGGGCTGGGCGAGACTATTACCGCCAAGGGCGGCGAGATCATTGCCTGGATCAAGTCGGGCTTCGACAGCGCTGTCGCAGCTTTGACCGACCTTTGGGGCTGGATCACCAGCGGGTTTACCGCCGATGGTCTGGGCCAGACCATCACCGCCAAGGGTGGCGAAATCATCTCGTGGATCAAGACTGGCTTTGACAATGCCGTCGCGGCTTTGACCGACTTGTGGGGATGGATCACCAGCGGGTTTACTGCCGATGGTCTGGGCCAGACTATCACCGCCAAGGGCGGCGAAATCATCTCGTGGATCAAGACTGGTTTCGACAATGCCGTCGCGGCTTTGACCGATCTGTGGGGCTGGATCACCAGCGGATTTACTGCCGAGGGTATCGGACAGAGCCTTATCGACGCGGGCAGCAATCTGATTGGGTGGCTACAAACTGGCATTGATAACGCGCTCAGCAACATACTCGGACTGTGGGATTGGATTATCGGTTCACTGGGCGATGACAGCGCTACTACCGAAGCCGACTTCAATGCCATGGGCGGCAACATTATAGACTGGCTCATGGCAGGCATTAAGGCTGCCATAACCGGTATAACCAGCATATGGAGTTGGATATTCGATGCGTTTGGCGGGCTGGACGTGGACGCCAGCGGCCTGATGCAGAGCTTTATCGACTTCGGTACTAGTGTTATCGGCTGGATACGCACCGGCATCGAGAACGTCATAGGCGCTATTGGTTCGGTATGGGACTGGATTATGGGCCTGTTTGGCGGTGGTTCAGACTCTGAAGGCAGTACCGAGGCAAGCGACATAGGCGCTGACCTGGCTCAAGGCATAGCCAGCGGTCTCGAAGACGATGGTTCGCTCACAACTGCCATTGGCAATGTGGCCAACACCATAATGACCCAACTTGCCGCGGCTTTGGGCTGCTCTGAAGGCGGCCCCAGCACGTTCACCACAATATATGGTTTAAGTGTATCCCAGGGGTTGGGCGTTGGTATGACTAGCGAAGGTGGAATATCTGCCGTCAGTACCGCAGCTGGTACTGTAGCAAATACGCTGCTAACGCAATTGGATACTGACCTGGGTACCCAGGCAGGCGCGAACTCCACGCAAGCTACTACGCGCGGCAATCTGGTGTCGCAGGGACTGGCAACCGGTATGACCGACAAACAGTCCGACGTAACAACGGCAGCTACCACAATAGCGCAAGCCATACTCACCCAACTCACGACCGACCTGGGCACTAGCGAGGGCAACAGCACGTATGCAACGACATACGGCAATTACGTGACCAATGGCCTTGCTACCGGTCTGACCGACGCTCAAGACACTGCAACGACCGCTGCTACCACACTAGCAGACGCCACGCTCGCCGCACTTGCCGGCGCGCTGGGCGTGACCATTGGCGATGGAGATGCTGCCAGCGACAGCACCCAGAGCAAGCCGTATGGTACCGCAGTCGTCGGCGGCGTAGCCAGCGGTATAACCGGCAGTTCCACAAGCGATACGTTCGCGACGCCCGCGTCCACGCTTGCGAGCGCAGTCAAGGGCGCGCTGGACAGCGCCTTCGGCGTGAGCGAGGGCTCGTCGAGCAAATTCGAATATGTCGGTAAGGCCGTTGCCCAGGGCATAGCCAGCGGCATCCGTAATAATCAGAGCACTATCACGTCAGCCGCCAAAGCTGCTGCGACCGCTGCTTACAACGCAGCCAAGGCGGCGCTGTCCATCGCATCGCCCAGCAAAGTCATGCAGGAGATAGGCCGCTACTTTGACGAGGGCTTTGCCAGGGGCATCGATGAGGGCGCCGGCGATATCGTAGCGCGCGTGCGCGAGGTTAGTCGCATGGCGTCTGACGCAGCGCTGGCGCAGGCGCTTGAGCGCCCTGTGCAGCGCGTCGATATCGACTATGACCGGCTTGAGGGCATTGCGCGCGGCAAGGGGCGCGGCGACGTCACTATCAACCAGAACAACTACTCCCCCAAGGCGCTCACGCCATATGAGACCGCGCGGCAGACGCGACAGGCGGCGCGTGAATTGGCAGTGATGTGGAACAGATGACGCGCCAACGTTGGCGCATATATGAAAGAGGTGGTCGCATGTGCGCGACGACATAATCAGCGCGACGTTCACGAACGCGCGCGGCGAGACTATCGCCTGGGGCGCGGACGGCGCGCATGTACTCACCCGTCTGGACGGCGTGGCCGGGCTGACCGCGCTGGTCACTACCAGCCGCGCGCCCGGACAGGACGGCGAGACCTGGCTGGCCAGCCGCCTGCCGATGCGCACGCTCACGCTGACCGGCGCAGTGCTGGGGACTGGGCGCACGCTCGGTCATGAGCGCGCCTGGCTCATGCGCGTGACGAATCCGCGCCTCGGCCCGGGCGTGTTGACCGTCACCGGATATGGCAGCACGCGCCGCACAACCGCATATGTCGACGGCGCGCCCACGCTCGATGAGAGCGCCGCGCTGCCCTGGCAGACGTACACGCTGACGCTCACCTGCCCCACTCCCTACTGGGAGGACGTCGACGAGAGCGTCGTCGAGATGCGTCGCCAGGTCGGCGGACTGCGCTTCCCGCTCACATTGCCCACTTACTTCGCGCTGGTCAACACCACGCGGCGATATCTCGTCCGCAATCTGGGCGACGTCGATTGCCCGCTGACCATGGAGTTCTCGGGCGGCGCGATTAACCCGGTGCTCACCAACCTCACCACCGGCGAGGCCATCAAGATAAACACTACGATACCCGATGGTCATACGCTGGTGGTCTCGACCGCTTACGGCGGCAAGCGCGCGCTGCTGCGCGACGACGCCACCGGCCAAACTACCGACGCCATGGCGCAGCTCGATCTGAGCAGCGTCTTTTTTGATCTGCGCGTCGGCGACAACTATCTGACCTATAACGCCGACGAGGGCGCGGCCGGCGCGACTGTGCGCGCACGCTGGCGCACGCGCTACGCCGGACTGTAGCGGAGGTGCTATATGGACATTCCATACATTGCCGTCATAGACCCCGAGACCGCCGCGCTGTGCGGCATAATCGACGTATACCAGTCGCTCGTCACGCGCGAGACGCTCAACGACGTCGGCGACTGGGAGTTGACGCTGCCCGCGACCGACGCCGCGATAGATGCACTGCGCGTCGGCCGCATGCTAAACGTACAGGGCTTCAGCGGCCTCATCGAGGAAATATCGATAGCACAGACCGACGATGGCGCTGACGTCATGACCGCGTGCGGCTCCGACCTGGGCGGGCTGCTCAGCGCACGTCTGGCGTTGCCCGGCGCTGGACAGGAATACGCCGAGTACTCGGGCGAGCCCGCCGCCGTCATGGCCAGCATCGTGGCCGACAACTGCATCGACGCTGAGCCGGCGCGGAATTATCCACAGCTCATGATAGGGGCTGTGGATGAGACGGACGAGGTGATAACGTGGCAGACCCGGTACGAGGTCGTCAGCGATGTGCTGCGCGACATAGCTGGCGCCCATGGCCTTACATGGCGCATACGCTATGACGCCGGAGACATGCTGCTGGATATACGCCGCGCGCAGGATCACAGCGCCGGCTCGGACTCGCCGGTCATATACTCGCCCGAGTACGACAATGTCACCGGCCAGAGCTACACCCACAGCGTCGCCGGCAGCGCGAATGTGGCGCTGGCTGCCGGTTCGGGTACCGGCGCGGAGCGCGAGGTATGCTGGGTCGGCGACAGCCAGCTGCGCGGCCTGGCCCGGCGCGAGACTTATCTGGCGCTCAAGTCGTACTCGTCGCTGGCCGATGACGCCGCCGCGCAGCTGAGCGCCAGGTACTCCCCTGCGCTGGCGTTCGAAGGTTCGCTGCTCGAGACCGGGCCGTTCCAGTATGGCGTGCACTGGCAGCTCGGCGACACCATAACCGTGCAACACCTGGCCTGGGGCGTCAGCATGGACGTGCGCGTGACCGAGATAGAACACGTCTATGAGGGCGACACGGTGCAGCTCGTGGCCACGTTTGGCGAGAGCGCTATCACGCTCGTGGACGCTATAAAGCGCACGATAGCGCCCGCACAGGACGATATGCGGAGGTGATTCCATGGCCGAAATATCGGCTTTTTTTAATTACAGGGATGAGGATGCCGAGCGCTACCCTGCTGAAATATTCGCGGAGTATTTTGCTTCACTGATAGGCAACGGCATATTCAACGGCGGCGATAACCTGCGCGCGTATTGCACCGGCGCGGATCGCATCGTGCGCGTGCTGCCCGGCAGCGCATGGATAAACGGCTACTACTATCGGCTCAAGGACGAGGAGCTGCCGCTGGAGCTGGCTGAGGCCGATGCGACGCTCGACAGGATCGACCGCATCGTCGTACGGTTAAACACCGATCCAGGCACTTATGCGATTCACCTTGTCGTACTGCAGGGCACACCTGCCAGCGAACCTGAAGCGCCGGAGTTAGTGCGCGAGGGCGATATATACGATCTGTCGATAGCGACAGTGCGCATTACCCACAATACCGCTGCGCTGGCAGCAGATGCTGTCACTGATACGCGCCTGCTCACAGATGTCTGCGGACTGGTCAATTCACTCATCACCGTCGATACGTCGCATATGCAGCAGGCCTTCGACGAGAGCTTTGACGCCTGGGACGACAGGGTCGCCGGATATGCGCGCCAATGGACTCAGTGGATGGCAGATTGCGATGACCAGTGGTCTGCAAAGCTCGCCACCGTACAGGAAACTCTGGATGGCAAAGCCGATGCGGTCCATACCCACGCTGCAAGCGACGTTACCGCGGGTACGCTGGGCGGGCGCGTACAGGCCAATGCGTCGGCTGTGGCCACACTGGCTAACAAACAGGTGCGCAACATAGTCATCGCTACAAGTGCGCCGTCAGGCGCTTCAAACGGCGACATCTGGCTCAGCTATACTCAGTGAGGTGACGCGGCATGGCAAGGTACTACTACAAACGCTATTCGGCCAAGCCTCAGTATTCAAAGGACAATCAGACCAGCAGTATGTACTACAATTACGACCGGCTGCCGCTGGGCGACGTGTATATGTGCAATATAACCAACCCCGCTCTGGAAACTTCCATGATACAAGAATCCCTGCTGTGCGATGTCGATACGGGCTACTATGCCGCAAGCAGTGCTCAGCATATTAGCAA
>DVNK01000060.1 GCA_018714445.1 Candidatus Fimadaptatus faecigallinarum | reverse complement strand
TTGGTCGCATTGGATACAGCTGACGCTTCCTCCCTTGTGGGGTATCTTGTAGGCATAGATGATCAGGCATTGACAAACATGGGACTTCCGTTGGGGGATTACGTCTATATCAGCACGGATCGACCAGATCTTTTCCAAGATATAAACGTGGTTACACTTTCCGCTATGCGTACCAGCAATGACGGTCTTGAAGTCGTGACGCAGGTTACGCTCCCGGTCGGTGGCTTTGTGCCAACGGCCTATCGTTGGGCATCGGAAAGTATCGCACCAAATATTTATGTTTCGAATGAATTGTTATTGAAGCTCATACCGGATGCTGAGCCTTATTCTGTACAGTTTAACGTTTCCGATGATCAGGAGCGCAGCGTTTATGATACGCTTACAGCTGAAATTGCGGCATCGTCCACCATGCGTCTTTCCTCACGAATCCAAGCCAAGGAACGCCTGCGGCAAATGCAAAGCGTACTCTATATTCTGGGAGGGGGTATTGCCATTCTGCTTGGCTTTGTCGGTCTGCTCAATTTTGTGAACATTCTTTCTGCGAGCATCGTTCGTAGAAAGGTCGAATTTGCGATATTAGAGAGCATCGGAATGACCAAGCGCCAGTTGCGTCAGCAAGTCATCTATGAAGGTGCAAGCTATGCGATCATTGCCATTCTCCTCTTTAGCACATTGGGCACCACGCTGACCTTGATGCTGTTGAATGTATTCTCCTCTCAGGTGAGTTATGCCCTGTGCCGATATCCTGTGCTTCCCGCCCTGTTGATTGTGATTGCGTTGGGCATCCTGAGCACGGTGATTCCGACAATTCTGTTTCAATGCAGCTGTAAAACCTCTTTGATTGATCGCTTGCGAAGCGTTGAATAGATCAGGAGGGATCGTATGGAAAATAAAATTACCGCGCTGGTTGCAGAATACCTCCTGAAAGAGCAGTTTCGTTCAAAAAAACAAATGGCTAATGCGCTCGGTCTCCAATATAGAACCCTGCTGAACGCCTGTTCCGGCAAATGCAGTTCCCGCTGCCATGAGAAAGTGCTAAAAGCCACCTTAAGATATTGTGTGGAGAACGGGATTAAGTTGGATTCGGCCATAAAAGAAGTATAACGCAAAGCGGCGAGATGTTTCGTTGCATGACAGATCTCGCCGCTTTCTTTGCGCTTTGAGTGGGATATTTATAAAATAGTGCAGGAGGTTCAAAAGAAATAACTTGCAATCCACCGCCCGTGGAGTGATCAATAGACCACCCGACCAAGAAAAAAAGGAGGTCTATCATTATGAACACCTTGGAAAGCATCCTCAAGGAACTCATCTCGGCCCGTGTGGAGCAGCTTGCCCATGAAGCGGAGCAGCATCCCGACTGCATCAAGTCCAAGGAGCAGATGCTCCCACTCCGCTCCAAAGCCGATCAACTTATGGGCGAGGATGACGCAGAGGAGCTGGTCAGCATGGCGCGCGGCTGCGACATCCCCATTTACGAACATTGCTACCTCGCTGGACTGGTGGACGGAATGCACCTCAAGGAGACGCTGGTGCAGATGAAAAGGCCCTGATTCAATCTTTTCGCGAAACCCCTTAAAATTCCGCGAAACTCCCGAATGAGGCAAAATCCGGTCTATCTTTTCGCGTAACTCATTTGAGCACCACAGGGGGGGTAAAAAAGAACGGGCGCAGGAGGGCTGAAAAGTCCTCCAACGCCCGTTTGCGTGTCTGGAATATACGGTTTTCGATCTATCATTTAGCGAAAGACATCCGGAAAGCCCTTGCCGCAAGGGTTTTCTGACCGTCAGGGGGTAAAAGAAATCTACCAGCCTTTGTATCAAAAGCTGGTAGATGATATGAATTACGGATTCATCAAAGGTGTAACCGCGCCCGATGGCGCGTCTCAGGCTGCGTACATTTCTGGAGTAGACACTGCAATTGGTGAATTTACCGGAAAGATAATTGCGGTTGTTCACCGGTATGACGATATCGCGCAAAATTGAGGCGTATCGCCTGCCGACATGAGTTATGCGAAAGAAGATATCGCACAGCAAATCCGATTTCAGGAGCAACATTTTCCATCGGAGACACGCATGTATGCCTTTTGGGGGAATTTTATAGGCTGAGCATCCATAAATACTGTCAACGCCAGCAGGCACGAAAACCTTTCATGGCGCGTCAGCGGTCTGAGCGGCACTCGTATAGAGCCGCTCATTTTTATGTCGGCAGGCACCCAGTTGTCGCAAATGAAGTTGCAGGCCAAAAGCACACGGCTAATACAACGCAATCGAACTTACACGAGTGCGCATACCATGATGTGTTACAGTGCGCACGCAAGCGCGCAACCTGATGATACTGGTTGGCTACACTTACACGCAGAGCATCTTATGATATTACACCAGTGCGTACAGATAAATGCTGAACGGCCTACCCAAGCATAACGCTCAGCGCGGCAATTCGCCCAATGTACACCGTAAGGCAAAGCCCTACTCAACAGATGCACACCTCCACTCTTGCACCCGGCAGCGCGCACAGCCATATGCGCCGCGCACGACAGGCGCCAGATAAGACATCCCCCGCAAGCGGACAGCTGTGAGCTGTCTGACGCGCCTCTTCAATGATTGCAGCGTTTTACACTGCTTTCGATGAATTGGCATGTCCGCCGCCTGCGGGGGATTTCTTCAATATTGCGCTTTCACATAAATCAACCGGGCATCACACACTCCAGCGACGAGCCCAGCACGAGCCCACAAGGTGCGCATATGCCGGCCTCACACCCTGCCGCCAGTGCCTCGCATAGCCCCGGACCGCCGTCGGGCAGCGCCGCATACTCGTACAGCGCCGCATACATGCTCTCGCCGTCGGCCGCTTCTGGCGCGCCCAGCAGCGCATAGCCAACCGCCTTTCCATGCTGCTCAACGACATACACGCGCAGCTCGAGCACTCGCCAGCGCTCCATCAGCGCATCCCAGATCGCACGAGTCGCACGCACCGGACACTGACGCGCCGGAGCCGCTAGCGCATATACACCCCGCACCAGTCCGCACTCGTCGGGCCGCAACGGGCGCAGCGCAAGCGCCGGAGCCGGGTCGCCGGCCACAGACCGCCAGCCGCAGACCGCACGCCGCAGCACGGCCTCCAGCTGCGCCGCGCCCTGCTCTGAGGCGTACAACTCGGCACAGCCGCCCAGCGCCGCCTCACAGAACACCGGCACAGTGCCGTCGCAATCGGTCAGTCCGTCGCCCAGACGCACGTGTGCGGTCACTCTACGCCCATCGGGTGCATATACCTGCGCGGTAAAGCCGTCCAAGTCGCTGCCCTGCGCCGCGAGAGCAGCCGCGCCATCCACCATACAGGCCGCGCGCGAGGCATCGCTGCCGTACGCGTCACGTTCCAACAATACGTTCATGCTGTCAACTCCATATATCGACTTCGCTTTCCAACGCCGCATACCGCGCCGAACGCGCCTGCGTAACTCCTGAATCGCGCATCGCCGTCTGTGTGCGCGACGATTCCGCTGCCTTGCCGGTCTGGGCCGCGCTATCTGACTCAGACGGGCCGACATGTTCTGATGCGTAGTCCTGATCGGTGTCGCCTGCCGGTGCGGGCGCGGCGGTCTGACTGGATGCGCCGCCCTGATCGGTGCCGCCTGCCTGTGCGGTTGCGACGGTCTGACTGGATGCGTAGTCCTGATCGGTGCCGCCTGCCTGTGCGGTTGCGACGGTCTGACTGGATGCGCCGCTCTGATCGGTGCCGATTGCCTGTGCGGTTGCGGCGGTCTGACTGGATGCGCCGCTCTGACCTGTGACACCTGCAGGTACGGGCGCGGCGGTCTTACTGGATGTGCCGCCCTGATCGGTGCCGCCTGCCGGTGCGGTTGCGGCAGTACGACTGAATGCGCCGCTCTGACCTGTGACACCTGCCTGTGTGGTTGCGGCGGTCTTACTGGATGCACCGTCCTGGCCTGTGCCGCCTGCCGGTGCGGGCGCGGCGGTCTGCCCGAGCGTATTGAGCTGACCGGCTGAACCGGCCTGCCCGGTAGCTCCGCCCTGCTCTAGCTCGACGGCTCGTTCAGGCGCATGTCCGGGTTCGCGCGCGACGTCGGCATATTCCGAACCGGATGCATGATCGCCGTCACCTGCAGATCTGCCTGAATTTGCAGCGCCGTCCGGGGGCGCTGCACCGACGCCTGCCGGCACTGCGCCTGTGTGGCCGAGCCCGTCGCCGGCATCAGCGCCTGTAATCGCTCCAACGCGCGCAGCATCTACGCCCGCGCCTGAACCCGGTTCGCCGACGGTTTCCGCCGTATGTGTCACATCTGCGCCTGCCAGATCGGCTCCGCCAGTGCCGCGCCTGCGCCGGGGTTGATAGTCCGTGGGCTGTGCGCTGCCCGCGTCCAATATATGGGTAAACCGACCCAGCTCGCCGCGCATGTCCTGCATCAGCCGCTCAAGCTGGCGCGCGCTGCGCCGCATCTCCAGCGCGCTTGCTCCGCCGTCCAGCGCCCGCGCTATCGACCAGAACGTCGCCGGTCCCACCGCTATCACCTGGCGCGCCAATTGCGCGCTCGCCAGCGCCGTGTCCAGTTCACCGACGCGCGCGCTGACCAGTTCGCTGCGCAGCAGCATTATGACAAAGTCAGTCGTAAGGCCCGGCTTTATCAGCTACGCTGCCAGCCGCGCGGCATGCTCGGCCAGGCGCTGACTCAGCCTGGCGCGCGTCTCAGCGTTCCATTCGCCTGAAAACTCCTCCACCGGGAACGACATGTCCACCGGCAGATACAACACCCTGCCGGCTTCGTCCGGCAGCAGTATCGCCACATCGGCATACCTGCCCGAGCCCGTGCCCACCTCAAAGTCGCGCACATACCGCCCCGGCGCAAACCACTGCATAAGCAGCGCATCCAACTGCCCCAACGGCATCTCGCCCCGCGGCGCTACGCTGAGGCGCTCGCGCAGCAGCCGCAGTTCGCCCGTCGCGCCCTGCCATTCATCCAGGCGGCTGTTGAGCCGCGCCAGCTCGTCGCTAAGGCCATCCAGCGCGGTGCTCACCTGTGCTCCGACCGCCTGCGCCGTTTCGCGCGCCACGTCGGCGCGCAGGCCGTTCAACTGCCGCGTCACCTCGTCGCGCACCGCCTGCTCGCGCTCCAGCCGCCCGTCCGAGGCGGACACAAGGTCATCGCCGCCGTCCAGGTTGCCCGAGAGGCTGTCGTAAAGCGCATGCTCGACGTCGCTGAACCAGCGGTTCTGTTCGCGTTCGCGCCGGTTCATATTGAGCATTATCGCCACCAGCATCATTATGACCACCACCAGCACGCCGCATATCACAACGATCTCCGGGCGCTGCATCAGTTTCATCAATTCGGCCACGCGGTCAACACCCCTTTCGCGCCTATATATCAATTATACCCTCACTCGTGTCACATGGCAAGCATAATGCCCACCTGCCGTATGATGTTTCCGGGCAATGCGCAAAACTGCCGCCCGGCGCATAAAATCGCCGGGCGGCAGTTGTATCAGCCTACGGCCTCCTCGGAGTCGCCGTCGGGCTCATCGCCATCTTCTTCATAATCGCCATCATCGCCCTGGTTGCCCTGGTCGCCGCCTTCACCGGTATCGCCGCCGTAGTCCGGCTCAGGCTCCGGCTCATACCACTGCGAATAATACCAGTCGCTGGTATGCTTGGTGCAGTAGCCTATCGACGACAGATCAGCATTGGCGGTCACGCCGCTGAAGTAGTCGTCCACGACATCCTTGTCAGCCTGGCGCAGCGGATGGCCCTCGGGTATGTACACGCGCGAGTACGTCGCCACGCTCGGGCAGTATTCGGTGGGCCGGCGCTTGGTCTCGGTGCACAGCGTCACGCTCTGATGCATGTTGCACTCCTGCGTGGGCTGAGTGCCATCGAGCCAGTAGTCGTTCTGCACTTCATAGCCGTCCACGTCGTGGTAGCACGCATCGGTCGCCAGCAGCCCCGACACTCCGCAGGTCGCCACGCGCACCAGCCCCAGGCTTTCCGGGCTGTCCTCTATTATGGCGCGATCCTCGGTGTAGCCCGCGGCGTCATGCAGCACCTCCATCAGCTCGCCCCACAGCGGCGCTGCATACTTGCCGCCGGTCGAGTCCGACTTGAGCGCCTTGTAGCCGTCGTGGCCTATCCACACCGCGCCCGAATAGTACGGCGTAAGCCCCGCAAAGAACACGCCCTTGTAGTCGCTGTTGGTGCCGGTCTTGCCGGCCACGGTTATGTCGGAGAACTGCGCCCGCGAACCGGTGCCCGACGAGCTGGCGCATGCCTTGAGCACGTCCACCAGCAGCCAGGCCGTCGACGGCTTGAACGCCTGCTGGCGCACCTGGTAGGTCGACGACTCCAGGAACACACTGCCATCGCTGTTGAGCACCCGCGTGAACGCAACCGGGCTGACGTATTCGCCCTTGTTGCCTATCGCGCCGAACGCCGCCGCCATCTCTACCGGCGTTATGCCCGACGTGCCCAGCGTAAGACCTGCGCCGTCGGCATTTATGTGGCTCTCGTCCACGCCCAGTTGCTTGAGGTAGTAGACAGAGTTGTTTATACCCACATACGTGTACAGCGCCTGCGCGGTCGAGGTGTTGTGCGACTTGGTCATAGCGGTGCGCATGCTCTCGGGACCGGTGTAACCGCCGCCGCCGTAGTTCTGCGGATAGCCGCGCTCGGAGTTCCAGCCGCTTATGCGAATCGGCATGTTCATGACCGGCGCGCCCGGCGACGATCCCAGATCCCATGCCGGGCCGTACACCGACAGCGGCTTTATAGACGAGCCCACCGGCATCAGGCCCATGTATGCGCGATTGAACTGCTTGCGCGTGGTGGGCGTATCGCGCCCGCCGACTATGGCCACTATCTCGCTGGTGTGGTAGTCAATTACCACCGCGGCGGCCTGCGGCTGGATTATCTCGGTGTATGTGCCGTCGCCGTTACTGGTTCTGTACACCGCGTCAGCCGAGTTGCGCGTGGACGGATAGCCGTCCCAGTCGTGTATCGTCTGTTCGGCCAGCGTCTGCAGTTCGGCATCCATTGCGGTATAGATGTGGTAACCGCCCGTGCGCAGCTGGTTCTCCATCTTGTTGCGGTTGGTGGAGTTGTCCTCGAGGTTGTACATGCGCAGCATGTGCGTCGTCACGTCGTATATCGCGTACTCGACGTAGAAGGCGTTATCGTACATCTTGCTGGCCAGCGGCGACGTCTCGAGCACGTTGACCTTCTCGACCAGCGCAGCGTTGTACTGGTCTTCGGTTATGAAGCCCGCGTTGTACATCGCGGCCAGCACGTCGTTGGTGCGCTTATCGGTCACGTCGGCCTTGTCGCGCGAGTAGTAGTTGAGCCGCGGGTTGTAGCCGTACGGGTTCTTGTTGAGCCCCGCCAGCATCGCGCACTCGCGTATCGTCAGCTCGCTCAGATCCTTGCCGAAGTAGTCCTGCGCCGCCACCTTGACCCCATAGGACGAGTTACCCAGGTAGATCACGTTCAGGTATTCTTCGAGTATCTGGTCCTTGGTGTACACCGTCTCCAGTTGCAGCGCCAGGTATGCCTCCTGTATCTTGCGCTTGTACGTCTGTTCGGTGGTGAGTATGGTCTGCTTTATCAGCTGCTGGGTTATCGTCGAACCGCCCTGCGTCGTACCCGAACCGGTCACGTTGTAGACGAATGCGC
The DNA here is from genome assembly GCA_018714445.1 of Candidatus Fimadaptatus faecigallinarum. Classification (GTDB taxonomy): domain Bacteria; phylum Bacillota; class Clostridia; order Christensenellales; family Aristaeellaceae; genus Fimadaptatus; species Fimadaptatus faecigallinarum. The sequence goes on along the minus strand of DVNK01000060.1, from coordinate 12,748 downwards.
CTATTATGCGCTTTACGTCCACGCCGTTGTGCTCGCGGAAGCGCGAGTCCTCTATCGCTATGAACGCGTTTTGCAGCATTTCGGGCATCTCGTCTATGCTGGCATAGATGCGGTTCTCGGTGCCCTTGAAGTCGGTTATCAGGTTGCCGTCGCGGTCGTATATGAACGAGGTCTGCGACTGCTGGTCAAACAGCGTCAGATCCAGCACCGGCGCAGTGTCCACATACGCCCGCGCAATGCCCACGACCAGCCCGGTGCCGCTGACGCCTATCAGCAGCACCAGCACAAACAGCATTCTGATAGTAGTCATGAGCACGCTGAGCAGAAAGTTTGTCTCGCGCGTGCGAGGTTTAAACAGCGTAAACCGCTTATTGGTAGAATTTCTTCGGCTCATCGATACCTCCCGGAGGTCGCTTGCATGTAGAGCAGGGATAATAAACCGCGTCGCGCCCGCATATTATGAACAGGGCGGGTCGCCACGCCTGAACAATTTGACGAAGGGGGCGGTCAATTGGTTGCAGTAACGGTCAAGCGGCGGCGCTGGGGGCGCGTGCTGGCCGTGGTCATGCTGCTGGCGGCAGCGCTGACGCTGTTGATGCTGATAAGTCTGCAGCCGGTCGCGCTGGAGCTGGCACAGGCGCGCGCGCGGGTCATAGCCACCAACGCGCTCAACGACGCCATTGCCGCCATAATGGACCAGAACATAACCTACGACGACCTGATGCAGGTGGTCTACGACCAGTCCGGCCGCGTGTCGATGCTGCAGGCCAACACCATGCGCATGAACGAGCTCGGCTCGCGCATAGTGCTTGAGGCCCAGCGCAACCTGGAGAGCGCGTCGTCGCAGCTGATAAGCGTGCCGCTGGGCGCGGCCACGCACATAGCGCTGCTGGAAGGCGCCGGGCCCTCGGTCACCGTGCGCATGCTGCCGGTGGGCTCGGTCACGACCGAATTCAAAACCGAATTCGAGGCCGCCGGCATCAACCAGACCCGCCACAAGGTCTACCTGGAGGCCGTGACGCGCATCGACCTGATAGCGCCCAACGGCGCCAAGAGCATATCGATCAGCTCACAGGTCTCGGTCGCCGAATCGATCATAATCGGCGAAGTGCCCCAGTCCTACGTCGACGTGGCCGACGAGGACGAAATGCTCAACCTGATACCCGACTGACGCCCGGCCATCAGCCATCCATACAATATTCCATGCCGCCCGGCCGCAATCCTGCCGGGCGCGCGATTTTTCACAAATTGGCACTCGCCGCCGCCATTTGGGCGCAATCTGTTCACAAAGCCTAAATGACGTCTATTTGGCAGGCGCGCATGACCTCCAGCGCGGCCGCATGGCGCTCCGGTGTGACGCCCGCGCACAGCGCCGCACGCACGCGCAACTCGGCCTCGGGCAGCGCCGCGCGCAGCATCAGTGCGTTGGACACCACGCATATGTCGGTGCACACGCCGCACAGCTCTATCGTCAGGCCGCGGCCGCTGTCAAGCCCTGCCGCCGCAGCCTCGCTTGCGAGCCGGTGGGCCAGCTCGGTGCTGCCGAACGCCGGCTTCTCTATGAGCTCGGCAGCCGCGCTCAGCTCCTTCAGCCCCAGCGCCAGCTCCCAGCCCGGCTCGCCGCGCACGCAGTGCACTACCGGCAGCTGTTTGCCCTCGTGCGTGGACAGGTAGTCCGCGCCATGCGTGTCCAGCGTGAATATCAGCCGCTCGCCGTCCGCCAGCGCCCGACGCGCGCGCTCCACTACGCCCGGCAGCGCCGCGACTGCCTCCGCGCTGCCCAGCGCGCCGGTCACGAAGTCGTTTTGCATGTCGACCACTATCAGCACGTCTTTCATGATTATCCGCCTCCCGGTGTAAACCTACGCATTATATAATACGATTATATTGACTGCACACGCCGAAATCAAGCGCCTGTGCGGCAAACTGGGCGTAAATTTATCGACATTCGGCATGCGTCCGACCGATTGGCATTTCCACATCTGCCATCGCCTGACTGCGAATGCCCGCGGCATGTGTTAATGCGCTTTATAATCGCTGCCCGGCCGCATGCGCTGCGCAGGCGCAAACCGGGATACGTCTCGGCCCATCGCCAAATTGCTGTATTGGCAGTCTTTATCACTCACTGTTGCCCTTGCAACGCTCACGTGGGTCCGGCTTGCAGCGATGCGACAACCAGCGCCGCCGCCTTAATTTGCTGTGCCCGGCGGTCAGGGCAGATCCATTGTCGCGGCCTGATAACCTAGAAGCGCCTTCTGTTGCGCTTACTGTAACGCCTATCAGTTGTTGCGTCAGCTCGTGCATTGCGTTTAGTCGCCACCGCGCATCGAATATCACATTATGCATATCCGCGAACCATTTCACATCTTACATCAACGTCCATAACTCCGCGGCTCTTGCTTCAATGGCGCTTGACCCGGTTGCCACGCTCCGCGATATATGCTAAAATCAGTTAACTACATATACCGCTCGTCGGAGCGCTCACACGGAGGTATGCTATGGACACCGAACTCAACCGGATGGGACAGTTTTTGCAGGGGCTGGGCACGGGCGCAATCGATTTCGGACTGCGGCTGCTGTCAGCGCTGGTGGTGCTGGCGGTCTGCGTCGCCGCGATGCGCGTGATACGCCGGCTGCTCAAAAAAGTGCTGACGCTCAAGATAAGCCCGCGCGCCATACCCCCGGCACGCATTGAATCGCTGACGGCGTTTGTGCTGGCGCTGTACGACGTAGTGGCGTGGTTCGTGATAGCGATGGTCACGATCAGCAAGCTGGGCGTGGACGTGACCAGCCTGCTGACGGTCGCGGGCGTGGGCGGCATAGCCATCGGCCTGGGCGCGCAGACGCTGGTCAAGGACATGCTGGCCGGGCTGCTGTTCTTCGTGGAGAACCAGTACCAGCCCGGCGACGTGGTAACCGTGGCCGGCGTGACCGGCGAAGTCGAAAAGATGACGCTGCGCGTGACCGAGATACGCGAATACTCCGGCGACCTGCACGTGATACCCAACGGCGAGATACGCGCCGTCGCCAACTCGACCCGCAGCTACCACCGCGCGATAGTCGATCTGTCGGTCGACTACTCCGAGCCGCTGGATCGCGTGACGCGCGTGCTGAACGATGAACTCGAACACTGCTTCCCCGGCATAGAGGGCCTGAGCGCCACCCCGGTGTGCCTGGGCGTGACCAAGCTCGCCGATTCGGGCGTGGAGATGCGCGTGTCCGCCGAGTGCGCCGTCAAACAACACTGGGCCGTGGAGCGCGAACTGCGCCGCCGCATCAAAGACCGCTTCGACGCCGAGGGCATAGAGCTATCGCTGCCGCAAATCGTGGTGCACGGCCGCAGCTGAGTCGTACGCCGCCGCGGCAACCAGGCAGTGGCCCCACCACCAACGCCATTGCTGCTGCACGCCGCTGCCAGCTGCCGCGGTTCAAGCCAGGCACTGCCGCGGCAATGCGCAAAAACCAAGCGGCAGCCCCGGCACTGGCACCAAGGCTGCCGCACGCCTCCAATCAGCCACCACAGTCCAAGCACAGGGGAGATGCGCATATGGAATATAAGGTCGACGATCGCACGCTGGATGCAGGCGTGTTTCTGAGCTTCGTAAACCAGATCTGGCCGGGCGACTACGACATAGAACGCACTCGGGCCGCACTTGCGCGCACGCTGAACATAACCGCATACGACGGCGACCGGCTGGTCGGCTGTCTGCGCATACTGACCGACGGCTATTATTTCGGCACGATAACCGAGCTGCTGGTGCTGCCGGACTGCCAACGCCGCGGCGTAGGTAGCCGGCTGCTCGAGCTGGCCCGCGCGCATACGCCTACTATGCTCTACTTCGGCGCGCAGCCCGATGCCGAGCAGTTCTACATAAAAAACGGCTGCAAGCCGGGCCTTAAAAGTTTCACCATAGACAAGCCCCGACGCGATTGAGCGGTTCGGGCGTTTTTTTATTGGCATATACGAGGCCTGCCGACGGACTTGCGGGCCATGCGCCGCGTTCAGCCGTCCGGCGCCTGCGCTTTGACGCATCGGCTACGCAAATAACACGCCCTCCCGCGCATATACTGAGCCAAGGGAGGCGGTCAAATGCTTGAACTGCTGCTTTCGATATGGCTGATAGCCGGATACATAAGCGCGCGCTCGTCGTTTCCACAGCCGCTGAGCCCCGAGCGTGAACGCGATGCGCTGACGCGACTGGCCCAGGGCGATCCCGATGCCCGCCGCGAACTGATAGAGCACAACCTGCGCCTGGTAGCGCATATAGCCAAAAAATACACCGCGCCCGGCCAGGACAGCGACGATCTGATATCGATAGGCGCGATAGGCCTGATAAAGGCCGTGGACACGTACCGCCCGGGTATGGGCACACAGCTGTCCACATACGCGGCGCGCTGCATCGAAAACGAGGTGCTGATGTGCCTGCGCGCCAGTCGCAAGCTGGCCCGCGACGTATCGCTCAGCGAGCCGATAGGTACCGATAAGGAGGGCAATGACATAATGATAATGGACGTGCTCGGCACCGACTGCGAGGAGGTCGAGGAGCGCGTCCACACGCACCTGGAGACCGCACGCGCGCTGACGCACATGTCCCGGCTGCTGACGCCGCGCGAGCGCACCGTGCTCGAGATGCGCTACGGCCTGCGCGACAGCCATGCCCGAGCTCAGCATGAAGTCGCCCATGCGCTGGGCATATCGCGCTCGTATGTGTCGCGCATAGAAAAGCGCGCGCTCGAAAAGATACGCGCCGCGATGGACGAGGAACGCCCCTCCCGACTCTGACAATGCAGAGCGCCTGCGTGCCCATCGGGGAATACGCGCGTTCCTGCGCTGATTGCGGCGGCTAATGCCTTTACTGCACCGCGCGCACACACCTCGGCGGATATGCGCGATCTCGCGCTGATTGCGGTGGACAATGACTTTGCTGCAACCACGCGCACACACCTCGGCGGATATGCGCTTTCCTGCGCTGATTGCGGCGGCTAATGCCTTTACTGCACCGCGCGCACACACCTCAGCGGATACGCGCGTTCCTGCGCTGATTGCAGCGGATAATGCCTTTACTGCGCCGTGCGTCCACCCATCGGCGGCTAATGCATTTGCTGCGCCGCGCACCCACGCCTCGGTGGAGATATGCGAGATCTTGCGCTGATTGCGGCGGATCATGCCGCAACAATAACAGCCGCATAAAATCTGCAACGTGCAGCGTTGCCCAACTCGACCATTATTGCAGCGTCGCCATTGTCCGCAATGACTTTGGTCCCAGCGCGCGTTGCCCCGCATATACAGCGTGCAAGCCGGCATAATATAATTGCGAGGTGATGCACATGAAGTGGCGCATATACGCGCTGTGGATAGTGATTGCAGAAGCTGTGGGCGCACTGTCGGGCTGGCTCACGCGCTCAGGCGTGGCCGATTATACCGCCAACGCGCTCAAGCCGCCGTTGACGCCGCCGGGCGTGGTGTTCCCAATAGCCTGGGCGATACTGTACGCGCTGATGGGTATTGCGGCAGCGCGGGTACAGCTGGCCGGCAGCGGCGCGGCGCGCACGCGGGCGCTGAGACTGTTTTGCATACAGCTGGCGTTTAACTTTCTATGGAGCATAGTATTTTTCAATCTGCAGTGGTATGGGTTTGCGCTGGTGTGGCTGTTCGCGCTGTGGGCGCTGATACTGGCTACAATCATAGCCTTCCACGGCATCGACGTGGCGGCGGCGTGGCTGATGGTGCCGTATATCGCCTGGGTCACGTTTGCGGTCTATCTGAACTTCGGGGTGTGGCTGCTCAACCGATAGCCGCGCACGGCATACGCATTTGAGCAAAGCTCAAATGCGCGATTTGTCCGCTATTGCCGGCACACCACTGCAAATCAGCCCGACGCGTTCATGCGCAGCTGCTATTATGTGCGGCTGAATATGCTAATGTGCTGAATGTGCGCTTATATACGCTAATGCGCCGCCAATACGCGGCTATACGTGCTGATGCGTAACCAATGCGCGGCTATACGCGCTGATGTGTAACCAATGCGCGGCTATACGCGCTAATGCGCCGCCAATATGCCGCGCCAACCCACACCGCCCCGGAGCTGACACGCCGCGTTCTCACGCGCCGCCGCAGAGCTGACGCAATGCTCAACCAATGCCAGGCGCCAACCCGGCGCGGCGCGCCTGCGCGCGATGCCCCGCATAAACCGACGCCGCACGGCATTTTACTGCCGCGCGGCGTCGCATAATATTGACGTAATTTGATTGTCCGAATGTCCGCTCAGGCTCGTTTTACTTGCGGCAGCCCTGCGGCGCTTACTCGGCCACCAGCTTGTGCAGCTCGGCACGCACCGCGCCCGGACCGGCTATCAGCTTGCGGAATATCGCCAGCACGTCGTCCGCCAGGCCGGCTTCGTTGAGGTCCAGGCCAAATATAGCCGCATTGGACAGTATCGGCTTGACCTGCTCGGCGCTGGCCTCGCCGCCCAGCTCTATGCCCTTGAGCTGTGCCTGGAGCTGCTCCAGCAGCGGATCGGGGCTACACTCGAACGGCTTGCCATCGTCAGCTATCGCCATCACGTAGCGCAGGTATGCGGCCAGCACAAACTTTATGCCCTTGAGCGTGCTCAGATCCATGCCGCGGCGTATGTATTCCTTGATGGTCTCGCCAAAGCGTATCGACAGCTTCTGAGAAGTGTCGGTGGCTATGCGCTGAGGCGTGTCGGGCATGAACACGTTGGGCAGGCGTATCGTCAGCACGTCGTTCAGGAAGTCGCGCGGCTTGATTATGCCCGGGTCGACGACGACCGGCAGGCCCTCGACATAGCCCACGCGCTCGACCAGCGCCTTGAGGTCGGCGTCGGTCATCTCCTGCGCGATTGTGTCCATGCGCAGCAGGCAGCCCAGTATCGCCAGGCAGGTGTGCAACGGGTTGAGGCAGGTGCACACCTTCATCTTTTCGACATTGTTGACGGTGTCGCGGCTGACGAAGTACACGCCCGCATGCTCCAGCGCCGGCCGGCCCGCCGGGAACGCGTCCTCTATGACCAGGTACTGCGCCTGTTCGGCGTTGACGAACGAGGCGGTATAAGTCTTTTTGGCGGTGATTATCGTATCGGCGTCCTCATAGCCGGTGTCGCGCAGCATCTGGGCGACCTTGGCGTCGGGGCGCGGGGTTATCTTGTCTATCATGGACCACGGGAACGACACGCGCGCCGGGTCGCTGACGTAGCTGACGAACTCGTCGCCCACAAAGCCCTTCTCGCGCCATGCGCCGGCCATCGCCAGCACGGCCGCGCGCAGCTTCTCGCCATTGTGCGAGCAGTTGTCCATGGACACCATCGCAATCGGGTACGCGCCGGCGTTGAAGCGCTCCAGCAGCAGCGCCGTGACCATGCCCATCAGCGAACCGCACTTGTCGGGACCGGCCTCCATGTCAGCCTGCACATAGCGCAGCGTAGAGCCGTCGGGCGCGGTTATCGCGTAGCCCTTTTCGGTTATCGTAAAGCTGGCCATCTTGAGCGACTTGTTGCGGAATATCTCGCAGGTGCGCGCCCAGTCCTCGGGGCGGGCGCCGTCAATCCTCAGCGACTCGGCGACCGAGGCTATAACGCGCTTTTCGATTGTGCCATCGGCGCGCAGCACTACCAGCAGGCTCAGGTTGTCAAACGGCTGATACGCCTTGTCGATTATCTCGCCGTCAAAGCCCTCGCATACCACTATGCCGGTCTTTGCCTGTCCGTTTTCCAGCAATGTCTGGTCCAGCGCCGCGGGGAACGCGCGGAATATGTTGCCCGCGCCGAAATGCAGCCACTCGGGCGCGGCCGCGGTCTGCGCGCGCATGGCCTCGATATCGAACTTGGGCAGGCTGTAACCCTGCTCAGCCCAGCAGCCGCAGCCCAGCGAATTGAGTTTGAGCTTCATTGCCATTACCTCACGATGATGTTAGTAGTAGTTTTTTAGGCCCCTCTCCAAGGGCCACGGCGGCGCCATACCCGGCGCCCATACTTGATAGAGTATAGCATAATTGTACATCAAATCCGTGTCGATTTAAAGCCCCATTCTGATAAAACTGTGCGCCAAGCGCTGACGAACATGGCGAATACGCCGGCCGCATGCCCAGGCGGCGCAACAATCCGGACAGCCGGGCCGGATCTATCGGCGTCAATGGGCCGCGCACGTCCAACAGGCCATCCCGGCAAGCGCAGGCATGCACATCGCTCAAGCGGTATACGCACCGCGATAGAACCCATAACCGCGCCGCGGACGGGGCCACCACAGGACCCAACGCCTGAACGGGCGCTTTTATGGGCAGAGTTTATCCGCGCTGAGTGTGCGCGGCCACACTGGCTTTGCCATGGCTTTACGATGCCGCCACGCGCCCGCCGCCGTTGAGGTGTACAATACAGTTATGATGACGCGATATGATTTTACGAACAAGCCCCCAATGGAACTGTTTGATCGCACATACGAGCTGGTTCAGCGCTCCTTCCCAGTCAGCGAATACCGCGACCGGCAGACGCTGCTGGCCATGCTCGACTGGCCCACATACGCGCTGTACGTAGAACATGACGCCGACGGCGCGGTCGCAGGTCTCATCTGCGCGCATGAGTTTGGAGGCATGCGCTTTATCGAGACATTCTGCGTGGCGCCGGGCATGCGCGGCGCCGGACTGGGCGGACGCCTGCTGGACGAATACGTTGCGCGCGCCGATACGCCAGTAGTGCTTGAGGTCGAGCCGCCGCGCGGCGACATCGAGCGCCGCCGCATAGCGTTCTATCGCCGCCATGGCTTTGAGCTGGACGAGCGGCGCTATGTCATGCCGCCGCTGGAGCGCGACCGGCCGGCGCTCAGGCTGTACCTGATGTCGACGCGTCCGCTGGGCGGCAACTTTGACGCCGCGCGCGACGCGATATACCGCACGGTTTATCGCATAGAGCCGCAGGACGTGCCCCAACCCGCGCCCGAATACGACTGCTGACGCCCGGGCCGGGCGCGCCGCATGAGCGGATGATTCGTTCACATTTATTGCTCAAGTTTTAATTTGCGCCTTTAAATCGCCATAGAAAAGCGATATAATGGTAGCGCATACCGGCGCTGGCCGCCGCAAATTAACATCGATTGGAGCAATGACTAATGGCAATGAAGAGACTGCTGCTTATGCTGACGGCGCTGACGCTGGCACTGGCGCTGGGCGGCTGCGCGCTGCTGGAGCGCAACGACGCCACGCCCACCCGCGATCCCAATGCCCAGAACCCCGTGGCCACGATCACGATGGAAAACGGCGCGGTGATGACCGCCGAGCTCTACCCCGAATACGCCCCCAACACCGTCGCCAACTTCATAGAGCTGGCCAACTCGGGCTTCTACGACGGCATCAAGTTCCATCGCGTGGTCAAGGGCTTCGTGATACAGGCCGGACAGGCCTCCACCGCCGGTCGCGACGAGCTGGACTACACAATCAGCGGCGAGTTCTCATCCAACGGCTATGAGGGCAACACGCTCAAGCACGTAAAGGGCGTGCTGTCGATGGCGCGCACCAGCGAGCCCGACTCGGCCAGCGGTCAGTTCTTCATAGTGGTCGCCGACGCGCCCGACTACCTGGACGGCGAGTACGCCGCGTTCGGCGCGCTGGTCGACGACGATAGCATAGCCGTAGCTGAAAAGATATCCAAAGTTGCGGTCAACTCAAACAACGTGCCGGTAAACGACCAGACGATAGCCTCGATACGCGTGGAGACCTTTGGCCAGGAGTACACCGTGCAAAAGCTCCAGTGAACCCGCGCATATGCCATGCATATGAGTAGATGATATCAAGCATTCAGGAGGTCATAAAAGATGAGCAATCCCACGATAACGATAACGATAGCCGACGGCGGCGTGATAACCGCCGAGCTCTACCCCGAATACGCCCCCAATACCGTCGCCAACTTCGTCGAGCTCGCTCAGAAGGGCTTTTACGATGGGCTGATCTTCCACCGCGTGATAGCCGGCTTCATGATCCAGGGCGGCTGCCCCAACGGCAATGGCATGGGCGGCCCCGGCTACTCGATCAAGGGCGAGTTCGCCGCCAACGGCTTTAAGCAGAATACGCTCAAGCACACCCGCGGCGTGCTGTCGATGGCGCGCGCAATGAACCCCAACTCGGCCGGCAGCCAGTTCTTCATAATGCATGCCGACGCGCCCCACCTCGACGGTCAGTATGCCGCGTTTGGCCGCGTGACCGACGGCATGGACGTAGTGGACCGCATCGCTCAGACCCGCACCGGCTTCCAGGATCGCCCCGTGGCCGAGCAGCGCATAAAGTCGATCTCAGTCGACACCAAGGGCGAAAACTACTCCGCCGTCAAGATGTAAAGCGCATAATCGCTTCTCATCGGTTTTTAATGCGCGCCTAAGCGTATTATCGTGCAAGCCTCCTCATGCCGCGGTATAATAATGCCAGTGAAAGCGATACGGCAAATCGAGGAGGCTTGCAGCATGGATACACGGTTGGTGATAGTCAAAAACGGCATGACGTACCTGAATCTGCACATAGCGGTCGTGGTGATCGCGGCGCTGATCTCGCCCAAGCTCGCGGTGCTCAGCGCGATACTGGTGCTGATTTCCGGTTGTTCGATACACATACAGCGCGGCTGCGACGCGCAGCGCGACGAGGCGTTCAACGACCGCATCTGAGCGATACGCTTACACGACGCATGAAGGGAGCAGAGCATTATGGCATCCTACAATATAAAGCATATAGAATACCTGCGCCAGAAGGCCAACCTCACCTATGAACAGGCCGTGGCGCTGCTGGATCGCAACGACGGCGACATAGGCAAGGCGCTGATCGAACTGGAGCGCAGCGGCGCGCTCTACGGTGAGTCCGCGCCGAGTGCGTCGCGCAGCACGTCCTCCAGCTCCGGCGAACAGTCCGCCGAGCGCGGCAAGAGCTTCTGGGACAATGCGGTCGAGCTGTTCATAAAGAGCCTGCGCATAAAGCTGGTCATAGAGAAGTCGTCCGAGACGATAGCGCGCCTGCCGGTGATATACCTGCTGGTGGCGGCGTTCATGGCGCCGCATCTGGCGATACTGAGCGTGGTGCTGATGTTCCTCACCGGTTGCCGCGTGCATATAGAGCGCGCGCACAATCCCGAGGGCGACCGCCGCATACGCGATTACGCCCGCGGCGCCGAACAGACCGTGCGCAGCAAGATGGGCGGCTCCGACAAGCAGCGCCGCACTCCCTACAACGCCCCCAAGGACAAGGATGGCGACGACGACTACGATTCGTTTACAGTTGAATGACGCCCGCCAATGCGGTGGCGCCGTGCTGACATGCGCGGCGCCGCTTTGTTGCGCGCGGACAGCGGGAGATGAGATATATGTGGATAGCATTGGCGTGCGGCTCGGCAGTGTTCGCAGGACTCACGGCGATACTGGCCAAGTGCGGCATTCGCCGCGTCGACTCCAACCTGGCCACTGCGCTGCGCACGGTGGTCGTGCTGGCGTTTGCGTGGCTGATGGTCTATGTGACCGGCGTACAGCAGGGCCTTGCAACGCTTGATGCGCAGTCGGTCATAATGCTGGCGCTCTCGGGACTGGCGACCGGCGCGTCATGGCTGTGCTACTTCAGGGCATTGCAGTTGGGCGATGTGAGCCGCGTGACCCCGATAGACAAGTCCAGCACTGTGCTTACGATACTGCTGGCGGCGCTGCTGCTGGGCGAGACCATATCCGCGCCCAACGCGCTCGGCATAGTGCTGATAGGCGTGGGCACGCTGCTTATGATCGGCCGGCCGGCAGCGCGCGCGGCTCAGGCCTCAGGCGATGCCGGCAGCCAAAGTCCCGGCGTCGCGACGCTATCGGGCAATAGCGCGTCCGGCGCTGCGGCGTCCGGTGCTGCGGCGGCAGAGCTACCGCTATCGGGCAATAGCGCATCCGGTACTGCGGCGTCCGGTGACGCGGCGGCAGAGCTACCGCTATCGGGCAATAGCGCGTCCGGTGCTGCGGCGTCCGGTGCTGCGGTGTCCGGTGACGCGGCAACCGGCATGACGGCATCGGGCGCCATGCCGACCGACGTTCAAGCTGCACATCCCGGGCGCTGGCTGATATACGCGCTGTTGTCTGCGGTGTTCGCCAGTGTGCAGGCCATACTGGCCAAGGTCGGGATATCAGGCGTGGACTCGACGCTGGGCACGGCGCTGCGCACGGTGGTCGTGCTGGTCATGGCGTGGGTCATGGTGTTTCTGACCGGCGGTCAGCGGCAGCTGCGCAGTATCGACGCGCGCAGTTGGGTGTTCCTGGCGCTGTCGGGCGTGGCCACCGGCGCGTCGTGGCTGTGCTATTACGCCGCGTTGCAGCAGGGTCCGGCGGGCGCGGTCGTGGCCATCGACAAGCTGAGCATACTGCTGACGATAGCATTTGCACGCCTGGTGCTGGGCGAACGTCTCAGCCGGCGCGCGGCGCTGGGGCTGGTCATGGTTACGGCTGGCACGCTGGCCATGCTGCTCTGAGTCGCATTAGCGGGTTAATGCGCAAGCTGTTGCCGGGTTTATCTGTGTAGCCTTTCCACGGCAGTCGCTCCGGCCACGCTATGCATATTGCCCGCATAGATCTCAAAACAGCATACGCCTGCTCGCCATTATCGCGCACAAACTCCAGACAACCATAATCACCCGTCAAACGGGTGGTTCAGACCACTGACAAACCCCTGCGTTCAGGCACAAACGCAGGGGTAAAATGATAGAAAGGCTTGAAAAGTGCGATAGAAAGAGGCCAC
>DVNK01000059.1 GCA_018714445.1 Candidatus Fimadaptatus faecigallinarum | reverse complement strand
TCGAACGGGCGTCCATCGGTAGATCCTGTAAGCATGTTTAAAATGCTGCTGGTGGGATATTTATATGGGATCAAATCGGAACGCAGACTGTTGGAGGAAGTACGGCTGAATCTTGCGTATCGTTGGTTTTGCGGCTTTGAACTGCATGAAGCGATACCAGATCACTCCACATTCAGCAAAACGCGCGCGGAAGTGGCAGCAAAGCGATCTGTTTCAGAAGGTGTTTCAGGAAATTGTACGGCGATGTGTCAAAAGCGGCCTTGTGGATGGAAAAGCCCTGGCGGCAGAGGGTCAATCTCAAATTCTGTGTAAACCCCTTTTAGGGTGCGAATAGAGCAAAGTTTATTCGCGGCGGCAGCAGGCTTGTCCGGCGGCCGCCTTATCAACAGAATAACGCCTGAGGGGCTGGATGTCAAGAGCGGCGAAGCCGTTTATTTCACCCTAAACTTCCGCCACCCTGGGTGTGCTACTCGGGCATGCGCTCGGCAAAGTAGATGGCCATCTGGGCATGGATCAGGCTCCAATCATGCCTCCGTCCGCTCCACTTTTTCGTAATGTCCATCATGGCCAAGTACAGCATTTTCAGCAGGCTGTCATCCGTGGGAAAGACAGACTTGGCCTTGGTCACCTTGCGCAGCTGCCGGTTGAAACCCTCAATGGCGTTGGTGGTGTAGATCAGCCTGCGCACCTCCTGGGGATACTTAAAATAGGTGCTGAGATTGGCCCAATTGTCCCGCCAGGACTGGGAGATTTTCGGGTATTTCTTGTCCCAGCGCTCCCCAAAGGTATCCAGGGCAGCCAGGGCAGCCTGCTCATCCACGGCGGCATAGACCGCCTTCAGGTCGGCCATGAGGGCTTTCAGGTCCTTGTAGGACACATACTTGCTGGAATTGCGCAACTGGTGGATTATACAGTTCTGGATCTCGGTCTGAGGGAAAGTGGCGTGAATCGCCGCGTCAAACCCAGTCAAATTGTCGGTGCAGGCGATGAAAATATCCTCTACGCCCCGGTTTTTCAGGCCATTGAGTACAGTTGCCCAGAACTTGGCGCTCTCATTTTCACCTACCCACATCCCCAGGACGTCTTTTCGACCATCCAGGTCGATGCCGATAGCGATGTACACGGCTTTCTTCACGATTTGTCCTTCGCTGCGGACATGGTAGTGGATGGCGTCCAGGAATACCACAGCGTAGATGGATTCCAGGGGTCGCTGCTGCCACTCCTTGGCGATGGGCAGGATTTTGTCTGTAATGCGGCTGACCGTACTGTCCGAGACGGAAATGCCGTAGATGTCCTGGATATGGGCCTCGATGTCACCGGTGGTCATCCCCTTGGCGTACATGGACAGTATTTTCTCTTCAATGTCCTGGCTGATGCTGGTCTGGTTCTTTTTCAGTATCTGGGGATCGAATTCTCCTTTGCGATCTCGAGGGATTGATACTTCCACATCTCCAAAGCTGGTGCGCAGCGTTTTGCTGCTGTGGCCGTTGCGGCTGTTGTCTGTGCTTTTGCTACGGTAGTCGTATTTGCCGTAGCCCAATTCGTCGTCCAGCTCTGCCTCCAGACCATTCTCCATGAATTCGGCAATGGTCTCCTTGAACAGACTCTGTATGTCATCCATGCTGCCGATGTTTGCCAACTGCAACAGCTCACGGATCTTCTCTCGACGGGCATTTTCTTCCGGAGTGCGATTCTTTCTGGACATATGCTAAACCTCCTGTTCGATGCTTCTATTCTACACCACCTAGGAGGTTTACACAAAGCTTGGGATTGTCTCGCATATCAGTTTACTTACATTAGCCTACGTATCCGCATTTCATGTCGGCGCGCGAGCCGGACAATCGGAAGCTTCAGGATTGTACCGCTTGTCAAAAAAGTCCTGACAAGCTGTGGACGTGGAAGCAAGCTCCCCCGCCACAGCCGCGCCTACAAATTTCGGCTGAAGTCATAAATCTCGCCAAGTGCAGAAATGTAACACAATAATTTCCGCTCTGAAAATTGATCTTTCATAGACAATATAGCCCTGTCCCCGACCTTCACGCCGAAGGCGATCCCCGTGTGAAGTAGTTCGGCCTTCTTTCGCACACCTTTGGGTTTACGACAGCCTGCCGCGCGATTTAAGCGCACGAGATCAAAGGCCGCGCAAATGTTAGCATATGCCAGCATTTGCCGGAGCGTACGCATAGATCATACGGAACACAGCCACTCGTTTTGTCAATCCGGCGCATACCGGGCCTCAAGCGCGCTCTTCAGGCGTGCCTCGCTCCAGTCAAGGCATGCTTGCGCCCAATTGGACGTGGCGCGCGTCTGCGCTTCCGTCGGCAACACGCTCGCGCCTACGCGCCGCATCTGGCCGAGCATTGCCGCATACGCCGTACGCCAGTCCGGTCCGAACGCGCCATAGGCCGCCAGCATGAGCTGGAATCTGCGCGCGACTTCGGATGCATCCTGTTCGGGCGAGCCAATGTCCAGCCACATCCACAGCGCATAACCCACGTCGCACTCGGGCGCGCCTATCGCTGCCGCATCCCAGTCGATTATACTGACCGGCATGCCGTCCACAAATGTGAAGTTGCACGGCGACAGATCGTTATGGCATACGACCTGACCCGGCGCACACCCATCCATACACGCGGTAAGCGCATGCAGCCGCCGAATCAACCTCATGGCCGCGACGCACTGCTCATCGCTGAAGCAGCCAATGTTGTCGGGCACCAACCCCGGCATAAACGTGAACACCTCGCGTCCAAGCTCGTCCTCGCCCAGGTAACGCGGCGCAAACTCCGCGCCTTCGCGCTCAAGCAGCTGCAGCACGCGTCGCACAAATACCGCATTGGCGCTGCGCGTGCGGTGCACTTCGCCGCCGCGGCGCACTACATCGGCGGTAACTCTCCCACCGGTCAGCCTTTCTTCATCCATCGGCCCATCTCCATATCGACTTTGGCAGAAAGCATCCGCACGCTTCCCGCAGATCGCTGCAGCGCATCAACCGAACTCTATATGCGCATTGGAACCATGCGGCCCCCCACTGACTATCAACTGCGCCGGTATCCGCTCCTTTAGCGCACTTACATGGCTTATTACCCCGATTGAAAAATTGTCGCGCGCAAGCATTGTCAGCGCATCCATGACCGTACCCAACAGCCGCTCGTCCAAAGTGCCAAAGCCCTCGTCCAGGAAGAAAAAGCCCAACGGCTGCCCACGCAGATTTATGTGCAGCGACAAGGCCAACGCCAACGCCAGCGACACCAGGAAAGTCTCACCCCCGGACAGCGTGGACGTGGCGCGCTCCGCCCCGCCGCGCTCCATGTCGCGCACTATAAACCCGTCCTCACCCAGCTCCAGCGCATAGCGATTACCCGTCAAAAACATCAGCCGCTCGCTCGCCATGCGCGTTATGTCCTCCAGATACTGATTGGCCACATAATCGACCAGCGCATTGCCCCGCAACACCTGACGCAGCTCCTGCACACAGCCAAGCTCCGCGCCCAGCTTCTTTCGGTTCTGTTCCAGCTCGTTCCGGCGCTTCAGCCGCGCCGACATCTCAGTTATGCGTCGCTCCAGCGCGCCCAGCGATCCCGTCAAGTCCTTGACCCGTGCCTTGAGCTGACCTGCGCGCTCGTTCGCCGCGCTCATCTCGGCCTCGCTGACCTCGCGATCCTGCGCAGTCTGCGCCAAACGCTTGAGATTGGATTCGATCAACAACTGCTCGTCGGCATCTGCCTTGAGCACGCGCGTCAGCTCGTCCATGCGCTCAGGCGCACGCTGAGCCCGCTCTGCCGCCTCTACGCTGTCGAACCTGTTCTCGGTCAACCGCGAGTTAAGCTGATCGCGCTGCGCCGTGACCTGGCTGGTGAGCTGCTCAAGCCGCGCCTTCAACGAGGCCGCACGCCGTCCCGCCTCCTCGCGCCGGGTCTGGCAGCTGCTCAACGCGCTGTCTATCTTGTCGAACTCGCGCTCTATGCGCGCCAGGCGCTCGCGCGTCGACTCCAGCAGCGCCACTATGTCGGTATCCGCCGGCAGCTTGAGCCGGCTCAGCTCGCCCGCCCAACCGCTGGACAGCTTGTGATTGTCCGCCAGCTTCTCCTTGAGCGCGTCCACGCGGTTATGCAGCTTGAGCTGCTCCATGCGGTAGTCCTGCACCTGCCGCCCATATGTGTCCAGCCGTGCCCGCGCCTGCGCCAGCCGGCGATTGGCATCGGCGCTGCGCGACTGCCCATCCAACGCCGCCGCATACGCCTCGCGCATCGCCCTTACCCCCAGCTTGGAACACAACTGTTCCCACTCGGCCGTAGCTGCGCTCAGACCGGCGCGCAGTTGCTCAGCCTGCGCCGACTGTTCGGCCTGCGCCTGTTCGAGCGTTTCCGTTGCCTGGCCCATTCGCGCCAGCTCCTTGAGCGCCTCGGCATACGCCGACTGCGCCGCATCGCGTCGCGCCGCCGCTTCTGCACGTCCATCATGCGGCGGCTCCGCTTCACGCGCAGGCGCCGGATGATGAATCGAACCGCACACCGGACAGGGCTGTCCCTCGCCCAACTCTCGTGCCAACCGTGCCGCGGCATTGCGCGTCGCACCTTCAAGGTACTCGTCCTCGGCGCGCTTACTGGCCTGACGCGCTTCATTCAGCGCCTTCAAGGCCTCGCGCTCGGCCTGTTTGGCCGCATCCTGCGCGACGCGCGCGCGCTCCAGCTCCGCCTCGGTGGCGTTCAACTTGGCCAGCGCCTCGCCATAGCGCACCTGCTGTTCCTCCAGTGCGCGTTCCATGTCCGCACCGCGGCTGAGCTGCTCAAGATCCGCGCCCGCACTGGCCGCTATCACGCGTTCCAGTTCAGCAACGTACGCGCGACCCTTTTCTATCGCCGCCTCCTTGTCGTGCAGAGCCGCATCGTTGTCGGCGCTGCTGCGTTCCAGCGTGCCCAGCTCGTCCAACATCTGCCGCTCGGATGCGCTGAGTTGGCTCATCTGCGCCTGTCGCGGCGCCAACGCATCCAGCGCGCCCACCTGCGTCTGCAGTCGCTGCCGCTCTTCGGCCAATTGAGCCTTTTTCTCGGCCGATGTCTTTATCAGCCCTTCGCTCAGCGTCACCGCCTGGTGCAGCGCCAACTCGCTGTCGCGCACACTGCGCGACAGCTCGCGGCGATTGTTCTCCAACACCTGCAATTCACGCGCTATCGGCAATATGCCCTCGGCCCGGCGCGCTGCATCCAGTTCAGACGTGAGCAGCGATATCCGGCTGCGCTCGGCATCGTGCGCCAGCTTGCGCACCTGCCACTGTTTGCGCTCCTGCGTCAGGTCGTACAGCGCGCGCAGTCCGTCCGCCTCGCGCGACGCTGACTCCGACTCGCGTTCCACGCGCCCCAGCTCGTCGCTGTCCAGCTCGCGCTTTACCTTCTCGGCCTTCAGCTCGTCGGCCGTGACGTCGCCCACCTCGCGCAATGCCGCATCCACTTCGCTGACGCGCATCGTCAGGTTGGTCTCGCGCTCCTTGGCGCGCTCGGTCAAAGTGCGGCCAAACTCCTCCAGGTGGAACAGCCGCTCCAGCATGCTGCGGCGTTCGCTCCCCTTCATGTTCAGGAACTCGGCAAACTGACCCTGCGGCAATACGACCGAATGCACGAAATCGCTCATCGTCAGGCCCAGCAACTGCTGCACGCGCTGAGTTATGTCGCTGGGCTTTTCGGCGCTGAGCACTATCTCATGCCCCGACTCTATCCGCATCAGCGCACACTTGCGCGCCTTGAGCGCATCGCCCGATTCACTGCGCATATACGACCGCGTGACCCGGTATACCCGCGCATCGTCCGCTCCCAGCGCAAACTCAAACTCGACAAACAGCCTGTCGCAACGCGTATTGAGTATGCCCCCGGTCTTATGCGGCGCACGCACCACCTCGCCGTACAGCGCCAGCGTCATGGCATCCAGTATGGTGGATTTGCCCGCACCCGTGGGGCCAAATATCCCAAACAGATGCGCGCCCGTCAGTCGGCTCATATCTATCTGCTGACGCGATTCAAAGCTGTTTAAGCCCTCAAACGTCAGTTTCAGCGGTCTCATCGGGCTCCACCTCCTGCTCGCTCATCAGTTCCAGGAACAGCGCCGTGACTTCGCGCGACGGCGCATGACCGCGGCTGCGCTGATAGAATGCCTCAAACAGCTCCTGCCGCGGCCGGCTCACCCAGTCCACAGTCTCGCGCCGCTGCTCGTGCAACGTACCCTGCCAGCGCGTCTGCACTATCCGCTCGCGCATGCGCGCAAGCTCGGTCAGCTCGCGCTCGGACGGCGGCTCAGGCGACTCTATCGTAAGTTCTATCCAGCCCTTGGCGTCATGACCACTCTGAATCAGCGCCCGCGCTTCATCCAGGCTACCCACGCGCCACCGCGCCAGATATCGCCCGCAGATCAGCGGAACCTCGGTGATGTTGGGCTCGCCGCCCGGTTCCAGATCGACGATTATCACCTGCTTGAGCTGACCGCTCTCGCCAAAGTCCTGCTGGAGTATGCTGCCCGAGTATCGCGCACCCGCTACCCGCTGCGATCTGTGCAGATGCCCCAGCGCCACATACTGCGCCTCGGGGCAAATATCCTGCGCGTTCACGCACAGCGCGCCGCCGACGCCCTCTATCGGACGCTCGACGCCGCCGGATTGCCCGCCGCGCGCAAACAGGTGCGACACTGCAACGTTTACATAGCTGCTGTCAAAGTGCGCGGCCGCTTCGCGGAACAGCTCGCCCACGCGCGTCGAGTACTCGCTTTCCTCGCAGCCCAGCCTGCCCATGCTCGGATATGCCAGCGCGGCTATGGCGCAGTCGCAGTCCGCGCCATGCGGACGCACGCGCAAAAAGTTGGGCGCAGCCTCGCAAAGCCCCTCGCCTGAAGGAGTGTCGCCGGGCAGGCCCAGTATGTATACGCCGTGCGTGCCCGCAAACGCCCGCGGTGCGCACAGCCTGTCAGGGCTGTCGTGATTGCCGGCCACGACCACGCAGATTATGCCCGCGCGCGACAGCGCATCCATAGTATCCAAAAACAACTGCTCGGCCGCCGCCGGCGGCGTGAACGAATCGTACACGTCGCCGGCAACCAGCACCACATCCACATTACGGTCGCGCGCAAGTTTAACTATCTCGCCCAGCACAGCCTTCTGTTCTTCCAGGCGCGAATACCCGCCCAGCGCCGCGCCCAGATGCCAGTCCGATGTATGAAGAATCCGCATTTGCGTTTGCATTTCCTTCCAAATTTATTTATCCAGGTGCATACCTTGCGGGAAGTCCCGCGCCGTATCGCCATAAGAATCGACCACAAATCGCACACACCATGTCGCGCCGTCAAGCAGCGCATGTAAACCACATAAGCCGCCTCGCACGCGGCACTGGCGCCACACGGCAAGTCTTACCGATTGGCCCGGCTCAGCCCGCTTCAATCAAATTGCGCCGCCCAGGCAGTTCAAGGCGCTTTGCGCATTACAATGCCTTCAAGCCGCTCGACCAGCACGTGCGCCACCACACCCACGACAATGCCCGTCAGCGTGCCCGCTATCAGCAGCACCGGCAGATAGCTCAGCAGTCCAGCCGTCCTTACAATGGCCGCAGCGACCACATACTGCGCCGCATTGTGCAGCAGCGCGCCCATCACCGATACCCCGATTATAGAAAACGCCCGACACCGCACCATAAGCGCCATGCCCGCCAGCGCCGCCAGCGCCCCCGCCAGCGCGTACAGCATCGCACTCACGCCGCTGAACGCAAACCCCGACAGCAACACCCGCGCTACGCTGACGTTCAGCGCCGCGCGCCAACCCATGAGATACAACGCCGTCACCGTGACCACATTGGCCAGCCCCAGTTTGACCCCCGGCGCCGCAACCGGCAGCGGTATGAACTGCTCCAAATAACCGACTATCACCGCCAGCGCCACCAGTACGCCGCGCAGCGCTATATCCTTAACTCGCAATCGCATCCAGCCCGCTTTCCTGTGCCGCCTCCAGCTCAATGACCACTCTATGCGGCAGGCATATTACCGTCTCGCCGTCGTATGAGATGTAACCCTGCTTTACGCAATATTCATCGGCACAGTTGGCTGAACTCATACGCGCTCGGCCGCCGCTTATCTCTATCGTATTTTCATTATCGCCCTCGCGCACGACGTACTCGCAGTCCACATCCAGCGGCAGCTCTGCAACCAGCCGCGAATCCACATATATCCGCGCCACTCCCGCCTCGCGCTCATCTCCCGTCCATACCAGCGCCGCCACCACCACAGACAGCGTCAGCGCCGCGCCTATCACGACCCAGTCGCCCGGCTTCATCAGCCGCAGCGCGCCCAGCATGCCATCCCGTCTCAAATATAAGTCACCGTCCCCCGCGCTACCTGACCTGCACATATCCCAGCGCGTAGTATCCGTCCTCGCCGCCGGGCATAGTCAGGTTCATAACCGGCTCCAGTGTCCCGGACTCGCAGACCGCCACGCACAGCTGATACATGCCAGGCTCCATATCATATGGTATGTCGATGTAGCCGCCCAGGTCAACCGGCTCCCCGCCGAGTTCGGTCAGATCCACCGCCTGCGCCTCACAGGCGCACACGCTGTCGCCGCGCCTGAGCATCAGCATCAACTCAAGCGGCTGATAAAGTCGCGTCACGCCCGCATTGTCCAGCTCAAGGTTCACAAACAGCCGGTTGCCGCGCCGCGTGAAACTGTGCCACTCGGCATACCGCACGCCCAGCGCATAGCCCACGCGCCCTGCCAGCGCCTCGCCGTCGCCGCCGTCCAGCACGTATGTCAAATGATTGCCGAATATGTGCTTGCCTGACCCGGCAACCGGCGTATCCAGCCAACTGCTCTCCACGCCGTCGGGCGCTCGATACAACCCGTCAGCCGTATCAAGGCACAACAGATATACATCGCCCCAGCGCGCATCCATGCCTTCCAGCTGTGCATCCGTCTGAAGGTATGCGCAGTCGCCGCGCTGGTCCATGTACTCCATCAGCGCCTGCACAAAACGGCGCAATTGTTCGTCAATATAGCCCGCCGGATCGTCCTGCGACGCCGCCTCAGCGTCCACATGCGCGGGGTGCGCATCCGCATCCAGCACAAACACATAGCGCTTGCCATCCTCCAGCGCATACAGATCGTCCGGCCATTCATACGTATCCGGCGCGACCTCCAGCTCCGCCCAGGTCAACTCCGCGCTCACCAGGTAGCCATCCTCGGCATCCAGCGTGCCCATGTATGGATTTTCGCCGGTCTCGGTCATAGCATACTCGACGCGATAATGCATCGGGTGCACCCGTATGCACGCCGCAACTATGACCAGCACCATAAGCACTATCGTCACCCACGCAAACCGCGAACGCATTGACACCGGCGTTTCGTATATCGCAACGCGCCGCGCACGCCTGCGCCGGACTCGCGCCTTCATGCGCGTTGACAGTTGCTTGGCTTTGAGCTTTTGATGTTTAAATCGGTTCCGGCGACGCCTGTGCTCGTCTGCCAATGCGTACACCCCTTTCGGTCGCCGCGCTTCGGGCATTTCTTTCCATATAAAGTATACCTCAGATTGGACGCCATGGCAAGCGCTACCCTATGTCAGTATCGTGAAGTCCGTCGCGATTGCGGCGCCTGTGTGGCGCTATCCGGGCCCTGTCAGGGCAAACTCGTGGCGCAATGGCAACGCCTGGCGCTTATGCCAAAGCCGCCCAGTTTTGCACAAGCCGTCCGTTTTAATTCTGTACACATCAACATAGCATTTTACTACTACTTTTGCAAAACCGTGCTAAGTAATTCATAGTTTTGAGCTGAATGTACTTGCCAAATCTGCCAAAGTATAGTATACTTTTGATTACAGGGTCAATTTAAACCATGTGGGACAAATTTTACCCGTGCTGAAAGCGAGTGATGCTATGGACGAGACGACGATCAACGAGCTTAACCAGCTTACGCCGACGCTTATGCGGCCGATATTCAACTGTGCGCTGATGCTGGACCGCATAGCGGCATTGCAGCCGGTGGGCCGGCGCGCGCTGGCGGCACGGCTGCACATGAGCGAGCGCGAAGTGCGTACGCTGGCCGACGAGTTGCGCGCGTCCGGATACCTGCGCATAGACGCCGCCGGCATGGAGCTGACCGAGGCGGCGCGCGAGCCGCTCAAAACCGCACAGGCGCTGGTGCGCTCGCTGCGCGCGCTCAGTTCGCTCGAAACCAAGCTGACTCACCTGCTGGGCGTGCGGCGCGTCATAGTATGCGCCGGCAATTCCGACGAGGACGACAGCGTGCTAAACGAAATGGGCCGGGCCGCCGCCAGCAAGCTCCGGCCGATGCTGTGCGACGGCGCGACGCTGGCCGTGACCGGCGGTACGACGATCGCCGCCGTGGCGCGCAACATACCCTCCGGCCCGCCTATCGATTTGCAGGTACTGCCCGCACGCGGTGGACTGGGCCGCACCGTCGAAACACAGGCCGGCACGCTGGCCGCTGAAATAGCCCGCCGGCTGGGCGGACATCACCGGCTGATGCATCTGCCTGATACGCTTACTCCCGCCGCTCAGCGCGAGATAGTCAAGCTCCCTGAGATACGCGAGGTCATGGACATGCTCAGCCACACCGACGTGCTCATGTATGGCATAGGGCGCGCCGACGACATGGCCCGCCACCGCCGAATGCAGCCCGAAGAGCTCAAACTGCTGAAAAGCCGCGGCGCAGTCGCAGAAGCGTTTGGCTATTACTTTGACAGCGATGGCCAACCGGTGCTGGCCGCTACCAGCGTGGGCCTGGACATAGCGCACGTCGAACAGGTGCGTCAGATCATAGCAGTGGCCGGCGGCGCGCGCAAAGCCGATGCGATACTGGCCGTGACGCGCCACCATCGCCACGACCTGCTGGTCACGGACGAGGGCGCCGCTCGACAGATACTTCATAATATTCAGCTTGCCTCCCAGCACAGGAGTGTGCTATAATAGCTATAATATGGTTTACCAATATGCAAGGAGTGTTGATCGACGATGAGCAAGAAGACTATCGAAGACATCCAGGTTTCCGGCAAGAAGATCCTCGTTCGCTGCGATTTTAACGTGCCGCTGGACGGCGACGGCAATATAACCGATGATAATCGCATTCGCGCCGCGCTGCCCACCATCAAGTACCTGCTCGAGCATAACGCCGCCGTAGTGCTGTGCTCCCACCTGGGACGCCCCAAGGGCGAGTTCAACATGAAGTATTCGCTCAAGCCCGTCGCAGTGCGTCTGAGCGAGCTGCTGGGCCAGACCGTGGAACTGGCCGCCGACGTAATCGGCCCCAGCGCCAAGGCCATGGCGGCCGCGCTCAAGCCCGGTCAGGCAATGCTGATCGAAAACGTTCGCTTCCATAAGGAAGAGGAAAAGAACGATCCCGCGTTCGCCAAGGAGCTGGCATCGCTGGCTGAGATGTACGTAAACGATGCGTTCGGCACCGCGCACCGCGCACATGCCTCCACTGAGGGCGTGACCCACTTCCTGAGCCCCTGCGTCGCCGGCTTCCTGATCGGCAAGGAGCTGAGCGTCATGGGCGCTGCGCTCGAGAACCCCACCCGCCCGTTCCTGGCGATACTGGGCGGCGCCAAGGTTTCCGACAAGATCGGCGTCATAAAGAACCTGCTCGACAAGGTCGACGTGCTGCTCATAGGCGGCGGCATGAGCTACACCTTCCAGAAGGCGCTGGGCGGCAAGGTCGGCAAGTCGCTGCTGGAAGAGGATAAGGTTGATCTGGCCCGCGAGCTGATGCAGCTGGCCAAGGAAAAGGGCGTTAAGCTGATGCTGCCCGTGGATAACGAGGCCGGCGATTCGTTCTCCAACGACGCGCTGCGCATCACCGTGCACTCCACCGAGATACCCGACGGCTTCGAAGGCCTGGACATCGGCCCGGTAACCCAGCAGATGTTCGCCGACGAGATTCACAAGGCCAAGACCATCATCTGGAACGGCCCGGTGGGCGTGTCCGAGTTCCCGAACTTTGCCTGCGGCACCAAGGCCGTCGCCAAGGCCATGGCTGAGACCGACGCCGTTACGATAATCGGCGGCGGCGACTCCGCGGCAGCGGTCGAAAAGCTCGGCTATGCCGACAAGATGACCCATATCTCCACCGGCGGTGGCGCTTCGCTCGAGTTCCTCGAAGGCAAGGAGCTGCCCGGCGTAGCCGCTCTGGACGACAAGTAATATCCGCGTTTGGCGGGGCAGGGCTCGTCCCCTGCCCCGTTTTAAACGCAAAAATAACCGCCGCACTGCGCTTGCGTACATATTACGGCGGTATAATCTGCTCATGGGAAGGCACGCCACCCGCTGGGCGCGTGCACAGATTAGTTTTATGCGGAGGTAGTTTGACATGCGTAAACCGATAATCGCCGGCAACTGGAAGATGAACAAGACCCCGGCCGAGGCCGTGGCATTGGTAACTGAACTGATACCGCTGGTAAAGGACGCCAAGTGCGACGTCGTAGTCTGCCCCCCGGCAGTGGATCTGGCTCCGGTCGCTGAGGCCGTCAAGGGCACCAATATCAAGGTCGGCGCGCAGAACGTACACTTCAAGGCCAGCGGCGCTTTCACCGGCGAGCTGAGCTGCGACATGCTCAAGGCAGTGGGCTGTGAATACGTCATAATCGGCCACAGCGAGCGCCGCCAGTACTTCGGCGAGACCGACAAGACCGTCAACAAGCGCGTGACCGCCGCCGTCAGGGCTGGCCTCAAGCCCATCATTTGCGTAGGCGAGACCCTCGACGAGCGCGAATCCGGCTACACCAACGCCCTGGTATCGTGCCAGACACTCATGGCGCTGGAAGGCCTGACCGATGATGAGATCGCCGAGTGCGTCATAGCGTACGAACCCGTATGGGCGATAGGTACCGGCAAGACCGCTACCGACGAGCAGGCTAACGAAACCATAGGCGTGATCCGCGTCGCGATTGCCGGTCGCTACGGCAAGAGCCTGGCCGACAAGGTCCGCATTCAGTACGGCGGCAGCATGAACCCCGGCAACGTTAAGGGCCTGATGGCGCAGCCCGAAATCGACGGCGGCCTCATCGGCGGCGCAAGCCTGAAGGCGCCCGATTTCGCCAAGGTCGTAGCTATGGGCGAATAAGCGCATAAGTAAATCGAGGAGCAATGCAACTATGAAAAAAGGTATAACCGCTCTTATCATAATGGACGGCTTCGGCATCAACCCCAACCACGACGGCAACGCGATCTATCAGGCCGGTACCCCCAACCTGGACGCGCTCAAGGCCGAATATCCCCACACCCAGATAGGCGCATCCGGCATGGACGTGGGCCTGCCGGACGGCCAGATGGGCAACAGCGAGGTCGGCCACATGAACCTGGGCGCGGGCCGTATCGTCTACCAGGAGCTGACCCGCATAACCAAGTCGATATCCGACGGCGACTTCTTCACCAACCCCGCATTCCTGGGCGCGATTGACAGCTGCAAGCGCACCGGCGGCGCGCTGCATCTGATGGGCCTGCTCAGCGACGGCGGCGTGCACAGCCACATCGAGCACCTGTTCGCGCTGATTAAGCTCGCCAAGCAGCAGGGCCTGGACAACGTCTATGTGCACTGCTTCATGGACGGCCGCGATGTGCCCCCGTCCAGCGGCATAGAGTACGTGCGTCAGCTGCAGGGCTTCATGGACGAGCAGCAGTTCGGCGCAATAGCCACTATATCGGGCCGCTACTGGGCCATGGACCGCGACAAGCGCTGGGAGCGCGTAAAGCGCGCCTATGACGCCATCGTGCTGGGCAAGGGCGTAACCGCGATAAGCCCCACTGAGGCCATGGCGCAGTCCTACGCCAAGGATGAGACCGACGAGTTCGTACAGCCCACCGTTGTGCTGCGCGATGGGGAGCCGGTCGCGCGCATCAAGACCGGCGACAGCGTGATATTCTTCAACTTCCGCCCCGACCGCACGCGTGAACTCACCCGCACGCTCATTGAGCCCGACTTTGACGGCTTCGAGCGCGAGGGCGGCTATCAGAAAGTCCACTTCGTATCGATGACCAAGTACGACGAGACGTTCACCAATCTGGACATAGCGTTCAAGCCCGAATCGCTGACCAACACGCTGGGCGAGTACGTCGCCTCCAAGGGGCTCAAGCAGCTGCGCATCGCCGAGACCGAAAAGTATGCGCATGTGACGTTCTTCTTCAACGGCGGCGTAGAAGCGCCCAACCCGGGCGAGGATCGCGTGCTGATACCTTCGCCTAAGGTCGCTACCTACGACCTGCAGCCCGAGATGAGCGCCTACCCCGTTACCGACGAGGCCGTTAAGCGCATCGAATCCGGCGTATACGACTTGATGATACTCAACTTCGCCAACTGCGACATGGTCGGCCACACCGGCATAATGCCCGCCGCTGAAAAAGCTGTGCGCGTCGTCGACGAATGCGTGGGCCGCGTCGTCAAAGCCGTGCTGGCGCAGGGCGGTTCGCTGCTGATAACCGCTGACCACGGCAACGCCGATCAGATGGTCGATCCCCAGACCGGCGAGCCGTTCACCGCTCATACGACCAACCCCGTGCCGCTGATATACGTGAACCCCGCCGAAAAGAACGTAAAGCTGCGCGATGGCGGTCGTCTGGCTGACCTTGCGCCCACGCTGCTGGACATCATGGGCCTGGACAAGCCCGCAGAGATGACCGGCGTGAGCATGATCGTGCGCTAAAGCCGTGATGGGGCGGCACATCCAAGTATGCCGCTGCGATTTAATACCAAATGGCACTGACACCTGAGCGCGTCAGTGCCATTTGTGTATCGATGGGAGGTGCGCCAATGGTATTGCTTACCGAGCGGCTCATGCTGCGCGAGATGCGCGACTCCGATTACGATGCGCTGTGTCTGATGCTGCGCGACGCCGATGTCATGTACGCATACGCGCATGCATTCGACGAGGCCGAGTCACGGCAATGGCTTGCGCGTCAACAGCAACGCTACGCCGAAAACGGCTTCGGACTGTGGGCGGTCGAGCTCAAGTCAACGGGCGAGCTGATAGGCCAATGCGGCCTGACGCTGCAGCCGCTTGAAGGCCGCCAGGTAATTGAAGTTGGATACATATTCCGCAAGGAATTCTGGCATATGGGTTACGCAACCGAAGCCGCACGCGCATGTCGCGACCTGGCGTTTGACAGATTTGACGCGCGCGAGGTATACTCTATAATCCGCGATAACAACCTGCCTTCTCAGGCGGTCGCCCGGCGATTGGGCATGGAGCCACGCTGCACTTTCTCAAAACACTACTACGGCATCGACATGCCCCACATAGCGTTCTCCGTGCGACGTGCGCAGGGCGTGATAGTGACGCCGCGACTGTTGCTGCGCAAATTCGAGCCGGGCGACGCTGAAGCGCTGTACGAATATCTGAGCGACCCTGAAGTCGTGCGTTACGAACCTTATGAGCCGTTTTCGCGTGCAATGGCGGAATTTGAAGCGCATGCCCGCGCGCTAAACCCCGACCATCGCGCAGTTGCGCTGCGCCCGGATGACATAGCTCAGCTGGCCCCCGGCGAATATGAGCTGACTGTGCCGACTCCGGGGCGGCTGATAGGCAACCTGTACGCGCCGCTACGGTTTAGCGGCGTATATGAGTTGGGCTTTGCATTCAATCGCGCGTATTGGGGCCGCGGGTTTGCCTATGAAGCCACTCATGCTCTGATGGCAAGCCTGTTTGGCCGGGATGCTCAGCGCATATTCGCACGCTGCGATGCCGAGAATCTGCGCTCACAGCAATTGTTGACGCGCCTGGGCATGCACATGGAATCGCGCGCCCAAGCTGTAATGCTGCGCGGTCGCAGGCGCACTATACTTACCTACTCCATATCTCGCGACGAATGGCCAAACATATGTCCGTTCGAATCGTCGACGATATTGAAACCAATGTAATCGACCGCACAGTGAGGCAAGTTGCCGGGTTTATGGAGATGGAGCGTTGCGCCAGGTCATGCGCACCTTATGCCTGTCCGTTCGGATCGCCGACGATATTGAAACCAACGTAACCGACCGTACGGCGGGACAAGTTACAGGGTTTATGGAGATGGAGCGTTGCGCCAGGTCATGCGCACCTTATGCCTGTCCGTTCGGATCGTCGACGATATTGAAACCAACGTAACCGACCGCACAGCGGGACAAGTTACAGAGTTTACGGAGATGGAGCGTTGCGTCAGGTCATGCGTACCATATGCCGTAAGTCGGGCGGGCAGATCTAGAAATGCCTTAGCGGCTGGCCATGACGCTGGAAGTGCACTCAGCCAAGTCAAACGCTGGCTGGTAGGATATTCTCATAGCCAGATGAGCAAACCCTGCGTCGCCAATCCCGGCCCGGACGGCAATCTCATGGCTGGTCGTAGCTTTGCCCATTAAAACGGCGCGAGCCGGTTGTACATTCAACCGACCCGCGCTTTAATCATTCCTTTGTGCGGCGCAATCAGAGCAGCCCGACGCGCGCCAGATCCAGCACTATCAGCAACAGACATGCGCTTATCAGCACTATCATCAGATTTACCAGCTTGCGCATACGCGCCTCCTCACAGCCACTTGGGCAACTCGAGCGGTTCGGCGCCCATGCTGCGCCGTGCCTCCTCTACCACCTCTACCAGCCGCGCCTCACGACGCTTGAGGTTGCTCTCGTATATTATGGAAATATCGTCCTCGGATACCATCGACTCGGCCAACATGCCCAGCAGCTTTTCGCGATACTGCTGTATCTCGCTGACCTTCCACATGCCGTATAGCGGCGCAAATATCTCCTCGCTGGCAAACCGGTCATACAGCATCTTTATGAACTCGGCCATGTCGTCCATATTGTTGCCCGGTTCCAGCACGAACAGCATTCTGAAGAACGTGTTCCAGTTGTAATCCACGTTGAGCCGACTTTCAAAGTACTTGCCCAGCACGTCGCAGAACTTGATGTCGCTGGCAAACGGCCGCTCCAGTTTCAGCGGCGACTCGAAGTCCAGCGGCAGCGAACCTATGTATGCTACCCGATGGAACAACATGGTCACGATGTTCAGGTCATTCATGCCGCCACGCGAGCGCCGCAGTATGTACCGGCTGAGCACGTCGCAGCTGGGCTTGAAGTCTATCGTGAACCCCAGCGAGCGCTGCATCTTCTTGAAGAACATGTCGCTGATGCCCTTGGCCAATACCAGCTCCAGCGCACCATTGCGTATGCCCGACTGCGCGCCCTCGGACTGCACCTGAATAGTGTTGTATATCGTGTGCAGCTGGCTGTCGACGAGTTTCAGATGGTCGTAAGTCGAGTTGAGCATGCTCTTCATGAAGCCGTCCATCAGCAGATACGCATTGTTCTTGTATATTATCTCATGCTCGACCTCGGCCCAGAACACGTGCACCAGCGCCTTTATCTGCAACTCGAACCGCACCGGCGCGCCTTCCTGCCCGCTGTACCAGCCGTCTATTCGGTATATCGGCAGGCCGTTCTGCTGCGTCTGCGGTTGCGCCTGGCGCAGATCGAGCTTTATGTGCCCAAAGCGCGGCGAATAGCTGAAGCCATCCTTGTCATGCGCGCACGCAAACTTGCGCAGCACGTCAAACAGCACGCCCTCATCGTCCAGGAACCGGCACTCCACGCGCAACCCAACCAGGTCCGACAGGTTGTCCAGCACTTCCTGCGCGCTGTGGTAGCGCTTGTACATGCTCTTGCGCAGTATCTTCTGCCGGAGGCTGGCGGCCGCCTTGACGCGCGACTGCGCGCCCAGCACCATCTCCTCGCGCGGCTTGAGCGCGGTCATCATGTATTCGTGCAGCTGAGTTGCAATGTCCTCAAGGCGCGGGCGCCACTGTTCGAGCAATTCGGTCGTGGCATCCGTCAGCTTGAAGAGCTCCAGCCGGCCCGGCTCCATTGCAACGCCCCGGTATTGCATGCGCGCGCCATTCTCCCGGCGCTGGTTCTCGGGCGGCGTCGTGCGATACAGCTTAGCACCGGCGCGCACCGCCTTTATTTCCGAGCGCTGCGCTGCGGGCGCGCTGGCATCCGCCGGCTGTTTGGGCAGCATGCCCGGCCGCGCATCCGTTTCGGTCATCTTCCCGCACCTCCCACAGAACTCCCCTGCGCCGCAGGCTCTACGAACACCAGCTCGCCAAACACGCAACTGGCCTTTATAGTAAGCGGCTCGCCCTCGCCGCAATCATATGTGCCTTCGCCAAACGTTATCGTACGCCCGCCCGGCGATCTGAGCGAGCAAAACGCTCCCGTGGCCTCGATATGAATGCTGCGATTGGCTGGCAACACGAATACAGCCTTGCCAAACACGCAGTCTATCTCTATCTGTTCGCGCGTAATCGTCTCGTTGGACAGATCGATCTCGCTCGAGTCGAACATTACCGTATATTCCATCGTGGTGTCACTCAGTTCCATGCGGCTGCCGAATATCACCGGGCTCTTGGTCGCGCTGGCGCTTATGAGCGTTATACCGCCCCACAACAGCGCCACTGCCAACAGTATCTTCACCACCGGCAGATTGATGTTAAACAAATTGCGAACAAGCAGCAGTCCGCCCGCGATTATCAGCAGCACCGGCCAGAATAGATTGCCCATTTTCACATTTATCCCTTCCCGCTCTGCTCATATGGCGGCACATGCCGGCGCGCACTGTTGCAGCCGGGCCGGCATCCACACTATGATGGTACCATTCCGGCGCGCCGTTGTCAATCGGCCACGCATGAGAATACGATGAGAACATCAATGACGACGGCGGAATATAACCTCGCGCTGTACCAGGTAGTTAAAGAAGAACAGCAGCAGGTCGACGCAGATCTTCGCAATCAGCGCATTCCAGCCGATGTTGGTCAACAACGCCAGCAGCGGCGTACCTATGCCCAGCGCGATTACGACCATCGCAATGTACATTATGAACTCGCGCTTGCCGCTCTTTACGTGGAACACGGCCTTCTGATTGATCTTGAAGTTCAGCAGCGACGAACATATGCGCGCAATCACATGGCAAGTGGCCTCTGCCAACCCCAGCGGCAACAGCAGCAGCAATATATATACGCCATAGTCGACCGCCCACGACGCCAGCGAACTGCACATGTAAGTGATTATCTGCTTGAATATGCGCAGGCCGTCGCGCAGCGGATTAAAGTGCGAGCCGGAGTTGTTATCAATGTATATCGTCTCTATCGGCACTTCGTTATGATGGATGTTCAGATCCTTGAGCGCCAGCAGCATGTTCATCTCCAGCTCATAGCGCTCGCCGGGCAGGCGCATCATGCGCTCCAGCGTATTCATCGGGAACCCGCGCAGCCCGGTCTGCGTATCGGTTATGCGTATACCCGTCGCAAACCAGAATATGCCACAGGTAATCTTGTTGCCCAGCAGCGATTTCATGGGCACTTTGCCGGTAAACTTGCGCGCGCCGATTATCATGTCATTGGGGTGTTCGCGCAGCGCGTTTACCACGCTGAGTATGTCGCGCGTGGTATGCTGGCCATCGCAGTCGGCAGTCACCACGCCTTTGAGCTCGGGATGATTCAGCAGCAGGTAGTTAAAGCCCGTCTTCATGGCGCGGCCCTTGCCCTGATTGACGGCATGGCGCAACACCTCGATGCCGCGCTCTGCCAGCGCATCGAAAACCGGCTTTTGTTCGGGCTGCGACCCGTCGTCCACTACCAGCACGGGCAGCTCCGCCGCCAACAGTTCGTCTACCAGCGAAACCAGGCGCATGTCCGGCTTATACGCCGGTATCAGCACAACATACTCCATACACAACCCTCTTTTGGCAAATATTGATAAATCGCCCTCAAATGACCGTCACTATTTATCATAACTGCAAAACCCACACACTGTCAAGAAAAATCCTGTATCGGCGGTAAAACGCGTTTTATGTTGAAGCATAATTTCGGCAGCGCGCCGACTCAAGCAAAAAGCCGCCCACCGGCGCACAGCCGGAAGGCGGCGATATGCCACATGGCTTAGTCAGCGGTATAGGGCAGCAGCGCTATAGCACGGGCGCGCTTGATAGCTATCGAGAGCTGGCGCTGGTGCTTGGCGCAGGTGCCGGACATGCGGCGCGGAAGGATCTTGCCGCGCTCGTTTATGTAACGGCGCAGATGCACGAACTCCTTGTAGTCTATATGCTCGACCTTGTCGACACAGAACTGGCACACCTTGCGGCGCGGCCTGCGGCCACGCGGCCGGCGCGCGGCACGATCGCCTCTATCTTCAGACATTTGCGTAACCTCCTTCATCTGATAGCCGCCCGTCAGAAGGGCAGCTCATCGTTGTCCACCTGCGTGAACCCGCCGTCACTGCTGAACGCAGGCGGTGCGGGTGGCGGTGGCGCGCTAAAACCGTCGTTTTGACGGGGCTCGCTCGAGCTGGACAGGAACTCCACGTTGTCCGCCACGATGTCAACCACAGTGCGCTTGGTACCGTCCTGCGCATCATAGGTACGTATCTGTATCGATCCCTCTACGCAGACCTTACGTCCCTTGGACAGGTACTTCATGCAGCGCTCACCCAGCTGACGCCATGCAGTCACGTTGAAAAAATCGGCTTCCCGCTGTCCCTGCGCATTTGTATACCTGCGGTTTACCGCCAAGCCGAACGTGCAGTAAGTCACGCCGCTGGGTATCGTCCTGCTCTCGGGATCGCGGGTGAGGTTGCCTATCAATATGACCTTATTCAACCCCGGACACCTGCCTTTTCAAGCATTATTGCTGCTCGGGCGCGCTCTCACCGGCGGGCTGCTCCTGTGCGGGAGCCTCGGGCGTGAGCACCATCTCATCAGTCGCGGTATCGGCTATCTTGATCACGGGCGCGCTCGCGACCGGTGCAGCCTGTGCGCCCGCAGCCGGCGTCGCCGAACGCTGTTCGCGCTTGGGCGGCAGCTTGCCGTCATTTACGACCACCAGGTAGCGCAGTACGCTTTCAGATATCTGGAAGTTGCGCTCCAGCTCACGCGGCATCGCCGACGGAGCCGTGAAGAACATCAGCACATAATAGCCGACGGTCTTGTAGTTGATGGGGTAAGCAAGGTTGCGCTTGCCCCACTCATCAATGCGCTCAACGGTGCCACCGTTTTGCACAATCAGATTGCTGAAACGTTCGATTAGATCCTTGCGGGGCTGTTCCTCCACCATCGCGTCGATGATGTACATTGCCTCATAATGATTCATCTGTTTCACCTCCTTATGGACTTGCGGCCCTGCGCTCTATGGCCAGGGCAAGGATGCGCCAGTTATGTATTATAGCACTTTGCGCCATCGATTGCAAGTGCTTGTACATTAAATGCCCATAAATTAACCTTTTCAGCCCAGCGCCGCTATCGCCGCATCCACGGCGGCATCCATCTCGGCAATGGTCGTGCAGCCGCTGGCAGCCTGGCGCAGCGCGTCGTAATCGGCGTCGCCCTCTATGTCGATCGCGACCACGCTCTGAGTGCCGTCGGCGGCATGCTCATACGTAAGCGCCAGCGTCAGCTGCTTGCTGTACTCGCTGCCCGCGGCGGTGTTGAGCGAGAGTTGACATACCGTCGTAACGCGCAACTGCTCGGACGCCTGGCCCGTAACCGCCTGCATACCGCTGAGCGTCGGCACCACGCCCGGCCGGTTGAACGAAACCAGCCGCACCTCGTCGCTCAGCGCCATGCGCGCGCTCATATAGTCGACCCATCGCGCAGCCAGATGCGTGTCCATATTGTCGACCACAAACGCCGGCGCGGTATAGCTCTCGCCCATCATGCCGCCGTACAGCGCCGTCAACAGCGACTGCGCGTCAGCCCGTGCAGCGTCCTCATCCAACCAGCTGTCGGTGACGACCGCGGCTCCGGTAGGCGCGGGCGCCTCGTACGTGGCCTGAGGCACGGGCGTAGTCTCCTCGGCCATCATGCTGGACTCAGGTCCTATGCTCGCCGTAGGTTGTGATGTCGGCGTCGGGGCGCCATCCAGCCCGCTCAGGTTCACGCCGAACACCATCAGCAGTATGGCCAGCAGCGCCGCCAGCCCCGATAGGAATGTCATATGATCGCCTCCCTGTGTGCGCCCGCGTCGCGGGTCGCCGTATTCAGTCTATTATCGTCAGCTCGTGACTGTGGTGGTTGAGCACTTCGCACCCGTCGGGCGTTATTGCCACCAGGTCCTCTATGCGCACACCGAACCGACCCGGAAGGTATATGCCCGGCTCGACCGAGAACACCATGCCCGGCTCGGCAGGCGCCGGATTGGTCGCGGCCACATCCGGCGGCTCATGCACGTCTATGCCAATGCCATGGCCGGTGCGATGCGTGAACATCTCGCCATATCCCGCCTCGGCTATCACACTGCGCGCCGCCGCGTCTATGTCGCTGAGCTTGACGCCCGGGCCGGCAATCGCCTCAGCCGCGCGATTGGCTCGGTCGACTATCTCGTATACGCGCCGCTGCTCGTCGCTCGCGCACTTGAAAAACACCGTGCGCGTCATGTCCGAGCAATACATCCCCAGCCTGTGACCGGTGTCTATTATTATCGAATCGCCGGGCTTGAGCCTGGTGTCGCCGGTCGTGTGGTGCGGGAACGCCCCATTTGCGCCAAAGCATATCAACGCCTCGAACGCCACATTCGGCATGCCCTCGGCGCGATATATCTCATTCATTATGTCGGCCAGCTCGCGCTCGGTCATGCCCTCGCGTATCGCCTGTATGCCCTGCGCCATCACGCGGTCATTGCCGGCACTGGCGGCGCGCAGCTGCGCCAGCTCATCGGCATCCTTGCACATCCGGCACACGTCCACCGCAGCCGAGCCGTTGACCGGCGTTATGTGCGCCTGCTCCATGAGCGCCAACAGGAAGCGGCTGGGCCAGTTCTTGTCCACGCCCACCACGCCGCTGACGTCGCGCGCCAGCTCCACCGTGGGCTCGTAACCGTCGTGCAGCACGCACATGTCCAACCCCTCCACAGGCTCCACCGGGAACAGCGCGTTCACATAAAGTTTCACGCCGTCGGGCCGCACCAGCAGCGCCAGCATCCGCTCGCCCGGCTCTATGTATATGCCGGTCAGGTAGTATATGCTCATCGGATCGGACACGACGAGACTGCTCATGCCGCGCTGCGCCATTTGCGCGCGCACTTTGTCAATTCTCTCCCAGCGCATATTGTGTTCCTCCTCACATTGGGCGCGCCTTGCGCCCGAAACTCTTCCATCGTAAACCGCCAACCCGACGTCAGCCGCGCCTGACTGCGCATGTGCGGCTCACATCGCCAGTTTGCGCCTTAACTGTACACCTGCATTATCACGCACTTGAGATAGCGCGTCTCATCCGAGCCCAACAGCACCGGATGATCGCGGCCCTGACTGCGCAGCTCGATAATGCGCACGCGCCGGCGCGTCTCATATGCCGCCTCGCGCAGTATGTCCACGAACATGTCCGGCGTGACATGCTGCGAACACGAACAGCTCACCAGATATCCGCCGTCCCGCACCAGCTTCATCGCGCGCAGGTTTATGTCCTTGTAGCCACGCTTTGCGCTTTCGACCATCTTGCGCGACTTGGTAAACGCCGGCGGATCGAGCACTATCAGGTCGAACTGCCGGCCCTCGCCCTGGTACTGGCGCAGCAGGTCGAACACATTGTGCGCCTCAAACCGCACGTCAAGGCCGTTGAGCGCGGCGTTCTCGCGCGCGACCTCCAGCGCCTCCTCGGATATGTCCACGCCCAACACGTCGGCTGCGCCGTACTTCGCCGCATTAAGCGCAAACGTTCCGTTGTGACAGAAGCAGTCCAGCACCCGCGCGCCCGGACACAGCGGCGCTATCGCGGCGCGATTCTCCTTCTGATCGAGGAAGAAGCCGGTCTTTTGTCCATGCTTTACGTCAACCAGGAATCGTATGCCGTTTTCGACCATCTCGACCCGGTCGGGCACCTCGCCCCACATAAGGCCGGTCAACTGCTTCATGCCCTCGCGCTCGCGCACTGGCACGTCGTCGCGCTCGTAGATGCCGCGCGGCTTCACCACGTCTACCAGCAGCCTGACTATCATGTCGCGCAGCCGGTCCATGCCCAGACACAGCAGCTGTACCACCAGTATGTCGGCAAACTTATCCACTATCAGCGCCGGCAGATAATCGCTCTCGCCAAATATCAGCCGGCAACTGTTCACGTCGCACAACCGCTTTCTGTACTCCCACGCCGCCTCTATGCGCCGCCTGAAGAACGCCTCGTCGGTCGGCTCGTCGCGCACAGTCAACACGCGCAGCGCTATCATCGACGCCGGGTTGTACAGCGCCTTGCATACGAACACGCCCTTTGAATTGACTACGCGCACTATATCGCCCGGCTCTATCTCGCCCGCCGGATCGTCCACGCGCTCTATCTCAGTCTGATATATCCACGGATGACCGCTCTGCACCCGCTTTTCGCGCGTCTTGCGCAGTACTATCTCCGCCAATTGCTCGCCCTCCTAACGCGTCACAGCCCGCGGCTCAGCAGCAGGAACTTGGCCATGTCGCCATGCCCGATCTCGCGCTCAAACGCGCCCAGCCGCTCAAACCCACACCTGACGTAGAACTCCTCCAGCCCCGGTATGCCCGCCACCATGTCCACATAGACATTGCGCGCGCCATGCGCCCGGGCCTGCGCCGCCAGCTCATCGACCATGCGCGCACCCAGGCCCCGGCGCTGTGCCCGCCCCGCCGTGTACAGCCGGTGTATAACCGAGCAGCCCGCAGTCTCAAACCCCGCCACAGTCGGGTATTCCTCGTCCGGCTCCAGCGCCAGCACGCCATACGCTGCCAGCCCCTGCCCGTCGAACAATCCCCACGCCCTGCCCGCGGCTATGTCCTCCGCCAGCATGCAGCCCGGGTAGCCGTCCGGGCCGGCGCACCAGTCATCCCGGCCACAACTGGCCAGCGCCGCGCGCGCGTCGTCGCACTCCGCCGGGCGCACGCGCCGGAACGCCATGTCCGTCACCGCGCTCGCCAGGCCCTGACCCGGCCGCGCATCATACTGTGCCATATACATATCCTCTTTATACATTATAGCCGCTCAACCACCGCGCCGCCACCCACAGCCGGCCCACGTCACGCGCGCGGTTGAACAGGTATTCTCGCGCATTGCCTATCGCGCACTCCACGCTCATTGGCCGCGCAACCGCCGAAAACGCCGCCGTGAAACCATGCTCATACAGCGCCGGATAGTCGTCCCCCAGACCGCCCGATATGCACACCGCCGCCCGGCCCAGCTCGGCAGCCAGCCGCGCCACGCCGCACGGCGCTTTGCCCGCCGCCGTCTGCGAGTCGGTCATGCCCTCGCCAACGATCGCCAGCTCCGCACGCGCAATGCGCGCCCTGGCATGCGTCAGCTCCAGCACCATGTCCACACCCGGCCTCAGCTCAAACCCCAACGCCTTGAGCGCTCCGCCCAGTCCGCCCGCCGCACCCGCGCCCGGACCTTCCATGTCAAAGCCCGCCGCGCGCATGCAACGGCTCAACCGCGCAAGCGCCGCATCCAGCCGCTCGACCTCGGCCGGTCCGGCGCCCTTCTGCGGCCCGAACACATGCGCGGCGCCCAGCGGCCCGGTCAACGGACTATCGACGTCACACGCGGCCTGCCGGTCACAGCGCATCAGCCGCGCATCCAGCTCCGAAGCATCGACGTGTTCCAGTCGCTCCAGCTCCTCGGGAGTCGTGACTTCGCGCCCAGCGCCGTCACAGAACTTCATGCCCAGCGCGCGCATCAATCCCAACCCGCCGTCGCAGGTCGCGCTGCCGCCCAGACCCAGGCATATCCGCTTGGCGCCGCCGCGCAGCGCATCCATCAGCTGTTCGCCCGTGCCGTAGGTGGTCGCGCGCATTATGTCGCGCTCGGCCGGCGTCAGCAGCGTCAGGCCGCTCGCCGCCGCCATCTCTATCACTGCCACGCCGTCAGAGGTGCGCAAAAACGGCGCGGACATGACCCGGCCCAGCGGATCATGGCACGCGCCGCTGACGCGCTCGCCACCTGTGGCGTCGGCAAGCACGTCTAAAAAGCCCTCGCCGCCGTCGGCTATCGGCATCAAATCCACATCAAACGCAGCCGAGGCCGCGCGCAGCCCATCGGCCACCGCCTGGCATGCCTCGCTCGCACTTAGCGAACCTTTGAACGAATCCATCGCCACGATCGCGCGCATCAGTATCCGCCCTTTCGTATCCGCGCCAGTCGGCGCATTTCAAGCGCATGCGCGCCGGGGCTGATGCACCCGGCGCAACCCGTCATACGCCCATTATGTACGTACCGGCTCCTACGGTCCAACACATTAAATGACCTCAGCACCGCTTAAAGCTCGCGCCGGCCCTCTATCGCCTTGGACAGCGTGACCTCATCCGTGTATTCGAGCTCCGAGCCCACCGGCAAGCCATGCGCTATTCGCGTCACCTTTAATCCGAGCGGCTTTATCAGCCGCGCCAGGTATGACGCCGTCGCCTCGCCCTCGACGTCCGGATTGGTCGCAAGTATTACCTCGCTTATTTCGGGGTCGGACAGCCGCGCCATAAGCTCGCGCACCCGTATGTCGTCCGGCCCTACGCCATTCATAGGCGATATCGTGCCGCCCAGCACATGGTACAACCCATGATATTCGTGCATGCGCTCAATCGCCGCCACATCGCGCGCATCGCGCACGACGCAGATTATGCCGTTATGCCGGCGCGGATCGGCGCAGATCGGACACGGTACCACATCGGTATAGTCGCCGCAGATCGGGCACACCTGCGTCTGCGTCTTGCCTTCGTATATGGCGTCGGCCAGCTCGCGCACCTGCTGTTCGGGCAGCGATATTATATGATACGCCAGCCGCTGCGCCGTCTTTTGGCCTATGCCCGGCAGGCGCGCCAGCTGGCTTATCATTCGCGCTATCGATTCAACCTGCGCGCTCATACGTTACAGCAGCCCGCCAAATCCGCCGCCTACGCCGCCGGTCAGCTTGCTCATTTCGTTTTCGACTGTCTCATGCGCGGTCTTGAGCGCCTCGTTGAGCGCGGCCATTATCATGTCCTGAAGCATCTCCACATCCTCGGGATCGACCGCTTCGGGCTTGATCTCGAGCTCAAGTATTTCGCGCTCGCCGTTTACCTTGGCGCGCACCATGCCGCCGCCCGCCGTCGCCTCGAACTCGCGCTTATTGAGCTGATCCTGCAGCTGGCTTATCTGCTGTTGCAGGCGCTGTGCCTGCATCGCCAGCTGCTGCATGTTGCCGCCGCCCATCATCCCCGGGAATCCGCCTCTGCGTGCCATATCGTTTTACCTCCACAAATTCAAATTATATTTCATTATATACATTCAGCCCGTATGGGCCGGCATATAATCGCTATTCCAGGTACACCCCGTCCATGAACGCGTCGCCTGCGTTGTCAAACGTGGCCTCCATGCGCAGTACATATCCATCCAGCAGTATGAGCCTGCCCTGAACCGGCTCTCCCAGCTGTGCGTCGTCGCGCGAATAGAGCATCGTGCGCGCGTCGCCCAGAGTCTGAGTCGACACGTCCACCGCGCCCTCCGGCACGCATGCATACAACAGCTCGTCCGCGTCCTCGCCGCTCACTCCCGCCAGCACAGCCAGATCCGGCAGCTGTATGAGCTCCGCATACGCGTACGACCGGGCATTGCGGCTCACCGCCTCACTGCCTTGGACGTCCACGGAATACGGAAAGTTCAGCGTGGCCCCCTGGAAGCTGACCTCATAGCCATCCTGAGTAAATTCGGCCTGTTCACGCGAGGCCACCGTGCCCAGGAACTCGTACCCCGCATCGTCGCCGGTCGCCAGTATGTACACGACCTCGCGCGAGTCGATAGTGGCCCAGCCGGTCATGTCGGCATCCTCGCCATACACCGACAGCAGCGTGCACGGCCGCCCGTACAGCTCCACATTGCCACTGGACACCGCGATGAACCCCAGGCTCTCCAGCGCGTCCATAGCCATCCGCAGCATCGATTCGCTGTCCTCATACGACGCGCCGTCCAACGCCTGAGCCAGTTCCTCGCTGAACGTCAGCGTTATCACATACGCCCGCGTATCGTCCTTTGTATACTCGTACACCGCCAGCCTGCATACGCTGTCGCCCAGCAGGTAGTTGTACGTGCTTATCCGCGGACGCGATGCAAACCGCGCCGTGACCAGCAGCGTAGTAACTTCGTATGGCTCCGCGTCAGTCGTATCGGCTTCGGCTTCCGCAGTGCCGGCCGGAGTCGGCTCTGCATCTATCGCGCCGGCAGATGCCGAAGCGGCATCAGCTGTGCCGTCAGCGACTGCTGCGCCTTCAGAGCCCGATGCGCTGCCGGCAACCGACGCATCTTCAGTGCCCAACGTGCTGCCAGTAACTGTCGTATCTTCAGTGCCCGACGTATGATTTGCGCCTGCCGTGCCGTCCGAGGTTTCTGCCGAATCCGCGCTCAACGACAGCAATCCGCTGGGCGCTGAGCCCGGCGCCAGCTCGGCCTGGTCGGCGCGCGCCAGCCCTGCCGTCAGCAGCAACGCTATCAGCAGCGCTACCAGCCGCCTCATTGGCTGCCCTGCCGGATTATCTCCAGCACCTCGTATATCCTGTCCAGGTCGTCGCGCGAATAGTAGCTCAGCGTCAACTTGCCCTTGTCCAGCGTGCCGGTCAACTGCGCGCGCGTGCCGAACACCTCGCGCGCCATGCGCTCCATGTCAGTCAGCTCGGGCAGCCGCGGAGGCTTTGCATGACCGCCTCCGTCCGCTGGCAGCTGTGCCGCCGCCTCCATCTGCCGCACCGACCAGTTGTGCTCGACCGCCAGCCGTGCCAGCTTTATCTGCCGCTCCGGATCGTCCAGCGCCACCAGCGCGCGCGCATGACCCGCAGTCAGCTTGTCCTCACTGACCAGCGCCAACACCTCCTCGGGCAACGTCAGCAGCCGCACCGCATTGGCTATCGCAGGCCGAGACTTGCCCAGGCGCTGAGCTATCTGCTCCTGAGTCGCACCAAAGTCGTCCATCAGCTGGCGTATCGCGCGCGCCTCCTCGACCGGGTTGAGATCGTCGCGCTGGAGATTCTCAATCAGCGCGGCCTCACGCGTGTGCGCCGCGTCCAGCTCGCGGACCAGCGCCGGTATCGTAGACACGCCCGCCAGTCGCGCCGCCCGCCAGCGCCGCTCGCCCGCGATTATGCGGTAGCGCCCGCCCTCGGTCGCGCACACGATTATCGGCTGCAACACGCCCACATTGCGTATCGATTGCGCCAACTGCTCCAGGCCCTCGGCGTCAAAGCGCTTGCGGGGCTGCTCGCGGTTGGGGTCTATATCCGCCAGGCTCAGGCTGAGCACGACCTCGCCCTCGCGTGGCCGCTCGGCCTCAGCCGGAACCGGCTCGGCCGCACGCGGTATCAGCGCGTCCAGCCCGCGGCCCAATCCTCTTGATTTTGCCATCTGTTGCCTCCCGAATGATGCCCTGCTGCGGCCCACGGGCCATATGCCCTCAGGTGCGCCATGCCGCGCGCACGCCGGGCCGCTTGTGTTGATCCGGCGCGAACGGGCCGCGCCTTGCGTCGGTTTGCCGCGCGGCATGCTGGCCGCGCGCACGCTTTTGTGTTTATCGCGGCGCTTCGCCGCATTTTAGCCTCGGTATGTCCGGCGATGCCGGGTTGATGGTACGCGCATCGCTTTCATTCGCGCCGGTAGCGGACTTTGCCAGGCGGCGCACAGGCTCGACCCGCAACGCTTTCGCATGTTCAAGTTGCCGATCTTGTCCGGCAATGCACAGGCTCGCGCGCAACGCTTTTGCATGTTCAAGTCGCCGATTTTGTCCTGCGACGCACTGGCACGGCGCGCAACGCTTTCGCATGTTCAAGTTGCCGATCTCCTCCGGCGACGCACTGGCACGATACGCAACGCTTTCGCCTGCAACGTCAACGGACGTTTTCAGACAAAGCCCGCGCTGCGTCAATTGCCCTCGCGACGGCGGATTACCTCCTGCGCCAGCGCGGTGTACGCCAGCGCGCCCTGGCAGCGCGCATCGTAAAGGTGAATCGGCAGGCCATGGCTGGGCGCCTCGCTCAAGCGCACGTTGCGCGGTATCACCGTGCCGTAGACCTGACTCTTAAAGTACTTCTTGACCTCGCCCACCACCTGCAGGCCCAGATTCGTGCGGCCGTCCAGCATCGTCAGCACGACGCCCTCGACCTCCAGCTCCGGGTTCAGCCGTGCGCGCACGAGGTTCAGCGTGTTCATCAACTGCCCCACGCCCTCCAGCGCGTAGTACTCGCACTGTATCGGCACTATCACGCTGTGCGCCGCGCTCAGGCCATTGAGCGTCAGTATGCCAAGCGAGGGCGGCGAATCTATCATTATGTAATCGTAGTTCGCGCTCAGCGGCTCAAGCGCCTGGCGGAGCCGGCTCTCGCGATGTTCCATGCCTATCAGTTCTATCTCCGCGCCTGCCAGCTGCATGCCGCTGGGCATCAGCTCCAGGTTGTCCACGCAGGTCTTGAGTATGCACTCGCCCGCCATGGCCGGGTCCAGCAGCGCCTCATATGTAGAGCGGCCTTCCGGCGCGCTCAGCCCGAAGCCGCTGGTGCAGTTGCCCTGCGGGTCTATGTCCACCACCAGCACGCGCTTGCCCTGCGCGGCCATGCAAGCAGACAGGTTTACGCAAGTCGTGGTCTTGCCCACGCCGCCTTTTTGGTTGGTTACAGCTATTATCCTGGCCATCAATCGCACCTCAAATCGAGCCTAAGCCAGCTCGAAACATGTCCATGATATCAATTATAGTACAGATCACGCTCTAAATAAAGTACTTTTGGGAAAAAATCGCCCACCCGGCACCCGCCGCGCCGACAATGCCATATGCTCATGGCGTAATTCACCTGTACGCCCAGAATACGTAACATCAACTTTGTCAACCACGCCGCCGCCTAATGTATAATACGGCGCAAGGGGGTTGAGAATATGAAAAAAGTATGGCAGCGCATATATCGGCGCTATCTGCTGGATGCGCTCAGCGCAATGGGCCAGGGGCTTTTTGCCTCGCTGATTATAGGACTCATACTCGGGCAGCTCGGTCGCATACCCGGGCTGGGTTTCCTTGCCACGTTCACGACCGACGCATATATATCCGGCAGCGCCACGCCCGTGGTCGGCGCGGCGATAGGCGTCGCGATAGCGTATGGCCTCAAGGTACATCCGCTGTGCATATTCGCGTGCGCGGCGTCGGGCGCGATAGGCTATACCCAGGGCGGACCGGTCGGCGCATACCTGGCGGGCGTGTTCGCAGCCGAAGCCGGCGGCTTCGTCGCGGGCAAGACGCGCGTGGACATTATAGTCATTCCCGCGACTACGATAATCGTCGGCGGCGCGGTGTCCACGCTGTGCGCACCCGGCATAAACTCAGTCATGGCCGCGCTGCGCGAGTTCATCGACTGGGCTACGCTGCTCAGCCCGATACCGATGGGCATAATCGTGTCGGTGGTCGTTGGCCTTGCGCTGACCGCGCCGATATCGTCGGCGGCGTTGTGCGCAATGATATTCACCGTACCCGAAGGCGAGACCGCCGGGCTGGGCCTGATGCTGGCGGCTGGCGCCGCGACAGCAGGCTGCTGTGCACAGATGGTCGGCTTTGCCGTGACCAGTTTCCGCGAGAATGGCTGGGGCGGACTGATCTCGCAGGGCCTGGGCACCAGCATGATCCAGATCTCCAACATACTCGCTCACCCCGCAATACTCATACCCCCTACGCTGGCCTCGGCGATAACCGGCCCGCTGTGCACGACGGTGTTCCAAATGAAGAACCTGGGCTCGTCGGCCGGCATGGGCACCAGCGGCCTGGTGGGCCAGGTCGGCACCTGGGCCGTGATGGCCGCCGATACCCCCGCATGGCTGCTGATAATCAACATGGCGCTGACACAGTTGATATTGCCGGCCGTGCTGTCGCTGCTCTTTGCCGCGGTACTGCGCCGCATGGGCTGGATAAAACCCGGCGACATGAAGCTGCCCGAATATAAAAAATGATCGCTCCAATCATATCTTATATCTAAAAATTTAAATACACCGCGCGCGGACGCTTCACATGGCGGCCGCGCGCGTGCTATAATGGCAGTAATTACCTACATATACTTGCGGAGGACTGTATGGGCGCCAATAATGAATTGCTGAATCTGGGCATATTCGCCCACGTCGACGCGGGCAAGACTACGCTGACCGAGCGCATGTTGTATCACGCGCGCGCCATTCGCACGCTGGGCAGCGTCGACAAAGGCACCGCACACACCGACACGCTGCCGATAGAGCGCGCACGCGGCATATCGGTGCGCGCTG
Organism: Candidatus Fimadaptatus faecigallinarum; assembly: GCA_018714445.1. GTDB lineage: Bacteria > Bacillota > Clostridia > Christensenellales > Aristaeellaceae > Fimadaptatus > Fimadaptatus faecigallinarum. The sequence goes on along the minus strand of DVNK01000059.1, from coordinate 7,800 downwards.
CCGCAACCGCGTTCGAACACATGGGGCGGCAGGTAGCGCTGATCGACACGCCCGGTCACGCCGACTTCAGCTTCGAAGTCGAACGCTCTATGTGGGCGCTGGATGCGGCGATACTGGTCGTATCGGCCGTGGAAGGCGTACAGGCGCAGACCGAAATAGTCTTCGAGGCATTGGCGCGCGAGCACATCCCCACGCTGATATTCATAAACAAGACAGACCGCACCGGAGCCGACGCACAGGCCGCGCTCAGGCAGCTCAGGCGCATGTCGGGCAAGCCCTGCTGTATGGCGTGTTCGGACGAGCTGCGCGAGGAGGTCTGCCAAACCGACGAGGCCCTGATGGAAGGCTATCTCGCCGGTCAACTCGACCAGGCCGCATACGATGCAAGGCTGCGCGAGATGGTAGCGGCCTGCGAACTCTACCCCGCATACGCTGGCTCAGCGCTGCGCGACGAGGGCGTATGCGAACTCATGGACGCCGCCACACAACTGCTGCCCGGCCCGGATGGCGATGCGCAGGGCGAACTGTCGGGCGTGGTTTTCGGCTCGCAGTATGACCGGGCATTGGGCCGCGCGGCTCTGTGCCGCATATATTCGGGCACGCTGACGGTGCGCCAGGAGCTGGACGGGCAGAAGATAACCGGCATAAAACTATTGCGCCCCAGCGGTTGGGTGGACGCGCCCAGCGCAAGCGCCGGCCAGATCGCCGCAGTTTATGGCGCAAGCAACCTGCGCATGGGCCAGGCGCTAGGCGCAAATCCCCCGCGCAGGCTGGGCATGGGACGCCTGCGCCAGCCACTGGTCATGGTAGAGCTGAAGGCCGAACCCGCGCGCATGAGCGAGCTGCGCGCAGCGGTAAAGGAATTGGAACGCGATGACCCGCTGCTGGATGCCGACTGGTCGCAGTACCTGAATAAGCTGCACGTAATGGCGATGGGCAATATGCAACTGGACGTGCTGCACGAACAGTTGGCCGCGCGCGGACTTAACGTGGAGTTCGGTCCGCCGCAGGTGATGTACCGCGAGACGATAAAGCAAAAATCAGTCGGCTTTGTGGCGTACACTATGCCCAAGCCGTGCTGGGCGGTGATAAAACTGGAGCTGGAACCGCTGCCGCGCGGCGCAGGCGTTGAGTTTACCTCGATAGTGCCCGACGCGCAGATAAAGACGCGCTATCAGCATCAGATAGAACAGGCGCTGCCCGTGGCGCTGCGCCAGGGCATGTTGGGCTGGCCGGTGACCGACCTGCGCATAACGCTGATCGACGGCAACGACCACCAGTGGCATACCCATCCGCTGGACTTCGTGCTGGCCACGCCCATGGCCGTTATGGACGGGCTCAGACGCGGCGGTACAGCGCTGCTGGAGCCAATAGAACGCATGCGCTTTACGCTGCCCTCGAGCGCGCTGGGCGGGCTGATAAGCGACATAGCGGGCATGCGCGGCGAAATAGTATCCACGCGCGCGCTCGACGAGCTGATAAGCGTCGTGGCGCTGATACCCGCGTCTACGTCGATGCGCTATGGCGAGCGCTTCGCACAGTTGACCGGCGGGCGCGGCGTGATGATCGCACAACTGGACGGCTACCGCGAATGCGCGCTCAGCGACGGCGCGACCTGCCCTCGCCGTTCGGTCAACCCGCTGGACACTTCAAAGTACATACTCGCCGCGCGCTCGGCGCTGGATGGCGGCGTATGGGACGCAGGCGGCTGGTGAGCGCGGCATGCATAGCCGGCGCACGCTAAATTGAGGCAAGGTTTGCCGATGTCCCGATTTGCATATGCGCCGGCGCTACCTCAGCCCGTCTAATGCATTCACGGCGCGCATGGCTCTAGCGGTCCGCAATCCTCTTTCACGGCGTTGAATGCGCACCTGCACCGCCTGACATGCCTGCGATGATTTGCGCGACGCTGTCTGATATGCGATAGTTGCGTTTATAAAGCGATGCAGGTGCGCGAGCGGTGCGCTCGCGCTATCATATTCTGGATGCAAATGCGCTTGGGCGGTTACACATCTGCATGCGGCATGAGGCGTGCTTGAGCGGTTACAAATCTGCGCGCGGTATAAGGCGCGCTTATGTTGCCATAAATCCGCATGCAGCACAATGCGCGCTTATGTTGCTACAAATCTGTGCGTGGCACAAAGCACATTCAGGCGGCTACACGTCTGAGCTGCGCGAGGCGCGCTGGGGCGGTTACAAAGCTGTGCGCGGCACAAGGCGCGCTTATGTTGCTACAAATCTGTGCGCGGTACAAGGCGTGCTTATGTTGCTACAAATCTGTGCGCGGCACAAGGCACGCTTATGTAGCTACAAATCTGTGCGCGGCATAAGGCGCGCCTGAGCGGCTACATAGCTGAGCTGCACAAGGCGTACTTGGGCAGTTAATCTGCGCGCAGCACAAGGCGCATTTGGCCAGCGCTGAATTAGCGCACGCTACCATGATCACAAGGCGCTGAACCTGGAGCTGGCCGCCCTAAATTGCAGGTACCGCATGGACCACACGACTTTCGACGTTTAACATTCAGTTTACCATTTTCGGTATTGACAAAATGCGCCATGTGCGCTATAATATATCTCGTTCGCGGAACACCGCGAGAAAATAGAAAATGCGCCCTTGGCTCAGCTGGATAGAGCGTTTGGCTACGGACCAGAAGGTCGGGGGTTCGAATCCCTCAGGGCGCGCTGGAACTTCGGTTCCGGTGGAGAGTCTTCTTTGAAGGCTCTCTTTTCTTTTATTCCTGTATGCTTTCAGGCCTCAGCATGTCATCACCGCTCAGTGTAAACTGACCATGCACAATATTAAATAGATCCGGCGAATACATACCGCCGGATCTATTTGATTATTTAACTGTCTCCTGCCACAGCCCGGCGCCGCCAACAGTTTGCGTTGGCTCGAGCCCGCACGACGCTCGAACGCCTCGATGCGCGTGAGAGCCTGTCTAAGTGGCGAATGCCCACCCATTGACCACATTCCCGGCTATGCCTCATTGCGCTCCATTGACGACTATCTAGTTTAAGTGCGTCACCATGCAGCGCGGCTCAATTCGCACTACTTTTACGGCTGCGGCGCTTCGCTTTGCTCTTCATCCAGCCTGCGCTCGAACTCCTCCCATGATTTGGAAAATACATGATTGGCAAACGCTTCCTTTAAGCCGCTTATCTGCTTGAGCCGTATGACCTCATCCAGTTCCATGCCCAGGTACTTGCATATCTGCGCGTCATCCCAGCCGCGCGCCAGCAGCCGGCACACGATGTGCGACATATCCACGATCTGATGCGTACCGCGCGCGCGATTGTGGCGTATCGTGCTGGCTATTCGCTGATCGATGGGCTTGTCGATCACGACTACCGGCAACTGGGGCAAATGAAAGTACAACTCATTGCACAGATAGCGATGGAACCCGTCGACCACCTCGTATACGTCCTTGTCGGCATTGTAATACGTAACTATTGGCTGCGTATATCCATCCTCCTCAATCGAGATCTTGAGCAGCCGCATTTCAGGCGACGCCATGTGATTGGGATTGTAATCGTTTGCCACTATCTTTTCCGTAGGCACAAGCCTCACGTTCAATGCCGGAAAGTCTATTTCTTTCGTCATGGCCATCTTACCTCCAGAAAGTTTACCCGGTGTGCACGGACGCTGAATCCCGCCTGACTGAACGCTTCCCTGTGCGCACAAGGCACTATACCGCTTAGCCGCGCACAATCCGCCTGCATAGCGGCAAGCAGCTCTGCGGCTACGGCCGGACTGCTCGCCCAGAAGTTGCGTATTGAGCCGTGCTTTACTGACGCCGCGCCTTCGCCGGGTATGCAGTACCACTCCTTATCAGCGTCGTCATAAAACCGGTCATGCGTATCGCGCTCGATTGCGCGCGAGCCGAACACCGGCCCCATTATCTCATAAAAGCCCGCGCTACTTCGATTCATCCTCAATACCGGCATCCAATTCCACCCTTTCAATGAAGCGCCGCAGATCGCCATCGCTGGTGGCTGTGTCGCGCGTCAGAAAGTCGCTCCACCTGTGCACGAACTGCTCAAGCTTCTTCTGATCGCCCTTGGTCTGAGAAAACGACAGCCGCTTCATATAAAAATCGTTCTTTTCGAGCGCCCGGGCGATGCGCCGCCAGCTGATGGCCTTTTTCTGTTGCTCCAGCTTTTTGTCGGCCTCGCCGGGTATGTCGGCTATCGTTATTCCGTCCAGCTTTTCATACCAGCGTATGAACTTCTTGATCTTCGCATAGTAGTGCAGCATCAACTCGCGGTTGTACAGCCCTATGCTCTCCATAAGAAAAACCGTGTACTGTTCCCAGCTCATGTTATCGGGTTTGAACGACTTTATGTTGCCCAACGCGGTGGTGCGACAGTAGATGTTGCCGAAGTTTACGCCGTTTACCCGGCTGAGCACTTTCTCCCACGTCTCCGGCTCCAGCGCTTTGAACTGATCCAGGCCGTTGCGCTGATCGTCGCCATATGGCTGGCACAGCCGCTGCTGATATATGCTCAGCCCGTTTTTGTACATCAGCTCGTATATCTGATTGCTCTTTAAGTCCAGCTGGCTGACCGCGCCCCAGATATCCTCCACGCGCCAGTCGTATATCGGATAGAAATTGTATATGCCCGGGGCCAACCTGGTCGTCCAGTGCCTGCCTTCGTATTCGTCCTTGCGTTCGTAAAAGGCTATCGTAGTAAAGCGGTTCAGGCTCTCGTCCGCCCGTATGCCCACGCCGCACGCCGTAAGCCCCGGATGCGTGTCGTGATACCAGCGCGCAAATTCGACCACAAAGTCCTCAAATTCCTCGCCGGGCCGATACCAGTCCCACGGACAGTTGCGCAGAGTTATCGCATCGTCCGGCAACTCCCGCACCCACATGTCCCGGCAACTCTCATCCCAGCATATCCACTTGGGCTGTAGCATCGATAAGGCATTGCGCAGCGCCATAGGCAGCGCGACATGATAAAACCTGCCTATATGCGGCAACTGCTTGAGTTCTTCTATATGTTCAATAGTGCGGGCATACTGGGCCTCGAAGTCGATATACAGCACGTCGTAACTCCGATCCAACTCCGCCGCCACGCGCTCAGCTAGCTGCACCATGACGCTTGAGTCCTTGCCGCCGGATACCGAAAAGTACACGCCTTCAAAGCGCTCAAACACATATCTGAGCCTGTCCAGCGCCGCGTCCAGCACGTTTTGCTCCTTATATATCTTTGGCATGTCGACCTCCCGCACCTCGATGACCCATCCCCAGCAGTTCTGTTTGAATGTAGCGCACCATGTTATCCTTGCTCCATATGCACTTGAGTATGCTCATATCGATCGTATCCGCCGCCGCAAGGCTGACCACCGTGAGCTTGCCGCCGTCCAGCGCACCCAGGCACTGCCGCTCCTTCTCGCTGCGTTTGCGCCAGTTCCAGTCGCAGCTGTAATACACGACGACTTCCGCCTTCAGCCGCGCATACTCGCGCTCGTCCGTAAACACGTTCATGACTATGAATCGCGCCCGCATCGCATCCTGCGCGCTCTTGTAAGGGTAGCACAGCGCCGAGCCCGCGCCATAGCGTCGCTCGAGCACCTCGTTTAGTTCGATGCATTCCTGGCGATACCGGCACAGTATCAGCATTCGCTGCTCCGGCAGCGCCTGTATGACCTCCAACAGCGCCTGTATCCTGGGATTGTCCTCCGCTCTGGCGTACATGCATTCGGTCAGAAGCGGATAGTCGTTTAACACCCGCCGGCCGCTGGTCACTGCCTGACACGCATGCAGCATGCGGTATACGCCTGTGCGCGCATAAAACGCGCCGTGGATAAAGCGCTCGACGACGCCCGCATACTCCGCGCGCCCCGCCTCCGTCAGCTGAAACCTCCACACGAATTCCTCGCGCTGACCGGTAGCCTGCACCTCCTCGCGCAATACCTGCGCGCAGTACGGCTCAATCGCCCGGGTCAGATAGTCGGTGTTGCGCCCTGTCCGGCCAATGCCCAGATGATTTATCGCAAATCCCCAATATGAGCTGTAACCCAATATCCGCCAGTCCAGCGCGCGCCATGGCGCGTACATGTCCGCAACGCTCAGCGTGAACGGCACGTCGCTCACCAGCAGCCGATATGGGCAGCGCTCGCTCAGCGCCAGCACGCGCTGTGTGCGCAGCGCCTGAGCGTTTTTTATAAGCAGTCCATTGTCGATCACCAGCATCATTCGCCGCGACCGTACCTCGTCCATCAGCCGGCAAAACAGCTTCAGACTGAACGAAAGCGCTTCGGTAGCCTGGACAGTTATATGCTGCGATATATCCGGAGCGTGCCGGCATATGCCCTCCCAGAGCATGTCCGCCTTGCGTCCGGTGCACAGCCACAGCACGCCGTCTATACGGCCGCTCTCTATGCGAAACGCCACCAGTTCCAGCACTGTGCGCAGTTTACCGTCCTGCCTGTCGATGTACAGCGCGCCGACCTTTAGCCGCTTTAATTTTTCAAACGCCTGAATCTGTTCTGGATGTAATGCCGCTTTTATTTTTCATCCTGTAAATCCTCCGGCACCTGTATGGGGCGATTTAGCAGTTTGACGAACTCGTCCTGGATCGCCTCCATACTGGGCTTTCTCTTTCTGTTACGGTATATCGTCGCTTGCATGGACGCCTCGCGCCAGGTGTCCAGTCTGCGCCTCGCCTCCGACGTGAAGCGAAAACCATATCTGAGCGCCAGTTCCTCCAGCGCGTCCACCTGGCACACCAGTATTTCCATGCGCCTGCCATTCCAATAGCCGCCCGCCCTGCGCACATAGTTATGCAGCTTAGCCTCCCATGGATACCCGATGTACAGCAGTTCCGGCTGGCTGGACTCGTATATCCAGTATCTGTGCATGGGTTCATAACTGCCTTCAAGTATGCCGTCGCGCAGCGCGCGTTCCTGTACGCTGAGCCTATAACCCGCCTCCAGCAGCGCCATGCCCACCTCGACCGCGCGGTCGATTATGCAGCCATGTACCTCCCTCACCCTGCGCACATATCGCCCCGGATCTATCTGTGCGCAATGCAGCGTTCGCATCAGCGATCCAGGCAGCACCTCCGGCGCCGCTTCAATGTATACCTCGCCCTGTGCCGGCGCGCTAGTGTGCCTTTCAATGCGCATATGAACGCATTCGGACGCCGCGCCGCTTTCAGGCATCAGCACGTAATACGGCGTCATGACGCCGGGCTGTGGCGCAGGCAACCAGCCCCGCGCCTGCGCGTATTCCTGTATGAACCATGGCTGCGCCAGATACTCTGAATTGGTTTGCCACCATGATATGTCGTTTTCCTGCGTCCACAGCGCGGTCATGTACCTGGCCGCCAACCGCCGCGCCTCAGAAATGTCGCCCGTCAATCCTCCGACTGCGTTAGATATGTCATTGCAGTGCAGCAGCTCCCGCTTTAAAGCCGCCACCTGAGCCAATTCGCCATTCGCGTTCACGCCCGCGCGCGCCGTAAGCAGCCATATGCCGACGCGTTCCGTCAAATGCACAGTCTGCTCACCTCCAGGCACACCACACGCATTGCTCGCGTCACTTGTCGATTGCACGGCATCACCTGCCGGTTCTACCGCATTCCAAAGCCGGTACACCGTTTCCCCGGACATCGCCCGCCTTGAGTTTACTTGTTTTACTACAGATATGGCATATCAATTACATCAGCATTGCGCTATTGCAAATTATAGCATGGATAAACCTAAATTTGAAGCAAATCCATCCTCACATTTGGCAACATATGTTAAAATTCATGCAACATTCGTGATAGTATCGGCAAATTCTTCGTCATCAC
>DVNK01000058.1 GCA_018714445.1 Candidatus Fimadaptatus faecigallinarum | reverse complement strand
ATTGCAAATCCCATGATGAATAGTGCAAATAATATCATAGATTGACTTGTTATGCTGAACAATGACGTATTATAATGCATAGGCAGAACTCCTCCAAAACGGTGTTATAGACACCCTAATTACATAAAACTCGCAAATATGTAATTTAGCAGACTGAATAAACATACATAAATTGAGTAATAGCAACACGCCGCCTAACCGAAAACACGCCGTAATAAAGCGCTCAACTGCTCCAACTGCCGCATTCGCAAAAAGCAAAAGAAGCTGCGCTTGCAGTGCAGCAGTGAGCGATGCTCAGCACTGTAAGCGCAGCTCGACGTATTGACAAACTATGCGATGCGCCATTGATCGGCATAGCGCGCAGTACAAACATAGGCAAACCGCAGTCCGCGCCACAAAAGCTATTCGCGCCTGCCAATCACCTTGCAATAGAACCCTGCAATATAACCCGGCAGATATAATCCGGCATATATAACTCGGCATATATAACTCGGCAAATAAAACCCGGCAAATAGAATCCGACAACCCCCAGGCACAAAATAAGTTCCAAGTATTCCCGCCATTCCAGCAGCTAAACGAAAACTCTACCCACAAGTTTGGGCCGCGCTCCACATTCGGTTGAGAGCGCGGCCCAAATAACAGATATATTCAAATCAAGTGCAATCCGAAGCAAACGCAATGCCCGGCGCGGATACAACGCACATCACACATCGTCATCCGAATCGGCGTCCGAAGCGTCGCTGTCGGCGGCGTCCGCGTCCTCACTCTCGGCGATGAGCTCGTCGGCCAGCGCCTGTACCTTGCCGGCGTCGCCCTCGAGCTTGTCGGTCATGCGCACGCGGGGCGCTTCATCGACAAAGACCTCCTTTGCGGGTGCGTCCGGGGTCTGGGCCTCGTCGGACTCATCCTCCTCGGCCTCGGCGCGGGCCACGCAGACTATGCGGCAATCGTCGGCGACCTTCATCAGCCGCACGCCCTGAGTATTGCGGCCCATCTCACTGATGGCGTCGACCGGAGTGCGTATCATCTGACCGTCGTCGGTGATTATCAGCACGTCCTCGCCGTCGCGCACCAGCAGCTGTCCGGCCATAAGTCCGGTCTTGTCGGTCAGGTTCATGGCCTTTATGCCCTTGCCGCCGCGGGTCTGTACGCGATACTCGTCAACTGAGGTGCGCTTGCCGTAGCCGTACTCGCTTATCGACAGCACGCGGGCATCCTCGCTTATCACCGACATGTCGACGACCTCATCGCCTTCGTCGAGCTCTATCGACTTGACGCCCTGCGCCGAACGGCCCATCGGCCGCGCGTCGGTCTCGGCAAAGCGTATCGCCATGCCCATGCGCGTGCCCAGTATCAGCTCGCGGGTGCCGTCGGTCAGCGCCACCGAGATCAGCTCGTCGTCGTCGCGCGGTATTATCGCGATCAGGCCGGTCTTGCGCAGGTTGGCGAACTCGCTCAGCGGAGTGCGCTTTATTACGCCGCGGCGCGTGGCCATTATCAGGAACTTGCCCTCGCGCTCTGCGTCCTTGGGCAGCGGCAGCATCGCGGTGACCTTCTCGCCGCCCTCGAGCTGCAGCAGGTTGACGGCGGCGGTACCGCGCGCCTGGCGGCCGGCCTCGGGTATCTCGTAGCACTGCAACTGGTACACGCGGCCGCGGTTGGTGAAGAACATCAGCGTGTCGTGCGTGGTCGTCACGTACATGCCGGTCACGCAGTCCTCGTCGCGGGTGCCGGCGCCGAGTATGCCCTTGCCGCCGCGCTTTTGCGCGTGGTAGGTCGAGGCGGCGGTGCGCTTGAGATAGCCAAAGCGCGTCAGCGTCACGACGGTGTTCTCCTCCTGGATGATGTCGAGCATGTCGATCTCATCGGGCAGCGCGGTTATCTCGGTGCGGCGCGGGTCGGCAAAGCGGTTCTTGATCTCGAGCATCTCGTCCTTGATGATGCCGATCAGTATGCCCTCGTCGCTGAGCACGGTGTTGAGGTAGTCTATCTGGCGCAGCAGTTCGTCGTACTCGGCCTGGATCTTGTCGCGCTCCATGCCGGTCAGGCGCTGGAAGCGCATGTCGAGTATGGCCTGGGCCTGGCGCTCGGTGAGGCTGAACTGGCTCATCAGGCCATCGCGGGCCTCCTGCACGGTGCGCGAGGCGCGTATCAGCGATATGACCGCGTCGATGTGGTCCAGCGCTATCAGCAGTCCGGCCAGTATGTGAGCGCGCTGCTGGGCCTTGTCCAGGTCAAAGCGGGTGCGTCGGGTGACCACGTCCTTCTGATGTTCGAGGTAGTAGTGTATGACCTGCCGCAGCGACAGTATCTTGGGCTCGCCGCCCACCAGCGCCAGCATGTTCACGCCGAACGATTCCTGCAGCTGAGTGTGCTTGAACAGCTGATTGAGTATGACGTTGGCGTTTACGTCGCGGCGCACCTCGATGACGATGCGCATGCCGGTGCGGTCGGACTCGTCGCGGATGTCGGTTATGCCGTCGATGCGCTTTTCATGGACAAGCTCTGCGATCTTTTCGATCAGCCGGGCCTTGTTGACCATGTAGGGTATCTCGGTTACGACTATGCGGCTCTTGCCCTGAGCCATGGGCTCTATCTCGGTGCGCGAGCGGGTTACTATCTTGCCGCGGCCGGTGGCGTAGGCCTCGTGTATGCCGGCCTTGCCCATGATTATGCCGCCGGTGGGGAAGTCGGGGCCCTTTATGAACTGCATCAGCTGTTCGGTCGAGGCGTTGGGATGGTCGAGCATGAACACGCATGCGTCTATCGTCTCGCCCAGGTTGTGCGGCGGTATGTTGGTCGCCATGCCGACCGCTATGCCCGACGAGCCGTTGACCAGCAGGTTGGGGAAGCGCGATGGCATGACCTCGGGCTGCATCAGCGTTTCGTCGAAGTTGGGGTAGAAGTCGACGGTCTGCTTGTCTATGTCGCGGACCATCTCCATTGTGAGCTGGCTCATGCGCGCCTCGGTGTAGCGCATTGCGGCGGCGCCGTCGCCGTCGACCGAGCCGAAGTTGCCCTGGCCCTCGACCAGCATGTAGCGCGTCGAGAAGTCCTGCGCCAGGCGCACCATAGCGTAGTACACGGCCGTGTCACCGTGCGGGTGATATTTACCAAGCACATCGCCGACTATGCGCGCGCTCTTGCGGAAGGGCTTGTCGGGCGTGACGCCCAGCTCGTTCATGGCGTAGAGTATGCGCCGGTGCACGGGCTTCAAGCCGTCGCGCACGTCGGGCAGCGCGCGGGTCACTATGACCGCCATCGCATAGGCTATAAACGACTGTTTGAGCTCGTCCTCGAGGTCGCGCGGCATCAGGTGGCCGCGATTGTTGTCATCTATGGGCGTGCCGTCGGAGGCGGGGTGGGAATCGGCGTCATGTTCGAGCCAGGTCATGTGGGTATCGTAGCTCGCCTCGCCGTTGGCGGGGGTGTCGAACTGGTCGCCGTCCGGGGCGCCGCTTTGAGCGCCATCTGCGGCGCCTTGAGCGGTGGATGAACTGTCGCCCTGTGCGGCGGCTTGTCCGTTGCTCTGCGCGCCCTGCGCGTCGGCAGAACCGTCGCCCTGAGCAGCGGCCTGTCCATTGCTCTGCGCGCCCTGAGCGTCAGAAGAACCGTCGCCCTGCGCGTCGGCTTGTCCGTTGCTCTGTGCGCCCTGCGCGTCGGCAGAACCGTCGCCCTGTGCGGCTACCTGTCCATTGCCCTGTGCGTTGTCCTGTGAATCCGGCGCGCCGGGCTGAACGCCGCCCTGCGAGGGTTGCTCATCGCGGGGCGTGCCGGGGGTCATGTTATCGTTGTTATCCAAACGAGTCACCTCGATGTCGTCATATCTTTAGCCACGCGGGGTGGGTCATACGTCCAGGTTGAGCACGAGCTTGGCGTTTTCCTCTATGAAGCCGCGGCGGGGCTCTACGCGGTCGCCCATCAGCAGGTCGAACATCTCGTCGGCGGATATCGCGTCGGCGAGCTTGACCTGGTACATCGAGCGGGTCGCGGGGTCCATCGTGGTCTCCCAGAGCTGCTGGCTGCTCATCTCGCCCAGGCCCTTGTAGCGCTGGATTACCGGCTTGGGTTCGCGGCCTATCTGGTCGAGCAGTTCGTTAAGCTGGGTGTCGTCGTAGACGTAGTACTCCTTTTTCTGCTTGGTGACCTTGTAGAGCGGGGGCATGGCGATGTAGACATGGCCCTGTTCTATCAGCGGCCGCATGTACCGGTAGAAGAACGTCAGCAGCAGTATGCGTATGTGCGAGCCGTCGACGTCGGCATCGGTCATGCAGATTATGCGGTGATAGCGCAGCTTGCTGGTATCGAAGTCCTTGTCGTAGCCGGCGCCAAACGCGGTTATCATGGCCTTGATCTCGGCGTTGCCGAGCGTGCGCTCCTCGCGTACCTTTTGCACGTTGAGGATCTTGCCGCGCAGCGGGAGTATGGCCTGGAAGTGGCGGTCGCGGCCGGTCTTGGCCGAGCCGCCGGCCGAGTCGCCCTCGACCAGGAATATCTCGCACTTGGCGGGGTCGCGCTCGGAGCAGTCGGCGAGCTTGCCGGGCAGCGCGGCGGTTTCGAGCACGCTCTTGCGGCGGGTGAGTTCGCGGGCCTTGCGAGCGGCCTCGCGCGCGCGGGAGGCCTGTACGCACTTTTCGAGCACGAGCTTGGCCTCGTCGGGGTGCTCCTCGAAGTAGGTGGCGAGCTTGTCGGCGACCAGCGAATCCACTATGCCGCGGACCTCGCTGTTGCCGAGCTTGGTCTTGGTCTGGCCCTCGAACTGGGGCTCGGTGAGCTTGACCGAGACTATGGCGGTCAGGCCTTCGCGGATGTCGTCGCCGGTGAGCTTGTCCTTGTCATCCTTGATTATGCTGCGCCTTTTGCCGTAATCGTTGACCACGCGGGTCAGCGCGGAGCGGAAACCGGCCAGATGCGTGCCGCCTTCGGGGGTATGTATGTTGTTGGCGAAGGTGTAAACGCTCTCGTTGTATGTGTCGTTCCACTGGAGCGCAACCTCGACCTGAGTGCCTTCCTGTTCGCCCTCCATGTATATGGGTTCGGGGAACATGACGGCTTTGTTTTTGTTGAGGTACTCCACGAACGAGCGTATGCCGCCCTCGTAGTGGTATATTTTATCGCGGCCGTCGCGCTGGTCGATCAGGCGTATGCGGATGCCCTTGTTGAGGAAGGCCATTTCGCGCAGGCGCTGTTTGAGCGTATCGAAGTCGAACGAGACCGTTTCAAAGATTTCGGCATCGGGCTTGAACCATATGGTCGTGCCGGTGCGGTCGGTCTCGCCGATCACGGTAAGGTCGTTAAGCGGCTTGCCGCGGGAGTAATCCTGTTTGAATACCTTGCCCTTTTGATAGACGGTCACGGTCAGGTGTTCCGACAGCGCGTTCACGACCGATGCGCCGACGCCGTGCAGGCCGCCGGACACCTTGTAGCCGCCGCCGCCGAACTTGCCGCCGGCGTGCAGCACGGTCAGGCATACCTCGACCGCGGGGCGGCCCATCTTGGGATGTATATCGGTGGGGAAGCCGCGGCCGTCGTCCTCGACCTGCAGGCCGCCGTCGGCGCCTATAGTGACGACGATGTTGTGGCAATAGCCGGCCAGCGCCTCGTCTATGGCGTTGTCGACGATCTCGTATACCAGGTGATGGAGTCCGCGCTCGTCGGTCGAGCCTATGTACATGCCGGGGCGTTTGCGCACGGCTTCCAGGCCTTCCAGCACCTGTATCTGTTCAGAACCGTAGTTGCCGGGTTTGATGGTTTCAGTCATTTGATGCCTCCAGTGTGCGTTCAGCCCTGCCGGATGGGCGGGGCGTCGCGCGAGATATCCGGTCGCGGCCGGAAGCGGGAGCGCTCGTGCTGCGCGGCGAACCGGCGTGCGAGCGTGCGCGTGGCTATGGGAGACAGATAGGCGGTTCTACTCCGCCTGCCCTGACAGATTATCAGCGACTTGTCGCCGGGCTCTATGCGCACCAGGCGGTCTTCGCGCTTCATCCGACTGAGAAAAGCGCGCGCGTCAATGCTCTGCGCGTCGCAGATAAGCACGACATTGCGCGCGGGAACCATGTATCCCGAACCCAGGTGCAGCAAATCGACCGCCTCCCGCCGCGAACGCCGCATCACAGGCGGCGTCGGTATGCCAAGCATGAAACGCGCCCGCTTACGCGCCCAGGCAATGGTCAACGCCTGGCGCGTCCGCAGGCACTTCTACCTATTTATTATACCACTTTTTTGCGTTCCTTTCCACAGGTCGAGGGTCTATTTAGTATGGAATTAACGCGCGGCGGGCGGCCGGTCGGGGCATGTATGAGCGTGTAAGTCGGCGGTTTGGCGGGCGTGTGGAGCGTGTGTGGCGAGGGGGCGGGCGCGCGGCGCAGAGGGCATAAAGCACCGCTCGCGCGGCGAAAAACGCGCAGCGCGGGCATGAAGCGCGACCCGTGCGGCGCAAAACACGCGGCGCGGGCATAAAGCACCGCCTGCGCGGCGCAAAACACGCAGCGTGGGCATAAAGCACCGCCTGTGCGGCGCAAAACGCGCAGCGTGGTCATAAAGCGCAGCTCGCGCGACGCAACCAGCGCGGCTCGGGCATAAGGCGCGACCCGTGCGACGCAAAAACGCGCGGCTCGGGCATAAGGCGCAACTTGTGCGGCGCAAAAACGCGCGGCTCGGGCATAAGACGCAACTTGTGCGGCGCAACCTGCGCGGCTCGGACATAAAGCGCAACTCGCGCGACGCAAAACACGCGGCTCGGACATAAGACGCAACCAGTGTGGCGCAACCTGCGTGGCTCGGACATAAAGCGCAACTCGCGCGACGCAAAACACGCGGCTCGGACATAAAGCACCGCCCGCGTGACGCAAAACACGCGTCTCGGTCATAAAGCACCGTCCTCGTGGCGCAAAACACGTGGCTCGGGCAAAAAGCACCGCCCGCGTTGCGCAAAACACGCAGCTCGGGCATAAAGCGCAACTCGTGCGGCGCAACCAGCGCGGCTCGGTAATAAAGCGCAACCCGTGCAGCGCAAAACACGCTGCACGGGCATAAAGCACCGCCCGCGCGGCGAAAAAAACGCGCAGCGCGGGCGGAATATGCAGCTGTATGCGGCGCAAGCCGGTTGTACAGCTGCAGGTCATAATGCGTAATCGGTTATGCACTCGTACCATTCGATGTAAGTGGCGCCATTGACTGTCAGGCGGGGGCTGTCGGGCAGCTGTTCGGACCAGCGGCGGCCATAGCGTTCGATTGCCCAGTCGTCGCGATTGTAGCGCCGCCAGAGCACCGTGCGGCCATTGCGGTCGATGAACTGCTCGGACGCTACGCCCGGGTTGTAGGTATCTATGTCCATCACGCAAACTGTGTCATAGCTCCGGCCGCATATGTCCACCCGGTAGCGCCCCACTATGTCCAGCAGGAACGGTTTGTCCACGCTGGTCACGACATCGCCCCGACGGATTATGTCGCCGCGGGCGTGCAGGTGCGTCTCGTTGCCGCAGTTGTCCTCGCCAAAGCCCCAGTTGGGCATGAATGCGTCGCCGTCCAGGAAGGTAACGTAGCGGCGCACGCCGCGCTCGATAAATGTGGTGGCCAGATACCGGCAATGCGTGTCGGTCAGCTGCGCTACGAACGTGTGCTCCAGGGCGTCGCTCGGGTCGGTCACGCTGGCCTCGCGCGCGGTTATCTCCACGCCCTCTATGCCGTGCACCTCAGCGGGACCGGTCACACACAGGTCGAACCGGCTCGTCATGCGGCGGTCGGGCAGGTCGTACATGCCCCAGCTGAGCCGCTCGCCCAGCCGTGGCACCAGGAACCAGCCCATAAGCTCCTCCCATACCGTCTCAAATGGCGGCTCATTCAGCTGTGTTATCGTGTATTCGGGCAGTACGGAGGGCAGTTGCTTTATATTTGCGTCCATATCGTTAACTCCTTTCGGTTCGCGTTCGGCGCGCGGATACGCGTCGCGGAAGTTGCGCCGGGCGGTGTGCAGGCGGCTCTTGACGGTGCCGGGCGGTATGCCCAGCCGCCGCGCGATGTCGGCCTGCGGCAGGTTGCGGAAGTAGTAGAGGTAGAGTATCTGCTGGTCGCGGCCGCCCAGGCGCTCGAGCGTGTCGGAGACGGCGGTGGCATAGCTTGGGCCCAGCCGGCCGTCGGTCAGCACGCGCTCGCTCAGCGCGTCCAGCGGCAGCGCGAGTTCGCGCGCGCGGTTGCGGAACCAGTCGCGCGCCTTGTTGCGGGCGATGCTCATCAGCCAGGGCTTAAAGCTGGCCGGGTCGCGCAGCGAGTCGAACGCCCGATATGCGGCTATCAGCGTCTCCTGAATGACGTCGTCGGCGTCGGCGCGCCCGGGCACGCGGTAGCGCACGAAGCGCTCCAGCGCCGCTCGATTGGGCGCCAGCAGTCGTTCGAACTCGTCCATTGCGGGGGCCTCCTTTGCGTGTGTGTTGGGCGGGAGTCATGCGAGGGTGCAAGAGCGGCGCGCATCCACGCCGCAAGTTGAAAACCGGCTTTCACTTAACAAGACGCGCCGCATCCATCACAAGGTTCAACGAGCGCATAATTTGCGCGCAATTTTTGCAATTCATCCTTTACAGTGTGCGTGCGATGGTCTATAATAGCGTATAAATCATAAGGGTGGAGGGATATATATGACAACTATCAAACAGTTGTTCGCGGACAGGCCCGCGGGCGATGTCGATATTAAGATAGCCGGCTGGGTACGCACGCTGCGCCAGTCTAAAAATTTTTCGTTTGTAGAGGTAAATGACGGCACGTATTTCAAGAATCTTCAGGTGGTGCTCAGCGAGGGCGAGCTGGACAACTACCGCGAGGCGGTCAAGACCGGCGTGGGCGCGTCGATAGAGGTCGAGGGCAAGCTGGTGCTGACGCCGGACATGCCCCAGCCGTTTGAGCTGCATGCGCGCAAGTTCACCGTCGTGGGCGAGAGCGCGGGCGATTACCCGCTGCAGAAGAAGCGCCACACGCTCGAGTACATGCGCACGATAGCGCATCTGCGGCCGCGCGCGAACCTGTTCCAGTGCGGGTTCAGGATACGTTCGCTGCTGTCGCAGGCGGCGCATAAGTTCCTGGGCGAGCGCGGGTTCGTATACGTGCACACGCCGCTGATAACCAGCTCTGACTGCGAGGGCGCGGGCGAGATGTTCCAGGTCACGACGCTGGACCTCGCCAATGTGCCGCGCACGCCCGACGGCGCGGTGGACTATGACAAGGACTTCTTCGGCAAGCACGTGAGCCTGACGGTGTCGGGTCAGCTCAACGTTGAGAGCTATTGCATGGCGTTCCGCAACGTGTACACGTTTGGACCGACGTTCCGCGCCGAGAACTCCAACACGCCGCGCCACGCCGCCGAGTTCTGGATGATAGAACCCGAGATAGCGTTCGCCGACCTGTCCGACGACATGAACCTGGAGGAGGACATGGTCAAGTACCTGATAAACTACGTGCTGGACAACGCGCCCGAGGAGATTGCGTTCCTGAACCAGTTTGTGGACAAGGGCCTAAAGGCGCGGCTGGAGCACGTGGCGTCGAGCGACTTTGCGCGCGTGAGCTATACCGAGGCGATAGACATACTGCAAAAGGCCGATCGCGAGTTCGAGTTCAAGCCGTACTGGGGCTGCGACATGCAGTCCGAGCACGAGCGCTACCTGTCCGAGGAGCACTTCGGGCGGCCGGTGTTCGTGTACGACTACCCCAAGGAGATAAAGTCGTTCTACATGCGCCTGAACGACGACGGCAAGACGGTCGCGGCGGCCGACCTGCTGGTGCCGGGCATAGGCGAGCTGTGCGGCGGCAGCCAGCGCGAGGAGCGGCTGGACGTGCTCGAGCGGCGCATGGACGAGCTGGGCATGAACAAGGACGAATACAAGTGGTATCTGGATCTGAGGCGCTGGGGCAGCGTGCCGCACTCGGGCTTTGGCATGGGTCTGGAGCGCATGGTCATGTATGCCACCGGCATAAGCAACATACGCGACGTACTGCCGTTCCCGCGCACGCCGCGCAACGCCGAGTATTGAGCTGAGGAGGTTATGGCGTCATGACGAAGGTGGACATAAATCCGGGCGTGTGCGGGCTCAAGACGCGCGTGACCGCCCACAGCGACGACGAACAGCAGGTGACGCTGACGGTCGATAGCGGTTGCCCGGCAGTGCGTGCGATGTTCGAGGCACTGGGCAGCGAGTTCGACGCATACGAGCTGTGCCTGGCCAAGCCGGGCGACGGCCCGCTGTACGAGTACGCGCGGGCGCACTTTCCGGGGCACTGCGCGTGTCCGACGCTGGCGGGCATCGCCAAGTGCGTGGAGGTCGAGTGCAAGCTGGCGCTGCCGCGGAGCGCGTCGATAGAGTTTGTGCAGGAGTGAGTTTGATATGTGCGGCCCGGGCGAGCGCGTCCGGGCTGTGCGATTTGTGCGGGGCGGCGACGACCGTGCGCGTGCGATCGCGGGATCGGCGAAAAAATTTTTCCGCAGTGTGCATATTGAGAGTCGGCCGGCATATATATTTACTGAAATCTCAGTGCAGACGGCTGCATATGGATTTCCCATCGCCCCCGCATCGTTTCGCTTAAAGCGGAATGTGCGGGTTTTTGCGTTTGTGCGCGGATATAATGCGGCGCAGGCCGGCGGCGGTGCGCGTGTGCGGTAGGATTGCGCTTCGATGTGCGGCTGCGCTGAATGCGTGGACAGCTTTGATACGCGACTGCGTATCAAAGCGCGGCCAAACGGTAATCCGCGTGTGAAGCGGCATGCGGCCGTTGTGTGATGTCCGACTGCGCATCAAAGCGCGGCCAAGAGGTAATCCGCGTGTAAAGCGGTGCGCGGCCATTGTGCAATGCCCGACTGCGCACAAAGCACAGCCAAGCGATAATCCGCGTGTGAATCGGTGTGCGGCCATTGTGCAAAGCCTGATTTTGCATCAAAGCACAGCCAAGCTGTAATCCGCGTGTGAATCGGTGTGCGGCCATGGTGCGATGCCCGATTGCGTATCAAAGCACAGCCAAACGGTAATCCGCGTGTGAAGCGGCGTTCGGCCATGGTGAAATAGCAGGCACGGCAAAACCGCATAACCGCGCGCCAGTCCAATTCGCCCGGGCGCTGCGTGGCCATCGAATGCGCGTGCTGGCGGCGCGGGCCGGCGGGAATGCGCGCCTGGTTACATGAACTTACGCATATCTTGCGTGGAGCTGGCGTATACGATATATTGCGGGTATATTATGACCGCAGCAAGCCCGATGGGCATGACAAAGGACCCGCGCGAGCTTGCGCGGGTCCTTGCGCTTGGGCTTACAGGCGCGAGGCGGCGGCCTCGTCCAGGAACACGGTTACGCGCGGATGGAACTGCAGTATCGAAGCCGGCAGCTGCGGCGTGACCGGGCCATAGACCATCTTGCGCACGGTTACGGCCTTGTCGGCGCCGTTGACGACCATAACGATCTCGCGGGCGCGCATAATCGTGCCTATGCCCATCGACAGCGCCTGGCGCGGCACTTCGTCGACGCTGTTGAAGAAGCGGGCGTTGGCCTGAAGCGTCATCGGCACCAGCGTGACCAGATGGGTGTTGTTGGGGAACTCGTCGCACGGCTCGTTGAAGCCTATGTGGCCGTCGTGGCCTATGCCCAGCAGCTGCATGTCTATGCCGCCGGCGGCGTTGATCGCGGCCTCGTACTCGGCGCATTCGCGCTCGGGATCGTCGGTCAGGCCGTTGAGCACGTGGGTGTTTTCGAGCTTGATGTTGATGCGGGTGAACAGGTTATCGTTCATGAACTTGCGATAGCTCTGCTCCTGGGTGGGGCCCATGCCGTAGTACTCGTCGAGGTTGTAGGTGCTGGCGCGGCTGAAGTCGGCCACGCCCTCATCGCACAGCTTGGCCATGTGCGCGTACGTCGACAGCGGCGACGAGCCGGTCGCAAACCCCAGCACGCTGTCGGGCTTTTTGAGCACCTGCGAAGCAAACATGGTCGCTGCCTTTGCGCCCAGGGTCTGGTAGTCCTTGCATACGATTATCTCCATATCAAACACACTCCTTGCTGTCGCTTGTCTGTGGGTGGCATTATCCGGTCGCCTGCTGACTGGGGCGGGCGCTGCGCGCGTCGACCCCTATGGTTATATTATACACAGAGGTGGTAATAATTCAAGCACTTTTGACATGTAATTGCATAAAACGCGGCGGAAAGCGTGTCCAACGGCCGTGGCTGCGGGACTGATATGGCCCGGCGGGCGAAAAACGTTTCACAAACTCCAGCTTGACAGGCGATAACAGTGCGGCGTGACTGGAATATATTGAGAAAAGATGTTAGAATAAGGTTAAGGAATGGGCGAATACCGCTGATGAATCAGGGATTAACTCGGGCAAAAGCGCAAGCATACCCGATTAACCGCCGCGCAAATCGCCGCAGGGGGATGGCGCGGCAATAGTCAATGAGCAGGTACAGGGGGAATTGTCAATGAGAAGAAAGACATGCATCGCCATGCTGCTGGCAGGCGGGCAGGGCTCCAGGTTGGGAATACTTACAAAGAACATGGCCAAGCCGGCTGTGCCGTTTGGGGGCAAGTACCGGATAATCGATTTTCCGCTGTCGAACTGCTCCAATTCGGGGATAGACGTGGTGGGCGTGCTGACGCAGTACCAGCCGCTGGAGCTGAACGCATATCTGGGTTCGGGCCAGCCGTGGGACCTTGACCGCACCAATGGCGGCGTGTTCGTGCTGCCGCCCTACGTAAAGGGCAAGGAGGGCCAGTGGTATAGCGGTACCGCAAACGCGATATACCAAAATATAGGCTTTATCAAGCAGTATGATCCGGAATACGTAATAGTGCTTTCGGGCGATCACATATACAAGATGGATTATAACGCGATGCTGCAGCACCACATAAAGACCGGCGCGGACGCGACGATAGCGGTCTTTGAGGTGCCGTGGGACGAGGCCAGCCGGTTCGGCATAATGAACACCGACGAGACCGGCAAGATAATGGAATTTGAGGAAAAGCCCGCGCGCCCCAAGAACAATCTGGCGTCGATGGGCGTGTATGTGTTCACGTGGCCGGTGCTGCTGAACTACCTGGTGCGCGACGCGGCCGACAAGACCTCCTCAAACGACTTCGGCAAGAACATAATCCCCAGCATGCTGGCCGACGGGCGCGAGATGCAGGCGTACCGGTTCAGCGGATACTGGAAGGACGTGGGCACGATAGAGAGCCTGTGGGAGGCCAACATGGACCTGCTGACCGACCCGCCGCGCTTTAACCTGTACGAGAACCGCTTCCGCATCTACGCAAGGAACCCGGTCATGCCGCCGCACTACATCGGCGAGGGCGCGCGGGTGCACAACTCGATGGTGACCGAGGGCTGCGAGGTGTTCGGCAATGTCGAGCACAGCCTGCTGTTCTACGGCGTGTACATCGAAAAGGGCGCCGTGGTCGAGAATGCGGTCATAATGCCGGGCGCGCGCGTGATGGCGGGCGCGGTGGTGCGCCGCGCGATAGTGGGCGAAAACGCGGAGATAAACCCGGGCTGCACGGTGGGCCAGGAATCGGGCAAGATAGCCGTGGTAGGCTCGAATGTGCGCCTGCCCGATAACTTCAACGTCAAGGCCGGCGAAATGGCCGACGCGGAGTTCGTGGCCAAGGCTGAAGGAGGCAGGGAAACGGTATGAAGGATATAATGGGCGTAATATACACCTCAAGAAACGATCTGAGGCTGCGCGAACTGACGATGTCGCGCGCGGTGGCGGCGCTGCCGGTGCTGAGCCGCTATCGCATAATAGACTTTGTGCTCTCGTCGCTGGTCAACTCGGGCGCGCGCAACGTGGGCGTGATAATGCAGAAGAACTACCATTCGCTTATGGACCATCTGGGCTCGGGCAAGGAGTGGGATCTGCACACCCGCAACGACGGTCTGTTCATACTGCCGCCGTATCTGACGCGCGAGAACGTGGGCACGTATGGCGGCATGCTGGACGCGCTGCGCTCTAATCTTAGGTATCTGAGGCGCTCCAAGCAGGAGTACCTGATATTGACCAATTCCGAGACCGTATACAACATGAACTTTGACAGCGCGCTGCGCTATCACATAGACAACGCGGCTGACATAACGCTTATATACACCAAGGCCGGCAATATACGCTTCGATCCCGACGTGACCGACCGCCATGTGTACCTGGACGTCGATCCCAAGGGCATAGTGAAGGACTACGAGGTCGGCCCGGTTGAGCCGTCGTACGACAACTTCTACATGGACGCGCTGATAATACGGCGCGAGATGCTGGCGCACATGGTCGATCAGGCCGTGGCGCATGGCGAGCACGACTTTGGCAAGGAGCTGCTGCAGAGCCATATCCGCGCCGGCGACATGAAGGTCATGGGCTATGAGTACAAGGGCTATGCCTGCCGCATAGAATCGGTGCTGAGCCTGTACCAGTTCAACATGGACATGCTGGATGTGGACCGCCGCCATGCGATGTTCAACGTCAACCCGGTGTACACCAAGATCCGCGACGAAGTGCCGGCCAAGTACATGGGCGACTCGTCGTCGTGCAACTCGCTGGTGGCCGACGGTTGCATAATCGAGGGCCATGTCGAAAACAGCATACTGTTCCGCGGCGTGCGGGTGCACCCCGGCGCCAAGGTCAAAAACTCGATAATCATGCAGGACGGCGAGATACAGAGCGGCGTCGAGGTCGAAAACGTGATACTGGATAAGCAGGTCACTATCAAGCGCGACGGACGCCTGATTGGCCGGCCGACCTACCCGATCGTCATAGCCAAGGGCACGACTATTTAAAATCAAGCGGGGCCAGTTCCCCGCTTTTTGCAGTATGTGCGGCTGGGGCCGGTCAAATGCGACCGGCCTGCGGGCGGTTAGAGCGCGCCGTGCGGAGCGCGGAGGGGCGCGGGCTTAATATGAATGCGACATTGAGCCGTCGCGCGCCGCGTCGAAACGCGCATAAAATGGTAAATATAATAAGAATATGACGGTACACGCGCCGGTTAGGTTATGTATGTAGCCAAAAATGCACAGATAATTCAAACAGATTGGGTGGATTATAGCTGCGATTTATACTAAAATCATGGTGTAAGCAGGCGTGTGACATGTCATGGAGAGGATGATATAGATGATGAAAGTTCTATTCGCGGCGTCGGAGTGCGTGCCGTTTGTAAAGACCGGCGGATTGGCCGACGTTGTGGGCGCGCTGCCCAAGGAGATTCTCAAAAACGGCGTGGATGTGCGCGTGATACTGCCGCTGTACCGGGAGATACCCAAGTCCTGGCGCGACAAGATGACGCACAAGCTGTACTTCTACGTGAACCTGGGCTGGCGCCGGCAGTACTGCGGCATAGAAGAACTGGTGTATGAGGGCATAACGTTCTACTTCGTCGACAACGAGTACTACTTCGGCCGGCCGTATGTGTACGGCCTGGGCGGCGACGAGGGCGAGCGGTTTGCATACTTTGACCGCGCCGTGCTGGAGGCGCTGCCGCACATAGGGTTCAAGCCCGACGTGCTGCACTGTCACGACTGGCAGACCGGCATGATACCGGTGCTGCTGCGCAGTCAGTACCAGACGCTGGACTTCTACCGCGGCATAAAGACGCTGTTCACTGTGCACAACCTGCAGTACCAGGGCGTGTTCTCGATAGACTACATAGAGGACCTGCTGTCGCTGGGCTCATGGGCGTACACGTCTGACAACATAGAGTTCTACGGTGGGGCGAGCTTCATGAAGGGCGGCCTCAAGTTCTCGGATTACATATCGACGGTCAGCCCGACGTATGCGCTGGAGATACAGTCCAGCTACTACGGCGAGCGGCTGGACGGGCTGCTGCGCTCGCGCGGCAATAAGCTCGTGGGCATACTCAACGGCATAGATACCGTCGAGTACGATCCGGCGACCGATCCGCTGATATACGCCAACTACTCGCTGCGCGCGCCTGCCAAGAAGAAGGAAAACAAGTCGGCGCTGCAGGAGGAACTCGGCCTGCACGTCGATCCCAACGCGCCGCTGATAGGCATGGTGGGCCGGCTGTCCAGCCAGAAGGGCCTGGAGCTGGTCGAGTGCGTGCTGCCCGAGCTGATGGCGACCGGCGCGCAGTTCGCGGTGCTGGGCAAGGGCGACGACAAGTATGTCGACCTGTTCAACTGGGCGCAGTGGAAGTACCCGGGCCAGCTGGCCGCGCGCATCGAGATGAGCCACCCGCTGGCGCACAAGATCTACGCCGGCGCGGATATGTTCCTGATGCCGTCGATGTTCGAGCCGTGCGGACTGAGCCAGATGATCTCGCTCCGTTACGGCACGATACCGATAGTGCGCGAGACCGGCGGCCTGCGCGACACGGTGCAGCCCTACAACGAGTTCACCGGCGAGGGCAACGGCTTCACGTTTGCCAATTACAATGCGCATGACATGCTGCACGTCGTGCAGATGGCGATAAAGATGTATTCGGACAACAAGAAGGTCTGGAACATGTTGATACGCCGCGCGATGAAGGGCTCGTATGGCTGGGATCACTCGGCCAAGGATTACATAAGGCTGTATGAGCTGCTGGTCAATGGCGACGGCAGCGCCGAGCCGGGTCTGGTACTTAAGGAAGAGACGGCGGCCACGCCGGCGCCCAAGGCGCGCCGTCCGCGCAAGACCGCGCCCAAGGATGAGGCCGCGACCGAAACGGCGCCTGAGACCAAGACTGCCGACGACGACAGTCTGGGCATGGCCGAGGAATAATGCGTGACAACCGGAATACCGCGCGTAAACTGATAGGATGAGCGCGAACTGCGCGATGCAGTGTGCGGGGAGGAGCGGCTGGCTCCTCCCCGCGTTGTTTTGGGGCGATTTAGATGAGCCGTGCGGGACGGCGGAGTGGCCATTTGCGGAGCGCCGCGCCTGGGTCGGGTTGGTGCGATCGATGGGCGCGTTGATGCGCATATTGAGCGCAAATTGCCACCGGCATGCCCAACACTGCATTTGACACGCATTGTATCGCGGCTTATACTGAGTGCAAAACAGGCGCGGACGCGCCGGAAAGGCGGGCGGAATATGGACGAATACGCGGATGAACTCCGCTGGAGCGTGGAAGTGAACGCGGCGCGGCAACTGCGCGCGGATCTGCCGCTGGCGGGCGGCGTGTTGGGGGCATGCGCGCTGGTATGGCTGGCGCTGGCGGGGTTCAGCATGGGCGAGATGAACGGCGATGCGCTGGCATTTGCGACGCGGCTGATGCTGGCCGTGGCGGCGGTTTGCGAACTGGGGCTGCTGGCGATACGGGCGATTGCATGCATGTGGCGCGGCAGGCTGACGCTTGAGTACGCGCTGACCGACGCCGGACTGACGCTGACTGAGCGCGGCCGCTGCACGCATGTCTGTAAGCTGAGCTGGAGCCAGATCGATGCGGTGCGCCACACGCGCGATGGATTGATGCTGTGCGCGGGCCGGAAGCAGTTGCGCGTGCTTTGCGGCGAGAATGAGCGCGCGGCAATAGAAGAATCGATTCGTGCGGCGCGCGAGTGAGCGGCTGGGCGCGGTGGGTTTGCCCGATCAGGGCGGGGGCGGCGGCTGCGTACGGAGGCGCATGTGCTATCGATTATAGTTAGCGCTTGCGGCGTGCTTGGTTGCAATGGATGATGGTTGTTGTTTGTGGCATGCGTGATTTGCAATGGATGGTAGCCGTCACTTTGCGGTGTGTGTTTGACAATGGGCGACAGCCGTCGCTTGAGTCATGTGCGCTTAGCAATGCAAGATAGCCGTTATGGGGCGTGCAGATTTTGTTATGCACGATCACCACGCAGGTGACGCATGGGCCTGGCCATGAGCCGTTGTTATGTGGATTTGACAATGGGCAGGAGCGGTGGTTTTGGCGCACAGGTTTTGCTGTGGGTTAGAGCCATTGCTTATGACGCGCAGGCTTGGCAATGGACGAGAGCTACGCCTGCTGATTGTGAGTTTGCCAGCGCTATGAGCAGGTGATGTTGCTCTTCATCTGAATATGGGCATACCTACATTTGAGCTGACGATGCCGGCTCCCGCGTACATGTATGCCTGCCGGTAGTATGCGCGGGCAACGTTGCCCGATGCGCGGCGGAAGTTTCGCCTTCTCACTGCGTGGGAGTTGTGCCATCAAGCCTTGAACCGCTCGCATAAACATGCAAACCAAATACAAAAAGTGTAATGCAAAAGGCACTCTGCGTAATTGCAGAGTGCCTTTTGCATTGCGCATAAATGTGAGGATCTGTCGATGAACATGCACAGCGTTAGCCGTCGCCAGCCTCAGGCGTGATCTCGCCTATCAGATGATAGCCGTCGCCCTCGTCAAGGTAGATAAGCGCGCCCAGCGCATCAGCATCGCCATAGAGCGTGACCAGCGGCATGAGATCGCTGTTGAAGTCGTAGTCCACGCTCAGGTCGAGCACGTATTCCGGCTCGGTAGCGCCGTCGGGCAATGAGTACAGCTCGCTGTCATAATTGGTCAGGTACAGCGTGCCGCCATAGGCGAACAGGCGCGCGCGCAGCTGTGCCGCCGCGGCCACCGGCTGAGTCTGACCGGTCGTGGCGTCGCAGGCCATCAGGTCGCAGAAGCCGTACGACTGTTCGGGGTCAGCATGCCAGTAGTACACGGTATTGCCCTGGCACAGGTAGTCGGCGCGCGCCTGCGCATCCAGCAGATGCTCGCCATTGGCGTTTATCAGATACAGTCCGGCTCGTCCGCTGCCGTCGCTGCCCGGCGCGTATGAGACCGCATAGCCGTCGTGGAATTCCGCGCCTGCCGCCCAGTCATGCACCGCAACCGCGCCGTCGGCTCCTATCGCGCAGCATCCCACCAGCAGCCCCTGATTGTACAGCGCGCAGATCGCGCCCTGAGGTCCGGCGCTCAGCTTGAGCTCGCAGCCTGCTTCGGGCGCATATATCAGCGCGCTGTCGCCGTTGAGGTCGCTGCGCAGTATGCCGCCGGCCTCAGCCTGTGTGGCGTATGCGTATCCGCCCGATATCACCGGCACGCTGTCCACGCCCGCCAGCAGCAGTTGAGTGCCGGCGCCGTCAAGCGCCACGCGTATCCAGTCGCACGGCGCGCTCAGTTCGCGCCCGTTTGCCGGCGCGCTGTCGCCAGATGGCCCGATGGGATCGTCCCAGCCCTGGCCCTGCGTGTCGTCGTCCCAGCCCTGGCCCTGAGCGTCGTCGTCCCAGCCCTCGCCCTGACCGCTGTCGCCTGCGACGGCGCGCGTGGTCGGCGCCTCGCCCGTATCGGCGTATACCAGCACGTATGCCGACTGTGAGTCCACATGCGTCAGTGCGCATACGCTTTGCGCCAGCGTGGTCTCGCCGTCCGAGGCGCGGCTGATGAGTTGGCCTGCGCTGTCGATATATAGGAAGATATCGCCCTGCACGTAGGCTGAGCGCGCGCCATCCAGCGCTGTCTGCGCCGCGTCGGGCGCGGTCAATCCGCCTGGCGGATCGGCGCGATCGTAGCTGTTCAGTGCCGTGGCGATCGACTCGGCCATATCGCCGGCGGTTGGCGCGGCGGCCAGCGCAGTAGGTTGCGGGGTTGCGTCTGCGGCCGGGGCATTATCCGCGGTTGCCGCGCTGCAGGCGCTCAGAGCCAGCAGTGCGGCTGTCAGCAGTGCGGTTGTTTTCGTATTCATGCACGTTCACCTCCTCCAGTTTGTGCCAGATCATTATACATGGCAGGCTTGGCAAAAGCGTGGCAGATGTTTATGTTATATGGTTTAATCGGCATGCATTGCGAATTCGGTTGCCGCTATACTCAGAAACAGCGTATATTATAATGAAGAAATTCGTCGAGCGAACTGTGGCGCAGCTTGGTTATTGTAGAATCGGGTCGATGTGGCATCCAGCGCGGCATGCGCGCTGGCTCCATGGACGGCACGCGCCTTGGCGATAGCGCTGCCGCCACGGCCCTCCACATCTGTGCTGAGGCGCAGTCATGCGCGCCCCGCACCGCCACGCCGTACTCAAATAGGCCACAGCTATATGGCAAAACTGTGACTTTTAGGGGCATATTTAGGACAAACCCGCTTTTTTGACGTGCAGGGGGTTGAAAATGAAATACTTTTGTAATACAATGGGTGGGACGTAAGCCGTAGGAGATAACCGGGACAATACTGGGAGGTCAATGATGGCAAATAAACAAAAGGGCAGAAAACTCCGTCGTGCGCTGGCGACGCTCATAGCGCTTATAATGTGCGTGGGCGGTGCTGGATATACGACGATTAAGAACGGCAAAAAGTTGCAGATGACGCAGGAAGTCGCGTACGTGCATGCGGACGACGATGAGGACAGCGCGCTGCTGCTGACGCTGAGTCGCGGCGACGAGTTCAAGCTGCTCGAGGTCGACGATAAGTGGTGCAAGGTCGAGATGGACGACGTAGTGGGATATGTGCTCGTCGAACAGCTCGATATAGATGTGGACGAAATACTGGCCAACGCCGAGCCCACTCAGGCTCCGACCGAGGCGCCCACCGCTGAGCCGACTGAACAACCTACTGCCGAACCCACTGCGATTCCGACTGAAGCGCCGACTGCCGAACCCACGGCGATCCCCACCGAGGAACCCGCCGATTCGCTGGTAGGCGAGGTGAGCGGCCTGGAGGACGGCGACGAGACTCAGCCGGCCGACGAGGTTCAGCCGACGGACGAGCCGCAGTCCACCGACGAGGCTCAGCCGACGGACGAGCCGCAGTCCACCGATGAGGTTCAGCCGACGGACGAGCCGCAGCCCACCGAAGGCGCTCAGCCGACGGACGAGCCGCAGCCGACCGACGAGGCTCAGCCCACGGGCGAACCGACTGTCGAGCCCACGGCGCTGCCTGAAGGCGATGCGACCGCGGAACCGAGCGCAGAGCCCAGCGCCATGCCCGAGGACGATGGCCCCGATGCCGATGAGATAGACGAGGCATACGATGCGGAGCATCCGACCGGACGCACGGGATATGTAAATGTCAGCTGGCTCAACATGCGCAGCGCGCCGGCGGCCAATGCGCCGATAGTGACGCAGCTGGAGCAGGGCACTGAGGTATCGATACTGGAGGACGTGGACGGCTACCTGCGCGTGCGCATTGCGCGCGGCGAGGGCGTCGAGGGCTATGTGGTTGCCGAGTACGTGAGCGAGACCGTCGCGGTCGAGCAGACCGCCTCAGTCGCCATATGGGGCAGCGCGGTCATTGATGCGAGCTCGCTGAATGTGCGCAGCACCGCGTCGACGTCGGGCAAGCTGCTCTACAAGGTCAGCCGCAATGAACGCGTGCTGTTGCGCTCGCGCTCGGGCGACTGGTACGGCATTGAGACCGAGGATGGCTCGGGCTTTGTGCTGGGCGACTACCTGGAAGTGTACGAGGTGCCCTCGGGCACTTACAAGCAGGGCAGCAAGGGCGACGCTGTTAAGGAGATACAGCGCAGGCTGATCGAACTGGGTCATATGACCGGCAGCGCCGATGGCAGCTTTGGCGCGGCGACCAAGAATGCCGTGATGGCATTCCAGCGGTCGGTTGGGCTGAGTGCGGACGGCGTGGTCGGCACCGGCACGCTCAACAAGCTCTTTTCGTTGAACAGCTCGGGCTCGAGTTCGGACAGCAGCGTCACCTATGAGACGCTGGAGTACGGCGACTCGGGCGACGCGGTAAAGTCGCTGCAGAACCGGCTGATAGAGCTGGGGTATCTGGCCACCAGCGCGACCGGCAACTTCGGCAGCGCGACCAAGTCCGCGCTGATCGAGTTCCAGAAGAAAGCGGGCCTGACCGCGGATGGCGTGGCGGGTCAGACGACGCAGCAGGCGCTGTACGCCGAGGATGCGCCGTCAAAGAATGCGATAGATTCGTCCAGCACGTTGAAGCTGGGCGACAAGGGC
Source organism: Candidatus Fimadaptatus faecigallinarum (assembly GCA_018714445.1). Lineage (GTDB taxonomy): Bacteria > Bacillota > Clostridia > Christensenellales > Aristaeellaceae > Fimadaptatus > Fimadaptatus faecigallinarum. The sequence continues at coordinate 34,641 of DVNK01000058.1, read as the reverse complement.
GACGCCGTGACCGAGCTGCAGAAGCGGCTCATTGAGCTGGGGTATCTTACGACCAGCGCGACCGGCACGTTTGGCGAGGCGACCAAGGCCGCCGTGACCGAGTTCCAGAAGATGGCGGGACTGTCGGCGGACGGCGTGGCGGGTCAGGCGACGATCAATGCGCTGTTTGCGACCGACGCGCCGCTCAAGGTCGATACGACCACGCTCAAGCAGGGCGACAAGGGCGACTCGGTAAAGGCACTGCAGAATCGACTGATAGAACTGGGCTACCTGACGGGCAGCGCTGACGGCGTGTTCGGCGCGGGCACTACTACGGCGGTCAAGGAGTTCCAGAAGGCGGCGGGCATAACCGCGGATGGCGTGGCGGGAGCATCGACGATAACCGCGATGTTCTCGGCGAGTGCGCCGCGCAAGCCCGACGGCACGCTCAAGCGTGGCGACCGTGGCGACGCGGTGGTGGATCTGCAGAACCGGCTGCGCAAGCTGGGCTATCTGACCGACACCGCGGACGGCATATTCGGCGATACGACCGAAGCGGCGGTCAAGGAGTTCCAGAAGGCGGTAGGGTTGACTGCGGATGGCGTGGTCGGTCAGACGACGCTGGACAAGCTCAACGCGTCCGACGCGCCTGAAAAGGAAGGCGCGATACTGCGCCAGGGCTCGACTGGCAACGCGGTAAAGGGCCTGCAGCAGCGGCTGATAGAGCTGGGATATCTCAGCGGCAGCGCGGACGGCATATTCGGCTCCGGCACCAAGTCGGCGCTGATGCAGTTCCAGGCGGCGGCAGGACTTGAAGCGACGGGCGTAGCCGACATAGATACGCAGGAGGCGCTGGAAGCTACCGATGCGCCCGAACTGAGCGGCAGCACGCTCCAGCAGGGCTCGACCGGCGACGCGGTAAAGAAGCTGCAACAGCGGCTGATAGAGCTGCGTTACCTTACGGGCAGCGCGGACGGCACCTACGGTTCGGCGACCAAGGCTGCGGTACAGGCGTTCCAGCAGGTGGTAGGACTTGAGGCCGATGGCGTGGCCGATCCGACGACGCAGATGGCGCTGTATGCCAGCGATGCGCCCGCGGCGGATTCCGAGGATGCTACAACGCTGGAGGTCGGTTCAAGGGGCGAGGCTGTAAAGAAGCTGCAACAGCGGCTGATAGAGCTGGGCTACTTGAGCGGCAGCGCGGACGGCGATTTTGGCTCGGCGACCAAGGCTGCGGTCAAGCTGTTCCAGAAGCAGGTGGGCATCACAGTGGATGGCGTGGCGGGCCAGGCGACGCAGGCGGCGCTGTACGCCAGCGATGCGCCCAAGTACGACGGCGAGACGTCGGTCGATACCGACGCGTCGAGCACGGCGGAGAAGATAATCGCCACCGCCAAGCAGTATCTGGGTTGCCCGTACGTGTACGGCACTTCGGGTCCGAATACGTTTGACTGCTCGGGCTTCACGTCGTTCGTGTTCAAGAAGTACGGTTATTCGCTGCTGCGCAGCGCGCAACAGCAGGGCTACGATGACAGCTTTACCAAGCTGACGCGCAGTCAGCTGAGGATGGGCGACCTGGTGTTCTTCAACACCGTGTCCGACTCCGACCTGAGCGACCACGCGGGCATATACATCTCCGACGGCAACTTCATACACGCCAGCTCGGGCGGCGGCGAGGTCATGATATCCAATCTGGATTCGGGCTATTACAACCGCGTGTTCTCGTGGGGCCGCAGGGTGCTTGAGTGACCGGTGTGATGAGCAATTGATGGGAGCGCTCCGACATATGTCGGGGCGCTCCTTTTGTGTATATGCGTCTGTCAATGATGCGGGCCGACGGCGCTTGGCTGCGGGCGCATGGAGGCGGACAATGAGTCAAATTGGCCGGCGCGTTATATTCCGAGATTGCGCGGCATGAGAGGAATCCGCATTGGGCTATGCATGAAATCCGCATCGGGCGATGTAGGCTGTAAGGGCGCATGTGCGGCGGCGCTATTCCGGCCGTCAGCGATGCGGATAGCGCGACCAAGCCGCAGTACATGAACAGGGCCGGTCAGCGGGATGACGCCGCAATTGCCGCGTCAACCGTCCTGATCGGCCCTGTGATATTGATGAATATGATTTTGCCGCATGCGTTTGGAGGCGTGCGCATCTATGCCTGAGGCAGGCAACCGCGCCCTTGCAATCGCCACCGCCCGCGGAGGCAAGCTGCATCAGATGCGCCGCGTCAGATGCCGGCCAGCTGATTGGGAGTGACCTTGCAGTGGCGCGCGTCGCGCAGCTCGACTTCGTTGTGCAGCGGCGCGGCCCAGCGCACCGCGTTGGTTATCACGCGCTGTACCTCGCTCTGGTAGTAAATCGGATATGTCTCATGGCCGCCCTGGAAGTAGAACACGCGCCCTGCGCCGCGCCGCCAGCAGCAACCGGAACGGAATACCTCGCCGCCCTGTACCCACGATATGAACACCTGCAGATCGGGTTGGGGTATGTCGAAGTACTCGCCATACGACTCGTCCTTGGGAATCTCGAAGTACTCGCCCAGACCCGCGACTATCGGATGGCCCGGCGCCACCACCCAGTAGCGCTGCAGCTCGTCGTTTTCGCGCCAGCGCAGCGTGGTGGTGTGGGTGCCCATCAGCAGCTGGAACGGCTTGCTGGCGTGCGCCGAGTGCAGCGCTATGAAGCCCATGCCGTCCAGCACGCGGTTCTTGACCCGCAACGCCACCTCGTCGGCCACCTTTTCGTGCGCCATGTGACCCCACCAGATCAACACGTCGGTATCGTCCAGCACGGCCTGCGGCAGTCCGTTTTCGGGCTCATCCAGCGTTGCGGTGCGCACCTGCATGTCCGGCTGTGCGCTCAGAAAGTTGGCTATTGCGGTGTGTATGCCCTGGGGGTACACCTGCGCCACGCGCTGTTCGCGGCGCTCGTGCTCGTACTCGTTCCAGACTGTTACGCGCATAATGTAGACCTCCCGAATGTATTGTTTGTCGGAGCCGACTCCGACGTTTGAGCGTATTATATCACATAGCCCGGGCACTCACAAGCCGCAAACCGCGCCTTGAATATGCGCCCCGCGCGCTCAGTTTAAAGCCGGATTAGAATTGTACTCATCCCAGCTTAAACGCTTAGGCTTGGCCTTGACAAAGTGTGCGCGCCGTTGTAGCATTAGCATAGGTCCAATACTACATTGCAATGCTACTAACAATATGGAGGATATATATATGATAAATAAGGAGGAGCTGGCACTCGCGATTGCCGAGAAGTACCTGGAGCTGGAGGAACTGGCGGGCAAGGTCGGCGCGTACAGGGCGATGCGGCTGGACTGGGCGCGATATGGCGAGGATGGGCTGGACGAGGTATTGGAGTCGCTGCGGAGCGGGCTTGAGGCATTCGACCGCGAGCTGCAGGGCACGCTGAGCGACGGCGAGTACGTGCGCCATGCGCTGGAGAACATAATGGACGCACAGGCGATGGACGAGGCGCAGCGCGCGCGGTTTCTGGGCACGGTGCGGGCGTTTGTGGAGCAGGCGGGCGCGGAGCGGCTCAAGCCGGCGCTGGACGGCTCGAGTGAGAACGTGCTGCGGGCGCTGCTGCGCATGAGCGAGACCGGCGCGCCGGACGATACTCAGCAGCCTGCGGGTGAAGCGCTGGACAGCATCTGTCGCGCGGCCGAAGCGGCTCAGGCGGCGCAGCGCCCGCCACTTAAGGATATCGATGGCGCCGCGGCGGATGAGCTTATGCGCTGCTATGCGGCGTTCTGCGTGCTGCGCGACGGCGGCGTGGAGGGCGTGAGCCTGAGCGACGATTGCCTGCGGTTCATAGGCGCGAGCGTGCGCGCGGGCCAGGCGCAGTCGGATGCGCTGCGCGCCGGGCAAGAGGGGCGCATGAGCGGCGAGCGCGTGGCCGAAGTGCTGCGGGCGGTGGCTGAGGCGCTGCTTATAGCGCTGGCGCTGTTTGTAAGCGGCGCTATGGGCGTGTATGCGGGGCTGAGCGTGGTACAGCTGGCAGGGCTGTTGCTGGGCTTTGGCGGCGTGCTGGGCGGCGTAGCGCTGGCGCTGGGCATAGTGTGCGGGTTGCCGGTGGGCGTGAAGGTCACCTGCGACATGCTAAAGCTGTGCGCGAAGGCGGGCATGTGGCTGGAGCAGGCGGCGCTGGAGCCGGGCGCGGCGCGATTGGCCGAGTGGTTTGACGGCGCGGTGCGGTTCGTGGAGCGCAAGGCGCCCGAACTTAAACAGGGCGTCGATGACGCGCGCGCACAGCTGGGCCGCGCAGCCGGGGCGGCATGGCAGGGCGCGCAGCGCGCATGGGCCGGTGCGCAACCGCAGCTGGCAGGCATGGCCGGAGGCGCGCTGAGCTGGCTGGAGCATGCCGGCGGCGAACTGGATGCGGCGATAGGGCGCGTGCTGAGCGCGTTTGGCGCGGCGGACGAGGGCGGCCAGGCGTAGCGGGAGGAGGCGGCTATGGACTATTTGACGGTCAAAGACGTGGCCGAACTGGTGCGGCGCAACGAGGAGACGATACGCCGCATGATACGCGCGCGCAAGCTGGACGTCACGCTGGACAACAACAACCGGCATCAGGGCTACCAGATCCCGGTGGACGAGCTGACGCGCACCTGGGCGATAACGCGCGAGGAGGTCGAGCGCTACATAGACCGGCGACGCGCGCAGGAACAGCAGGCCGGGGAAACGCGACTGCCACTGGGGCCGGAGCGCGCGCACACAGCGGTGGACGCGCCGCCGGATGCAGGCGATACGCCGCCGGTGAAGGGCGTCGCTGCCGGCGATGGGCTGAGAGCTGTGGCTAATTCTGCGGATGGCGCTGATAATGCGGCGACTGCCGCATCGAAAGATGAAGGCGTACAAAACACGGAATATTGTGGCAAGGCCGTTACAGGCGACGACGCGGAGGCCAATTCTGCGGATGGCGCTGACAGTGCGGCTACTGCTACATCGAAAGCCGGGGGCGTCCAAAACGCAGAACATTGTGGCGAGCCTGCCTCAGGCGACGACGCGGAGGCCAATGCAGCGGATGGCGTTTACAATGCGGCTACTGCTACATCGAAAGCCGGGGGCGTCCAAAACGCGGAATGCTGTGGAAAGACCGTTACAGGCGACGACGCGGCGGCTAATGCTGTGGATGGCGTTGACAATGCGGCTACTGCCGCATCGAAAGATGAAGGCGTCCGAAACGCGGAATGCTGTGGAAAGCCCATTGCAGGCGACGACGCGGCGAGAGCTAGGATGACCGGTGACTCTTCTGGCGATGCCGCACAGGCGAGCCGGGCCGAGGACGGGCGTCAGGGCGCATCTGCTGGCGAAACCGGCGGCGACAATGCGGCTCAGGCGGACGATGCGGCGCGAGCAGCCGGCATTGAGGATTGGTGCAAGGAACTGGGCGATGCCGTGGCGCGGGCATTGACGCTGGGCACCGAGCGCATTGCCGGAGAGATGGAACAGATGGCAAACAGCGCGCGCCGCGCCTGGGACGCGGCACGCAACAACGCGCATGACGCGGGTGGAGGTAGCGAAATGGATGGGGACTGGAACGGATGGCATGATGCGCGCACGGGACAGCCGAGCGACGGCCAGAAGGGCGATACGGCCAACAACAGGTCAACGCGGGACGAGCAGCGCACGCCGGATTGGGAGGTCGACTTCTCGGCGGCGAGCGAGCGAGTAAGCGAGATATTCGGCGATGCATATCGACAGATACGCAGCGCCGTGGAGCGCGCGACTAACGGCGTGCAGGGTCGCGAGCGCGGATGGGCGTCGTCTGAAGCGGGCCGGCGGGCTGGCGAGGTTGCGGATCATGCGCGGCGCACGCTCGCCCAGCGGCATAGCGATATACGTGATGCGATAGCGCACTCCATGCGCGCGGGCGGCGAGGCTGCGCAGAACCAGCGGGGCTCGGCGCAAGCCGGCGAGGCTGCGCAGAATCAGTGGGGTGCGGCGCAAACCGGCGAGCCTGCGCAGAATCAGCGGGGCGCGGCGCAAGCTGGCGAGCCCGCGCGAAATCAGCGTGATGCGGCGCAAACCGGCGAGCATGAGTCCGGCATGCCTTGGAATGCGGCAAGGCCAAGCGCCGCACCCGAGTTTGAGCAGTTTAAGGGGCGCCAGCCCGAGTTCGATGTGGCTCAGACGCCGGACGTCGACGCTCACGGGTATATGGATGCAGAGGACAACGCGTCATACCAGCTGTTGCAGGCGGCGCGCAAGGCGGTTGAGCAGCGTGTGCGGGCAGCGCGCGCTGCGCAGTCGAATGGCAGAGCGCAAGCTGTGTCTGAGTCCGGCGAAGCCGAGCGCACTGGAGACCAAGCGGCGGACGGCGATGCGGCGGACGCGGCGCTTAAATGGGGCTTTGGCCCGGCAGGCGGGATTGCGACGGCGGCTGATGCGCCGATTGAGCGCAAGCATGCCGCAAGCGTGTATTCGCATGACAATGCCGACGCCAAAGCAGCTTTGACTGACGATGTGCGGTTATCATCCGACGGCAGAGCTGCCGAGGCATCTGCGGCGGCCGGTGCCGGCGATGGCATGTCGATAGCTCATCGCGACGCCGGAGTGCAATCAGCGGGGCTGAGCCCCGTGGGTGCTGATGTCGCAAGCGGTGATAACGCTCAGACGGCAGATGCTTCGTCGGCGGGCGTGGCTGCGGGCGGGGCGTTGGCCAATGCGGCCGAGGCCTGGGGCTTTGCGGCGGTCGGATCAGAGATCAGGCCAGGACAGGACGGCGGCAGTTCGAAGAACTGTGAAGCAGTGAACGCGGCTGATGGCGTGTCATATACCGACGGGCCGGCCGAAGTCACAGCCGGGCCTGCCGGCGACGCACAGGCGGCGAAGACGGCTGATTGCGTATATACCGACGGGCCGGCCGAAGTCACGGCCGGGTCTGCCGGCGACGCACAGGCGACGAAGGCGACAACTGAATCGGCCGACGTGGAGCCATATACGCGCGATGCGGCGAAGATATGGGGCTTTGCGCCGGATACGCCAGGGCGCAGTGGCAAAGGGCAGTGGGGATTCAAGCTGGAGGTGGGGCAGGCAGAGGCTACGCCGTCTTCGAAACCTGCGGCGCCAGCGCGTGTGGCAGAGCGATGGGGCATAACGCTGACTGAGCCTAAGCCCACCCAGACGGACGATTGCGCGCCGGTCGGCACGGCATCCGAGCCAGCAGTGCCGACGGAGCGCACGGCCGTAGCGGTGGGACAGGGCGCGGGAGTCCAGCCGGAGGATGAGAACGTGGACGCGATGCGGCAGCGAATAGTAGAGCTTGAGTCGCAACTGTCGCGACTGACGAATCAGCTCGACAAGTTGACGCGCAGGTTGTTGGACGACGATAAGCAATAGGCATAAAAACGCGCATAGGCGACATGCCAGAAAGCATGTCGCCTATGCTTTTGCCATAAGCAGGCCAAACCGGTGAACGCATGCATAGAATCATGCCATTGAAAAGCGTGCAGTCATAAAGTAAGGCGTTGCACGATAACGGCAAAAACGTCTCACATGGCACAAATCCAAGCGGCATCAGCAGCGAAAGCCCAGATCAAGCGGAAAGCCTGAGCCAAGTGCAGAGCTCGTGCCAAACGGAAAGTCCGTGCCAAACGGAAAGCCTGAGCCAAACGCAAAGCTCGCGCCAAGCGTAGAGCCCAAGTTCAGCGTAAAGCCATTATCAAGCGCAGAGCTCGTGCCAAACGGAAAGTCCGTGCCAAGCTGAAAGCCTGAGCCAAACGCAAAGCTCGCGCCAAGCGTAGAGCTCAAGTCCAGCGTAAAGCCCTTATCAAGCGCGAAGCCGTGCCAAGTGGAAAGCACATACCAAGTGTAAAGCCAAGGTCAAGTGGAAAGCCCGTGCCAAACAGAAAGCCCTTACCAAGCGTAAAGCCAAGGTCAAGCGCAAAGCCCACGCCAAGCGCAAAGCCCAATTCAAGCACAAAAACCCACAACAAGTGAAAAGCCCAGAAAGGTTTTTCTTTGCAGCTTTCTTTTTTCCTAAAAAGAAAGCGCGTACCCCGGTCACCTCAGCTGACCAGGGCGACGCTCCTTACGTCTGGGCGGAAACAGCATCTCGAAGCGTTCGAGCTCAGCTGAATCCACGGTATACCCTGCGGGCTCCACAAACAGGCTGAGCCCACCGGGCAGGTAATTGGGGCGAAGCTCCCGGCACATGAAATAATCAGCCGGATCAGAGCGATCAGCGTTGCGGTAGTATATGCCGTGGCGGGAGCAGCTCTCAAAGCCAAAGCGCGCATAATAGGCAGGCGAACCGGTTATCAGCACTGCGCCATGCCCCAGCGCCGAAGCGCGCGAGAGAGTTTCGTTTATCAGCGCGCTGCCGTAGCCCTGATGCTGACGGTCGGGGCGCACGCTTATCGGGCCGAACATCAGCACGGGCACGCGGCCGGCGCGCTCGGAGTCCAGGTGGGCGCGACAGTACATTATGTGAGCTATCAGTTCACCGTCGTCCTCGAGCACGCAGTCAAGCTCGGGTACAAATGCCGGATCTCGGCGAAAGTTGTGTAGTATCAGGTGTTCGTCGCAGCCCGGTTGGTACTTGTTCCAGAACGCGTCGCGCGTCAGGCTTTCGGTAGCCGGATATTCGTCTGGCCGGGTAGGTCTTATCGTCATGCAGTACCTCCTGCAAAGGCGTACGTGGAGGGGTGGGCTGAAGCAGGCGGCGCGTGCTGTGCCAGCCGGTATATGAGCCGATTGTCGCTGAAGCGGGATGTGGCGCATACATGGATCATGCCGAAAAGTTGCGCTCCGCATGAGCGGGCGTGTTGCTCGGGCAGGTGTATTGCGGTTTATGGTGGATACGCGCGGATGTGTCAGGCCTGCGTGGGTGCATTGCATCGAGCCGACAGGCGGCGCGCGCCGGACGTGAATCGACTCCGCATCAACCTGCACATGTGCATTGCACCAGGTCGACGCACAACGCGCACCAATCGCAAGCCAATCCCGCACAAAACCTGCGCACGCGCGTTGCACCATGCCGACAGGCGGCGCGCACCAATCGCAAGTCAAACCCGCACATGCGCGTTGCATCGAACCGACAGGCGGCGCACACCAGACGCAAGTCAACTTTGCATCAATTCGCACATGTGCGTTGCACCGAGCCGATACGCGGCGCGCACCAAACACAAGTCAACCCCGCGTCGAACCCACGCACTCGCGTTGCACTGAGCCGACACGCGGCGCACACCAAACGTAAGTCAACTCCGCGTCAACCCGCACATGCGCGTTGTACCGAGCCAACAGGTGGCGCGCCAAACGTGAGTAGACTTCGCCTCAACCTGCATATGTGCATTGCACCGAGCCGACACGCGACGCACACAAATCGCAAGTCAACTCCGCGTCAACCCGCACATGCGTGTGGCACCGAGCCAATAGGCGACCCACACTAAACGCAAGTCAACTCCGCGTCAACCCGCACATGCGCATTTCATCGAGCCGACAGGCGGCGCGCGCCAAACGCAAGTCAACCCCGCGCCAAACCCGCACATGCGCCAGACGCGCCATCAGTCAAACAGGCACATCGCAAAAAAAGTGACGGTGTTTGCACCATTTATGTACTTCATGCCGCACTTGCCGCAGAGCTGGCTCACGTTCATGCAGTACGCCTCAAGCGAGCTGACCGCCTGATCGGGGAACCGGCACGGCTCGCCCGTCACGGCCGCGCAGGTCTTGCACTTGCCGCAGCCGCCGGCGGCCAGCACCATGTGCCGGCCCAGCTGAGGGACTATGCGGTCGAATATGGCCGCGCAGACCTCCTTGTGGCGTTGACCGGCGCGGTTTATGCCCTCGATGTCAAATGAGTCCTCCAATTCGCCCACCGTCTGAAACAGCAGTGCGCGGCGGTACGACTTTGCACGCGCGATAAGCTCGTCGGGCTCGCCCACATGCGGCGGGCAGGCATAGTTGCGGCCGTAAGAGCCGCAGGCATTGGCGGCGCAGTACGAGCGCAGTTTGGGGTCAAACGGTATTTTGCCGGTATCGATCACGCGCGCGTCGGCTGCGCCCTCGGCCCGGCAGATGTCCAGCAATGCGGCATCGTCCATGGTGAAATCGCCTCCAGGTCAGTCATATTCAGGCGCGGCGGGACGGATGCGCCTTAAGCGTCCGATCCCGCCGCGTGCCTGTCTGCTGTATGATATCGGTGGTGGGGCCGCGCTCAGCCTTTGAGCTGGTTTACGAACTCGGCTATGCGGGCAAGCGCAAGCTTTATCTTATCGGTGGACGTGGCGTAGGAGCAGCGGATGTGGCCTTCGCCCGCTTCGCCGAACGCGGTGCCGGGCACGCATGCCACGTGTTTATCGTTGAGCAGCCGGGTGCAGAACTCGTCCGAAGTCAGCCCGGTGGAGCGTATCGACGGGAATGCGTAGAACGCGCCCAGCGGTTCAAAGCATTCAAGGCCCATGTCGTTGAAGCCTTTGACTATCAGCCGGCGGCGGCGGTCATACTCGCGGGTCATCTCGCCGACCTTGGCAAAACCGGTGTCAAAGCCATCCTTGAGGCCTTCCAGGGCGGCGGCCTGCGCGGCAGTCGGTGCGCACATGATCGTGAACTGATGTATCTTGACTATCGACTTCATGACAGGCGCGGGCGCGCATATGTAGCCTATGCGCCAGCCGGTCATCGCAAACGCCTTTGAAAATCCGTTTAAGGTTATCGTGCGTTCGTACATGCCGTCCACCGACGCGCAACTCACATGGCGCGCGCCGCCGTAGGTCAGCTCGGAGTAAATCTCGTCGGATATCACGAACACGTCGGTATCGCGCAGCACGTCGGCAATGGCCTCGAGCTCAGCGCGATTGAGTATCGCGCCGGTGGGGTTGTTGGGATAGGGGAGTATCAGCGCCTTTGTGCGGGGCGTGAGCGCGGCGCGCACGGCCTGCGCAGTCAGTTTGAACTCGTCCTCGCGGCGGGTGGCCAGCGGCACCGGCGTGGCTCCGGCGAAGATTATGCCGGGCTGATAGGATACGTATGCCGGATCGGGCACCATCACCTCGTCGCCCGGCTCGCAGATCGCGCGCAACGCCAGATCGATGCCTTCACTTGCGCCGATGGTCACGCAGATCTCGTTTTCGGGCGCGTAGTTTATGCCATAGCGCTCGCTGAGGTAGCGTGCGATGGCCTGGCGCAGTTCTATCGTGCCCCAGTTGGAGGTGTAGTGGGTCTGGCCCTGTTCGATGGAATAAATCGCGGCCTCGCGCATGTTCCACGGGGTCACGAAGTCGGGTTCGCCGACGCCCAGCGATATGGCGTCCTTCATTGTGGACACTATATCGAAGAACTTGCGTATGCCCGAAGGGGGCGTAGCCAGTACGCGCTGGCACATTACCTTGTCGTAATTCACGGCGACACCGCCAATCTGTGATCGCCGGCGTCGGCACCCTCAAATATGACGCCATCCTCCTTGTACTTTTTGAGCATGAAGTGGGTGGCGGTGGAGATGACCGAATCAAGCGTGGACAGCTTTTCGGCTACGAAGAACGCGAGTTGACGCATCGTGCGCGCCTCGGCCATGACGCACAGGTCGTAGCCGCCGCTCATCAGGTATACCGAGCGCACTTCCTCATAGCGGTATATGCGCGCGGCGATGGCGTCGAAGCCCTGATCGCGCTGAGGCGTCACGCGCACTTCGATAATCGCCTCGACGCGTTCGGTGGTGGTCTTGTCCCAGTTGATCAGGGCGGGGTACTTGAGTATTATCTTTTCGCGCTCGAGACGCTTGATCGAATCCTGTATCTCGTCCAGATCGTGGCCCGTCATGGTGGCTATATCGGTAAGGGGCGTGCGCGCGTCGGCGTACAGTATCTCCAGTATGCTCATGTCCAGCGTAGACAGCATTTGCCCGACCTCCTTGTTTGCGTATAGTAAGTAGTGTACAACACCTCAGCCGCCGCGTCAAGCATTTGGCCGGCCGGTTTTTGGGCGCGCTGAAGCGCATGCGCGGCCCGCAACGTGCCCCGGCCCGATTTCGGGCCGGGGCAGTGTGAAGGAAGCGGCGCGGAGGCGTTATGCCTCTTCGCAGCACTGGCGTATGAGTTCGACGTAGCGGCGCACCTTGGGCATGTCGTGGTTTACGGTGTAGACGTCGCGCTGAGCGAACTCTATTGTGCAGCCGCGGGCCGCGGCGAGCGTGCGCCGGGTGCTGGCGCGCACGGCGTCCTCGTCGAGCACAGTGCCGGTGCCCAGCATGTTGGGCGAGGGCTTGCGGTGGTAGACGATGTTGGTGCCGCGCAGGCGTTCGCCCATGAGCTCCTCGTTGCACCAGGGCGATATCGACACCTTGCGCAGGTTGGGCATGGCGTGCAGGCACTTGTCCCAGATCGGGTCGACGGCCTCGCAACAGCCGTACGACAGCATGCCGTACTGCTCGGCGATGCGCTTGTAGTAGGGGAACACGAATTCGGCGTACATGTCGGGTGAGATGCCGGTGGTCTCCTGCGAGTCGAGGAAGCCCCATACGTCGTGGGAGGTGAGCTGACGGCGCGCGGCGATCTCGGGGCCGGGCAGCTCGTCGGTGAACGCAAATGAGCCGTTGCCCACCCACTCGTTGCGCGTAGTGGGCAGTATCAGGCCGCGCGTCTCGCGGAAGCGGAAGTATTCTATGTAGTCGTTTGTGAGCATGTCCATCATCTTGTGGAACAGCTCGGGGTAGTCGTACATCGCAAAGAGCATGTTTTCCATGCTCATTATGTGCACGATGCACTGAGTGGGCACGGCGTACAGGCATGCGCCCGTCAGCTTTGCGGGCAGTATGTCGCCAAACAGCAGATTGCAGCGCTCCAGTTGCGCCTGGGACTTCTGCATGTCGGCGCCGTAGGTGGACTTGCCCAGCTTGTGGAAGTCCTCGCCCAGGTCGTGCAGCACTTCATGGAAGTGGTGGCCCAGACCGCCGCCTGCGGCGTGGTCGACCTTGACCTCTATGCCGAACGGCACAAAGTGAGTGTTGACGCCGACCGGCATGTAATCGGGAACCACGCTGTCGTCGCCAAACAGCTCCTGACCGATGAAGTTGGCGTACAGCGCGTATTCGAGTTGGCGGGCCTCCTCGTTTTCACAGCGCAGCAGCGGCGGTATGACCTCCTGTTCGAACGTGCCCCACTCTATGTAGACCGTGGGGCGCGAATCAAGGCACGCGTTATGCTTGAGCCAGAGACTCACGAGTTCCTGATTGCGCGGCGTGGTCGCCAGTTCCATCTGATGCGCCGCCAGTTCGCGCAGTACTTGCTTTTCCCGTGCGGTAATCATATAAACCTCCTTGAGCATTGCGTCGGGTCTGCAGCTGACCGGCCCGACGCGATGCGTCGGACGATATCAAATCAGCACTATTCTAACATGATTTACCCGTGAAATAAAGAGTTTGTGCCTGAAAAGGCTACGCACAAAAAAAGAGAATTGTTTGTTAAAATGACATGCTTTACTTAATCGTAAAATAACCTCGATATGCTCGCAAACATGAGTGGATTGTGGTAACATAAACTCAATGACTGACGTGTGCCGATGTGCGCGGCGGTCGGGATTCGCCGGGTGGCGCGGATGTGCGTGGGCGCAGGGCGCGGTGTGCGAAGGCGGTGCAGCACCCACCATCGGAGCGTGCGGCGCGATGGGCATGCGCGCAGGCGGCATCGGACGGATCGGTTGCAAGCGAGGCGCGCGGCGGCGGACGCAGTGCCAAAGCCGCGTAGGAGAACGGAGCGTTGCGGCGCGAGCTGCGGCGCTTTTGTTTTGCGCGGGCGGCGCACGGAAGACTGCCGGCGGCAGCGGTGCGCAAAGGCAAAGGCATGAGAGGCGGAAGTGAGTATGTGCGTTGCGGCATGAGCTGCGGCGCTTTTGTTTGCGCGGGCGGCGCGCGGAAGACAGCCGGCGATAGCGGTGCGCAAAGGCAAAGGCGTGAGAGGCGTAAGTGAGTATGTGCGTTGCGGCATGCGTTGCGGCGCTTTTGTTTTGCGCGGGCGGCGCGCGGAAGACAGCCGGCGGCAGCTGTACGCAAAGGCGTGAGAGGTGGAAGCGAGTATGTGCGTTGCGGCGCGAGCTGCGGCGCTTTTGTTTTTGCACGGGCGGCGCAGAGTCAGCGTGAAGCGGCGCAATGTCAGCGTGAATAAGTAAGCAAATCGGCTATTGAGGGCCGCCCGGCAAATCCGAGCGGCCCTCAATGATTGTCAGATGTGCCGGTATGCAGCGGCATGCCCGGCTGTTACATGAGCCCGGCGCAACCGCCGTGCGGGCGGCGCTGTCAAATGCGGCTCATTCCGGCGCGCAGATGACCTGACCCGTGATGAAGTCGGCGGGCGCAAGCGAGGCGTTTATGCGCAACAGGCGCGCGACGGTCGTATTGAAGCGCTGGGCCAGCGTGTCCAGCGTTTCGCCCTGCGAGATAACATGCGAGCGCGTGCCTTTTTCGCACAGCCGGCGCGATCCGACGGGCGGTATGCATACGCGTTGGCCTGCGGGTATGGCATCCAGGTTGAGCCCGGGATTGGCGGCGGCCAGCGCATTGTACGATATGCCATAGCGCGTCAGCAGCGTGGCATAGCTCCAACCCATCGGCATCAGTATGGTGACGTTGTCGGCCGCGCATGCGGTCGAACTGGTGGACCCGGTCGAGCCAGTCGAGCCGGTGGACCCAGTGCAGCCGGTGCAGCCGCCCGGATACGACGGCGGCGTTACCACCGGCCCGGACTGCGCGGGCACGCAGATCAGCTGGCCGATCTGAAGCGTCGTGGGATCTACGTAGGGGTTGAGTTCGGTCAGATGGTACACGCTCACGCCCAGCCGCGCCGCAATCGACGTGAACGTGTCGCCGCGCCGCACCGTGTAGAGTCGACCTGTCGTGCATGCCGTCGCGCCGAAGGGTACACAGATCTCATCGCCGAAATTCAGCCGCGTGAACACTATCCCCGGATTTGCTTCACTTATGGAAGTCGTGGTCACGCCGTAGCGCTGGGCGACTGACTCGAGCGTGTCGCCGGTACGCCAGGTGTAGCGCGAGTAGCCGCGCGGACAGATGCGCGAGGTTATCGTCTGACCACCCGACTGGCTGGCAAATGTATCCGACTGCGTGTCGGCGGCATCCTGGCCGGCGGCATCGGACTGCGTGCCGGACGTGGTTTGGCCGGCGGCATCGGACTGCGTGCCGGACGTGATCTGGCCGGCGTATGTATCGGACTGCATGTTGACTGCGGACCGGCCGGCGTATGTATCGGACTGCATGTCGGCCGCGGATTGGCCGGAGCTGCCTGCGTTAAAGGTTTCAAATGCGTCCATTTGGGCGCCCATGTCCCAGATATTCCGATTTTCCAAATCGGCTCACCTCCCGGATGGTTTATACTATTCGCGCGTTGCGCGGCGCGTTACAGCGCGGCCGGTGAAGGCGTGGTGTTAAATCTTGCATAATTTACCCCAATTTAAGCAGGATTGACATCAGCTTAACAGTGTAAGCACATCAAATGCAGACTAAACGTCAGCAAAAGGTTGCACGGCGGCGTAAAAATGTGTATAATTAGATACTGTGGAGCGTCGCCCGCACATATTAATGAAGGCGGGCCGGCGTGTTTCGTGCGCGCTTGCGCACATCCCGCTTTGACAAGTCGCGCGGCGCGCCGCGCGGTGCAGGAGGTGAGCCGGCTTTACCTGGCCGGATTTACGATATGGCGATTGAAGATGTGCTCAGAATTCGCGGCGGACAGCCGTTGCGCGGCAGCGTGAACGTCAGCGGCGGCAAGAACGCCGCTGTGGCGATAATACCTGCGGCACTGTTGGCCGACGACGTGTCATATATCGAGAACCTGCCCGAGATCGACGACGTGTACGTGCTGGCTGAAATGCTTACCGAGCTGGGCGCGCAGGTGTCGTTTGAAAACCGCGTGATGCGCATCGACGCGCGCACGCTGAATTCGTATAAGCCGCCGCTGAGTCTTACATGTCGCATGCGGGCGTCGTACTACCTGTTGGGCGTGTTGCTGGGGCGGTTCGGGAGAGCCGAGGTGCCGATGCCCGGCGGCTGCAACATAGGTTCGCGGCCCATCGATCAGACCATAAAGGGCCTGCGCACGCTGAATGTAAACTATACCAGCAATGCGGGCGTGATGTATGTAGACAGCGACGAGGTGCTGGGGGGCGAGGTGTACCTCGATATGCCCAGCGTCGGCGCGACGATCAACACCATGCTCACCGCGGTCAAGGCGCAGGGCGTCACGCAGATACATAACGCCGCGCGCGAACCGCATGTGGTCGATGTGGCCAACTTCCTCAACAGCATGGGCGCCTCGGTAAAAGGCGCGGGCACCGACACGATACGCGTGCGGGGCGTGCGCACGCTGCACGGCACGCGCTATGCAATAATACCCGACCAGATAGAGACCGGCACGCTGATGTTGGCTGCGGCCGCGACGCATGGCGATGTCGAGATACATGGCGTCATACCCACGCACATGGAGGCGCTGACCGCCAAGATGCTGGAGATGGGCATATATGTGCACAGCCAGGAGGACGTTATACATGTGCGCGCCACCGGCGGCCGGCCGCGCGGCGTGACGATAAAGACCCAGTACTATCCGGGCTTCCCGACCGATCTGCAACAGCCGATAACGGCGCTGCTGTGCACTTCGGGCGGCTCGTCGGTCATAAACGAGACGATATATGAGAGCCGGTTCAAGTACGCCGAGGAGCTGCTGCGCATGGGCGCAAACATCCGCGTGATGGATCGGATAGCGATAATAGAGGGTGTGGACAGGCTGACAGGCTGCCGCGTGCACGCCAGCGATCTGCGCGCAGGTGCGGCGCTGGTGGTGGCGGCGCTGGGGTGCGAGGGCGTGGCCGAGATAAGCGGCGTGCGCTTTATAGACCGCGGCTACGAGTGCCTGGAGCAGAAGTTGCGCTCGCTGGGCGCGCAGATCGAGCGCGTTCAGATGGAAGTAGCCGACTGATCCCAAACTGGAGGCAATTGAAGAACGGCGGGCGGTGCGCGCCGTTCTTTTGCGTTGAACGCGTGGCGCGAGCCGCGGGTTGCGGAGTAATTGCGCAAAAGCCGCGCGGCACGGCGAAATCTGCGCGGCAAAATGTGTTGTGGGGGACAACCGGGATTATTCGGGCACGACGTTATGAGCATAGGCCATATGGCATTGCGAAATCCGCGCTACGTGGTAAGACCGTGACATGGCCGGGAAATGCGAAAGCTGAAAATTGCTCTTCAAAGCGGCAAACTGCGCTGTAAGCAAAAGACTGTACGCAATGCAAACAGTTGTGCGAAGCGGCGGCAAAGCATGAGACAGACAGAAGGCCCTGAGATGCATGACAAACCGCGTCAGCAAGTCGCACGACAAGCCAAACGCGGCGCAAGGCGGTATGAAGCCAAAAGCCGGGCGCACCGGCAAAGCGCAAGTCATGCGATATGTCAAACGCGGCGCAAGGCGATATGAAGCCAACAGTCGGGCGCGTAGGCAAAGCGCAAGTCACACTATATGCCAAACGCGGCGCAAGGCGGTATGAAGCCAAAAGCCAAGCGCACCGGCAATGTGCAAATCGCACGACAAGCCAAACGCGGCGCAAGGCGGTATGAAGCCAAAAGCCGGGCGCACCGGCAAAGCGCAAGTCACACGACAAGCCAAACGCGGCGCAAGACAGTATGAAGCCAACCGCCAGACGCGGCTGCAAAGCGCAAGCGCGCACTTTGCCAGTGCGCGCTCGTCAAATGCCATTCGATATGTTTTGAGTCGGCAGCGCCGCGGGTTTCAGGCGCGCGCGATGCACTCGATCTCGACCAGTCCGCCCATGGGCAGCGCGGCGACCTGCACGCAGCTGCGCGCCGGATAGTCGCCCTCAAAGAAGGACGCGTAGACGTCGTTCACGGTCTTGAAGTCGGCCAGATCTTTTACGAATATGGTCGTCTTGACGATGGCGGCGTAATCCAGGCCGGCGGCGGCGAGTATCGCGCCTATGTTGCGCATGGACTGAGCGGCCTGCGCCTGCACGCCGTCGGCGAGTTTGCCGGTGGCGGGGTCTATGCCGAGCTGGCCGCTGGTGAACACGAAGTCGGCGATGCGAGTCGCCTGGGAGTACGGGCCGATGGCGCCCTGTGCGGAATCGGTATGCAGTATCTGTTTGCTCATGGTAATGCTCCTTTGCAAAATTGATTTCGATTATCTGAATACGCCGCGTGCGTGCCGGTTTCCTGCCGGATGGAGTCGCGCGCGCAGTTTTTGGACGAATTTGATGCGCGACATATGCGCATGAGTGAATACGCCGCGCAACGCGCGCATAAGATATACGATGGGAGGACGTCACAAGATGGGTGGATCGGTATATGAACTGACGACGGCGGCGCTGTTCGATCTGGAGCACACGCGCGCGGCGGCACTGCTGGCGGGTTGCGAGTATCCGTGGCAGGTGCTGGGCGAGCTGAAGGGCTTCATACGCGAGTTGGGCGCGCAGCTGGATGGGACCGAGTTTGAGCGCGTGGCCGAGGACGTGTGGGTGCACAGGGATGCGCATGTGTTTGGTTCGGCGTACATAGGCGGGCCGGCGATAATCGACGCGGGCACCGAAGTGCGGCACTGTGCGTTCATACGCGGCGCGGCGCTGGTGGGCCGGGGCTGCGTCGTGGGCAACTCTGTGGAATTGAAAAACTGCATACTGTTCGACGGCGTACAGACGCCGCACTACAACTATGTCGGCGATTCGATACTGGGCTACAAGGCGCACATGGGCGCAGGCTCGATAACGTCCAATGTCAAGAGCGACAAGACGCCGGTATCGGTGCGCATGGGCGAGGTCAGGCTGGACACGGGCCTCAAGAAGCTGGGCGCGCTGCTGGGCGACGGGGCCGAGATCGGCTGCAACAGCGTGCTGAATCCGGGCACGGTGATAGGCCGGCGCGCGAGCGTGTACCCGACCTCGAGCGTGCGCGGTTACGTCGGCGAGGGCATGATATACAAGCGCGCGGGCGAGATCGTGCAGCGGCGCATATGAGGCGGGCACGCTAAAATATTGAAAAAACATGACAAATGGGTAGATGCACTTGACAGTTGGGGTGTAAGGCTGTATAATTTGCTTGCCTGATAAAAATGCAGCCGGTGAGGCGGCGACGCCGGGCCGGGCGTGCAGTCAGGTCGTACAATTCGCCAGATATCCTGTGGTGTACGTTATGTTCTTGTTTTTACCGACACTTCATAAAATGGAGCCCGCGTCAGATCGTGGATGTCATGCCCCCGCCCTTCGGGGTGCCAGGGGACGGCAGCAAGCGACTGTAGGGCACCGCCCTGCCAGCGTGGCGGGTGAAAAAGACGGAGCAGACGGCACTCATGGGATTTGATTTGTCCCGCTTCCACAATGGGAGCGGGCTTTTTTTGTGCCTGGCAGCCGGTAGGCGCGGGAGGCGGCCAAGCCAATTTACGGAGCGAACTCACGCCTTTAGCTGTGCACGGCGAGCTTCGCCATGCGTCGGCGGCTCAAATTGGGCGGCGTGCAGCCGCGGAGCGGGTATCGGCAGCAGGCCGTCACATGCTTGGAGCGTGCGCGTCTGCGCGGCGTGATTGCGCGCTGCTGGTAACTGGAGTCTGCCAGCGCATGGTTTGCCGCCGCAGAGTGTTCTGTCAATGCACGGCTTGCTGCCGCAGAGGGTTCTGTAAATGCACGGCTTGCCGCCGCAGAGTGTTCTGTCAATTCATGGCCTGCATTGCAGACATGGCCAGGCGCCGGTAAATGCTAATCTGCCGCTGCAATCACCATTGTCAAGTTATGGTCGTATCGACGCTGCGCCCGGCCGTCGGGAAACGAAGGCCTGCCGCTGCAACCGCCACTTCGAGGGGCGTACGCATTAACGTCGCGCCCAAATTTGCGACAGGCACCGGCCTGCCGTTTCGACCGCATTTATATTATGGGCCTGCGTCTGGCGTGCCTGTCAGTTCAACCGGCGAGCACACCACCTGCATTGGCGGCATGACTTTTCGGCATACTTTGGCGATTTATGGCTGGGCTGTCAGCATGTCAAGCCGCGCGGCAGCCCTAATCAGGCCAGGGCACTGCTGATTGGCAAGGCCCTTATGGATCTGCCAGCGCGAGCGCACGTCCACATGCGGCGCCGTCACGGGCGCGGGAGTGCAGCGCCGGCATCCATGCGGTTAGTGACGCGGTGCGGTTGGGCTGCCTGTTGGGTGTTGAGCGCTGTTTTGCGCAAAGTCGCCGCTAAATACTACGCTTTAATGACGATACGGTGACAAATGCAACAAATGTGCTACTGTAAAACGCCGATTCGGGCGCGAACTTGACAAGCAGGGATGGCTGTCATAAAATAAACTGTACTTATATATGTGCGACAAATGCGTGAAGGGAGGCGGAAACAGTGGCAATGCATGACGGACACGGCGGGATGCTCGGCGTGTTTATGGCGCTGGTAGCGCTGATGGCGCTGTCGCTGTGTGCGCCGGCCCTGGGAGCGCCTGCGGGTATAGTAGCCAATGCGCTTGAGGCCGCGGCGCTGGAGGAACAGGAACAATACGACCCGCTGGAGGCCACGCTGACGCTGGATACGGATGAGCTTACGGTGGCGGGCAGCTATCAGGCGCGCGTCGAGTTGATAAATCAGGGCGACGATGTGATAGGCGATGTGACGCTGAGCGACGATGCGGGCAATGTACTGTGGGGGCCCTACGACCTCGACCTGAGCGAGCGCAAGACCTGGTCGGGCGAGATAGAGGTGACCGACGCGATGCTGGACGCCGGCGAGGCGCGGGTCAACGTGACTTATGTGCTGGCCAAGGGCGATCCGCTGTATGAACAGCAGCGCAAAAAGCCGGTGGCGGTCAGCGTTGAGCGGGTGAGCATGCGCCCGGATCTGGAGTTCAGCCGCTCGCAGTCGATGACATATGCGCAGCCCGGCCAGCGCGTGACGCTGACGTATACCGTAAAGAACACCGGCAATGTGCCGCTGGTCGACATCAGCATAACCGACTCGCTGTTCGGCGAGGTGGGCACGCTGGATAAGTTGGGCGTGGACGAGAAAAAGACGTTCACCAAGCGCGTCACCGTGGGCTCGACGGCGCTCACCAGCGCGCCCAGCGTCAGCTATTCATACGAGGGCAGCCAGGACATAGTGCAAAAGGACATCGCCGCTTCGTCGATAAAGATCGCGCAACCCAGCCTGGAGGTCGTGCTTGAGTCCGACGCGACGCTGGTCAATCCGGGCGACACCGTGATGTTGCGCTGCAAGCTGATAAACAATGGCAACGTGGGCTACCGCAAGATACAGCTCAGCGATCAGGTGCTGGGCGATCTGGGCTTCATAGACGATCTGCGCGCGGGCAACGACACGGTCTATGCCAAGTCGGTGCGCATACAGTCGCGCACGACGTTCAAGTTCACCATAACTGCCAAGGACACCACCGGCAGCGATGTGACGGCCGTGTCCAATTCGCTTACGATAGACGTGGTCAGCGAGACCGACGAGGCCGGGCTGACGCTCAGCGCGCAGGCCGACAAGACCGCGGTGTACAGCGGCGATACGGTCACGTTTACGCTGCTTTTGAGCAACGGCGGCTCCTCGGACATAACCGGCATAGACGTCATGGAGCGCACGCGCGGCGCGATAACCCATGTCGACACGCTGCGCGCCGGCGAGAGCATGCCCATAACCGCGCAGTACACCGTGACCGGCTATGAGATGTTCACGTTTGTGGCCACTATGACGCAGTCCGATGGCGCGACGCGCGAGGCCATAGCCGGGCCGATCACGATCTCGTTGGGCGCGGCTACGCCCAGTCCGGCGCCCACGCCCACGCCTGTGCCTACGCCTGCCGCGACGATGTCGCCGACCACGCTGCGCGCATACGACAGCGCGATCAATCGCGTGCTGACGTACATACTGGCGGCGGCGGTGTGCCTGGTGATAGTGCTGCTGGTGGTTGTAAGCGCAAATCGCGCGCGCGATCAGAAGCGCCGCAGCGCTGCGCGCGGTCGTTCTGCGCGCCAGGGCAAGCGCGGCGGTCCCAGGTCTGGACCGCGCCATGCCGTGCCGCCCGAGGCGCATGAGGACGACGACGTAAAGGTCTACGTGCCCACGCGTCGGGCGCATGCAGACCGTCATCCGCCGCACGACGAGCCGGCTGTGCCGCGCAGTCGTCCCGGCAAGCACAGCCGCAGGTAGTGTGAAGCTGTGCCGGACGCGTCCGTTGGATGAGTTCGCATTGCGGGCCGTCTAGGCGTGGGCGGTTTGTGGGCGCATGGAATGCCGCGACGGCGTGCCCATCAGTAGACTGCATGTCGTTGTGCAGGTTATGCCGGCAGGCTCAGCGGCAAGCGCCGCGCGGTGACGTAACTGGCGCAGGCGAGAGCGACGGCGAGCATAATACAACGCCGCGGGTTACGCTGGCGTGTGCCGCGTCAAGCGTATGCAGCGTTGCGGGGTGTGCTGGCGAGAGCGGCGGCAAGCATCGTGCGATGCACACTAGTTGTGCTGGCGTGTACCGCGTCAAGCGCATGCAACGCCGCAGGTTGTGCTGGCGAGAGTGGCGGCAAACATCGTGCAACGCCGCGGGTTGCGCTGGCATGTGCCGCGTCAAGCGTATGCAGCGTCGCAGGTTACGCTGGCGAGAGCGACGGCAAGCATAACGCAACGCCGCGTGTTACGTAGGCGAGAGCGGCGGCAAGCACCGTGCGATGCCGCGGGTTACGCTGGCGTGTACCGCGTCAAGCGCACGCAGCGCCGCGGGTAGAACTGCCGAATGCGGGTAATGTGAATATCGGCGTTTATAATTTACATAAATATACTATATGGCGCGCGCTGGCGATGTTAAAATCTGTATTGACAGGCCGGCGCGCGCCGGCAATCGATTAGGAGGCGCAACATGGAACTGCATACCGACGTATGCCTGGCTGTGGATGACATATACCTGCCTGCAGAAGGCGTTGACATGAGCAAGTGGGCGGTCGTGGCGTGTGACCAGTACACGTCCGAGCCCGAGTACTGGCACGAGGTCGAACGCGAAGTCGGCGACGCGCCGTCGACGCTGGGCCTGATATACCCCGAGGCGTTCCTGGACGAGGGCGATGCGCGCATTGCGGAAATAAATGCACGGATGCGGCGCTATCTGAGCGAAGGCGTGCTGGTGCCGCGCGTGCACGGGTTCGTGCTGGTGGAGCGCGAATGCGAACATGGCGCGCGTGTGGGCCTGGTCGCGCCGGTCGACCTGGAGGCGTATGACTTTGAGGCGGGGTCGCGTTCGCCGGTGCGGGCGACCGAAGGCACGATACTGGAGCGCATACCGCCGCGCGTCAGGATACGCCGCGGCGCGTGCATAGAGCTGCCGCACATAATGATGCTGCTGGACGACTATGAGCGCACGGTGATTGAGCCGCTCTACGAGATGCGCGAGAGCCTGGAAAAGCTGTACGATTTTGATCTTATGCAGGGCGGCGGACATATCCGGGGCTGGGCCGTCGAGGGCGAGGCCGTAGAGTTCGTGCTGGGCGCCATGGCGGAGCTGCGGGCGCGCTCGGGCGACATATTCATAGCCGTCGGCGACGGCAATCACTCGCTGGCGACCGCGCGCCAGTGCTGGCTGGACATGCGCGACTCGCTCACGCCTGAGCAGCGCGAGAATCACCCGGCGCGGTTTGCGCTGTGCGAGCTGGTCAATCTGCACAGCGATGCGCTGGTGTTCGAGCCGGTGCACCGGGTGTTGTTTGGGGCGGACATGGGCGTGCTGGTGCGCGACTTCGGAGCGTGGTGTGAGCGCGGCGGCATGAAGATGGAGCGCGGCGCGCGCGCGGGGCATGTGTTCCGGTTTGTCAACGGCGCAAGCAACATGGCCGTGACCGTGACCGGCTCGCGCTATCCGATTGACGTGGGCACGCTGCAGAGCTTCCTGGACGAGTGGGTTAAGCTGCATCCCGAGGTCAAACTGGACTTTGTGCACGGCGAGCAGTCGCTCAGACAGCTGGCGTCGCGAGAGGGCTGCTGCGGGGTGCTGCTGGAGCCTATGGACAAGCGCACGCTGTTCCCGGCGGTGGAGCAGGGCGGCGCGTTGCCGCGCAAGACGTTCTCCATGGGCGAGGCGCACGAGAAGCGCTTCTATCTGGAGTGCCGGCGCATAGATGGCGGCGACGCGGCGGCGCAGCCCGCAGATGACGCTGCGGCGGCCGAATAAACGCCTGCGGCGCATCAGTTGTAGCCATGCCAAAGTGGCCAAATGCGGCGTCTGCCTGGCCAGCGCTGCGCCGGAGTGACCAGCGCGGCGGCATCTGGCGCAGCGCGGAGTTGGCGGCGCGTGCGGTGCGGGCGCGGATATATGCGCACAGACTTGCGGCAGCGTGGTTGCGCGCAGGCCCGCGCGAGATGTGCACATGCACAGCAGGCTGCCGGGCGCACCTGGCACTGCGTGGCGGCGCTACACTAAAATTTACTTGCAATTTCGGGAAGCAGCGCGGCAGCGCAGGCCCGCGTGACATGGTCACATGCACAGCAGACAGCCGGGTGCGCCTGGCACCGCGTGGCGGCGCTACATGAAAATTTGTTTGTAATTTCGGGAAACAGCGCGGCAGCGCACAGTAACGCGCGCGAGATGGTCACATGCACAGCAGACTGCCGGGCGCGCCTGGCACTGCGTGGCGGCGCTACATGAAAATTTACTTGCAATTTCGGGAAAATGGCCTATAATAGACATAACGCGACGAACGGCAAGCTCGCGCGTGCAACGGGCTCAAGAGAAGCGGCGGCAGGTGTGAGCCGTGCCCGGGCGCGCGATTTCCAGCCGGGAGCGGGCGGCGATGAGCCGCGCGGGCGCGCCCGATATAGCGCATAAAGGGCCGTATCTGAAGCGGCTTAATTAGGGTGGTACAGCGGAAGATATTTCGCCCCTGCGTCAGGCAGGGGCTTATTTTTTTCGCAGGACCTATGAACATGACTTGGAGGGGAACACTATGCTGGATCTGAATCTGATTCGCCGCGATCCGGACTACGTTAAGGCCGGCCTGGCCAAGCGTGGTTACGACGCCGACTTCACCGAGCTGCTCAAGTGGGACGAGGAGCGTCGCGCGATACTGGCCGAAAACGAGGGCATAAAGGCCGAGCGCAACAAGCTCAACAAGCAGATACCCGCGCTGCGCAAGCAGGGCCAGGACACCGCGCCGCTACTTGAGCAGCTCAAAGGCATGGCCGAGCGCGTAAAGCAGCTCGACGAAAAGCAGACCGAACTCGAAAACGCGATAGAGAAGTTCATGCTGGCGCTGCCCAACCTGCCTGCTGACGACGTGGTGGCCGGCGGCAAGGAGAACAACCGCGTGGTATACACGTTCGGCGAGAAGCCGCACCTGCCCTACGAGGGCAAGAACCACGTCGAGCTGTGCCAGAGCCTGGGCCTGATCGACTACGAGCGCGGCGTCAAGATGGGCGGCAACGGCTACTGGCTGTACACCGGACTGGGCGCACAGCTGGAGTGGGCGCTGCTGAACTACTTTATAAATACGCATATCGCGGATGGGTATGAGTTCATGCTGCCGCCGCACATGCTGACGTATGAGTGCGGCCTGACGGCGGGCCAGTTCCCCAAGTTCGAGGATGACGTCTATCGCCTCAACGAGGAGGGCTTCCGGTTCATGCTGCCCACGGCCGAGACGGCGCTGATCAACCTGTACCGCGGCGAGATACTCGACGAGAGCATGCTGCCGCGCAAGCTGTTTGCGTACACGCCGTGCTACCGGCGCGAGGCGGGCACGTACCGCGCGAGCGAGCGCGGCATGATCCGCGGCCATCAGTTCAACAAGGTCGAGATGTTCGGCTACACCAAGCCCGAGGATTCGGACGCCATGCTCAAGGAGCTGATACGCAAGGCATGCGCGCTGGTTGAGGGGCTGGGCCTGCACTTCCAGCTGAGCAAACTGGCGGCGGGCGACTGCTCGGCGTCTATGGCGACGACGTATGACGTGGAGCTGTGGCTGCCCAGCATGAACGAGTACAAGGAGTGCTCGTCGGTGTCCAACGCGCACGACTACCAGGCGCGCCGCGGCAACATACGCTTCCGCCGCGCCGACACCAAGAAGATCGAGTATGTGCACACGCTCAATGGCTCGGGCCTGGCGACCAGCCGCCTGATGCCGGCGATAGTCGAGCAGTTCCAGCAGGAGGACGGCTCGGTCATCATACCCGAGGTTCTGCGGCCTTACATGGGCGGCCTGGAGCGCCTGACGCCCAAGAACTGATAATTAGACTGAAGACCTGCCCGGACAAGTGCGGGCGGCGCGGGGCCATGCGGAAACGTGCGGCTCCGCGCTTTTATATTGCAGTACGCAAGCGGTGCGTGCCCGGCAATGCGTCGCATGTCAAAGCAGCGGCAAATACATGTACAGCTGTCCGGGCACGAGCGTGCGGCGCGGGGCCATGCGAAAATGAGCGGCTCCGCGCTTTTATATTGCAGTACGCAAGCGGTGCGTGCCCGGCAATGCGCCGCACGTCAAAGCAGTGGTAAATACATGTGCAGCTGTCCAGGCGCGAGCGGTCGGCGCGGGGCCATGCGAAAATGAGCGGCTCCGCGCTTTTATATTGCGGTGCGAAAACGGTGCGTGCCTGGCAAGGTGCCGCATGTCAAAGCAGCGGCAAATACATGTACAGCTGCCAGGGCGCGAGCGGGCGGCGCGGGGCCATGCGCAAATGAGCGGCTCCGCGCTTTTATATTGCGGTGCGAAAACGGTGCGTGCCCGGGAATGCGTCGCATGTCAAAGCAGCGGCAAATACATGTGCAGCTGCCCGGGCACGAGCGGGCGGCGCGGGGCCATGCGCAAGCGCCCAGCTCCGCGCTTTTATATTGCGGTGAGCAAACAGCGTGTACCCGGGAATGCGTCGCATGTCAAAGCAGAAATGCGAAATAATTTATCCTGCAAGCTATAAGGCATGTATCCTGCACACTCATGTCAACGACAGCCGGATGGGCTCTAAGGTCGGCCGCGCCGCCGCAACGGTCTGAGCGCGCGCTCGTCTGCCACATGCAGGGAGATCGCGCGGGTTAGAGTTATGGCTCGCACTGCCTGGCCGGCCTCGCATGCGTTGCGGCCGGCCGCGCGTATTTCGTGCGGTTTACCCCGGCCAAAATGAAACCGGCGCTCGGAGCGGCAAAGCTTCGAGCGCCGGTGTGTTTATGGCAGTCTGTGTCCAGGTCAGCCTATCAGCCGCACCTTGTACACGTTGTCCACGGCGGCTATTGCGTCGACGGTGGCCGCGTCTATCGCGGTATCGACGTCGATGACGGTGTAGGCCACGTTGCCACGCGACTTGTTGACCATGTTGGATATGTTTATGCCCTTGCCGGCGAGCAGACCGGTCACTGCGCCGACCATGTTGGGCACGTTGGCGTGCAGCACGCACAGCCGGGGGCCGGCGGTCGTGCCCGGATCGCAGGCGGGGTAGTTGACCGAATTGACGATGGCGCCACGGGTGAGGTAATCGACGATCTGGCGTGCGGCCATTTCGGCGCAGTTGTCCTCGGACTCGGGCGTGGACGCGCCCAGGTGGGGCAGCGCTATGACGCCTTCGGTGCAAAGCATGTCGTCAGTGGGGAAGTCGGTCACGTAGCGGCGGAGCTTGCCGGACTTGAGCGCGGCCAGCACCGCGTCGGAATCGACCAGTTCGCCGCGCGAGAAGTTCAACAGCACCGCGCCGTCCTTCATGCGGGCGAGGTAGTCGGCGTTGACCATGCCGCGCGTGGCATCCATCAGCGGCACGTGCAGCGACACTATGTCGGCGCAGGCCAGCAGCTGATCAAGGTTGACGACATGCACCGCGCGCGACAGCTGCAGCGCGTGTTCGACCGACAGGAACGGGTCATTGCCGTACACGTCCATGTCGAGTGCGCGGCCGGTATTGGCGACCATGGTACCTATGGCGCCCAGGCCTATGACGGCCAGCTTTTTGCCCTTGAGCTCGGGGCCTACGAACTGGCCCTTGCCCTTTTCTACGAGTGCGCCCACCTTGTCGCCCTGACCCTTGAGCGTGCGCGCCCATTCGGCGCCGCCGATTATATCGCGGCCGGCCAGCAGCATGCCGGCGATGACCAGTTCCTTGACGGCGTTGGCGTTGGCGCCGGGGGTATTGAACACAACTATACCCTGCTGTGAGCACTTGTCGACGGGGATGTTGTTGTAGCCCGCGCCGGCGCGCGCCACGGCGGTGAGTGTATCAGGCAGTTCCATGTCGTGCATCTTGGCGCTGCGCACGATTATTGCGTCGGGCTGGGATACGTCCTTGCCGATCTCGTAATCGGAGTTGAACACCTGGTTTATCACGCCGGAGATCTCGTTGAGCGTCTGTATGCGATACATATTGCTTCCTCCTGCCGGTCAGGCGTTTTCGAGTTCGAACTGCTTCATGTAGTCGATGAGCGCCTTTACGCCTTCGATCGGCATGGCGTTGTAGATGCTGGCGCGGATGCCGCCTACAAGGCGATGGCCCTTGAGGGCGATCAGGCCGTGTTTGGCGGCGCCCTTTACGAACGCGTCGTCGAGCGCGGGGTCGCCGGTCACGCAGGTCACGTTCATGCGCGAGCGGTAGCGCGGGTCGACGTTGTTTTTGAAGAGCTTGGAGTTGTCTATGAAGTCATAGAGCAGTTTGGACTTTTCGATATTGACCTGTTCTATGGCCTTTACGCCGCCGACGCTGTCGAGCCACTCCATGCAGAGTTTGGCCATGTAGACCGAGTAGGTCGGCGGGGTGTTGAGCATGGATTCCTTTTCGGCCTCGGTGGTGTAGTTGTACACCTTGGGGCAGATGGGCAGCGCGTGGCCCATCAGGTCGTTGCGCACGACTACCACGGTCAGGCCGGCCGGGCCGATGTTCTTCTGAGCGCCGGCGTATATCACGCCGAACTTGCTCACGTCGTACGGCTCGGACAGTATGCACGAGGACAGGTCTGCGCACAGCGGTATATCGCCCGTGTCGGGGAGCGCGGCATAGCGCGTGCCGAATATCGTGTTGTTGCCGGTTATGTGCACGTAGCTGGCATCCGGGCGGAACGTCTCGCGCGTCAGCTCGGGTATGTAGGTGTAGCCGTCGGCCTTGCTGGAGGCGGCGCACTTGACGTCGCCATAGCGCTGAGCTTCCTTCATTGCGCCGTTGGCGAACGAGCCGGTATCGACGTAATCGGCCTTGCCGGTGATGCCGATGAGGTTCATGGGCACGGCGGCGAACTGAGCGGTAGCGCCGCCCTGCAAGAACAGCACCGTATAGCCTTCGGGCACGCCCATCAGCTTTTTAAATATGTCCATGGCGCCGTCCCAGATCTCGATGTACATCTTGGCGCGGTGGCTCATTTCCATGACCGACACGCCGGTGTCGCCGTAGCACAGCATTTCGGATGCAGCCTTTTTGAGGGCCGATTCAGGCATCGTCGAAGGGCCTGCCGCGAAATTATAAACGCGCTCCATCGTATAATCCTCCCTTTCAAGCTCCCCGCCGGCGGCTTGACGTCGCCTGGAAGTAATATTCGTGTAATGATATGCAGCGCCGGGCTGCGCGCATACCGGCTTTAGCGGGAATTGGTTATAATTATAGCGCACAAAGTGCGGCTATGCAAGTTAAATGGCGAATTTTTCACGAACTTTTTAATCGAGTCTTAAAGTCGCATTCGGAATGACTGCACACAGTATTTCGGGTGTGCGGCGGCGTGGGATGCGGCTTGTCGGGCGGGCTATGTAGCGCAACTGGCGGAGACAAAGCCCGGAGTTGCAGCGGGCGCCGGGCAATGGTTGATGGCGATTGTCCAAGGCGCTGCGGGTGATTCAGCGCGCGTGAAAGGCGGGCGGCGCGGTGGTTAAAAAGCAGCCCATATCGGGCCGCATAGCACGGCATAAATGAGTTTTGCACGTGCGGCAGATTCATTTGCGAAGTATGCACGGCAGCGCGCGCACACGGCGGCATGCACATGGCGCAGCGCTAATCGATTGTAGCGCTCCGCATGGCGTCATGATGCCTGCGCATGGCACGAGCCGGCTTCGTTCGGGTTTTGCCGGCGATAAGTGGTACCAGTGGGGTCAGAACGCCCCGTATAATCAAAAAAGCCGAACGTTATGCATGAAACGCGGTAGCTACGGTTAAAATGGCGCAATTGACTGTGTATGCGCAGCACAAACGGCAGGACGCGGGGCGCAGGCGCATGGCCGAGGTGTATATGCGTGTAGCCCGCATTGTTTTGCAATGGGGTTCAAACGCATTATCGATATGCGAATATGCGCTGTCAAAACAGGCTGGCGACCGGTTATGGCGTCTGCCGGGCCGGCTACCGTCGCAGTACAATCGGGCGCGAAGCTCCACGTGCCATAATTGCCGTAGCCAAATGCCATCAGGCGGTCACGGCGCAAGCGGGCGCAGAGCTCCGTGCGCCATGGTTGTCGTAGCTAAAAACCATCAGGTCGTCGCGACGCAAGCGTGCGCGAAGCTCCACGTGCCATAATTGCCATAGCCAAATACTATCAGGCGGTCTCGGCGCAAGCAGATGCAAAGCTCCGGCAGCGAATATATGTCCACATATCCGCTCTCAAAGGTTAACAGTATGCAACGCCATGTCCGGGTCGAACAAACGGTTCACGCACGCCGTCTAATCAGTGCGGCAAAGCTGTGCTGGCCAGCGCATAGTTCGCGTTTAGACGTGAATCGGGCTGGACAGTGGCGCATGCTGGCGCGCAAAACGTTAAATTAGCGAACATTAGCTGTGAAAGCCGCCGGTTTTGCGCGCAAATTGTGCACTTGGCGGGCGCGCAAATGTGGTTTTTTCAGGGCGGCGGTTGCGCCGCGATGTCGAATGTGGTATGCTGTATAGTGAAAAATGGGGAGTTTGTACCCTTGCTTATTAAGGATGGTATGCAGATGGATATTGCTTTAAAAAGAGGCTTTGTGCTCGCGCATGAGCCCGGCGTGTATATGGAGCGCTCGCAAAAGCGCGGCAATTATCGCCCGCGCCGTCGCCGGCGGCCACCGGTGCTGTACGCCATTTTGACGATAGTCATGCTGGCGGTGCTGTATCCGGTGGGACTCATACTGCTCTGGCGGCGCAAGCTCAGGTGGCCCGCCGCAGTAAAGGCGCTGTTGTCGGTGCTGTTTGCGGCGGTGTTTGCGGTGGGCTGGGCTCTGGTGTACCGCACGGAAGCCGTAAAGCCATATGCCGACGAGCTGATTGACAGCGTGCGCCAGGTGTTCGAGATAGACGACGGCGCATCCAACGATGGCCCCGGCATAGTCACGGCCACCAACGCGCCGGGCGATGAGCCGACTGATGAGCCGGCGTCCGAGCCGACTGCCGAACCCAGTGAAGCGCCTTCTGCCGCGCCGACCGATGAGCCAACCGAGGCGCCTACCGACGCGTTGACATCCGAGTCGCAGAATGCGCTGTCGGCCACCGAAGCTCCGACCGAAGCTCCGACCGAAGAGCCAACCGAAGCCCCAACCGAGGCTCCGACCGATGAACCGACCGAAGAGCCGACTGAGACCCCAACCGAAGCTCCGACCGAGGCCCCGACCGAAGCTCCAACCGAGGCCCCCAGTCCTGTACCCACGTTTAATGCGCAGGCCGTTGTGGCCTGGCCGGGCGGAGCAGGAGTGAGTGCTGAAAGCGGCATACTCAGCGACATATACGAATCGCTCAAGCAGCGCGAATATCCGCTGCTGCCGTCGCCGACGCCCGAGCCGACTGAAGCGCCGACCGAGACCCCGACCGAAGAGCCGACTGAAGAACCAACCGAGGCTCCGACCGAAGAGCCAACTGAGGCTCCGACTGAAGCCCCAACCGAAGCGCCGACTGAGGCCCCGACCGAAGCCCCAACCGAGGCCCCAACCGAAGCTCCAACCGAAGCGCCGGTTGCGGAACCTACGCCTGAATTCCAACCCACGATACGCCCGAGCGCGACGCCCCGGCCAACCGAGGCTCCGACCGCGCAGCCCACGCAGGCCCCCAGCGCCTTGCCCACGGCCACGCCGCTGGTAACGCCCGAGGTCGTGTACCACACTGTCACCGGCAGCCGTTTCCATCTGATGCCGGATTGCGGGCTGACCGAAGGCGCGGATCCGGATACCTGGGCGCATTCGGTGGAGGCAGGCTATAAGCCCTGTCCCGACTGTGTGGGCGTGGAGTATCCGTATCTCATGGACATAACCGATCCATCCATGCTGGCGGCCCCGACGGCCACGCCGGCGCCCACGCCGACCAACATACCGGGCACGTATTCGATACCTGACGTGGTGTATCATACCGAGACTGGCAGCCGCTTCCACCTGATGCCGGACTGTGGCCTGACGGTGGGCGCGGATCCCGACACCTGGGAGCACTCTGTGGAGGCGGGCTATAATCCCTGCCCTGACTGCGTGGGCAAGGAGTATCCCGAGGCGGTCGAGGCGCTCAAAAACGGCGAACTGGTGGTGAGCGCATCCAACGCGGCGCAGTACTTTGTGCCGAATACGCCCACGCCCGAGCCGGGTGTGGATGACGGCTCGCAGCTTGGGTTTGTGCCGTTGTCCACTGCGTCCGACGCTGCGGCCACCGAGACGCCCGAGTTCGTACCGGCCACGGCCACGCCCGACGCCAGTGCGACCCAGCTGCCTGAGGGCAGCGTGACGCTGCGGCCCGACGCCGTTGCGACTGAGCAGGCTGCTACGGCTACGCCCGCGGCGACTCAACTGACGCTGTTTGTATATTACGATTCGAAGACCAATACGTATCATACCACGGCCGACTGTCCGGGCGGCAGCGGCGCGGCGATGGCGCTGGACGATGCGCTGGCGCTGGGCGCGCAGGCATGTCCCGAGTGCGCGGCGGATGTGACCAATGTGAGTGCTGCGCCGGGTTCCACTCCGATGGCGGTGTTCGTGTATCACGAGGAGGGCGGTAAATACTATCATGCCAGCCCCGACTGCTCTGAGCTTGAGAATGCTGTGGCCGAGACCGGCGATGCGGCTTATCTGAATGGCGAGCAGCCCTGTCCGGAGTGCCAGCCGCAGCCGCTTGCGGAGATAGTCAGCGATCCTGCGCTGCAGAGCCAGCTGAACGACTGGAACAATCAGACGGTGTACACTGGCGGCGGCCAGTACTACCATGAGGCCAGCGTGTGCGGCGGCATGACCGACGGCCGGCCGCTGACCCGTGCCGAGGCGATAGCGCAGGGTCTGACCGAGTGTCCGTACTGCCATCCCGACGCCACGCCGACGCCTACGCCCAATTACAGCGAGTACGACCAGCAGACGGTCTACTACGCCGGCGGTCAGTATTACCATAAGGCCAGCGTGTGCGGCTCGATGACCAATGGCCAGGCGATGATGCGCGGCGAGGCCAAGGCGGCGGGTGCACTGGAGTGCCCGTATTGTCACCCCGACGCCACGCCGACGCCCAAGCCGACCCGGGCCCCGACGCCTGAGCCAACTGAGGCCCCGACGCCTGAGCCAACTGAGGCCCCGACGCCTGAACCAACTGAGGAGCCAACCGAAGCGCCGACGCCCGAGCCGACAGAGGAGCCGACCGAAGCGCCGACGCCCGAACCGACCGAGGAGCCGACCGAAGCGCCGACAACCGAACCGACCGGCGAACCCACTGAAGCTCCGGTAACCGATCCGGGCGCGCCGACGGCGATACCGACGATAGAGCCGACTTGGACGCAGTCGCCGCAGAGCACTGCGCCGACGGCGACGCCCGAAGCGACAGCCAGCGCACCTGCCGGGCCGACGTCCACGCCGTACTACGATGCCGTGCTGGGCTTGCAGTTCGCGCAGGAGTACGTATATAGCGCCGAGGACGGCCAGTATTACCATCGCTCGGCCGACTGCACATATGAAGGCGAGCTGGCGCTGCAGCGCGTGGCACGCTCGGTGGCGCTGGTTCGGGAGCAGAGCGCGTGTCCGGAGTGTGCGCCTGACGACGATCTGGGGCTGCCATATGCAATCGTGTATCACTCCGAGGGCGATGCGTACTACCATGTGAGCGAGGTATGTCCGGAACTGGGGCTGGATTCGTCGCTGATGCTGTTCAGCGATGCGGTGATAGAGGGCTGGCTGCCGTGTCCGCACTGCGTGACCAGCATGCCCGAGGCCATGCCCACGCTGACGCCGGATGGAGATGCCACGGGCGTAGTGCGCTGGGTTTACCGCACGCTCAACGGCCAGTACTATCACAGCCGTGCGTCGTGTTCGGGCATGTACAGTCCTTACCTGGTGACGTTGCAGGACGCCGAGGACGCGGGTCTGACGCCGTGTCCGTATTGCGAAGCGGCGGATGCGGACCCGGGTGAAAACTGAAATGTTGCTATAATTGATATTGAGATTGTGCCGCGGACTGCTCGCGTGTGAGCGGTCCGCGGTGTTTTTGTGGCGGCGCGGCCGTTGCGGCGGCGTTACGGCATGGCAATGGTTATGGGCCATGGCTTGCCGGCGGGCGCTGATTGGGCGCGGCGCAAGTTCAGGCAATGCAGCTGCGGCCATGGCTTGCCGGCGGGCGCTGGTCTTGCGTAGCGCAAGTTTCAGCAATGCGGCGGGGTAAATCACCGGCTTGATACCGGGTGTGAATACCGATGTGAACTTCTGTTAGAGAACATATACAACTGAATACGGATTTATCTGATGGCAAGCACTTGCAACTATCCGAGAAAAGAACGGATATATGCAGGTGCTTTTCTTTTTCAAAAAATCAGAACACAGTGT
>DVNK01000057.1 GCA_018714445.1 Candidatus Fimadaptatus faecigallinarum | reverse complement strand
ATCGACATGGAGATAACCCTGATCACGCCTATCGCTATCGAGGAAGGTCTGCGCTTCGCTATCCGCGAGGGCGGCCGCACCGTTGGCTCCGGCGTCGTCAGCAAGGTCATCGAATAATAACAGTTGGAAAGATTGCCCCTGCCTTATGGCAGGGGTTTTGTTTGTCGGTGCTCCGCGCCAAACGCCACAAATTGCAATGTCGATATCCGCAATATCCGGATAAAGCGCGCATGGCCGGAGCTTGAACTTAAAAGCGCAGTATGCGCCGCGCGAAAATCCGTAAATGAGCGGCGGGTAATAATGCGCTGGCCGGGTCGAGCAGGTTCCATGCGCGCCGCCTTGGGCGCGGGCCGCACGCCCGAGGGTATTGTGAGGAGGGCAATATGAAAATGATGAACGATGCCGACGCGGTGAACCGGCAGTACGCTACGTCGGACAGACTGCGCACGCGCATTGGGCTGCACGAAAAGTACTCGGTAAATCCTCAGCCGTTCGCCGAATGGATATTCGATCAGTATCAACTGCGCCCGGGCGACGCGATACTGGATGTGGGCTGCGGCACGGGCCAGATGTGGCGCGGCCGGGTGGAGCGCCTGCCCGAGGGCTGCCGATTGACGCTGACCGACCTGTCGCCGGGCATGGTGGACAGCGCGCGGGCGATGCTTGCGGGCGCGCCGGGCGTGGAGTTCGGCTGCGCGGACATACAGGCGCTGCCGTTTGAAGACAAAAGCATGGACGTGGTCATAGCCAATATGATGCTCTACCATGTGCCCGAGCTTGGGCGCGGGCTGAGCGAAGTCAGGCGCGTGCTGAGGGCGGGCGGCAGGTTCTACTGCGCGACGTTCGGCGAAAAAGGCGTGGGGCGATTCGTGGCAGAGGTGCTCGGCGGGCCGGGCGCGCAGCTGGCCCCGGCGAGCTTTACGCTGCAAAACGGCCGGGCCGCGCTGGAGGCGAAGTTCGAAGCGGTGGAGCGGCTGGACTACGAGGACGAACTGCGCGTGACCGACGCGCGCGACCTGGCGGAGTACATCCGCTCGATGCAGGGCATGGAGTACGCGCAGCGGCTGAGCGACGAGGAACTGCTTGAGCGCCTGGAAGCGCTGAGGATAAACGGCGCGATACGCGTGCCCAAGGAGTACGGCATGTTTCGCGCGCGGGCGGGCGTATGTTGAATTACTGCGAATTGCTTGACAGCGTAATATGGGTGTGCTATAGTAAATAAGCATGTTTATATGTGGGTTTGCGCCCATCCCACGAGACTAGGAGGTGTAAACATGGCCGTTGGACAGAGGGTTAAAGTGACTCTGGCTTGCACCGAGTGCAAGCAGCGCAATTACAACACTATGAAGAACAAGAAGAACGATCCCGACCGACTGGAGATGCACAAGTACTGCCGCTTCTGCAAGAAGCACACTGCGCACAGGGAAACCCGCTGATTGCGCGGGGAGTGGCGTCCTGGGCCGCGCAGCGTACCGACGCAAGACGGCAGGCTGTGAAGCGGCGCAACAAGTCTGAAAGAAGTGAAATCAATGGCTAAGCAGAAACAGGAAGTCGCCGAGAAGACTGGCTTCGTGGGTTTCTTCAGTAAGGTTGGCCGCTTTTTTAAGAACCTGGGGCTGAAAATCGCCCGTGCGTTCAAGGACATGGTCGCTGAACTGAAAAAGGTGACCTGGCCGACCAAGCAGGAGTTGACCAATTACACGCTGGTAGTGCTGGCGTTCATGGCGGTGTTCGTCGTGATTATCGGCGTGCAGGATTCGATCTCGGCCGTGCTGGTCAAGTGGCTGACCAACAGCTAAACCCTGATTGACAGGCCCTATGCCGGAGCATCAGCAAGGAAGGATAGCCTATGAGTGAAAGAGCCGATAATGCCCAGGTAACCGAAGCGCCGCAGTGGTATGTGGTGCACACCTATTCCGGTTACGAAAACAAGGTCATGGACGACCTCGGCAAGACGGTTGAAAACAACGGTTTGCAGCATTTGATATATGAGATCAAAGTGCCGATTGAGGAAGTGGCCGAGATAAAGGGCGGAAAGCGCCGCATGGTGCAGCACAAGACATATCCGGGCTACGTACTGGTCAAAATGATAATGACCGATGAAGCATGGTATGTGGTGCGCAATACGCGCGGTGTGACCGGCTTTGTCGGCCCGGGGTCAAAGCCTGTTCCGCTGACTGAGGCCGAGGTGGAAAAAATGGGCGTGATAGGGCAGCCCATCAGGATAGATCTGGTCGTCGGCGATACCTGCCGACTGCTGGAAGGCCCGTTCAAGGACTGCACCGGCGAAGTTGAATCGATAGACACGGTCAGTCAAAAGGTGCGCGTGAAGATCGCGATGTTCGGCAAGACGGCGTCGTTTGATCTCGACCTGAGCCAGGTCGAACGCGTATAGCGCTTGAGTCCCGGGGCAGGCACACGCCGCCGTGGGACGTGGGAGGAACCTTAAAACCGGTTCCGTCAGAGACCACATCGTAAGGAGGAAATCACGATGGCAAAGAAAGTAACCGCGCTCATAAAGCTGCAGGTAAACGCTGGTAAGGCGACGCCCGCACCGCCAATAGGTCCGGCGCTGGGCCAGCATGGTATAAACATACCCGGATTCTGCAAGGAATTCAATGCGCGTACCGCTAACCAGGCGGGCCTGGTCATCCCGGTAGTCATAACCGTGTACCAGGATCGCACGTTTACCTTCATCACCAAGACCCCGCCGGCGGCTGTGCTTATAAAGAAGGCCGCGGGCCTGGAGCATGCTTCCGGCAAGCCCAATACCGTCAAGGTCGGCAAGATCACCCGCGCTCAGGTGCAGGAGATCGCTCAGACCAAGATGCCCGACCTCAACGCCGCGTCGCTTGAGGCCGCGATGAGCATGATAGCCGGTACCGCGCGCTCCATGGGCGTGACGGTTGAGGACTGATTCTGAGACCTAAGTGGGAGGACTTTAAGAGCCGTTAAGACCACAGGGAGGATGTAAAGTAGAATGAAGCACGGTAAGAAATATGTAGACAGCAAAAAGCTGATCGATTCCACGAAGCTGTATGAGCCGGACGAGGCCGTGACGCTGGTAAAGCAGACCGGCAAGGCCAAGTTCGACGAGACGATAGAGATATCGGTGCGCCTGGGCGTCGACCCCCGTCACGCTGACCAGCAGGTCCGCGGCGCGGTCGTGCTGCCCAACGGTACCGGCAAGAAGGTGCGCGTGCTGGTGTTCGCCAAGGGCGACAAGGCCTCCGAGGCTGAGGCCGCTGGCGCGGACTTCGTCGGCGCTGAGGAGTATATAACCAAGATCCAGAAGGAAAACTGGTTCGACTTCGACGTCGTCGTCGCTACGCCTGACATGATGGGTCTGGTTGGCCGTCTGGGCCGCGTGCTCGGTCCTAAGGGCCTGATGCCTAACCCCAAGAGCGGCACCGTGACCATGGACGTCACCCGCGCCGTAAACGAGATTAAAGCCGGTAAGGTCGAGTACCGCGTGGACAAGACCTCCATCGTGCACTGCCCGATAGGCAAGGCCTCGTTCACCGAACAGCAGCTGGGCGAGAACCTGCGCGTGCTGATGGACGCGATAGTCAAGGCCAAGCCCGCGTCGGCCAAGGGCACCTATATCCGCAGCTGCGTGATATCCTCTACGATGGGCCCGGGCATAAAAGTTAACTCGGTGCGCTTTGGCTGATAGTTGACAAGCAGGCCTTGCGCGTGATATAATACATACCGCTGGCGAGAGCCGGCGTGCCGTAGACAGTGGGCGCGTAAAGCGCTTAATGGCCATCTGGTCGCCCACCGAGGCGTGAGGTACATAGCTTGTTCTATGCCCTTGCGCGTCTGCGCAGGGGCATTTTCGATATGCCCCGATTGCCTCCGCATAGAGGCGCAAGTTTAATGGCAAGGAGGTGCATACGTTTGAGTCAGGCTCAGGAACAGAAAAAACTCGTAGTGGCGGGTATCCGCGAAAAGCTGGAAAACGCCAAGAGCGTAGTGTTCATAGATTACTGCGGCCTCACCGTGGCCGAGGTTACCGAACTGCGCAATGAGTTCCGTAAGGCCGGCGTCGAGTATCAGGTGCTCAAGAACACCCTGATCAAGATCGCCGCGCATGATCTGGGCATAACCGGCCTGGACGACATACTGAACGGCCCCACTGCGGTGGCTTTCAGCATGGAGGATCCGGCGTCCGGCGCCAAGGTTATCAGCGAATTCGCCAAGAAGACCAAGAAGACCGAGGTCAAGGCGGGCTTGCTGGACAAGGAAGTGCTCGATGTCAAGGGTGTACAGGCGCTGGCGGATCTGCCGCCCAAGGAAGTGCTCATCGCCCGCATCATGGGCAGCCTGAACGCGCCGATAACCAACTTCGTCGGCGTGCTGTCGGCCACTCTGCGTTCGCTGGTGTACGCGATCGACGCCGTGCGCAAGTCGAAAGAGGAAGGCTGAACCCAAGGCTGAATGCAGGGTACGCTGTGGCGCATGTCGCCCGGTGACCCGTCGCGCATACGCCGCGTGAGCGGCCCACTAACAACTTAATTTGATTAAATGGAGGGTTTTTAATATGACTCGCGATGAACTGATTACCGCTATTGGCGAGATGACCGTGCTGGAACTGGCCGACCTGGTTAAGGCTCTGGAAGAGAAGTTTGGTGTGTCCGCTGCCGCGCCCGTGGCTGTTGCCGCTGCGCCCGCTGCTGCCGCTGCTGCTGCGCCCGTTGAGGAGAAGACCGAGTTTGACGTCGTGCTCAAGGGCTGCGAAGCCTCTGCTAAGCTGAAGGTCATCAAGGCTGTGCGCGAAGTCGTCGAAGGCCTGGGCCTGAAGGAAGCCAAGGAGCTCGTCGAGAGCGCTCCCAAGACCATCAAGGAAGGCGCTTCCAAGGAAGATGCCGAGAAGATCGCTGCCAAGCTCAAGGAAGCTGGCGCCGAGGTCGAGGTCAAGTAATTTCATATACCCATTCGGAGCGATGCGAATTGCCGCGTCGCTCCGGTTTTGTTTATACGGATTTACTGGGCGGTGCGAGGTTGTGCGGGTTGCTTTGGAGCTGCAGCGCTTGCGCGGCAGCGTGAATTGGGCGCAACGGTGTGGATGCTGTGCAACGGCTTGAGTAGAGTGCAATGTCGCATCGCTCATTTGGATGCGTGGGCCCGGCAATGCGGAATGAGTTTATGCTGCGGTAAATAAGGTGTGATGTGACGCCAAACCTGCGTAGCGGCGGTTTTACAAGGCGCCAATTTGCAGCATTTCATTCAGATAAGCGCGCGTTTTACCCAAATGCGCGTGCAAGTACCTTGAAATTGTGCGATAATTGTAAAAAAGCGCGGCTGTGCAGGCCACGCGGATTGCGGGGTAACAGATGGATATTGACGAAAAGTACGGCGCGCTCAAAAACTGGCTCAGTGAGAACGCGCCGGTGGCGTTGGCGTTTTCGGGCGGCGTGGATTCGAGCTTTCTGTTGGCGGCGTGCCGCGATGCGGGAGTGGACTGCCTGGCGGTGACCGTAGAGTCGGTGTTCCAGAGCGAGAGCGAGCGCGAGGCGGCGTTTGAACTGGTGCGCGGCGATGCCTGGCTGCGCATACCGCTGGACGTATTGGCAGTCGAGGGCGTGCGCGACAATCCGCCTGACCGCTGCTATCTGTGCAAGCGCGCGATATTCAGCGCGATTATCAGCCGCACTGAGGGACGCTGTGTGATAGATGGCACCAACTACGACGATCTGGGCGACTTCCGGCCGGGCGTGCGGGCGCTGCGCGAATTGGGCGTGCGTTCTCCGCTTATGGAGCTGGGCTGGACCAAGAAGGATATCCGTCAGATGTCGCGCGCGCTCAATCTGCCCACCGCAGAGCGTCCGGCAATGTCCTGTCTGGCGACGCGCCTGCCGATGGGCGAGCGCATAGACCCCGGCAAGCTGCGCGCTGTCGACATGGCCGAGATCGCGATAAAGCGCATGGGATTTGAACAGGTGCGCGTGCGCGCGCATGGCGATATAGCCCGCATAGAGCTGGATCGCACCATGTTGGTGCGCGCCGCCGAGCATGCCCGCGAGATCGTCAATGCCGTAAAGGCCGCCGGGTTCAAGCGGGCCGCGCTCGATCTGGACGGCTACAATATGGGCAACATGAACGAAAGGAATGTGAGGGGCAAATGAGCGCT
This sequence comes from Candidatus Fimadaptatus faecigallinarum, assembly GCA_018714445.1. Classification (GTDB taxonomy): domain Bacteria; phylum Bacillota; class Clostridia; order Christensenellales; family Aristaeellaceae; genus Fimadaptatus; species Fimadaptatus faecigallinarum. Next base: position 49,980 of record DVNK01000057.1, on the reverse strand, counting down.
TCGCCTGCCTGGGAGGCCGAGCGTCGCGCGTGGCTGGAGCGGGTGCGCTCAGGCGAAATATCGGTGGACGACGCGCTGGAACAGCTGCGCCGCATGCCGACCGAAGATCTGGGTTACGCCGTGGTCGATCACGACCGGCAATTGCGTCAGGGCGTGCCCGAGGTCATATACTGCGCCGGCAAGACCCCCGAACAGACCGGCGGCATTGCGCAGGCATTGCTGGCGCGCAGTGGGGCCAATCTGCTCTGCACGCGCGCCAGCGCCGAGCATTTTGAGGCCGTGCGCGCCGTTGCGCCTCAGGCCGAATACCATGCCGATGCACGCATAGTGCGCGTGATGCGCGACCGTACGATGTATGGCGTGGGGCGGATACTGGTGCTGACCGGCGGCACGAGCGATATACCTGTGGCCGAGGAGGCGGCGTTGACTGCCGAGACGCTGGGCAATGACGTGGGCCGGATATACGACGTGGGCGTGGCAGGGCTGCACCGACTGCTCAGGCGAGTTGACGATATAATGAGCGCGAACGTGCTTATCGCGGTAGCGGGCATGGAAGGCGCGCTGGCCTCAGTGGTTGCGGGACTGGTCGACCGGCCGGTGATCGCGGTGCCCACGAGCGTGGGATACGGCGCGAGCTTTGGCGGGTTGAGCGCGTTGCTGACGATGATAAACAGCTGTGCCAGCGGCGTGAGCACGGTCAACATAGACAATGGATTTGGCGCGGGCTATATGGCGGCGCTGATTAACCGGCCGGGGAGGACGCTATGAAATGCGTGTACTTTGATTGCAGCCAGGGTGCGAGCGCCGAGCTGATGCTGGGCGCGCTGGTGGCGGCGCAGGACGGTGCGCATGCCGGAGTAGCGCCTGTGGTATACCGGCTGCCGTGCGGAGTGCGCGTGCGCTGTGCGCATGCGGCGGTGGATCAGGTCGTGGGCCGGTGCGTCGAGTACGAGTTTCCGGAGGGGCTGTCGCCTGACGAGGAGCTGACTCACGCGGAGTTCGAGGAGTTCGCACATGCGGCTGTGCCCGATGGCGCGGCAGCTGAACTGCTGGCGCGCATGGGCGGTGCGCTGGGCGTGGCGATAGAACAGAGCAGGCCCTCAGCGCGCCGCGTGTTCAGAAGCGTGCATGGCGTTACCCGGCGCATGGCGGCGGTGTTGGCGGCGCTGGCGATACGGCTGGCGGCACTGGGCGTGGAGCGGGTGTATTACTCGCCGGTCAATGCCGGGGGCGCGCGGGATGGCGCGCAGCCTTCGCCGGCAGTGCTGCGGTTGGCCGGTCAGGGCGGCGTGCGTGTATACATGACGCCCGGCGCGGGCGAGCTGCTGACGCTGGACGGCGCGGCGGTGCTGGCGGCGCTGGGCGAGTGCGCAAGTCCCGCATTGACGCCCGATGGCGGCGGCATGGGGCTGGAAGGCGAACGGCGCATGTATGCGTTGCTGGGCGAGTGGGCGCCGGAATCCGATGCGCGGCCGAAACGATGTGCCGATGCCGCGGCGAATGCGGGCGATACATCGGCGGCGCGTTCGGTGCGCGGCGGGGATGGCGAGAATGGAAGGCCTGTGGTGTCAGCGACGGACGGCTTGACTGGCGAGAACGGCATGCCCGCGGTGTCAGCGACGGACGGTTTGACCGGCGAGAACGGCAGGCCTGCGGTGTCAGCGGTAGACGGCTTGACCGGCGAGAATGGCAGGCCTGCGGTGTCAGCGACGGACGGTTTGACTGGCGAGAACGGCATGCCCGCGGTTGTGGATAAGGCGCGTGATGGCGGCAGCATGATTGCTGACGTGGGCAGTGCGCGCAGTTGTGGCAACGCATCAGCGGATGTGTACAATGCGCGCAGTGGCGGTAGCGCATGTGCGGCTGCTATCGCGGATGATGCATTCGTATCGCATGGGCAGAATGAACCCTCAGCGGACGACGTGTCCGTGTGTGCCGACGGGAATAACGCGGAGTCCGGCTCGGTGGCGGGCGCCGATGATGGTAATTTGCCTGTGCACGCCGGACAGGTTGCGCTGATTGAATGCAATATAGATGACATGTCGCCCGAACAACTGGCATACGCGTGTCAGTTGCTGATGGAGCGCGGCGCGCTGGACGTGTGGCAGACGCCTATCATAATGAAGAAAGGCCGCATGGCGGCGCAGCTCAGCGTGTTGTGCGCAGAGGATGCGCTGGAGCGCCTGGCGCAGGAGGTGCTGCGCCAGACCAGCACGTTGGGAGTGCGTATCGCGCATTACGAGCGGCGGGTGCTGCCGCGCTCGCAGCGCACGGTGGATACGCGCTTTGGCCAGGTGCGCGTAAAGCTCGCGCCGGGCAAGGCCGCGCCCGAATACGAGGACTGTCGCGCCGCCGCACAGCGCTCTGGCGCGCCAATAGGCGACGTATACGCCGCCGCGCGCCGTGCGATAGATGAGCAGAAGTGACAGTGTTCGCCTGAAAACGCGCATGAACTCCGAACATTTCCAGATTATTCAGTTAAAAGTTACGGGTTTGGATGGATTATTTGCGCGGCGTGTGGTAAGATATATTTGACTTGTTTTGAGACCGGGTATGTACATATGCGTAATGTTTAGGAGGTATTGCTATGCCTAAGGTCGCAGTGGTAATGGGCAGCCATAAGGACTTTTCAGCGGTGGAGCCGTGCGTAAAGCAGCTGGCGGCGCTGGGTATTGAGGTAGAGGCGCGCGTGCTGAGCGCGCACCGCACGCCCGAGGAGACGGCGGCATTCGCGCGGCTGGCGCAGGAAAACGGCATAGAGGTGCTTATAGCGGCGGCGGGCAAGGCTGCGCACCTGGCGGGCGTGCTGGCGGCGTACACGGTGCTGCCGGTGATAGGCCTGCCGATATCGGCGTCGCAGCTGGATGGCATGGACGCGCTGCTGGCGATAGTGCAGATGCCCGCGGGCGTACCGGTGGCGACGGTGGCGATAAACGGCGCGCAGAACGCCGCGCTGCTGGCCGCGCAGATACTGGGCGTGAAGTATCCCGAAATACGGCGCAAGCTCGAACAGGGCCGCGCGGATATGCATGACGACGTGCTGCTGCACGACGCCGAGATAGCCGCCAAGGTCGCCGATATAGTCAAAGGAGAATGACAAATGATAACGTATAAGGATTCGGGCGTCGATGTGGAGCGCGGCTACGAGGCCGTGCGCCTGATGAAGGAGCATGTAAAGCGCACGTTCAACGACAACGTCATAGGCGATCTGGGCTCGTTCGGCGGGTTCTACTCGATAGAGAACAACGGCATGTCCAAGCCGGTGCTGGTGGCGGGTACCGACGGCGTGGGCACCAAGCTCAAGCTCGCGTTCCTGACCGGGCGGCACGACACGGTGGGCATAGACTGCGTGGCGATGTGCGTCAACGACGTGGTGTGCCAGGGCGCGATGCCGCTGTTCTTCCTGGACTACCTGGCGACCGGCAATCTCAAGCCCGAGCTGGCGGCGACGGTCGTGCGGGGCGTGGCTGAAGGCTGTCTCCAGGCCGGCTGTGCGCTGATAGGCGGCGAGACCGCCGAGATGCCCGGCTTCTATCCCGAGGGCGAATACGACCTGGCGGGCTTTTGCGTGGGCATGGTCGACAAGGCGCAGGCGATAAACGGCAGCGGCATACGCGCCGGCGACACGCTGGTGGGTCTGGCGTCGTCGGGCGTGCACTCGAACGGGTTCTCGCTGATACGGCGGCTGCTGGTCAACGAATCGACCGACCTGAGCGCGGTAAATCCCGAGCTGGGCTGCTCGCTGGCCGACGAGCTGCTGCGCCCCACGCGCATATACGTGCGCACTATAAAGGAACTGATATCGCGCTTCACGATCAAGGGCATAGCCCACATAACCGGCGGCGGGTTCATCGAGAACATACCGCGCATACTGCCCGACGGCCTGACCGCGCGCATTGACCGCGGCAGCTGGCCGGTGCAGCCGATTTTCACCATGATGCAGCGCATCAGCGGCATGAAGGACGAGCAGATCTATAACACCTTCAATATGGGCATAGGCATGGTGCTGGCTGTGGACAGCGAGGAAGTCGACGCGGTGGTGTGCGCGGCCAATTCGCTGGGCGAGAAGGCGTTTGTGATAGGCGAAGTCATCGAAAGCGCCGACGGCGGCAAGGGAGTGAAGCTCGCATGAAGCAGATAGTCGCCATGGTGTCGGGCGGCGGCAGCAACCTGCAGGCGATATTCGACGCGATCGACCGGAGCGAGATAGACGGCAAGGTCACGCTGGTGATATCGTCGGCGCGCAAGGCGTATGCGCTGGAGCGCGCGCGGATGCGGGGTATACCGACGCTGGCGCTGCCGCGCGCGGCGTTCAAGACGGCCGAGGAGTGCCACGCGGCGCGGCATAAGGCGCTCATCGAGGCCAATCCCGATCTGATAGTGCTGGCGGGCTATCTGGGCATACTGGGCGCGGAGACGATAGACGCGTTCCCGAACCGGATACTCAACATCCATCCGGCGCTGATACCGTCGTTCTGCGGCAAGGGCATGTACGGCCACTACGTGCATGAGGCGGCGCTGGCCTATGGCGTCAAGCTGTCGGGCGCGACGGTGCACTTTGTGAGCAGGGACATAGACGCGGGGCCGATAGTGTTCCAGCGCAGCGTGCCGGTCGAGCCGGACGATACGCCCGATACGCTGGCGGCGCGCATACTGCCCATAGAACACACGATACTGCCCGAGGCGGTGCGCCTGTTCTGCGAGGACAGGCTTGCTATCGACGGCCGCCACGTGACCATACTGCCCCCGGGAGGATTGACGACAGATGAAGCTGGCAAGGCTGGACAGTGACCTGGGTCGCACGCAGAACGCGTTTGACGTGTTCGTGGCGCTGGACGACGCCGGGCGGCGGCTGGGCAAGTGTTCGATAGTGCCGTACAAGGCCGACGATCTGCTGCCCGATTGCCCGTTTAATATATTCATTGATATGGACAGCGCGCTGGAGAGCATGGACATGCTTATGGGCGCGGCGCTGGCGTCGGTGGAGGTGGTGCACCGGAGCTATCCGCGGCTGGATGCGCGCGTATATGCTGGCTGTTCGCCCGACGACGAGGCCATGCTGGATGTGCTCAGGTTTTACGGATTCAAGCTGGACGATCGCGAGCAGGGCATGGTAAAGCAGCTGTATCCCGATCCGATGACGGCTGAGCTGCCCCAGGGCATGAGCTACATAGCCGACGGACTGGAAAGCCGCGACGATACCCGCCGCACGCTGGAGCGCATCAACACCACCTTTGGCGAGAGCCGCAGCGAGGAGTGGCTGGAGCGACTAAAGCGCGAGCCGGGCTTCAGGCGCATAGCCGCGGTGGACATAGACGGCGTGGTCGGCGAGACGCTGGTATACCAGATGGATCAGCTGGGGCTGGTGGCGATGCTGATAGTAGATCGCAAGGCGCGCCGGCAGGGCGTGGCGCAGTTCCTGCTGGAGTGTGCGCGAATACACTTTGTGTCGCGTGGGCTCAAGTATGCGCGGGCCGACGTGTGGCAGCGGCTCATACCGGCGCGGCGGCTGTTTGAGCATTGCGGTTACTTTGCCAAGTGCGATACCTGGTATTTCCCCGGATTTTTTATGCAGAAGACGGAAGGAGAATTGTCATGATAAAGCGGGCGTTGATAAGCGTTTCGGACAAGACGGGCATAGTTGAGCTGGCGCGCGAGCTGGTGGGACTGGGAGTTGAGATACTCTCCACCGGCGGCACGATGAAGGCGCTCAAGGATGCCGGCGTGGCGGTTACGTCGGTCAGCGATGTCACCGGGTTCCCGGAGTGCCTCGACGGACGCGTAAAGACGCTGCATCCGGCGATACACGCGGGACTGCTTGCGATGCGCTCCAATCCCGAGCACATGAAGCAGATAGCCGATCTGGGCATAAAGCCGATTGACATGGTGGTCATAAACCTCTACCCGTTCCGCCAGACGATAGCCAAGCCCGGCGTGACGTTTGAGGAGGCAATAGAGAACATCGATATAGGCGGCCCCACGATGATCCGCGCCGCGGCCAAGAACTGGCAGGATGTGGCGGTCGTCGTAGATCCGGCCGACTATCAGACGGTGCTCGAGCAGATAAAGGCGACCGGCGAGGTCGATCGTGCGACCAAGCTGCGCCTGTGCTACAAGGTGTTTGCGCACACCGCGCAGTATGACAGCCTGATATCGAACTATCTGTACAAGCAGCTGCCCGAGGCGCCCATGTTCCCGCCGACGGTCACGCTGGCCTATGAAAAGGTTCAGGACATGCGCTATGGCGAGAACCCGCACCAGCAAGGCGCGTTCTACCGCGAGCTGGGCGCGACGCCGGGTTGCCTGACCGACGCGGTGCAGCTGCATGGCAAAGAGCTGTCCTATAACAACATAAACGACACCAACGGCGCGCTGGACCTGCTGCGCGAGTTTGACGAGACGGCGGTGGTGTGCTGCAAGCATGCCAATCCGTGCGGCGTGGGCGTGGGCAAGACCGTGTACGATGCGTACATGAAGGCGTATACGGCCGATCCGATGTCGGTGTTCGGCGGCATAGTCGTGACCAACGCGACGATTGACCAGTTCACCGCCGAGGAGATGCACAAGATATTCCTTGAGATAATCGTGGCGCCCGACTTCACGCCCGAGGCGATCAAGACGCTGACGTACAAGAAGCCCAGTCTGCGCCTGCTCAAGCTGGACACGACCCATCGCGCATACCCCGAGGGCGAGCTGGACATGAAGAAGGTCGCCGGCGGCATGCTGATGCAGCAGGTCGACGACAAGCTGTTCAAGGATAAGACCCAGCTGATCGCCGACGCGAAAGCCGCGCTGACTGACAAGGTGCACAAGGAGCACTTCAAGGCCGCGCGCAAGGCCGACGCCGATGCGCCCAAGGCGCAGCTTGAGGCCGAGATAGCCGACGCGGTCAAGGCCGAGGTCGATGCCACGATGGCCAAGCGCAGCGCCAACGTGATAGAAGTCGACGGCATGGCATGGGAAGTGGTAACCGAGCGCAAGCCCACCGAGCAGGAGATCGCCGACATGCGTCTGGCATGGCGCATAGTCAAGCACACCAAGTCCAATGGCATAGCGATAGCCAAGGATGGTCAGTCGCTGGGCATAGGCCCGGGCCAGACCAACCGCATATGGCCCACCGAGATGGCGATAGCGCGCTCGGGCGAGCGGGTCAAGGGTGCGGCGCTGGGCTCGGATGCGTTCTTCCCGTTCGACGACTGCGCCAAGGCGGCTGCGGCGGCGGGCATAACCGCGATAATCCAGCCGGGCGGCGCAGGCAACGATCAGGACTCGATAGACGTGTGCAACGCCAACGGTATAACGATGGTGTTCACCGGCATGCGCCACTTCCGTCATTGATGGATTACTTGCCCGGTCTTATGGCCGGGCTTTTGGTTTTGCGGGGCGCGGAGGGCGGCGCGCGTCAAAGCTGGGCGGCGGGTATGGCGAGCGCCGAGTGAAGCCGTGATTCCGGCAGGGTGTAGGGCTGTGCGTGCGACATGCGCATGCCGAAGCCTGTCGGCGGGCATGACAAGTGCCGAGTGAAGGCGCAGTTCAAGCATGGAGCAGGGCGGCACACGCGACATGCGCATGCCGAAGCCTGTCAGCGAGCAAGACAAGTGCCGAGTGAAGCCGCAATTCCGGCAGAGTGTAGGGCGGTACGTGCGACATGCGCATGCCGAAGCCTGTCGGCGGGCATGGCGAGTGCCGAGTGAAGCCGTAATTCCGGCAGAGTGTAGGGCGGCACATGCGACATGCGCATGCTGAAGCCTGTCGGCGCGCGTGGTGAACGCCGAGTTTAGGCGCGATTCCGGCATGGAGCAGAGCGGCACTGGCATGGAGCAGGTCGGCACGAGCTACATGCGCATGCCGAAGCCTGTCGGCGAGCATGACAAGTGCCGAGTGAAGCCGCAATTCCGGCAGAGTGTAGGGCGGTACGTGCAACATGCGCATGCAGAACCTGTCGGCGGGTATGGCGAGCGCCAAGTGAGACCGCGATTCCGGCAGGGTGTATGGCGACATATGCGACGTGCGCATGCCGAAGCCTGTCGGCGAGCATTGCGAGCGCCGAGTGAAGCCGCAATTATGGCGCGGTTGAAGTGAATCGAAAACAGCGGCGCACTCATAATCCAGCGCTGCATTCACCGCCTGCGCAAGCAACGGTCGCTTTTGATAATGTACGGTATATAACAATGTGCGCCACATGCATGACGCGGCGCACGACATGTGCATCAGGAGGATGGATATAATATGAAAGTACTCGTAATAGGCGGCGGTGGCCGCGAACATGCGATATGCTGGAAGCTGAGCCAGTCGCCGCGCGTGGATGAGCTGCTGTGCGCGCCGGGCAACGGCGGCATAGCCAAGGTTGCGCGGTGCTTCCCGGATGTGAAGGCCACCGATCTGGACGGCGTGCTCAAGCTGTGCCGTGAGGAAAAGGTAGACTTCGTGGTCGTAGCGCCCGACGATCCGCTGGCGCTGGGCATGGTGGACATGCTGGAGCGCGAGGGCATACCGGCGTTCGGCCCGAACCAGTCGGCCGCGCGCATGGAGTCGTCCAAGATATTCTCCAAGAACCTGATGAAGAAGTACGGCATACCGACCGCGGCGTACGAGACGTTCGACGATGCGCAGGCCGCGCTGGACTACGTGGCCACCGCGCCCACGCCGGTCGTGATTAAGGCCGACGGCCTGGCGCTGGGCAAGGGCGTGATAATCGCACAGACCAACGAGGAGGCCGCCGACGCGGTGCGCTCGATGATGATAGACGGCGCGTTCAAGGAAAGCGGCAAGCGCGTCGTGATAGAGGAGTTCATGCGCGGACGTGAGTGCACGGTGCTGTGCTTCTGCGATGAGCACGCGATTGTGCCGATGCCGGCATCACAGGACCACAAGCGCGCGCTCGATGGCGACCAGGGCCTCAACACCGGCGGCATGGGCACGATAGCTCCGGCGCCGTTCTACGATGCGCAGACCGCACAGCGCGTGCGCGACGAGATACTGTTGCCCACGCTCAACGCCATGAACGCCGAGGGGCTGCACTTCCGGGGCGTGCTGTACGTGGGACTGATGCTGACCGAAGCCGGGCCGCGCGTGGTCGAGTACAACGCGCGCTTTGGCGATCCGGAGACGCAGGTCGTGCTGCCGCTGCTCAAGAGCGACCTCATGGACATATTCGAAGCGGTCAGCCGTGGCGAGCTGAGCGGCATGGACATCAAGTGGCAGGACGGCGTGTCGGCGGCGTGCATCGTGCTGGCGTCGGGCGGGTATCCGGTCAAGTACAAGAGCGGCTATCCGATAAGCGGGCTGGATGCGGCTGAAGCTGCGGGCGCATTGGTGTTCCATGCGGGCACAAAACTGGTGGACGGCCAGTGCGTGACTGCGGGCGGGCGCGTGCTGGGCGTGACGGCGTTGGCGGATACGCTGCGCGGCGCGCTGGACGCGGCGTATGCCGATGCTGAAAAGATATCGTTCACGGACATGCATATGCGCCATGATATAGGCGCGAACGCGCTCAAGTGAGGCGCGCAGGCGGCGGGCGAGTTTTCGCTCACCGCCTTTGGCGTTTTATTGCGGATATTACGTGCTTTGCGCGGCGCCAATGCGGGGCAATGGGACCAATGTCAGCGGATGCAGCACACGAACGGCCACACGTCGCCGGATGCAGATAGCGTTAGAAGCCTCGCAGATGCGGCGGCGTACGAACAGCAATAAACCGTATTGGCCAATGACGGGATAAGACGTTTGCAGGCGTATAGCGCAACCATCGGGCATTTCAGAACATATTGCGCTCATATGTTATTAACGCTGGAGGAATCAAATGAACATTGACATGATAGTGACCGACCTGGATAACACGCTGCTCAGGAGCGACAAGACGATATCCGGCTATACGCGCGATGTGCTGAATCGCTGTCGGGCGCGCGGCGTGCGCGTGATGTTCGCTACGGCGCGGCCGCCGCGCACGGTGCGCAGGTTCGCGCTGGGGTTCGAGCCGGATGCGATTGCATACCACAACGGCGCGCTGGTAATGGATGGCGGGCGCGAACTGTGCCAGGCGGGCATTTCCGGCGCGGACGCGCGGCGCATCATGCTGCGACTGAGCACCGAACTGCCGGGCGTGACGCTGTCACTCGAACAAGGCGACCAGCTGTATGCCAACTTCGATACCGATATCGTCTGGCGAGGCGAGGACTGTGTGCGCACTGACTTCAGCGACCTGCCCGATCTCACTGTGTACAAGCTGATCGTGGGCATATCGTCGCCTGAAGACATAGCGCGCATAGCGCCGCTGCTGCCCGACTACCTGTACGCCCAGCCGTGCGAGAACACGCTGGCGCTCATCATGAACCGGCGCGCAACCAAGCTCGGCGGCATACGCGATGTCGCCGCAGCGCATGGCATACCGATGGAGCGCGTGGCAGCGTTCGGCGACGATTACAATGATATAGACATGCTCAGGGCGTGCGGCGTGGGCGTGGCTGTGGATAATGCGCTGCCCGAGGTCAAGGCGGCGGCAGATCTGCTCTGCGCGGACTGCGACGCCGACGGCGTGGCGCATTGGCTGGAAACAAACGTGCTTGGACAGCATGGGTGACTGGCGGCATGGAATGCCGGGATTATATGCAAATGGTGCGCGCTGTCGCGGCAAACGGGCTGCGGCGGCGCGCATTGCGTTGTACGGCCCGCCATTTGGCGGCAGCAGAACTAAATACATGCGCTGAACGTTAATAAGATGAGCCTACAAATAGCGATGCGGTCATCGAATGACACACAATATCGACAAAAAGTATTGACAAATTCACGCTAAGATAATATAATAAAAATCCGCCCATTTTGGGCAGGGGACGCGGAATATGGTTCGCGTCCGCATTTGTGTGCGACCGAGAGGGGGGAACAGTGTGATTCATCTGGGACACATCAGCAAGACGTTCCGCGTGGCGCGGCGTCGAGGCGGCATGCGGGCAGCGCTGAAGGCGCTGGTATCGCGCGAGTACGACTACATACACGCGCTGGACGATCTGTCGTTTGACATAGCCGACGGCGAGATGGTGGGCTATATAGGGCCCAACGGCGCGGGCAAGTCGTCGACGATCAAGGTGATGAGCGGCGTGCTGACGCCGGATTCGGGGCAGTGCGAGATTGACGGCCTGACGCCATGGAAGGACCGCGTGCAGCATGTGCGCAACATAGGCGTGGTATTTGGCCAGCGCTCGCAGCTGTGGTGGGACGTGCCGGTAATAGACTCGTTTGAGCTGCTCCGGGACATATACGCGATAGAGCCGCAGCGCTTTGAGCGCACCAAGAACGAACTGGTCGAACGGCTGGAACTGGGCAAGCTGATAGGCACTCCGGTCCGGCAGCTGTCGCTGGGTCAGCGGATGCGGTGCGAGATAGCGGCGTCGCTGCTGCACGAGCCGCGCATACTGTTCCTGGACGAGCCGACGATAGGGCTGGACGCGGTCAGCAAGATAGCGGTGCGCGAGTTCATACGCGAGCTCAACCGCACCAAGCGCACGACGGTTATACTGACGACCCACGACATGAGCGACATAGAGGCGCTGACCGAGCGCATACTGCTGATAGGTCATGGACGGCTGTTGCTGGATGGCACGCTGGCCGAACTGAAGGCGCACTATTCGAGCGTGCGCACGCTGTCGGTGGAGTTCTCGCGCGGCGAGATAAAGACCTGTCCGGGACTGGAACTGCGCGAGTCGCTGTCCACGCGAGCGGTGTTTGCGGTCGATACCGAGGTGTTGCCGGTTTCGGATGCGATAGCGTTTTTGACGCGCTCGCTGGATGTGACCGACATATCGGTAGAAGGCGTGCAGGTCGACGACATGGTGCTGGGGCTGTACCGGGAGTATGCCGTATGAAAAAGTACATGTCGATATTTCGCATAAAGTTCCTGAACGGATTGCAATACCGGGTGGCGGCGCTGGCGGGGCTGGCTACGCAGTTCGCGTGGGGCGGGCTGCTGGTGCTGCTGTATAAGGCGTTTTACGAGACCGATCCCTCGCGCTTTCCGATGACGATGCAGCAGACCGCGTCGTACATCTGGCTCCAACAGGCATTTCTGACGCTGTTCGCGTCCTGGTACACCGACGACAGCATATTCGACTGCATAACCGACGGCAGCGTCGCCTACGAGCTTACGCGGCCGGTGAACCTGTATTCGATGTGGTTTGCGCGCAACGTGGGCATGCGGCTGGCGCGCGCGGTGCTCAGGTGCTTTCCAGTGCTGATATTTGCGATGCTGTTGCCTGCGCCTTATGGGCTGACGCTGCCTAAGCTGGATGCGCAGACGGTGGGCTTTCTGGTGTCGGGCGCGCTGACGCTGCACATAGTCGTGGCGTATACGATGCTCAGCTATGTGGTGACGTTCTGGACCATGTCGGCGCGCGGCGTGCGGGTGATGTTCCAGACCTGGTGCAGCATATTTGCGGGCGAACTGATACCGATACCTTTCCTGCCGAGCGCGGTGCGGCGGATTGTAGAACTGTCGCCGTTTGCGTTCATGCAGGACACGCCGCTGCGCATATACAGCGGCAGCATCGCCGGAGCGGACATTGCATATCACATGCTGGGTCAGGTGATATGGCTTGGCATACTGGTAGGACTGGGGCTGTATTTGATGCGGCGTGCGCTCCGGCGCGTGGTCGCGCAGGGAGGTTGACGCTTATGAGACTGTACATGAGATACCTGGGCATACACCTGCGCAGCATGATGCAGTACAAGGCGTCGTTTTACATGCTGACGCTGGGCCAGTTCCTGACTACGTTTTCGTCGCTGCTGGTGGTGTACTTCCTGTTCTCGCGATTTGGCGCGGTCAAGGGGTTTGGGCTGGAGGAAGTGCTGATATGCTACTCGGTGGTGCTGATGGCGTTTTCACTGGCGGAGTGCTTTGCGCGGGGGTTTGACACGTTCCCGCGGCTGATATCCAACGGGCAGTTTGACCGGATGCTGGTGCGCCCGCGCAACGCGACGTTTCAGGTGCTGGCGTCGACGGTCGAGATAACGCGCTTGGGGCGCATGGTGCAGGCGGTGGCGGTGCTGGCGTACGCCGCGCCCAACTCGGGCATAGCCTGGACGGCGGGCAAGGTGGCTGTGCTGGCGTTCATGATACTGGGCGGCACGGCGCTGTTTGCGGCGCTGTTCTGGATGTACGCGGGGCTGTCGTTCTTTACGCTGGAGGGGCTGGAGTTCATGAACGTGTTCACCGACGGCGGACGCGACCACGGCGCGTATCCGATGGGCGTGTACGGGCGCGAGGTGCTGGCGTTTTACACGTATGTGGTGCCGCTGGCGTGCGTGCAGTACTATCCGCTGATGTATCTGCTGGGGCGGTGGGACAATCCGTGGCTGGCGGTGTGCCCGCTGGCGGGGTTTGCGTTTTTGCTGCCGGCTTGGGGGATATGGCGGCTGGGGCTCAGGCACTATCGCTCGACCGGGTCGTGACGGCGCAGTCGGGGCAGTTTTGCGATGCTGCCTGGACGGGCCCGCGCAGATCAGCGCGGGCCTCAGTTCACTGACAAAATTTTGCGCACAATGCCAGCTTGGCTGAACTTGAAATAACGGCAAAGGGCATCTGCCAATCGTGCCCTAATTCCCGTTATATCAAAAGCATTTTGAAGAGTCGTCCATGCGCCGTTTCATAAAAGACTTAAAACTATGTTCTGTCCAGCCGTTTGGACTTTGTAAACGGCCTGGGGCCCGCGCAGATCGGCGCGGGCCTTTTTGAGTGAGACAGCGTAGTAGGCGGCAGATGGTGCGCTTTGTATATGCGCCAGCCTGCCCATGAGTCTGAGCATGGCGATGTGCGCATTTGCGGTTGGCGGAAAGCTGGGCAGTTCAGTCAGCGCCGTCGTTGCCGACCTGTGCTCCGGCGCGCCTAAGCCAACCGCCTGCCACGCGGTGAACCTTAGGTAAAATATCTCAATAGGGTTTGACAAACGGTGTAAACAGGCATATAATTCAAAGAAACGCATATCATGTACCGCGCTCAGGTGCGGTGCATAAGGTCAGAGGCGCACTTTAGCATGATTACCCGCGCGGAGGGCACGCAGCCCTGCGAGGCGCGGCAAAAGGGCTGAGTGCCGAAGCGAGCGCGGTTGCGTAGCGCGCCCGCTGGGCGCAGGGCGAACAGCTTTGCGACTGTCACGCGGACTGTGCGGGCGGGAGCCTGCCGCGCGTGTTGCGCTGGCCGTTTTGGGCTTGGCTTATTTCCAAGATCACGAAGCGGCGCCTCGGCGTCGCTTTTAACGTATGCGGGAAAATGACGGGGGGATATCGATATGAACAAGTACCGGGTAGGCATTGTGGGCGCGACCGGCATGGTTGGCCAGCGCTTTGTTACGCTGCTGAGCGAGCACCCGTGGTTTGAGATAAGCTGCCTGGCGGCGTCGGGCCGTTCGGCGGGCAAGACGTATGCCGAGGCTGTGGGCGGGCGCTGGGCGTTCGACTGGGCAATACCCGCAAACGTCGCCGGCATGACCGTAGTGGACGCCGCCAATGTGGAGCGCGTTGCCGATATGTGCGACTTTGTGTTCTGCGCGGTCAACATGGATAAGGCCGAGTGCCGCGCGCTGGAAGAGGCGTATGCGCGAGCCGAGACGCCGGTCGTGTCCAACAACTCAGCGCACCGCTGGACGCCCGACGTGCCGATGCTGATACCCGAAATAAACTTCGCGCACGCCGGCGCGATAGAACATCAGCGCGCGCGGCTGGGCACAAAGCGCGGCTTCATTGCCGTAAAGCCCAACTGCTCGATACAGGGCTATGTGCCGCCGCTGACGCCGCTGCGCGAGTTCGGCATAGAGCGCATCAGCGTGTGCACCTATCAGGCGATATCGGGCGCGGGCAAGACGTTTAAAACCTGGCCCGAGATGGTAGACAATGTGATACCGTTCATAGGCGGCGAGGAGGAGAAGTCCGAGCGCGAACCGCTGCGCATCTGGGGCGAGCTCAAGGACGGCGTGATAGTGCCGGCCGAATCTCCGATAATATCGGCGCAGTGCATACGCGTGCCGGTCAGCGATGGTCATATGGCCGCGGCCTCGGTGAGCTTTGAAAAGAAGCCGTCGCGCGATGAGATACTTGCGCGCTGGTCTGAATGGACGACCGAGCCGCAGAAGCTGAAGCTGCCCAGCGCGCCCACGCCGTTCCTGAAGTACTTCGAGGAGGACAATCGCCCGCAGACCCGGCTGGATCGCGACTTCGAGCGCGGCATGGGCGTTACGATAGGCCGGTTGCGCGAGGACAACATATTCGATTATAAATTCGTGGCGCTGGCGCACAACACGCTGCGCGGTGCGGCGGGCGGCGGCGTGCTGAGCGCCGAGTATTTGGCCGCGACCGGCTATATAGAGCGCAAGTGAACGCGCATGCCACATAATATCAATTGAGGAGGTCGTTTGGATGAATTCGAGACTGTTCACCGGTTCGGGCGTTGCACTGGTGACCCCGTTCGACGACAGCGGCGTAAACGTCGCGGAACTCAAGCGCCAGGTCGAGCGGCATGCCAAGGCCGGCACCCGCGCGATAATAGCCTGCGGTACCACCGGCGAGCCCTCCACCATGAGCATAGCCGAGCGCGAACTGGCGATACGCACCTGCGTGGAGGCCGCCGAGGGCCGCATGCAGATAATCGCCGGCACCGGCGGCAACAATACGGCCGAGGCGGTCAGGTTCACGCGCATGGCGCGCGAGTGGGGCGTGGATGGCGCGCTGGTCGTGACGCCATACTACAATAAGGCCACTCAGCGCGGCCTGATAGCCCACTATACCGCGATAGCCGACGCGACCGATCTGCCCATAATAGTGTACAACGTGCCCTCGC
This sequence comes from Candidatus Fimadaptatus faecigallinarum, assembly GCA_018714445.1. Taxonomy (GTDB): domain Bacteria; phylum Bacillota; class Clostridia; order Christensenellales; family Aristaeellaceae; genus Fimadaptatus; species Fimadaptatus faecigallinarum. The sequence continues at coordinate 34,163 of DVNK01000057.1, read as the reverse complement.
GCACCGGGCTGAACATGCTGCCTGAGACGTTTGCGCGGCTGGCTGAACACGAGAACATCTGTGCGATGAAGGAGGCCAGCGGCAATATCGAACAGGTGACCGAGCTTGCACGGCTGTGCGTGGACGACATCGCGCTCTACAGCGGCAATGACGATCAGGTGCTGCCGCTGCTGGCGCTGGGCGGCCAGGGCGTGATATCGGTCAGTGCGAACATAGTGCCCGAAAAAGTGGCGCAGATGGTGGCCATGTATATGGCCGGCGACGTGAAGGGATGCCGCAACATGCAGTTCTTCCTGAACCCGCTCAACAAGGTGCTGTTCTGCGAGGTCAACCCGATACCGGTCAAGACCGCGATGAAGCTGATGGGCATGGACGTGGGTCCGCTCAGGCTGCCGCTTACCGAGATGGAAGGCGCGAATCTTGAACGGCTCAGGTCGGTGCTGGCCGAATACGATCTGATCTGACGGGCATACTTACCATACAAAGGGAGAGGTGACGCGGGATGCTGCGCATATTGCTGCACGGCGCGAGCGGGCGCATGGGCAACACTGTCGCCGAGCTGGTGCGGCGCGAGGACGATATGGAGATCGTCGCGGGCGTTGACAGGTACGCGCCCACGCACGACATGGGATTTGAGGTGTTTGACGCGCTGGACAAGTGCGCGGTCGAGGCCGATGTTATGATCGACTTTTCGCAGCCGGGCGCGCTCAGCGGCGTACTGGAGTACTGCATGAAGCGGAATCTGCCGCTGGTGCTGTGCACTACCGGGTTTGGCGAGCGGGACATAAAGCACATAGAGCAGGCGTCCACGCGCATACCGGTGTTCCGCTCTGCGAATATGTCACTGGGCATCAATCTGATAGCGCGGCTTGCGGGCGAAGCGGCGGCGTTCTTTGGCGACAGCGCCGATATAGAGATAGTCGAGACGCATCATCGAGGCAAGGCCGATGCACCCAGCGGTACTGCGGTGCTGTTGGCCGACGAGATAAACGCGCAGCTCAATGGCGCAAAGGAGTACGTTTATGGCCGGCATGGCGCGCAGGCGCGGCGCAAACCGTCGGAACTGGGTATACATGCGGTGCGGGGCGGCAGCGTGGTCGGCGATCACGAGGTGATGTTCCTGGGCGACGAGGAGCGCGTGACCATTTCGCACAGCGCGCAGAGCCGCACCGTGTTCGCATACGGCGCGATAGAAGCGGCGCGCTACTTAAATGGCAAGCCGCCGCGGCTGTACGACATGCACGACCTGCTGGTCGAGAAGTCGACCGTGACCAACGTGTACGTCGAGCGCGACGTGGCGGTGCTGACGCTGCGCGGCGTGGATGCGGCGGGCGGCGGCGCGGCGGAATTCTTTGGCCGCATGGCGGCGCTCAATTACAATCTGGACATGATAAGTCAGGCTGCGCCGGTGGCGGGCAAGGTCGACGTATCGGTATCATTGGGTGAGGCCGACGCGTATCGCGCGCTCAATGCGCTGAACCACGAAGACCACGACTGGAACCTTGAGATCTGCGACAGACAGGTAAAGGTCACGGTCGAAGGCCTGGGCATGCAGCGCCAAAGCGGCGTCGCGGCGCGGATATTCGCGCTGCTGGCGCAAAAGGGCGTTACAGTCACGCTGGTCACTACGTCCGAGACCAAGGTATCGCTGCTGGTGCCCGCGGCCGACGAGCGCAAGGCGGCGCTGGCACTGCGTGAAGCGTTTGAACTGAATTGACAGGGCGCACTGGCGCCGAATAGATATGCCCCCACATACCCTATGCGCGTTAAAGCAGGGATGTGGGGGCATTTAATATGTAGAAATGGCGCGGGACATGTTGAAGGTATGCGATCTGTGCGCAGTCACTCGTCGTCGATGTCCTTGGGCACGGGCATGTCGAGGCGTTCCACGCCGCTGAGGCTCTTGTGTATCGCGCGCGAGCGCTGTTCGGCGCGGTCGATTGCGCTGGACGCCTCGCCGAGTTTGGCGCGGGTGCGCTCAAGCAGCGTAGTGAAATCGGCGTACTGCGCCTTGACCTTGCCCAGCAACTGCCAGACCTCGCTGGAGCGCTGCTGTATCGCCAGCGTCTGGAAGCCTACGCGCAGACTGCTCAACAGCGCGCACAGCGTGCCCGGCCCGGCGATAAGTACGCGGAACTGCGTCTGGAGCGCCTCGCCCAGGCCATCCATGCGCATCGCTTCAGAGTACAGGCCCTCGGTCGGCAGGAACATGATCGCAAAGTCGGTCGTCATCGGCGGATGGATGTATTTGGATGATATCCGCTGAGCCTCCTGCATGAACCTGCGGCGCAATGCGGCAGTTGCGGCTTCGAGCTGCGCGGTATCGGCGCGCTCGGCGGCGTTGACGATGCGCAGGTAGTCCTCCTGCGGGAACTTGGAGTCGATAGGCAGTCGCACCGGGCCGTTTTCGTCGCCGGGCAGCACTATCGCATACTCGACGCGCTCGAGCGAGCCGGGCATTACACAGGCGTTCTTCTCATACTGTCCGGGCGCTAGCACCTGCTCCAGCAGCGCGCCCAACTGCACCTCGGCCCAGGTGCCGCGCGCCTTGACGTTGGTCAGCACGCGCTTGAAATCGCCCAGGTCGCCGGCCAGCCGCTGCATTTCGCCCAGTCCGGTATAGACCTGCTTGAGTTGCGTTCCGACCTGTTCGAACGACGCGTCCAGGCGCTTGGCCAGCGTGGCGGACAGCTTTTCGTCGACGGTCTGGCGCATCTGTTCGAGGCGCTGCTCGTTGTCCTGGCGTATGCGCTCCAGCGCCTCGGCGACCGTGGACTCCAGGCGGGCCTGACGGCGCTCGGTCGAGTCCAGCGCGTCGCGCAGGCGCTGTTCCGATTGAGCTGCGCGCCGCGCCTGTTGCTGTTCGAACGTGACCAGGCGCTGTTCGAGTGTGCGGCTCACTTGATGGGACTGCTGACCCATGTCGGTGCGCAGCGCGCGCAATTCATCTATCACGTCGTCGGTCTGTTCGTCGGTGGCGCGGTTTAGCGTCGTGAAAAAGCGCGGTATGCGCTTGAGTATGCGTTGGGCGCGCGCAAGCCGGACGACCATGGCGGCCAGCACCGCGCACAGCGCAAGCGTCAATGCGCACAATATGATTATAATATATTGATACTCCATACGAAGCCTCTGCACATGTTGATGTTTACATTATATTACCACATGGACCGGCAAAGGTAAAGCGAACGGAATATGAAATACTGCGCGTAAGCGCCGCGCGATGTCAGCTGTAAAACCCGGCCGGCGTGAAACCGCGAGGCTTCACAGCGCCGGCGCAGGGGCCGCGGGCTGGAGCGATGCGCAATCATGAACGCCGACCTGCCCACGCGCACATGAACGACAAAACCGCGCCCCGAATGGAGCGCGGCGAACGTCGTATGATATAGTATATTACGCCTTGCCGTTGCAGCCCAGCACGCTGACTATCTTGTGGCGCACCATCTCGCGGATGGCGTCGCGGCAGGGGCCCAGGTACTGGCGCGGGTCGAAGTGCGAGGGGTTCTCGGCCAGGTACTTGCGCAGCGTGGCGGTCATAGCCAGGCGCAGGTCGGAGTCTATGTTGATCTTGCAGACGGCCATGGTGGCAGCCTTGCGGAGCATATCCTCGGGCACGCCCTGAGCACCGGGCATGTCGCCGCCGTACTGATTGATCATGTCGACGAACTCGGGTATGACGGAGGACGCGCCATGCAGCACTATCGGGAAGCCCGGCAGACGCTTGGACACCTCTTCAAGTATGTCAAAGCGCAGCTTGGGGGTACCCTTGAACTTGAACGCGCCGTGCGAGGTGCCGATGGCTATAGCCAGCGAGTCGACGCCGGTCTTTTCGACGAACTCCTGCACCTGATCGGGATCGGTGTAGGACGAATCCTCGGCTTTGACCTTGACCTCGTCTTCAACGCCGGCCAGACGGCCCAGTTCGCCTTCGACGGTGACGTTGCGGTCGTGAGCGTATTCGACGACCTTGCGGGTCAGCGCGATGTTCTCCTCAAACGGGAAGTGCGAGCCGTCGATCATGACGGAGGTGAAGCCGCCGTCTATGCAGCTCTTGCAGGTTTCGAAGTCGGCGCCGTGGTCCAGATGAACGACTATCGGCAGGTCGGTGTCTTCGACAGCGGCCTCGATGAGCTTCATCAGGTACACATGCTTGGCGTACTTGCGCGCGCCTGCGGACACCTGCAGTATCAGCGGGGCATTTTCGAGCTTAGCGCCCTCGGTGATGCCCTGGATTATCTCCATATTGTTGACGTTGAAAGCGCCGAGCGCGTAGCCGCCCTCGTAGGCCTTTTTGAGCAGTTCGCGTGAATTGACTATGGGCATTGGTAAGCACTCCTTTACAATGACGTTCTGACTGTATTTTATCAAATTTTTGCGGTTTTGAACAGCTCTTTTGCGAAAAATCTCGCGTCTGCATGCAAATTAAGGTTGTGTGAGGGGTGAGCCGGCTTGGCGTGACACGCATCGGGTGCGGCTATGTGGAGTGGGCCGCGGGCGTGGCATAACGATGCCAGGTCGGATATGCCGGTCATGACGATGCAGAGCGAGCGGCGCGCGGATCGGGCAAGCAAGATACATACATTAAAGCCGTGCGGGCTCATATGTGGGGCGGGTAGTTTGACTCAAGTCGGGCGAGCGGCATGGGGTTTCTCCGACCATGCGGTGTTCAAAAGCGATGCTGAGCGTGTAAATCATTTTATTCAGTACTGCTCGATTTGCAGCGTGCTTTGCGCGGAGCATGGATCCGGCGCGCTTTAGCGGGTTTGCAGGGCCATGCGGTTTGCAATGTACGGCTGGGGCTTTGACGGCGCCGAGGTAGCGGCGGGCGTATCGCACGGACAGGTCAACAAAAATGGCATAGCCGTAAGCTACGCCTATATGAGATGCGTTGATATCGTGGCGGGCACGTGGTAATGTTTGCACGCCATTATGCTTTTAACCGTTCTAAAGAGGCTGGACATGCGCGCAGTCAGCTGAAAAATCCGGCCTGTCGTTTGCCAGCCGCTGACATAAGCCGCTCCATTCGCAATCGCCGCAGACGGCGGCCAGCTTGCCGGGGCGCAGAATGTTGCCGATAACGGCGCGGCGCAATTCGGCGGCGGTTACAATGTCGCACTCATGCAGCCCGCACAGCGCCATTACCGCCGCGTCATAGCGCACTACCTTGCCGGCTGAGGCACAGCGTCCGGCCTGAAGATTGGGGCAATGCGCGCATAATGCATCGGAGCCGGCGCAGATGCGCGCCGTTGCGCCGCGTTCAAGGTCGCGCAATACAATGTCCATATTGGCGATAAAGTCGGCGCTGTATCCGCGTCCGGTGAAAAAGCACATGCACAGCGCGTGATGCGGCCTCAGATCATATGTGGACATGGCGGCGAATCCTTTCAGCCAGCGCCAGCCCCAGCGCCAGCTTGCACAGATCGGGTATTATGAACGGTATCACGCACCAGCCCAGCGCCGTGCCCAGTCCTATCGGCCCGGTGGTCTTGGCATACAGCAGCATGAACCACGCCGTGCCAAACGCATAGCACCCGATAAGCCCCAGCGCCATGCCCAGCGCCCTTGCCATCCAGCTTCCGCCCGCGCGCGCCGTGACCAGCCAGTAGATCAGCCCTGTTACAATGAACCCGAGTATATATCCGCCCGTCGTGCTCACCAGCGCGCCCACGCCCGACGCAAACCCTGCAAATACCGGCGCGCCCAGCGCTCCTATCAGCACGTAAACCGCTACCGCTACCGTGCCCCTCATGCCGCCCAGCAGTCCCAGCGCACAGAATATGCCAAGCGTCTGCATGGTGAACGGCACCGCGCCTATCGGTATCGTTATCCACGAGCATACCGCGATTATCACCGCCATCAATGCGCAGTACGTCATGTCGCGCACGCTCCAGCTTGTCCTTGCCTCCATGCCTTGCCACCTCCTGCACTTTATCCGGCATTCAGGATATCACATGCACAGCCAAATGTCAACTACTTTGACTATTTGGTTTACAATATTGCTTGGAGGCGGTTGCGGCGCTAAATCAAACTTAATCCGGCGCGCTATCGACAAGCGCGCCGGCAGGGCGTATAATAGGCGTGCGATTTGATGTGATGGGGGGATTGCGCGAGTGCGGTGGATAGCTACGGCGGCGTTTGCGCTTGAAGGCATAGTGGCGCGCGAGTTGCGCGCTTTGGGCATGAATGACGTGCAGGCGTCAAACGGCGGCGCACGATTTGAGGGCAGCCTGGAGGATGGATTGCGCGCGAACATGTGGTTGCGCTGCAGCGATAGAGTGATGCTGGAGATGGGACGATTTGAGGCGTGCACATTTGAAGAGCTGTTCGAGGCGACGCGGGCTATCGAATGGGAGGCGCTGCTGCCGGCGGACGCGGCGTTCCCAGTGCGCGCGCACTGTGCGCGCAGTCAACTGATGAGCCCGTCGGACTGCCAGAAGATAGTCAAGAAGGCGGTGGCAGAACGACTCAAATCGCGCTACGGCGGCGACTGGCTCAGCGAGACCGGCGCGGTATTCCAGATAGACTGCGCGATACACTCCGATTGCGTGGTGCTCTCGCTTGACTCGAGCGGCGAGGCGCTGAACCGGCGGGGCTATCGCACCTGGAACGGCGAGGCGCCGCTGCGCGAGACGCTGGCTGCGGCGCTGGTGAGCCTTATGCCGTGGCAGCCTGGTCAGGCGTTTGTCGATCCATGCTGCGGCACGGGCACGATATTGTGCGAGGCGGCGATGATTGCCTGCGAACGCGCGCCGGGGCTGGAGCGCAGGTTTGCCATGGAGCAGTGGCCGTGTTGCGAGGCGTCCTGGGTTGCGGCCGTGCGCGCCGAGGCGGCGGAACGCTTTCATGCCCATGACGGTGACGAGCTGAGGATCACCGGCGTGGACATCGATCCGCAGGCGCTGGACCTGGCGCGGCGGCACGTGCGCCAGTGCGGGTTTGAGCGGCGCATAGAGCTGATCAACGCCGACATGCGGGATTATCATTCGCCGTATGAGTTGGGCGCGCTGCTCGCCAATCCACCCTATGGCGAGCGGCTGGGCGACAGGCGGGCGGCTGACGCGGTCGCGCGGGCGCTGCGCATGGTATCGGACGCGCATCCCGAGTTTGCGCTGGGAGTGATCACGCCCAATCCTGCGTTTGAGCGGGTATTTGGACGGCGGGCCGACAGGCGGCGCAGGCTCTACAATGGACGCATAGAGTGCGAGTTTATGACATTTGACCGCGCGTCGTACCGCGCGCGCCGGGCAGGGCGTGGCCGTTGAGCGCCTGTGCACGGTCTTAAAGTTGGTTTTTGCGCGGTTTGCCGGCGGGGCATGCCGCGCAAATTTTGCTTGGTGCGCGAAATTTAGCATAAAGCGCGAAGATTAACGATAAACAAACGCAAAACTGCCCCGGTTGCGTGGTATAGTATATTCGGAGTAGCTTGCTTAAAGGTTTTGGTCGGATTCCGCCGGGAGAGCGGAGCATAAATGAAAAAAATTAAAATTACTGGAGGACAATTCATGAACAATAAGGTGTTTTTCAACCGCGCGCCGCTGCCGCAAAACGAGTACGCGGCCCTGCCGCTGACGGCAATAAAGCCCGAAGGCTGGCTCAAGGCACAGCTGGAGACGCAGGCGCGCGGACTGAGCGGACATCTGTACGAGATCTGGCCGGATGTGTCGGACGAGTGCGCGTGGCTGGGCGGACCGGGCGACCCGTGGGAGCGCGCGCCGTACTATCTGGACGGACTGGTGCCGCTGGCATACCTGACGGGCGATGAAAAGCTGATAGCGCAGGCGGGGCGCTACATAGAGTGGATGCTCGCGTCGCAGCGTGAGGACGGATTCTTCGGCCCGGAGCGCAATCCGGACTGGTGGCCGCGCATGGTCGCGCTCAAGGCGCTGATACAGTACTATACCGCGACGACCGACGAGCGCGTGCCCAAGTTCATGCTCAAGTACTTCGCGTATCAGTATAAGAACCTGGACGCGCAGCCCATGGTAGAGTGGGCGGTAGCGCGCGGCGCGGAGAACATACTGTGCGTGATGTGGCTGTACAACCTGACCGGCGCGCCGTTCCTGGTAAACCTTATGCGCAAGCTGGATGCGCAGACGCTCAACTGGAGCCAGTTTTTCACGACGTTTCCGTTCACGCGCTCCATGGCGCGGCACATACCCTGGAGCGAGATGCAGGCCGCTCGCGACGCCGAGAGCCAGTTGACCGGCGCGGACCGGCCATACATGCGCACGCAGTACCACTTCTCCCACGTGGTCAACGTGGCCATGGGGCTTAAGACTCCGGCGCTTGAGTTCCTGCTGCACGGCGGCGAGAAGGATCGCGAGGCGTTCTATGAGGGCTGGCAGAAGCTGATGAAGTACCATGGCGTGGCTATGGGCATGTTTACCGGCGACGAGCATCTGTCGGGCAATCGCCCCACGCAGGGCACTGAACTGTGCGCGGTCGTGGAAACCATGTTCTCGCTGGAGACGCTTATATGGGCGCTGGGCGACATCACGCTGGGCGACCGGCTCGAAAAGCTCGCGTTCAACGCGCTGCCGGTTACGATATCGCCCGACATGAAGACCCACCAGTACCTGCAGCAGGTCAATCAGGTGCGCGCTACCAATGAGCCGCGGCCCTGGTTCAACAATGAGCCGGATTCGAATACGTTTGGACTGGAGCCCAACTTCGGCTGCTGCACTGCCAACATGCATCAGGGCTGGCCCAAGTTTGTGGAGTCGCTGTGGATGGCCACGCGCGACGGCGGACTGGCGGCGGTCAGCTATGCGCCATGCACGGTGCGGTACTGGGCGGGCGGTCAACCGGTGCGGTTGAGCGTGCAGACCGAGTACCCGTTTGGCGAGCGCGTTCGCATAGAGGTGAGCGTCAAGGAGCCGTGCGAGTTCCCGATATACCTGCGTGTGCCCGAGTGGTGCACGGGATTCGGGGCGACCTGCAACGGCGAACATGTGATGGCGGTCGGCGGCATGGTGAAGCTTATGCGCACCTGGCAGACCGGCGATGTCATTGAGATAGATCTGCCCATGGCGCCGCGCGTATCGAGCTGGTTCCATCAATCGCGCGCAGTGGACTATGGTCCGCTGCTTATGGCGCTGCCCATCAAGGAGGAATGGACCGTGCTCAAGCAGCGTCCTTTCTGCGACGATTACGAGATATGGCCGCGCAGTGAGTGGAACTGGGCGCTGCTGGACGACGTGGCGCTGCCGGAGCGCAAGGCCGAGCGCACCGAGGCGCCAGCGGGCTTTATGGGAGACGCGCCGCTGCGCCTGAAGGTAAAAGCCGCGCGCGTGCCGGAGTGGGGCATGGATGGAGCGTCCTGCGCCAATCCGCCGATATCGCCCGAGTGCGCAAAGGCTGACGAGCGCGAGATAGAGCTGGTGCCGTATGGCACCGCACGGCTGCACATAGCCCAGTTCCCGGTGGGCCGTATCGTTTAAGGCGTGCGCGGAGCTGCCTGAGCGACGGCGACTGGCTGTGCGTTGCGGCCCGGCCGTGAGTGTTGGACGGCGTACGGGTCGCGATTGGTTGCGACTTTGCGCGCATGAGCATGGCGTGGGCTGACCGGCGCAGTGTGGTGAGCATGCGCCGGAGCGCTCATGCGCGCATGAACGTTGATGGTAATTGAGACCTGATTGGGCGACGCCGTGGCCGCGCGGGTGCGCGTAGTCATGCAAACGGACTGTCCATGAATGGAATGCGCAATCGCGGATGGATATCGGCGGTCGCCCGCAGGTCTATATATGCGATATTAACCAGTTCAATATCCAGATGATATTAGAATGATACGCTAAACGACAGACAAGACATCAACCGTTTGGAAATATTTTTAACGCAAACGCCGTTGAAAATGGGTAAAGCTGGAGAGAATATTATCTGGAGGTACAAATTGAATGAGAAAATGCATTATATGTGGTAAAATGTCAAACGACGGCATAAGGCTGGGCGACAGCTTTATCTGCACTGAATGCGAGAAGGTCATGACCAATGCCATACCGGGCACCGATGAGTACGATGCGCTGCTGGATGCGCTGCGCAATATAAAGCTGCCGGTTGCATTGAGCGTGCCGCAGGCGGCTCAGGATGACGGCCTGGTTGAGACGTATATAGTGGCGTCAGTGGCGGAACTGCTGGCGTATGTCGGGCTGGGCAGGCTGGGCAGCGCAGATGCCGCCCGGGCGCATCCCGAATTCGGCGGTATCGATGCGTCCGCCGGGCAGGGCGACGCGGACGGCTCGGAAGGCATTGGGAGCCAGGGCGATATGGGCTTTGACGAGATAACCGATCTCGACAGTCTGGCCAGGCTTGCAGACCTGGTCGAACATGCCGATCTGGATGCGCTGGACGATATCGACGACTTTGACGGCAGCGCAGGCGATTCGGGCGACGATGACGACGCACAAGACGATGCGGATGCGGATGACGATGATGAGGATTGAGCATTGCCAATGCCTGCCGGCGTGCCCATGAAAAATAGCAACGTCTGGCGCGAGGCTGTGAGCGTGGACAGGTAGCTCCAACGGCAGGCGCGGATGAGTGCGCACATTTATAATGCATATATGCGCATTTGACGATGTGAATCCGGCCAAGCCGTGTCGACACAGCGGCACGGGCGGCGACATCTGGCGCTGTCTGCGAGGCGCGCCCGGAGCGTTGCGGGCGTATTGCGGTCAACTTATAAAGTCAATTCAGATTGTTTTAGTGCAATGTGCGCGCCTGATGCAGGGCGCGGCTGAGCAGTTCAATAATATTAAGCTATTCATTTAGGACATCCATTCTATATATCGAGGACGATAATATGCATAATATACCCCAGAAAGCTCCCCTGGTTGCCGCACTGGCTGCCATGCGCGCAAGGACCAGCTTTCACATGCCGGGTCACAAAGGCCGCGCTGAACTGCTGCCGCTGGACGCGGCGTTTGACGTGACTGAGCTGCCCGTGACCGACGACCTGTATGCTGCTTCGGGGCCGATAGCTGCGGCGCAACGCCTTGCCGCGCGCAGTGCGCGTGCCGCGGCCACGGTGCTGCTGACCAATGGTTCGACCTGCGGCGTGCAGGCTATGCTGGGCTATGCCGCCCGACCTGGGCAACGCGTGATACTGCCGCGCGCCTGTCATCTGAGTGCGGTGTCGGCGTGCGCGCTATATGGGCTGGAGCCGGTGTGGGTGGAATCGATGGCGGACGATGGCGGCGCGCCGTTTACGCCTGTTGAGGCGCTGGTGCGCGCGGTGCAGGACGCTCCGGATGCGGCGTGCGTGCTGGTCACGCGGCCGGACTATTACGGACGCATGCCGGCACTGGAACCGCTGGCGTGGGCGGTGCACGCATCCGGTATGCTGCTGCTGGTCGATGAGGCGCATGGCGCGCACCTCAACTGGCTGGGCGCTGGGCAGTTGTGGCGCCACGAGCCGGACATGGGCGTGAGCGCGCTGGACGCCGGCGCTGACATATGCGTGCAGAGTGCGCATAAGACGCTGAATGCGTTGACGGGCGGGGCGTTTCTCAATTGTGCCGCGGGCATCGACTTGGAGCGGCTGCTGCGCTGCGTGGCGCTGACGCAGAGCTCCAGTCCGTCGTTTCTGATAATGGCGTCGTTGGATGCGGCGCGCCAGTACATGGATGAGCGAGGCGCGGCCGAACTCGAACGAATAAGCGGGTTGTGCGAGCGGCTCAATGCCAGGTGTGCGGCATGGGATCTGGCTCCGGCGCGCGAGTGGTTTGGTCAGACCTGCGACACTACTCGGCTGGCGCTGGACGTGACGGCGCGCGGCATAACTGGTCATGAAGCGCTGGCAGCGCTGGCGGCGCGCGGCATAGACGTCGAGCTGGCCGATCCGCGCCGCATAGTGCTGATATCGACGGTGGCCGATCGCGCGGAGGATTTTGAGCGGCTGGAGCGGGGCCTGGCCGAACTGCCGCGTGGCGAGAGCGGCTTTACCGCGCCCCGCATCGCGCGCGTGCCGCGCGGCGAGCGGATATGCAGCGTGCGCGAGGCGGTGCTGGGTGCGACCGAGCGCGTTCCGCTGGCGCGGGCGCGGGGGCGTGTGGCGGCCCGTGCGCTGGGGGTATATCCGCCCGGGGTGCCGCTGTGCGTGCCGGGCGAGCTGATATCGCATGAACTGGCGGCGATGCTGGCCGATGCCCAGCACGCCGGGGCGAGCCTGTTCGGGCTTGAGCAGGGCATGTGCGTGGTCACGCGAGAGTGAGCGGCGGGCTCGTTGCGCTGGTCGGAATGGTTCCAGTGCTACACATGCGCGTTTTCCCGCGAGAGTGAGGAGCAGGCATGTTAACTGGTCAGAATGGCACCAGTGCTGCCCATGCGCGTTTACCCGCTAGAGTGAGCGGCGGGCTTGTTGTGCTGGTCGGAATGGCCCCAGTGCTGCCAATGTGCGTTTACCCGCGAGAGTTAGGGAAGGCCCGTTGTGCTGGTCGGAATGGTTCCAGTGCCACACATGCGCGTTTACACGCGAGAGTGAGGAGCAGGCATGTTAACTGGTCAGAATGGTCTCAGTGCTGCCTATGCGTACTTTCGTGCGAGAGTGAGCGGCGGGCCTGTTGTGTTGGTCGGAATGGTTCCAGTACTACACATGCGCGTTTTCGTGCGAGAGTGAGCGGCGGATTTGTCGTGATGGCCTGCTCCCCATCACGGGGCATGCGTTTATCGCGCCAGGGCTGGCGGTGTGCGGCGGCCGGCCGATAAAAATAACTATCTGCGCGTCAGCTTTGCCAAAATATGCTAGACACGATGCGCCGGGTCGCTTACAATTAGCTTGGTACGACTTGACGTCGGTAAGCGCACACCGCGCCGCCCGACGCCGAGGCGAAAGGGAGGACTGTGCAATGTACGATTGCGTGCTATTTGACCTGGACGGCACGCTGACCGATTCCGCGTCGGGCATAATAAGCAGCGTGAACGACGCGTTGACGCGCATGGGCATGCCGTTGTTGCCCAAGGAGATGCAGCGACTGTACGTGGGTCCGCCGCTGCTGAGTTCGTTTGAGAAGCTGCACGGCATGACGCACGCGCAGGCGCTGGAGGGCGTGCGCCTGTTCAGGGAGCGCTATGCCCAGGTGGGCTGGCTGGAAAACCGCGTGTATCCGGGCATACCCCGGCTGCTCAAGTCGCTGAAGGCCCGGGGCGTGCGCCTGGGCGTGGCCACCGCCAAGCCGGTGCAGTTTGCGCAGCAGGTGCTGAAGCATTTTGGACTTGAGCCGTATTTTGACGTGATAAGCGCCGCGCCGATGGATGAGTCGGGACTGCCCAAGGAAGAGCTGATACGCCGCGCATTGCCCGCAGGCGAGTGCCGGGCGGCGATGGTCGGCGATCGGGTATACGACCTGGATGGCGCGCGGCGCGCGGGCGTGGTCGCGATAGGCGCGCTGTACGGGTATGGCTCGCGCGATGAACTGGCCGGAGCGGATGAGCTTTGCGATTCGGTCGAGGCGCTGTCCACGACGCTGCTGGGCGGCTCGGGCGGCGCGCCGGGCATGTTCATATCGGTCGAAGGCATAGACGGCTGCGGCAAGAGCACGCAGCTGGAACTGCTGCAAAAGTGGCTCGAGCTGTGCGGCTGGCGCGTGACCGCCACGCGCGAACCCGGCGGCAGCCCGATCGGCGAGCGCATACGCGAGCTGCTGTTGACGGGCGGGGATATGTCGCCCGAGTGCGAAGCGCTGCTGTTTGCGGCGTCGCGCGCGCAGCACGTGCGTCAGACGCTGCGTCCGGCGCTGGAGCGCGGCGAGATCGTGCTCAGCGACAGGTATCTGGATTCGAGCCTGGCGTATCAGGGCGCGGGACGCGAGTTGGGCATAGAGCTCGTATTGGAGCTGAATCGCGCCGCTGTGGACGGACTGATGCCCGAATTGACGCTGTTGTTTGACATAGACCCGGCCAGCGCGCGCGCACGCCGTCAGCGCGAGGCCGACCGCATAGAGAGTGAACGCGATGAGTTCCATGCCCGCGTGCGCGCCGGATTTGAGCAGCTGGCCGCGGTGCAGCCCGGCCGCATAGAAGTGCTGGACGCGACGCTTGACCGCGAGGCGCTGTCCGAACGGGTGCGGACGATAACAATGGCGCGCCTGGCCGCGGCAGCCCGCGCGGCAGGGAACGAATTGCGCTGAGACTGCGTCTAATATTCAGTATTATCCTGTGCCGGCAGGGCTGGTCGATCCTCATATGAGAATGCTCTGGCTGAGCCGGTCAAGTCACGAATGGGAGTGAAATAATGCGACGCTGCACATATTGTATGCGCCAGACTGATGATGGCAACATATGCCGCTATTGTGGCGGCGACGAAAGCAAGCCGTTCAATCCCAAACACCTGCCGCCCAATACGGCGATAGGGGATGGGTATATAGTCGGCCGCGCGCTCAATCAAACCGAGGATGCCATAATATACGCCGCGCTGGACCAGACGACCCAGGAGCGCATACGCATATACGAATACTTCCCGCGCCAGCTTGCGCGCCGCGATGCGCGCACGTTGGAAGTCGCGCCGGTGCCGGGCAGTGAGCAGGCGTTTGCCGACGGTATGGAGGCGCTGCGCGCGCGCATGGAGGCCCTGGGCTGCAAGCTCTATGAGGGCAATGGCAGCATATACGCCGCAGTTGACAAGCAACAGGCCGCCGCACTGCGCGGTGGACCCGCTGCCCATGTCAGCGGTGGCGATGCCGATGGAGCCGATGGCGATGCGTCTGATGCGCCCGACGATGAGCAGCCCATCGAGCCGCTTGACGAGTCCGATGAGGCCGAACTCGAGGATGAGCTTGAGTACGAGGATGAGATTGCGCGCCGTCGCAACCGCATCATAATGGGTGCGATAGGCGCGGGCTGCGTGCTGTTCCTGGCGCTGGGCATATGGATGCTCACCCGCGATTCGGTGGATCAGTATAACGATGTATTGCCCACGCTGTTGCCGGCTACGGCCACGTCCACGGTGATGCCTACTTCGTCGCCGTCCGCATCGGCCACTACTGGACTGCCCACGCCCGACCCGTCCACCGGGTTCAGGCCGTTGGCTACCGACAACCCGTCGTGGATGGGCGACGATTCGGTGCTGGACAACACCGACGATTACAAGCCGGTAGAGCGGCCGACGCGCCGTCCGACCAGTGCTCCGACTGCGGTACCCACTCGAGTGCCCACACCGATACCGACGCAGGTGCCTACGGCGATTCCGACTGCGCTGCCTACGATCATACCGACTCAGGTGCCGCAGACGCCCGCACCCACGCTGGCGTATACCGAGCAGCCGATAGTGACTCCGATACCGACTGAGATACCGACGATGATACCCACCGAGGTGCCGACGATTATACCGACCGAAGTGCCGGCGACGCCGATACCCACGATAATACCGACCGAGGTCCCGGCAACGCCGATACCGACCGAGGTGCCCACGCCGATACCGACAGAGGAGCCCACGCCGATACCGACAGAGGAGCCTACGCCGATACCGACCGAAGCGCCGACTGAAGCGCCGACCGAGGCACCGACTGAAGCACCGACCGAGGCGCCGACTGAAGCGCCGACCGAAGCGCCGACCGAGGCACCTACGGAAGCGCCGACCGAGGCACCCACGGAAGCGCCGACCGAAGAGCCGACCGAGGCGCCTACGGAAGCGCCGACCGAGGAGCCGGCGAGCGAACCTTCGCCGTACTATGGCAGCGACTTTGTGCCGCAGCCGAGCATGAAGTTCAAGCTCAGCGATGGCCGTGAACTGTGGACGCTGGCGATGGACGATGGCAAGACGGTAATGGTGCGCACGTACATGCCCGACGGCAGCACATCCACGTACTATTACGCTGCGGCCGACGACGGTCTGTATCGCTATACGGGCTATAACGACGGCACGCCGGGCGAGCTGGTCATAGGCAATCAGCCGCAGGTTGGCGACAGCGCGCTGGGCGGCACGGCCACGGTCTATCAGGTGCTGGAGGAGGGCGTGCTGCTCGACAATGGCGACATGATAATAACCGGCATGGGCGTGATACCTGGCGATGCGCAGGTGGCCGAGGAGCCGCAGCGCCTGACCGACGAGGAGCTGGCGCAGCTCGAGAACGAGCTGAATCCCCAGCCCGAAGGCGATGAGGGCCAGGGCGACAATGCTGACGAGAGCGGCGCGGAGGAGGGCTCTGGCGAGGACGAGGGCTCTGCCGAGGGCGAACCTGAACCGGTAGGTTGATGAACCGCTGCTCAATTGATGATTATATAGTATACTCTATCACTTAAACGACACGCAAGCCGCGGCCCGCTGTCCAGGCGGGCGGCGGCGTTTGCGCACATATTAGGAGGCAAATTATGGCAGTTTACCGCGATGTACTGGAGACGATAGGCAATACGCCGCTGGTCGAGCTGAGCCGTCTGGCGGCGGCGCATGGCGTAGGTGCGCGCATACTGGCCAAACTCGAATCGCGCAATCCCGGCGGCAGCACCAAGGATCGCGCGGCATTGAGCATGATACGTGCGGCCGAGGCGTCGGGCGAACTCAAACCCGGCATGCAGCTGATAGAGCCGACCAGCGGCAACACCGGACTTGGCCTGGCGATGGCGGCGGCGGTGCTGGGGTACCAGCTGACGTTGGTCATGCCGGACACCATGTCGATAGAGCGGCGCAAGCTGGCGGCGGCGTATGGCGCCAGGATACTGCTTACGCCCGGCGCGCAGGGCATGAGCGGTGCGGTCGAGGCGGCTGAGCGGTTGGCGCGCGAGCAGAACGGCTACATACCCAGCCAGTTCACCAACCCTGCCAATGCGCGCGCGCACTACGAGACGACCGCGCGCGAGATACTGCGCGACATGGAAGGCGAGCCGGTCGCGGCGTTCATCAGTGCGGTGGGCACCGGCGGCACGCTGACCGGCACCGGGCGGGCGCTGCGCGAGGCCGACGCGTCTACGCACATAGTGGCGGTGGAGCCGGCCGAATCGCCGCTGCTGTCGGGCGGCAAGGCGGGGCCGCACGGCATACAGGGAATAGGCGCGAACTTCGTGCCGGAGGTGCTGGATCGCGGGCTTATAGACGAGGTCATGACCGTGACTACGGCCGACGCCATGGACTTTGCGCGCCAGGCGGCGCGGCGCGAGGGCGTGCTGTGCGGCATATCGTCGGGCGCGGCGCTGGCGGCGGCGCTGCGACTGGGCGCGCGGGCCGAGTACGCCGGACGGGCGGTAGTTGTGATACTGCCCGATACCGGCGAGCGGTACCTGTCGACCGAGCTGTTTGGTGAGTGACATGAGAGTAGTAGTGGGCATGTCGGGCGGCGTGGACTCGGCGGTGGCGGCGCTGCTGCTCAAGCGGCAGGGCCACGACGTGATAGGCGTATTCATGAACAACTGGGAGGAGCAGGACGAGGACGGCGTATGCACCGCCGCGCAGGACTGGCGCGACGTGCAGCGCATCGCCGAGGTGATAGGCATACCGTACTACTCGGTCAACTTTGCCCGGCAGTATAAGGAGCGGGTGTTCAGCTACTTCCTGGACGAGTACCGGCGCGGTCGCACGCCCAACCCGGACGTGCTGTGCAACCGCGAGATAAAGTTCGGCACATTGCTGGACTTTGCGCGGCAACTGGGCGCGGACAAACTGGCGACCGGTCACTATGCCGGGGTGAGCTGCGATAATGGCGAATATCGGCTGGAGCGCAGCGCCGACGAGAACAAGGATCAGACTTACTTCCTGTACATGCTGGGCCAGCGCGCGCTGAGCATGGCGATGTTCCCGATAGGCGGCATGACCAAGCCCGAACTGCGACGGCTGGCGTCTGAGAACGGGCTGCCGGTCAGCGCCAAGAAGGACTCGACCGGCGTATGCTTCATAGGCGAGCGCAACTTCAAGCGGTTTCTGATGCAGTATCTGCCCGCACAGCCGGGCGACATGGTTGCGCCCGATGGCCATGTCGTGGGCCGGCACGACGGGCTTATGTACTACACGCTGGGCCAGCGCCGGGGGCTGGGCATAGGCGGCTCGGGCGACGGGCGGCGGTGGTTCGTCGTGGGCAAGGACCTGGAGCGCAATGTGCTGCTGGTTGAGCAGGGCGAGGATTCGCCGCGGCTGTATTCGTTGCATGTACAGTGCGAGCAGCCGTACTGGGTGGCAGAGCATGCGCCGGTCGAGTTGGGCGGACGGCTGGCATGTCAGGTGCGGCTCAGGCACCGGCAGCCCTTGCAGCATGCGATACTGACGCTTACCGACGCGGGCTTTGCGCTGGAATTTGAGGAGCCGCAGCGCGCGGTCACGCCGGGTCAGGCGGCGGTGGTGTACTGCGACAGGTACTGCCTGGGCGGCGGCACGGTGTGCGGCGCCGATACGCTTGCGTGATGCCGGCCTTTGATTGGGATTAAATACCACTATCGATTGAAAGGGATATGCATATGGATAAAGTGTTTCCGGGAACGCCTCCAATGGGCTGGAACAGCTGGGACTGCTACGGCGCAAGCGTGCGCGAGGACGAAGTGCTGGCCAATGCGCGGTTCATGGCCGACAAGCTGCTCAAGTTCGGCTGGCAGTACGTGACGGTTGACATACAGTGGAGTGAGCCGGACGCGTGCGGCACCGAGTACCGCAACCTGCCGCGGCTGTGCATGGATGAGTACGGTCGGCTGATGCCGGCGGTGAATCGGTTCCCATCGGCGGCGGACGGGCGCGGGTTCAAGCCGTTGGCCGACGCGGTGCACGCGATGGGACTCAAGTTCGGCATACACATACTGCGCGGCATACCGCGGCAGGCGGTGTATGCGGATTGCCCGATAAAGGGTGCGGACTGCACGGCGCGCGACATAGCGCTGGGTGAAAGCGTGTGCCCGTGGAACATGGACATGTACGGCGTGGACCCGAATCATCCGGGCGCGCAGGCGTATTATGATTCATTGCTGGAGCTGTACGCGGGCTGGGGCGTGGACCTGATCAAGGTCGACGACATGAGCCATCCCGAGTACCGGGACGGCCGCGATTACCACAGCGGCGAGGCAAGGCTGATACGCAACGCGATAGACCGCACCGGGCGGGAGATAGTGTTCTCATCGTCGCCGGGCATGTTCTCGCTGAAGGCGGCGCAGGACGTTTCAGAGCTGACGAACATATGGCGCATATCCAACGACTTCTGGGACAGCTGGCGCGCATTGGACGAGCAGTTCGACCTGTTGACGCAGTGGTTGCCATACCTGCGCCCGGGCCACTACCCGGATGCCGACATGATACCGGTGGGCCGGCTGTCGGTGCGCTCCAACAGCGACTGGAACCGGCCGCGCGACACCAACTTCACGCGCAACGAGCAGCGATTCCTGATGTCGCTGTGGTGCATAGCGCGTTCGCCGCTGATACTGGGCTGCGACATGCCCGGCATGGACGAGTTCACGTACTCGCTGCTGACAAACGAGTATGCGCTGGCGGTCAATCAGCGCTCGACCGGTACGCGCATGATTTATCGGCGCGGCGAGGCGGGCGCGTGGGCGTGCGACACGGCCGAGGGCGGCTGCATCGCGCTGTTCAACTTTGCCGATGCGCCGCGTGCGGTGGCGGTGGCGCTGAGCGAGGCCGGGTTTGACGGCGCGTTCGACGCGGTGGACGCGTGGAACGCGCAGCCGGTGAGCTGTGCGGGCGGCGCGGTGTGCGAGGTGCTGGGCGCGCATGAGGGCACGCTGGTGCGGCTGACGTACAGGGCATGAGTCACTGATGCGTCTGACGTACAGGGCATGAGCACTGATGCGTCTGACGTGCAGGGCATGAGCACTGGTGCGACTGACGTACAGGGCATGAGCACTGGCGCGGCTGACGTGCAATGAATGAGCCACTAGTGCATATGACGCGCAGAGAACGAGTCGGTTAAGCCGGTGTGGCTGAGCAGTGTGTAGCCGTGCGTCGATGGCGGCCGCCGTGCCAGAGCGACTGTAAGGCGCAGAATCGGATGTGAAGCGGCGGGGTTAATGCCGTTGTAAAACCCTTCGGCGATAGAGCCGCACTATTCACACAATCGCCTTGCTGGATTTTTGCACTTAAATTGATGCAGGGTGTATTGATTATCGTTGATATGCGCCTGCGGTTTGCAATGCCGGTTGACTAGACTTGCGAATAGTTCGGCGCACAGACGCACAGGCATGCGTTTGGATTGGCCAATAGACAGAGCCTCGGCTGATTCAGCCGGGGCTTTTGCTGTGTCAAGGTGTGGCCGTATCAGAAATATCATTTTATATATGTGCTGCAATTGCATGGCAGCGCGGCGCCCATGCATAAAATTTCGACAGATACCCCACAGGGATATTGACAAACGCACTGCGAGTGACTATAATTGCAAAGCAGTTGCATTAGCAGCCGCGCGGCATGTGTCGTGCGGTATGTTTGTCGAGGTGCCGAAAGAGGATGGTTTTATGAAAAGAGTATGGGCGCTGCTGATGTGCCTGGCGCTGGCAATCGCGCCGGTGCAGGCGAGCGCCGGGGCGGATGAGTTCTGCATACTGACGTCGTTTTACCCGATGTACCTGCTGACGATAAACGTGGCGGGCGGCATAGACGGCGTGCGCGTGGACAACATGGCCCAGCAGAACGTAGGCTGCCTGCATGACTACACGCTGCGCACCGGCGATATGCGCATGATACATGCCGTCGACGTGGTCGTGATAAACGGCGCAGGCATGGAGGGCTTTGTGGACACGATAATTTCAGATCAGCGCAAGCCGGTGGTAGACGCCAGCGAGGGCATAGACCTGATAATCGACGGCGAAGCGCATGCAGATCACGATGCCGCCGACGCCGACCACGCGGATGAATCTGCCGACGCCCACGCAGCTCACACTCACAGCGACGTAAACGCGCATATATGGATGTCGCCGCGCCAGGCGATAAAGCAGGTCGAAAACATAGCGCGCGGGCTGAGCGCGCAGGATCCGGACCATGCCGATGCCTACCAGCGCAACGCGCAGGACTACATAGCGCGACTGGAGCAGCTGGACGCGCAGGTAACGGAACTGCTAAGCGATGTGCAGGGCGCCAAGATAGTCACGTCGCATCCGGCGTTTGAATACCTTGCGCGCGATTATGGGCTGGACATAGTGGCGTCGCTGGGACAGGAGCCGGGTCAGATGCCGCGCACGCGTGACATGGCGCGGCTGGTGGACACGGTGCGCGACATGGACATAAAGGCGCTGTTCGTTGAAAAGGCGTATTCGGAGAAGGCGGCCGAGGTGCTCAGCCGCGAGACCGGCGTGAGCATATACGCATTGGACTCGCTGACCAGCGGCGAGCTGACGCCCGATGCATACGAACAGGGCATATTAAGCGACGCGATGACGCTCAGGGAGGCGCTGGTGGATGGCAATACATGATTCAAGCTGCGGACTGTGCCGCATAGAGATGGACAATGTAACGGTGCGGCGCGGGCACAGCGTGCTGCTCAGCGACGTGAGCCTGCACATACACTGCGGCGAACTGACGGCGCTGGTGGGGCCCAACGGCGCGGGCAAGACGACGCTGCTCAAGGCGCTGATGGGCATAGTGCCCCACGACGGCGAGGTGCGCCATGTGAACGAACATGGCAAGCCGCTGCGCATAAAGGTGGGCTACGTGCCGCAACATCTGGACATGGACGCCGATACGCCCATGAGCGTACAGGATCTGATAACATCGGCGCTGACGCGGTTCCCGGCGTGGCTGGGCGCGCCGCGCAAAGTGCGCGAACTGGCGCGACGGGTGCTCAGCGTCACGCAGTGCGAGCAGTTGCTCGACCGGCGCGTGGGCGCGCTGTCGGGCGGCGAGCTGCAGCGGGTACTGTTGGCGCTGGCGCTGGAGCCGATGCCCGATCTGTTGATACTGGACGAGCCGATCTCGGGCATGGACCAGAACGGCGTGGATCTGTTCTACAACATGGTCGGCAACCTGCTCAAGGCGCATCACATGGCGATACTGCTGGTCTCGCACGACTTTGAGATGGTCAGGCGGCATGCGCAGCGGGTTGTGCTGTTGCGGGGCGGGGTGCTGTGCGACGGCACGCCGGACGAGGTGTTTGCCTCGGACGAGTTTGCGCAGGTGTTTGGCAGGATGGGAGGCGGCGCGAGATGAACATGGTGGGTGCAGCGCTGAGCGCGCTGCCGTTTGAGTGGTGTCAGTACGGGTTTATGCGGCTGGCGCTGGTGGCGATAGTGCTGATAGCGCCGGCAATGGCGCTGATGGGCACGATGGCGGTGTCGGGGCGGATGGCGTTTTTCTCGGATGCGCTGGGCCACAGCGCGCTGACGGGCGTGGGCATAGGCATACTTATGGGCCTGAGCAACCAGCTGCCGGCGATGCTGGCGTTCGGCGTGATATGGGCGATAATGCTTATCATGGTCAAGCAGCGTGGCAGCGCATCGGCGGACACGGTGATAAGCGTGTTTTCATCGACGACGATGGCATTGGGCCTGCTGATAATGGCGGTGGGCGGCGGACTGGCAAAGTACGAAGGACTGCTGGTGGGCGACGTGCTGAGCGTGACGGAGGGCGATCTGTGGCTGCTGCTGGGGGTGCTGATAGTGGTGCTTGCGGCGTGGGTCGCGCTGTACAACCGCATGCAGCTGACCAATGTGAACGCGGACTGGGCGCGCAGCCGCGGCGTCAACACGCGCGTGATAGAGTGCGCGTTTGCGGCGCTGATGGCGGTGGTCGTGATGCTGTCGATACAATGGATAGGTACGCTGCTGATAAATTCGCTGCTGATACTGCCGGCGGCGGCCTCGCGCAATCTGGCGCGCAACAGCCGCCAGTATGCGCTGTGGGCGATAGTGCTGGGTTTGATATCGGGCATAAGCGGGCTGATACTGTCATTCTACCTGAACACAAGCGCGGGCGCGGCGATAGTGCTGTGCGCGGCGGCGCTGTACTTTGCGACGCTGTGCGCGCGCGTAGTGACGCACAGGTAGGCTGACGGCGCGGCATATGTTTGCGGGTCGGGCGTTTACAGGCGTCCGGCCCGCTTTTATGCAAGTGGGTCGAACTGCGCTTTAAATATGGTTGCTGGCAATTTAGGTATGGGCCGTGTGCTGTTAAACGTCCGGCCCGCTTTTGCGAAAAAGCGTGGGCAATAATATGACGTCTGGCATGTCATGAGTTGGGGCGCTGATTGCCGTCCGGGCTGCTTTTGCGTAAATACGAGGGCAATAGTTAAATAAGCCGTCTGGCACGTCATGCCATGGGTTGGGCGCTGATTGCCGTCCAGCCCGCTTTTGCGAAAAAGCGTGGACAATAGTTGAATAAATCGTCTGGCATGTCAGGCCATGGGTTGGGGCGCTGATTGCCGTCCGGCCTGCTTTTGCGAAAAAGCGTGGACAATAGTTGAATAAGCCGTATGGGACGTCATGTCATGAGTTGGGCGTTGATTGCCGACCGGCCCGCTTTTGGGTAAAAGCGAGAACAATAGTTGCATAAGCCGTCAGGGATGTCAGGCCATGCATCGGGCGTTGATTGCCGTCCGGCTTGCTTCTATCGCTGCGCCTTACTGAGCTCAGTTGTGTGTGCCGGCGTTTGTGTCATGTAAAATCGATCAAAGAATGCGGGCCGGCTCCGGGGCGCGGCCCGTCAGGCGCATTGACAAGATGCGGCAGAACATGCTATATTCATACAAATAGTACCTCAAAGGAGGCAATTCAATGCCGCAGATAGTCCGGTTTACTGAGGAGCATCTGAAGCTGCTGCCCCAGCCCGAACAGCCGATTGACGTAATAGGCCGGCTGGCGGTGCGGTTTGACGGCGCGCAATGGCATCACGCGGAGGAACTGCTTGCCACGCCATGCCAGCATACATATCCCGACGATGATTACGACCCGCGCGATTATCTGAACAGCGATGATCGCGCAGCGTTCCTGGCGCTGGAGGACGGCATGCGCATAGGCAGCGTGCGGGTGTATCGGCGCTGGAACCGCAACGCGTTTATAGAGGACATAAAGGTCGACCGGGTATGGCGCGGCAGGGGCGTGGGCACGCAGCTGATGGATGCGGCGCTGG
Source organism: Candidatus Fimadaptatus faecigallinarum (assembly GCA_018714445.1). Lineage (GTDB taxonomy): Bacteria > Bacillota > Clostridia > Christensenellales > Aristaeellaceae > Fimadaptatus > Fimadaptatus faecigallinarum. The sequence continues at coordinate 10,198 of DVNK01000057.1, read as the reverse complement.
CATGGGGACGCGCGCAGGGCCTTTATGGCGCCGCGCTCGAAACTCAGGACTGGAACCTGAAAGCGTGCCGGTTCTACATCAAATACGGCTTTGAGCTGGGCAGTGTGGATACGCGCCTTTACGACGCGTTTGAGCAGACGCGCGGCGAGCAGGCGCTGTTTTTCTACCTGTTGCCGCGGAGGGCGGACTGAACCGGCCGGCGCCAATTATGCTTAAAATCTGGCGCTATATCGACATTTAACATTTAGAATGCAGGAATCGGGGCATATTTTTATAGAATATTGTAAATTAAACCTCGGTAAACCTCGGACGCCGGCGCTGACCGGTGCGAGCGCGTCTGTGGGGCGCGGCTATATTAAGGAGCGTGACCTTCGATTATTAGGATGCCTGTGCGCGGCTGCCTGTTCGATCTGGACGGCACGCTGATAAATTCGCTGGAGGATCTGGCCACCAGCACTAATTACGCGCTTATGGAGCGCGGATATCCGGTGCATACGCTGGACGAGTACAAGTACATGGTCGGCAATGGGGTGACGCGGCTGTGCGAGCGCGCGCTGCCGCCGTATGCGCGCACGCCTGAACAGGTGCGCACGCTCAGGCAGGTGTTCCAGTCCTATTACATGGAGCACGGCATGGATTCGACCCGGCCGTACCCGGGCATTAACTGGATGCTGCAACAGCTCAAGGCCCGTGGCATACGCCTGGCGGTGCTGACCAACAAGCCCGACCAGTCAGCGCAACTGCTCGTCAAGCGCATGTTCGGCGCGGGATTGTTCACCGCGGTGATCGGCCAGCGCGAGGGCCGGCCGATAAAGCCCGATCCGACGACGGCGTTCGAGGCCATGGAGCAGATGGGCGTAAAGCCCGAGGAGTGCGCGTACTTTGGCGACTCGGGCGTGGACATGCAGACTGCGGATGCGGCCGGTGCACGGGGCGTGGGCGTGCTGTGGGGCTTCAGGCAGGCCGACGAGCTGCTCGAAAACGGTGCGCTGGCGCTGATAAAGAGCCCGGATGAAGTTTTGCCGCTTATAAAGCTGTGGGCGGCGGACAAGTGAGGTTGATCGATACGCAGACCCAATCGATGAAGGCGCGCGTGCGCGAATTCCTGGACGCGCAGGGCGCGCATTATCAATGGATGGAGCATGAGCGCGTGTTTACAATGGCCGATTGCGAGCCGATAGGCCGGGCGTTGGGTGCGCCGCACTGCAAGAACCTGCTGCTGACCAACCGCCAGCGCACGCGGTTTTATCTGCTGCTTACCGATTCAAAGCCGTTTCGCACGGCACGGCTGTCGCGCGAGCTGGGCGTGAGCCGGCTTAGCTTTGTGCCCGGCGAGGACATGCCGGAGCTGCTGGGCGTGGAGCCGGGAGCGGCGTCGCCGCTGGCGCTGCTGAGCGACGAGTCGGGGCGGATAAAGCTGGTCGTGGACGAGGCGGTGGCGCGGTGGCCGCGTGTGTGCCTGCATCCGGGCGATTCGACGGCGTCGCTGGTGATGGACACGGCGGATGTGCTCAGGCTGTGCCGCGGGCCGCTGCGACATGACTACGAACTGGTGAATCTGGACGAGACTGTGGACAACTGACGGTTGTATAATGATAAGGAGGGTATGCTGATGAAGCGCAGGATAGGTATATTGACCAGTGGCGGCGACTGCCCGGGCCTGAATGCCGCGATAAGAGGCGTGGCGCGCGCGGCGTACGAGATGTTCGACGCCGATATAATAGGCATAGTCGACGGCTACCGGGGGCTGATTCAGGGCGAATACAGGGAGATGAATCGTACCGACTTCTCGGGCATACTCACGCTGGGCGGAACAATACTGGGTACCAGCCGCCAGCCATATAAGTACATGCGCGTGATAGGCGAGGACAACCTCGACAAGGTCGCCGAGATGAAGTCCAACTACAAAAAGCTGAAGCTGGACTGCCTGGTCACGCTGGGCGGCAATGGCACTCACAAGACCGCCAACCTGCTCTCGGAAGAGGGCCTCAATGTAATCGGCCTGCCCAAGACGATAGACAATGACATCTGGGGCACCGAGGTCACGTTTGGCTTCCATACGGCGGTCGACATCGCGACCGAGGTGATAGACCGCATACATACCACCGCAACCAGTCATGGCCGCGTGATGGTCATCGAAATAATGGGCAACAAGGCCGGCTGGCTCACGCTGTACAGCGGCATAGCCGGCGGTGCGGATGTGGTGCTGCTGCCCGAGATACCATACGATATAGACCGCGTGGTGCGCGCCGTAAACGACCGCGCCAAGCAGAACAAGTCCTTCTCGATAATCGCGGTAGCCGAGGGCGCGATGGACAAGAAGGAGGCCGAGATGAAGCGCAAAGAGCGCGCCAGCGCGCGCGCAGCCGAGGGCTTTACGACAATATCGGCGCGAATAGCCAAGCAGATCGAGCAAAAGACCGGCATAGAGACTCGCGCGGTCGTGCCCGGACACATACAGCGCGGCGGCAGCCCGTCGGCATACGACCGGGTGTTGGCGACGCGGTTCGGCGTGCATGCGGCGCAGCTGATACGCGACGGAGTATATGGCGTGACGGTGGCGCTCAAGGGCGATGAAGTAGTGCACAATCCGCTGCGGGAGGTGGCCGGCATAACCAAGTTCGTGCCGCCGGAGCATCAGATGGTGCAGATAGCGCGACAGATCGGCATACGATTTGGCGACGAAAAGTGATGGCGACGCGCGGGTGGCATTGAACTGCCCGCGCGCGCTGTGTTGACGGGAGTATGAAGTCGTGGCAAAGCAGATCTGGAAGAGCGGCACCATGCTCTATCCGCTGCCGGCGGTGCTGGTCAGCTGCGGCGCTGAGGGGCGCGACAACGTGTTCACGGTCGCATGGACCGGCATTGTCTGCACAAATCCGGCGATGACGTATGTGTCGGTGCGGCCCGAGCGGTACTCATACGAGCTGATAGCCCAAAGCGGCGAGTTTGTGATAAACCTGGTGCCGTCGGCGCTGGCGCGGGCATGCGATCTGTGCGGCGTAACATCGGGGCGCGATGGCGACAAGTTTGCGCGCGCAGGACTCACGCGCGAGCGCATGAGTCAGGTCGCATGTCCGGGCGTGGTCGAGTGTCCGGTGCAGCTGGAGTGCCGCGTGGTGGACCGGCTGGAGCTGGGCAGTCATCACATGTTCCTGGCCGAGATACTGTGCGTGCGCGCCGAGGAATCGCTGCTCAACGAGAGCGGCAAGCTGGAGCTTGAGCGCGCGCGGCTGCTCAGTTACAGTCATGGCGGTTACTTCGCGCCGGGCGAGCAATTGGGGCATTTCGGGTTTTCAGTGCGCAAGAAGCCGCTTGCGCCTGCGCGGCGCCGGCCACGGCGTGTAAAGTGACCGCGAAGTGTGCGATGGGCCAGCGCGCAATTCGACATCTATCCTCAGGCAGCGCAGGCAATCGGCGGCATTGCAAATAACCAGCGCCATAAGCATAAGCGGCGAACCTTGCGCGCAGGTAAAGCCGCATGGCGATTGTATAGCTGTCTTTGTGCGGGCCGGTTATCGCAGGCGCGTAAGCCGAGAGCAGTTTTTGCATCTGCGAGGGTAAGCGCTTATGTTGGCGAGCTTTGAAGCGGCGCTGCGGGCGTTGACGGGCGAGGGGCGAGAGCGGCGGCTTGCGTCGCTGTCTGTGGCTATTTTACGCGCAAACCGCGCGGGAGGGATTTTGCATGGATAAGCTCAAGATAAGCCGGCTGGCATTGGCGCTGGCGATACTGTGCGTGATCGTGAACGTCATAAACTTCTTTGTGCCGTTCAACACATATGGCGTGGACAACTTCCTGCTGGCGGCGCTGATGGGCGTGCTGGCGTTCAACTTCAAAAATGACGAGCGCATGCGCGGCTACTGGGTGCTGTGCCTGGTTATGGCGGTGCTGAGCGCGGTTTCGGGCGTTATGCGGCTGATGGGCATGTGACACAAAGCGGCCCTCCCTGATTATGGGAGGGCCGCTCAGTTCACTTACAATACGCATACTGCCAGCCTGGCTAAACTTGCAATAACGGCAAATGGTATCTGCAAACCATGCCACAATGCCGCAATATCAAATGCATTTTGCAGCATCGTCCATGCGTCATTTCAGAAAAGACTTAAAGCGATGCACTCCGTCCAGCTGCGGGGACTTTGTCAACGGTCTGGGCCCTCCCTGATTATGGGAGGGCCGCTTTGTGTCTGCGGCGGCAAATGTGTGGCGCTTTATTGCCGGTGCTGTCATAATGCGACGCGCTAAATTAGAAAATTGCCCGAATTCGGTTGGATATTTAACAAAATAGTTCAAAATAAACTTGCAACAGCGCGGCGATGTGGTATATAATCTGCTAAAGACCGCTCTGGGGTGCGATGGCGTACCCGCTCAAGACGGTCTTAACTGGGTTTAGCGGGTATTAACGGCTTTGCTCCGCTAATATAAACTCATATGGAGAGGGGATTTCTCTATGAAACGCATAGTTGCACTTGTGTTGGCCGCGATGCTGCTGCTGGCGATGCCCATCATCGGCAGTGCAGACTCCGAGACGATACGCATAGGCGGTCTGGCGCCGCTGACCGGCAATGTGGCCGTATATGGCGTGGCCACGCAGCGCGGCGTAGACCTGTACGTCGAGCAGATAAACGCCGCGGGCGGCGTGCTGGGCAAGCAGGTCGAAATGGTATGGTATGACGAAAAGGGCGACGCGGCTGAGGCCGTAAACGCGTACAACCGCCTGGTAGGCGACGTGGTCGCGCTGATCGGCGACGTTACCAGCAAGCCCACGATTGCTGTGGCTGAGCTGGCGGCGCTGGATAACATGCCGATGATATCCGCGACGGCGACGGCGTATGACGTTACGACCCCCGGTGAGAACATATTCCGCGCGTGCTTCCTGGATCCCTATCAGGGCAACACGATGGCCGTGTACGCCACGCAGAAGCTGGGCAAGAAGAACGCTGCCGTCATATACAACATAGCCGACGACTATTCGACCGGCCTGGCTGAGTCGTTCAAGTCCAAGTTCGAGGAGCTGGGTGGCACCGTCGTGGCATACGAGGCGTACGGCGCGTCCGATATAGACTTCAAGTCTCAGCTGACCAACATCGCCAGCAAGAACCCCGACGTCATTTTCATGCCCGACTACTACAACATAGTCGCCATGATAGCCAAGCAGGCGCGCGAAGCGGGCCTGGACATGACGTTCCTGGGCGCGGATGGCTGGGATGGCCTGCTGACCGTCGTGGACGATCCGTCGATACTGGACGGCTGCTACTTCTGCAACCACTACTCGACCGATGACCCGGACGAGAACGTGCAGAACTTCCTGGCCAGCTACACCGAGAAGTACAACGAGACGCCTGTTTCGTTCAGCGCGCTGGGCTATGACGCGGCTAAGATACTGTTCACCGCGATCGAGAATGCCGGCTCCACTGACGCTCAGGCGATCGTCGACGCCATGGCTGCCACTGACATCGATGGCGTGACCGGTCACATCATCTACGACGAGCATCGCGATCCTCAGAAGGACGTTGCCATGATAACCTTCGAGGGCGGCGAGATGAAGCTGGTCGAAAAGTTCAATCCTGAGCTGGAGACCGAGACCGCGGCCGAATAAGCCCGGATAGATACAGGCATATTGCGCGGGGGGCTCTGGGCGAAGCGCGTCCGGTGCCTCCCGCATCCATATGAGCGCATAAGTTAAGGGGGTCGCTACAATGAGCTTTGTCAATCAGCTCATCAACGGACTGCATGTGGGCAGCATATACGCGCTGATAGCGCTGGGGTATACCATGGTCTATGGCATAGTCAAGCTGATCAACTTTGCGCATGGCGATATCATAATGGTAGGCGCGTATATATCGCTGCTGTTGCTGACGGTGCTGGGCTGGCCGCTTTACGTGGTTATACCAGTATCGATGCTGCTGTGCGCTGCCGCGGGTGTGCTGATTGAGTACGTCGCCTATCGGCCGCTGCGCAATGCCGCGGCGCTGACCGAGATGATGGCGCGCGCTGGCGATCGCACCCGCCGTGCACTGCACCTGCCCGAGCGCCACACCGGAGAGGGCGGCAAGCCCACGCCCCGCATAAGCGCGCTGATAACCGCGATAGGCGTCAGCATGCTGCTGCAGAACCTGTTCATGCTGATAATGTCGCCCAGCCCGCAACCGTATCCTTCGATAATCAATCTGCCAGCGGTGGCGCTGGGCGAGCTCAAGATCAGCGCAACCACGATAATCACGATAGCCGTATCGGCGCTGCTGATGGTGGCGCTGCAGCTGTTCATAAAGCGCACCCGCACCGGCAAGGCGATGCGCGCGGTGTCCGAAAACATGGAGGCCGCACAGCTGATGGGCATCAATACCAATACGACGATATCGATAACCTTTGCGATAGGTTCGGCGCTGGCTGCGATAGGCGCCATACTCTACTGCGCGGCCTATCCGCAGGTGCAGCCGTACATGGGCGCCATGCCCGGACTTAAGGCATTCATTGCGGCGGTGCTGGGCGGCATAGGCGTCATACCCGGCGCTATGCTGGGCGGATTCGTGATGGGCATAGCCGAAAGCCTGACCAAGGGCTTCATATCGTCGCAGTTCGCCGACGCCGTCGTGTTTGGCATACTGATAGTTGTGCTGCTGGTCAAACCTGCCGGCATAATGGGCAAAAAGAGCAGCGAGAAGGTGTGATATATATGAGAAGAGACAAGATCGGGGCATATGTGGTAAACACCATCGCGATAGTCGCGCTGTTCATAGGTGGCCAGTTGCTTACGACTTCGGGCATATTGTCGCGCTACTACACGGGCATAGTGATGATGGTCGGTATAAACGTGATACTGACGGCCAGCCTGAATCTGACGACCGGCTATCTGGGCCAGCTGGCGCTGGGCCACGCGGGATTCATGTCGGTGGGCGCATATGGCGCGGCGCTGTTTACGATGTATTCGGGACTGCCCAGTGGGGTATCGTTCCCGGTGGCGCTGCTGATAGGTGGTATAATCGCGGCGGTATTCGGCATAGCGATAGGCATACCGGCGCTCAGGCTCAAGGGCGACTATCTGGCGATAATCACGCTGGGGTTTGGCGAGATAATCCGCGTGCTGATAACCAACGTGGACTTCACTGGCGGCGCAAAGGGCCTCAGGGGCATACCGCGCATAACCAACTTCGCATATGTGTATGTGGTGGCGGTGATAACGCTGATAGTGCTGTACACGCTGCTGCGCTCGCGCCAGGGCCGCGCTATAATCTCGATTCGCGAGGATGAGGTAGCCGCGGAGGCGTCGGGCATTAACACCACGTATTACAAGCTGCTGGCGTTTACGATATCGGCGTTTTTTGCGGGTGTCGCGGGCGGACTGTATGCGCACTACCTGTCGGTGCTCGACCCGACCAACTTCGACTTCAACTACTCGATAGAGATACTGGTCATGGTAGTGCTGGGCGGCATGGGCTCGCTGACCGGCTCGGTGATCGCGGCGATAGTACTTACGGTATTGCCTGAGGCGCTGCGCGACTTTGCCAGCGCGCGCATGCTGATATACTCGGTGCTGCTGATAGTGATGATGATATTCCGTCCGTCGGGATTGCTGGGCACGCGCGAGTTCTCGCTGTGGGGCCTGATATCGCGCATTAAGAACATGATATTCCGCACCGGCAATAATGCCGGCGCGCAGGACACGACGGCAACGGTGCCGCCGCGCGATATGCTGGAGGTCAAGGATCTGGGCATACAGTTCGGCGGTCTGAAGGCGCTGCAGGGGCTGAGCTTCACGATGAACCCGGGCGAGATAGTGGGTCTGATAGGCCCCAACGGCGCGGGCAAGACGACCGTGTTCAACCTGCTGACGGCGGTGTACCAGCCCACGACCGGCTCGATAATGCTCGAGCAGAAGTCGCTGCTGGGCAAAAACACCCATCAGATAACCGAGATGGGCATAGCGCGCACATTCCAGAACATTCGCCTGTACAAGGAACTGTCGGTCATCGACAACGTCAAGATAGGATTCCACGACCAGATGAACTATTCCACGACCAACGCGATAATGCGCGCCAAGTTCTACTGGAAGGAAGAAGCGCTGATTGAAAAGCAGGCGATGGAGCTGCTGGCAGTGTTCGACATGGAGCACCTGGCGCATGCCAAGGCATCCAACCTGCCTTACGGCGCGCAGCGCAAGCTGGAGATAGCGCGTGCGCTGGCGTCCAAGCCGCGGCTGTTGCTGCTGGACGAGCCGGCGGCGGGCATGAATCCCACCGAGACCGCCGAGCTAATGAACACGATACGGCTGATACGCGACCGGTTCCAGGTGGCGATACTGCTGATAGAGCACGACATGTCGCTGGTCATGGGCATATGCGAGCGCATAATAGTGCTGGACTACGGCCAGGTTATAGCCAACGGCACGCCCGAACAGATACGCCGCGACCCCAAGGTCATAGGCGCGTATCTGGGGCAGTGAGGAGGTATGCGACATGCTGAAGGCCAACAATCTGCATGTGTTTTATGGCGCGATACACGCGATAAAGGACGTGTCGTTTCACGTGGACCAGGGCGAGATAGTGACGCTCATAGGCGCAAACGGCGCGGGCAAGTCGACGATACTGAATACGATATCGGGACTGCTGAGGCCGCGCGCGGGCGAGGTGAGCTTTATGGGCCGCAACATCACCGGCGTAGCGCCGCACAAGATAGTGCGTTCGGGGCTGGTGCAGGTGCCCGAGGGCCGCAAGGTATTCGCCGAGATGTCGGTTCAGGAAAACCTGGAGATCGGCGCGTTCGCGATAAACGACCGCGAAAAGATAGAAAAGACGCTCGAGTCGATATACCAGCACTTCCCGCGGCTGCGCGAGCGCCGCAAGCAGCTGGCCGGCACGCTGTCGGGCGGCGAGCAGCAGATGCTGGCGATGGGCCGCGCGCTGATGAGCGACCCCAAGCTGCTGATGTTGGATGAGCCGTCGATGGGCTTGAGTCCGATACTGGTCGGCGAGATATTTGAGATCATACAGGAAGTCAACCGCGGCGGCATAACGATATTCCTGGTCGAGCAGAACGCCAAGATGGCGCTGTCGATAGCCAACCGCGCGTACGTGCTGGAGACCGGCCATGTGTTGATGGAAGGCGACGCGCACGAGCTGATGGATAACGACGAGGTGCGCAAGGCATATCTGGGGGCCTGATGCGGCCAGAGGGCGAGATACAGATATTGGAGCGTGGGCTTTTGCCTGCGCTCTTTTTGCATTATTCGACAGGACGTTTCAGCGTGGGCAGCGCGTCATGGTATGAACGCGTGCCGAGCGGTTACAAGGTGGGCAGAGCATACAGCGGCCGGGCAGCTCATTGTGATGGATTGAAGGAGCGGATTTGATTCCAGTGGAGAAGTGGGCTCAATGGCGAGGACGGTTAGCTGCTGCAACCCATGATGCGTGTAATTGATCGAAATATATCTTGGCTTGCCATGCATCGCAGAACTGGTTTGCGGAGTTAAGCGACGGGATGCTGTGTATTTGGTAGTTGCCTCCGGCGGTGCTTCCAGTCAAACGCCTGCGGTATCAATTGCCTGAAGCGGTATATACGCTATGCTGTGCGACCAAAACGAAAAACCGCGCCCAACAGGACGCGGTTTGTATCGACTGAAAATATCAGCGCTTGCTGAACTGAGGCGCGCGACGGGCAGCCTTGAGGCCGTATTGGCGTACAGTTTAGCGCCGGTTTTCCTTGATTTTACGGGCTTTTTTGAGGTTGCATCCCTTGGTTGTCCTACCCCTTAACCCAATCAACCGGCAGCATTATCCGCGGTGCCGGATGGGTGAAGCGCCTGATTCACAACGCCAAAAAGTTCTTCGGGCTTATTGTACTTGACCTTTGCATAAATGTCCATAGTTGTTTTGCTATTTTCATGTCCAGCAAGGTAGCTGAACGGGTTATAGTGCATCGACTTGTTGAAGTTGATGGTGTTCAGCACCCGGATCTGGTACGGCTCGTAAATGACCTTTCCGTGCTTGTCCTTCATGGGCTTGCCGTCCTTGCCCAGCTTGGGTGCGCCCCGCTGGAGCATTTTGCCGCACTCCACCAGGATGGTGCCCTTGGGGTCGGTAACGACGTAGGAGCTGTGCATCTGCATCAGGTATGAGGTAGGCACCCTGCGCCTTGCTGACTTTCATCAGTAGGTTTCAGGGAGCCGCCTCCCAAACCGGACGTACACCTCTCAGCGTATCC
>DVNK01000056.1 GCA_018714445.1 Candidatus Fimadaptatus faecigallinarum | reverse complement strand
CATACCGCCAGCCCGGCTAAACTTGCAATAACGACAAATGGCATCTGTAAACCATTTCATAATTCCCATTATGTCAAACGTATTTTGAGCATCGTGCCTGCGTCATTTTCAGGAAAGACTTAAAACGATTTGCTCTGTCCTGCTGCCGGGAATTTGCCAACAGTCTAAAAGGCCGTAGCCCACATGGGTTACGGCCTTTATATTAATACATATTTTGATCCTGACGCATAAACGCGATTGAACATGCGCAACGCAAAGGCCGGCCTACATGACTCGGCATCTGCCCAACGCATCCATAACGCGGCGCGCCGTAATTGCAGCGCATAATGCGGTCAACTTGCTGCCCGGCACAGTCGCGCGCTACGCGGCATGCCTGATGCACGGCATCGCCCCGCACAGCTTTTGGCACGACGACTATGCGGCATTACCGCTTAACCGTACGCGCATTTAGACCACGCAGCGCAACCGTCAAGCCGCGCGGCATGGCAACCACGCTATGCATCGGCCCTCAGCGCAATTTGTTACTTCCAGCGGCTGATGCGTTCTACGACCTTGTCCGCGGTCTCGCGGTCGCGTATGCCGGATATCGATGAGAACCACACGCCCTCCGGCCGCAGCGTCTCGAACACCTCGTCCAGCTCGCTTATGTCGCACATCAGCTGAATGCCCTTGCCCGCCTGCTGTATCCGCTGGTACACCTCGATCCAGCGCGAATAGTTCTCGTTGCCCGCGCCGCAGACCCACTGTATCGCATCCAGCTCGGGTATCTCCAGCAGCGAATCCAGATGCCTGAGCGCGCCCGGGCCGTCCAGATGGTATATCGAACGCTCGTAGAACTTGCACTCCTGCGCTATGCCCGGCAGGAAGATGTCGTCGAACATGCGCTTGCTGACCATGCACGAAAAGTCGTTCGACGGTATGTAGAACGTGCCGTCGTGTATTATCGGCGTCCACGAGGTTATCGGCATGCCCGCGCTGCGCAGCATGTTGTAAAACACGCCATACGCCGCGTAGTACTCCGGCATCGACCGCGACAGCGCCTTGCGCACCCAGTCGGGATTATCTATCATGTCGATGGCCAGGTTCTGCGGATCGCGCAGCGCCGCCACATGGTCGCCGCCCGGATGCAGATCGGTCAGGCCCACTATGAACTTGCCCTTGCCGCGCGCTATCAGCTTTTCGGTGAACTCTATCATCAGCTTGAACAGCGGATGCTCCATGTTGAGGCGGGTAGAGTCGAAGTCGCGCTCCCAGTCCTCGATTGCGGGCGTGCTCCAGGTCGTGCTCTCGCCGTACTCGTAGCCGCAGCCGCACCATGCCGAGAATATCTCCGGCCCCAGGTTCGGGAACGCTATCGGCAGCGAATCGTACAGATAGTCGGTAGCCGCCATCTGCGCGTCCATCTCCTCGACGCGGTGATCTATGTCCAGCCAGCGCTCGCGGTACGTAGCGTACTGCTTTTCGGGTATGGCCGCCGCGCCGGGCTTGTGCATCGCTATGCTCACCGGTGGCCGGTCGATGATCTCCCGCTGCCAGAATGCCTCGAAGCGCTCACGCGTGCGCTCATAATCGGGCTTGTATTCGAACTCCATTGTGACCCTCCCATCCGGGGCGCGCCAGTGCGCCGCCTGCATTTTCTTTTTTAAATTATAACAGCCGCCATGTCGCGCGGCAATCCTGCCAGCGCCCAATACCATATAAAAATCGCAACCTGCCGCTCGGCGCATATTACGAATGCGCGCACACTTTAAGCTGATTACCTGCGCGTTTCGCTTTGTGCCATACGAATTTCGGTCACATCAGTCATAGCGCGCGTGGACGCGCTGTACAATACATTAAGTGAAATTCGCAGGAGGAGTCATGATGTCAAGAAGGATAATGCCTGTGCTGTGCGCGCTTATGGGCGCGGTGATGCTGGGGCTGGTCATGGCCAACGCGCTGATGCTGAACGCGCACGCCAGCGACGAGTCCGGCGAAAGCCTGCCGCTTGAAAGCTCGGTGCCGTTTGAGCTCAACAGCGGCAGCGCACTGCTTATGGAGGCGTCGACCGGTCGGGTGATATACCAAAAGGACGCCGACATGCGCCGGCCGGTCGCAAGTGTAACAAAACTGATGCCACTGCTGCTGATATTCGAGGCGCTGGACACCGGCCGCTGCACTCTGGACGACCAGGTCACAGTCAGCCGCCGCGCCGAAAGCATGGGCGGCTCGCAAGCGCTGCTGGACGCCGGTTCGACCTATGACTTTGAAGTGCTGCTCAAATCGATAATCGTGGGCAGCGCCAACGACTCGACAGTCGCATTGAGTGAATATTTATACGGCTCCGAGGAGGCCATGGTCGCCCGCATGAACGACCGCGCCGCCGAACTGGGCATGAACGATACCCACTTTGTCAACACCACCGGCCTGCCCGCCGAGGGCCATTACACCACCGCGCGCGACATAGCCACGCTCTCCCAGCAGGTGCTGACGCACGAGGAGTACTTCAACTACTCGACGATCTGGCTGGACGAACTGGTGCATCCGAGCGGCCGCATCACGCAGCTGACCAACACCAACCGCCTGACGCGGCTCTATGACGGCTGCGACGGGCTCAAGACCGGCTCGACCAACGAAGCCGGCTACTGCATGAGCGCCACCGCAAAGCGCGGCGATATGCGGCTGATAGCGGTCGTGCTGGGCGCGAGCAGTTCCAGCGCGCGCTTTGACGACGCCGAGGCGCTGCTGGACCACGGCTTTGCCAACTACGAGATGTACACCGCCGCGCGCAAGGGCGATATTGTGGAACAGGCATTCCCGGTAATAGGCGGCGATCCGGAGTCGGTGGACATAGTGCTGGACGGCGACTGCGTGACGCTGATTGAGCGCGGCGGCGCGTCCAACATAAGGCTCGAACGCACGCTGCCCGACGAGTTGCACGCACCGCTGAGCGCCGGTCAGCGCGTGGGCAGCGTGCGCGTGATGCAGGGCGAGCGCGTGCTGCGCGAGATCGACGCGGTGGTCGCCGAGGACGTGTGCACGCGCGGTCTGGGCGAGGGGCTGATGCGCGTGATCCGGCTGTGGCTGTACAGGTAGCGCCTGCGATGCGCTGGTAAATGCGTTGCGCTGCTGCCGGCACCAGATGATTATTGCGCTACGTCGCTGTCGACGCTATGCTGATTACGGCGCTGCATTGCTGCCTACGCCGTACTGCTTACGGTGCCGCATTGCTGTCGGCGACGTAATGCTCACTATGCTGCATTGCTCCCTACGCCGTGCTGATTACTGTGCCGCATTGCTGTCGGCGACGCAATGCTCACTACGCTGCATTGGTCACTACGTCGTGGTGCTTAATGCGCTGCATTGCTGCCGGCGACGCAATGCTCACTACGCTGCATTACCCACTACGCCGTGATGCTTACTGTGCTGCAACGCCACCGATACCACACTTTACTGCGGTGTGTAATATTATTGCCCCGTGTAGCCGACAGGCTGCGCGGGGCTTTGCGCGCTCCGGTATGAGCGCACGGCAGCCCAAGTAAACCGACACGCCTCACCTATGGCACGCAGGCATGGATGCGCGGGCTGCCATACGCGGTCAGGTCAGTCCGCGATTTATTGACGTGGCCCCCCGGCGCGCGCATGGTTGGCCGCCGGCATATGCACTTCATATCACGCGGCTGCGTACTGCGCGGCCGCATCTGACCTCAGCAATGTAGATTGTTCGTAAAGAGTGCGCCGCACATATTTGCAAAATTTGCAGACTACGGTATAATGTTATCATTCAATTGTATATTTACGGAAGCGGGCGAATATTTATGTATCTGAGAGAGGGCTTGAAAGTAAACGCTGAGGGCCATCTGGTGATCGGCGGCTGTGACGCGGTGGAGCTGGCGCGCCAGTTCGGCACGCCGCTGTACGTCTACGACGAGGACTACATAGTCGAGCGCTGCGCGGGCTTTACGCAGGCGCTGGCGCAGTATGCCCCTGGTGGCGCCGCCGCGTATGCCGGCAAGGCGTTTTTGACGACGGCCATGGCCAAGCTGATGGCCAAGTGCGGCATGTGGCTGGACTGCGTGAGCCTGGGCGAGCTGCACGTAGCCAAGAAGGCCGGCTTCCCGGCTGAGCGCATAATACTGCACGGCAGCAACAAGACCGACGCCGAACTTGAGGCCGCGCTCGACATGGGCGTGGGCCGCGTGGCGCTGGACAGCGTCGAGGAGATCGGTCGCCTGGCCAATTTCAGCCGTGCCGCGGGCGCGCGCCAGCGGGTATTCCTGCGCGTTAATCCGGGCGTGGACGCGCATACGCATTCGTATATACAGACGGCGCGCGTCGATTCGAAGTTCGGCGTGGGCTTTGACGAGGCGCTGGATGCGCTCAAGGCGATACTGGCCGAGCCGGCGCTCGAGCTGAGCGGCATACATGTGCATCTGGGCAGCCAGATATTCAACATGGACGCGTTCGACAAGGCGTGTGCGCGTGTGGCCGGGCTGATGGACGAGCTCAGGCGCGAGACCGGCGCGGTTTTGCCCGAGCTGAATCTGGGCGGCGGCTATTCGGTGCACTACACCGACGCTGATGCACCCGTCAGCCCTGCGGATTCGGTGGCCCATCTGACGCACGCGATCAAGTCGGCGCTGGCGCCCTACGACTACCCACTTCCGGCGCTGTTCGTGGAGCCGGGCCGCTCGATAGCCGCTGAGGCGTGCGTGATGCTCTACACGGTGGGCGCGATAAAAGATATACCCGGCATACGCAAATACGTATCGATAGACGGCGGACTGGCCGACAACCCGCGTCCGGCGCTCTATCAGGCGGTGTACGAGGCCGCGCTGGCCAATCGTATGAACGAGCCCGCGACCCAGACCGTGCGCATCTCGGGCCGTTCGTGCGAGACCGACACGCTCATCGACGAGGTATCGCTGCCCGCACCCAAACGCGGCGACATACTGGCCGTGACCAGCTGCGGCGCATATCACTACGCGATGGCAAGCAATTACAACCGCGTGCCGATACCCGCGGTCGTGCTGGTAAAGGACGGCAAGGCTGCGCTGATGGTGCGCCGCCAGACGATTGACGAGCTGACTCAGTGGGACGAGGTGCCCGAGTGGCTGTAATGTAAATTCGCGGGACGGCGATAAGCCGTCCCGCTTTGTTCATGCCCAGGTATGCGCCACTGGTTGCGGATGGCCGCAATGCTTGTCTGACCTTGCCGAAGTATCCGCCGCTGGTTGCGGATGGCCGCAATGCTTGTCTGCCCTTGCCCAGGTATCCGCCACTGGTTGCGGATGGCCGCAATGCTTGTCTGCCCTTGCCAAGTAAACACTACTGCGCGCGCTAGTCCATACTGCCTACCTGTTCATTCCAATTTAAGCAAAAACGCTGGCACCGACGGCAGCCATGTTCTGCCATTGCGAATGCCAGCGCCTATTTTAAAGGACAATCCTAATCAATACGTTTAATCGTGCTCTATGACGCGGTTGTCGGCGAGTATCTCCGGCTTGTACTTCATGCTGTCGGCCTCGGTTATCGGGCGGATCACGCGACACGGCACGCCCGCCGCGAAGCTGTTTGCGGGTATGTCCTTGGTTATCACGCTGCCCGCGCCTATCACGCAGTTGTCGCCAACCGTAACGCCGCCGCACACCGTCACGTTTGCGCCAAACCAGATGTTATTGCCTATCTTGACCGGCCGCGCATAGCAGAACCGCGATGGCCGCCCCTGCGCGTCCAGCATGCAGTTGCGCTCGTCAGGCAGCATCGGGTGCACTGGCGTCACTATCGTCACGTTCGGGCCAAAGTTGACGTTGTCGCCTATCGTGACCGGGCCGTCGTCCTGCACGGTGAGGTTGTAATTGCCAAAGAAGTTGTCGCCTATTGAGGTGTGGGTGCCGTAATGGAAGAATATCGGCCCCTGCATAAACACGTTCTTGCCCATGTGGCCGAGTATCTGACCCAACAGTTCGGCGCGGTACTCCGTCTCATCCTCGAACGTGCGATTGTAACGGCTGCACAGGTTGTGCGAGCGCAGCTTTATCTGACGCAACTCGGGATCGCCGGGCTTGAACAGCACGCCGGCGAATATCTTTTTTTCCTCGGTGGTCATGCACGTATGCCTCCCCTTGCGCGGCTCTGCGCCGCGAATTAGTTCTATCAGATTTTACCATACGCGCCGCGCAATTACAAGCACATTGGCCTATGTCCGCATTGAACGCGCACGGCCGCGGTCGCGCCTGAACAGCGCATTACGCCGCGCGCGCCGCAAATCGCGGGTATTCGCCAGTCGGCGCGCTGCCTCATGCCGCCAACATACGTGTAATCAAATCCGCCCGGCACGCTATACCGCGCGATTCTTCCGCACGCGTTGCACGCAAGGCGCACCGCGTTGATCTTAGCTCGCCGGTAGTCAGACGGCCATGTATTTCTTGCGCGTCATATGCCACATTCCACGCGATCATTTCGCATACACCGTCTGCCATATTGCGCTAACCCTTATATGAGCGCCGCCTGCCAATCATTACTCGAGCTTTCGCGCGCTCTGCTTGCCCAAACATCGCTTGAGCTTTTGCGCACTCCGACTGCCCAATCATCGCTTGAGCTTTCGCGTACTCCGCTTGCCAAACATCGCTCGAGCTTTTGCGCACTCTGACTGCCCAAACATCGCTTGAGCTTTCGCGTACTCCGCTTGCCAAACATTGCTCGAGCTTTCGCATACACCGCCTGTCAAACATTGCTCGGGCTATCGCGCGCTCCGCTTGCCAAACATCGCTCGAGCTTTCGCGCACTCTGACTGCCAAATGCCGCGCAATGTTAAGCAAATGCGATTGACAAAGCGCGTCCGGGCCGTCATAATGTATACATCGACAAAACCCCTCCGGGAGGCGCTACGTATGCGCAAGGGCGACCAGTCCCGCCGCGAGCTCACCGCGCGCGCGACGGCGATGTTTGACGAGCGCGGTTATGAATCGGTGTCGATGCGCGACATCGCTCAGTCGCTTAACTGGCCCAAGAGCCTGATATACTATTACTGCACCGGTAAGGCGCAGCTGGCCCAGGTCGCCGCGCACGAGTGCGCCGAAGCAGTGCTGAGCGATGCCCGCGCACGCGTTGAGGCCTGCCCGTCGGACTCGCGCGCGCAGTTGGAAGCCGCTTTGAGCTGTGCCGGCTTCTGGCGTGGCGACGCGCTGGCCGCCGCGCGCGAACTGCACACGCGCTACTCGCCCGGCAATTTGGCGTGGCGGGCATGTCTGCGCGCTCAGCTCGCACCCGCACTGGGCGCGCTGTGCAACGATATCGTCGCGCGCGGCGTCCAAGCATATGAGCTGTACACGCCATTCCCCGGCCAGATGGGTCAGGTCGCCGTGGGCCTGACCAGTGATCTCGCCGACGCGCTGGCGCAACTGATATGCGCCACGCACGACGAGGCCGAACTGCTGGAGCGCGCCGATGCGCTGTTGCGCGCGCACCGCTGCGCGCTGGAGCGGCTGGTAGAGGCCCCATTCGGGACACTAAGGCTGGTGGAGCTCGAATACGTGCGCGACGCGGCGCGCGCATACGAGTTTAAGAGGTGAACCCGATGAAGTTACGGTACTGCGCAGCGCTTATCTGCGTGCTGATAGCGTGCGCACTGAGCGGCGCGGCGCTGGCCGCTGCGCCCGAAGCTACCGCGCACCCTACGCCGCCGACTACGACTCTGAGCCCCGGCGCTACTCAACGCGCCGAACCGGCCGCCACGTCGCATCCGACGCCGCCGGCCACGTCTGCGTCCGAACCTTCAGCCTCGCCCGAACCCTCGCCCACACCCGGCGGCATGCGCCTGGCCGGCATGATAATCGGGCTCGATCCGGGCCATCAGGCCCACGCCAATCGCGATAAGGAACCGCTGTCGCCCGGTTCGGACGAGATGAAGGCCAAGGTGTCCAGTGGTACCCAGGGCGTGAGCACCCGCATCAATGAGTACGAGACCGACCTGACAATCGCGCTGAAGCTGCGCGACCGGCTGGTGTCCGAGGGCGCTCAGGTGGTCATGACCCGCGAGACCAACGACGTCGACATATCAAACGTTGAACGCGCACAGCTGATGAACGCCGCGGGCGTAGACATATGGCTGCGCATACACTGCAACGGCAGCAGCAACGGCGACGTGCACGGCATGAGCATGTACGTGCGCAAGACCGGTCCATATGCCGAGGAGTCGCTGGCCGCGGGCGAGCTGCTGCTGGACGAGATGTGCGCCGCGACCGGCGCCAAGTCGCGCGGCGTGCACGCAACCGATACCTATTCCGGCAACAATTGGTCCGAACGGCCATGCGTGCTGGTCGAGATGGGTTACATGACCAACGCGCATGAGGACGAACTGCTAAACGACCCCGATTATCAACAAAAGCTCATAGAAGGCTATGTCAACGCGCTGGAGCGCTGGAACCGACAATTCAACCGGCTGACCATTGTTCAGCCCGAATGCGATGGAGTGATGTAAATGACAGGCATACAGATCCCCGCAAACTATACGCCCATTATGAACGCCCGCGAGACCAACGTGGCCATAAAGCGGCTCAAGGACGGCTTTGAGAACTGTCTGGCCGAGGCGCTCAACCTCACGCGCGTATCCGCGCCGCTGTTCGTCGACGCGAATACCGGTCTGAACGACAACCTCAGCGGCACTGAGCGCCCGGTCAGCTTCTCGACCGGCGAATCGCCCGACGCACATATAGAAATAGTGCACTCACTGGCCAAATGGAAGCGCGCGGCGCTGGGCCGCATGGGCTTTGCGCGCGGCGAGGGTCTGTACACCGACATGAACGCAATACGCCGCGATGAAGTCACCGACAACATGCACTCGTATTACGTCGACCAGTGGGACTGGGAACTGGTGCTCTCGCGCGAGGAGCGCACCCGCACCAAGCTGCATCAGCTCGTAGAACACATATATTCGGTGTTCCTGCGCACCGAGGCCGACCTGTACGCGTTTGACCTGCGCATGACGCCGGTGCTGCCGCGCGAGATAACCTTCCTGACCTCGCAGGAGCTCGAGGACGAATACCCCACGCTCACGCCCAAGCAGCGCGAAAACGTAGCCGCACGCAAGTACGGCGCGGTGTTCATCGAGAACATCGGCGGGCCGCTGCGCTCGGGCCGGCCGCATGACCTGCGCGCGCCCGACTACGACGACTGGGCGCTCAATGGCGACATACTGTTCGACTATCCGCTGCTCAATTGCGCGATGGAGATGTCGTCGATGGGCATTCGCGTGGACGAAAAGTCGCTGATGGAGCAGCTCTGCGCCAGCGGTCATGAGGACTGGGCGCAGCGCCCGTTCCACAGCGCGCTGCTGAACGGCGAGCTGCCGCTGACTGCCGGCGGCGGCATAGGCCAGTCGCGGCTGTGCATGTTCTTCCTAAAGAAGGCCCATATAGGCGAGGTGCATTCGTCGATATGGCCCGACGACGCCGTGCGCACGCTGCGCGACGCGGGCATCGAACTGCTGTGACGCGCACTCATGCGATAATGCGCGCCCATGCATACCACATGCGTAAACGCAATATCCGGGAGCGGCCAACGCACGCTCCCGGATATTGTGTTTTGATACGCTCTGTGATTTTTATACGCTTATTTGCCGCAGGACCCGCGCACACAGTTCGACCGTTGAGCCGGCGCGATCGTCCGACGCGCTGCACACTCAAACAATTGGGCGCATGCAGCGGCGGCGTCAATCATGCGCCGTCAGGCATCAAATTGATGCCGCGTCGCGGCCTGGCGCAAGCGCATGTGCGCTCAGTCTTGCCGGCGCGCCACATCCGCCGGCGCATCGTCTATGAACGCGTCCAGGTTCTCCGCAAGCACACGCACCGCATCGCGCAGTGCCAGGCGTTGTTTAGGGCTGTACGTCGCGTGGACCTCGCCCAGCTCGCCGTGCAGCGAGTCGGCCAGCAGCTCGTCCAGCGATATGCTCAACTCATTGGCTATCTTGATGATCGTCTCCAGGCTTGCCTTGCGCGAGCCGCGCTCTATATGGCCCAGAAATGACGTCGATATCGACAGCCGCTCGGCCAATTCGCACTGCGTCATGCCTGCCAGCTTGCGCGCACGGCGCACCCGCCGGCCCAGACCCTGATAATCCATTGGTTTTCCCTCCCGCCGATACGCGCCCGCGCGCCGATATGGCGCGCCTGATAAGGCGTTTAGGCTTATTATATCCCAATAAGCCGCGGTTTAGAATCAACCATAGGAATTCGACTAACACCCTCAGTATCAAAGCGAGACAATTTTGGTCATTTGTCAGAATATTTCATCCGTCAGAGCCTATTGGCAATCGCCCGGTTTCTTTAAAAAAAAATGCGCCCGGCGCCAATAAGCCCTGTACTTTTTTATCGAAGTGTGGTATAATGTTCTCGCCCACAAGTGGCGCCCTTTAGTATTAGCCTTCAACATCCCAAGTATATGGCAGACTCTCCGATAGCACTCTGACGTGCCAGGCATAAAGCCGGGGGACCGCGGATATCGTGCCGCGTTCGGTCTAACTTGTGGTTCGCGCAAGCGGACGCTCCATAGCGGGAAGGTTCTCAGGCAGTCAATTCGGGCAGACATCGGTAGGGCACAATATACTTAGGAGGTTTTTTCCCATGTTTGAAGACAAGACTCTCACTTGCCGCGAGTGCGGCGCACAGTTCGTGTTCACCGCGTCCGAGCAGCAGTTCTACGCCGAGAAGGGCTTCCAGAATGAGCCCGGCCGTTGCCCTGCTTGCCGTGCCGCGCGTCGCGCTGCCAATGGCGGCGGCCGTCCCGAGCGTCAGATGTATGACGTGATCTGCGATGGCTGCGGCCGTCCCACCCAGGTGCCCTTCCAGCCCCGTGGAGACCGTCCGGTCTACTGCCGCGAGTGCTTCGAGGCGCAGCGCAACGCCCGCTAATTGAGAGTTGATTCAGCGCTCCTTCCCGCGTGGAAGGGGCGCATTTTGCTGTCGCGGCCGCCGCGCCGCCGATGGCCCATAATGTTCAACAATCCCCCGCCGGCTTTTCCGGCTAACAATACATCAAAGAGGTGCTAAACGATGAAGGATCCCCGCATAACCAAACTTGCGCGCAACCTGGTGCGCTACTCGTGCCGCGTACAGCCCGGCGGCAAGGTGTTGATCGAAAACACCGGACTGGAGCGCGAACTCGTCGAGGCGCTCGTGCGCGAGACTTATGACGCCGGCGCAATGCCGTTCGTGTGGATAAAGGACAACTCGGTGCAGCGCCAGCTGATGCTCGGCCTCAAGCCCGAACAGGCCGACATAATGGCCGAAAACGAGGCCGCGCTGATGCGCCAGATGAACGCATACATCGGCGTGCGCTCCGGCGACAACGCATACCAGCTCAGCGACGTGCCCGCCCAGCAGCTCAAGCTCTACTCCGCGCGCGTGTCGCATCCGGTGCACAGCCTGATACGCGTGCCCGATACGCGCTGGGTCGTGTTGCGCTATCCGTGCCCGTCCATGGCCCAGCAGGCCGCCATGTCCACAGAGGCGTTCGAGGACTACTACTTTGACGTGTGCTGCCTGGACTACGGCAAGATGGACCGCGCCATGCAGCCGCTGGCCGAGCTGATGGGCCGCACCAACGACGTGCGCATAGTCGGCCCCGGCACTGACCTGAGCTTCTCCATCGCCGGCATGCACGCCATACCCTGCTCCGGCCAGCTGAACATACCCGATGGCGAGATATATACCGCGCCCGTGCGCGAGTCGGTCAACGGCGTCATAACCTACAACACGCCTTCGCTCTATCAGGGCACGTCGTTTGAAAACGTGTGCCTGCACTTCCGCGACGGCAAGATAGTCGAGGCCACCGCCAACCACACCGAACAGCTCAACGCGATACTCGATACCGATGAGGGCGCGCGCTACGTGGGCGAATTCGCGCTGGGCGTCAACCCGTACATAACCAAGGCCATGAAGGACACGCTGTTCGACGAGAAGATCTCCGGCTCGTTCCACTTCACGCCCGGCAACTGCTACGACGAGTGCCCCAACGGCAACAAGAGCGCGATACACTGGGACATGGTGCTGATACAGACCCCCGAGTACGGCGGCGGCGAGATCTACTTTGACGGCGTGCTCGTGCGCAAGGACGGCCGCTTCACGTTGCCCGAGCTGGAGCCGCTAAACCCCGAAAATCTGAAGTAAGCTCGAGCGACATCGATATCTAACCGCGCGCCGGCCCTTCCATGCAGTTGGAGGCCGGCGCGTTTTATGTGCATCGCGCCAGAGCTTCGGCTGATTTGGCAGGGATTGGGCCATCCAGTCTGAGCCGACCGTGTCGGCGTACGCATGCAACCGATGCGCGCCTGTGCCGGTTTCATTCCGACGTACCGGCATGTTCAAGCCATATTTGCATTATGGTTTGCCTGACTGACCTCATGCGATTGCTTTTGTCGCCGCACAGCCGCAATGACCGCGCACAATTGCAATCGCTGTTGCATTGTGCAGTCGCTTTTACCTTGTGCAGCTGCTTTCGCCTTGTGCAGCTGCTTTCGCCTTGTGCAGCAGCTTTGCATTGCGCAGCCACTTTGCATTGTGCAGTCGCTTTCGAATTGCGCAGCCACTTTCGCCCTGTGCAGCCGCTTTTGCCTTGAGCAGCCTCTTTTGCCCTGTGCAGCCTCTTTCGCCTTGCACAGCCGCTTTTGCTTTGCACAGCCGCTTTTGCCTTATGTAGCCGCTTTCGCCTTGTGCAGCCGCTTTTGCTTTGTACAGCCACTTTCGCCATGTACAGCCACTTTTACCTTGTACAGCCGCTGCTGCCTTGAGCATCAGCTTTCGCCTTGCGCAAACGCTTTAGCCTTGTGCAGCCGTCCCCACATTACACAACCGCTTCTACCTTGCACAGCAGCACCTACACCATACATCTGCATATGACGCGTTCATTTGTTAATGGCGATGTGCAGCTGCGCCCAGCTCAGCAGTTGCGCCGACAGCGCCTCAAACTCGCCATGCGCCACGTCTAGATCAGCCTTGACTCGCGCGCAGGCCCGCCACAGCGTCAGATCGTCGCCGGTAAGATGCTCGCCCAGCGCGGCATGACGGCGTTCATATGTGCCGGTCCGCGCAAACGCTATCGCCTGCAATGTAAACACCGCAGACTTCAGCAGACCCCTCAGCACATCGGCGCTGCGCCCGTGAAGCATGTTGTGCGCACAGCCATGGTATACATTGCACGCGCCTATGCGCACCGCACGCGCCACGTCGTCGGCGGTTATCAGCGCCTTCAGCTCATCCAGCGTACCCATTATCGGCACGGCATCGTAACACAACTGGAACGAATCCGAGCGCTCCCACGCCATCAACTCCGCCCGCCCCGCGATAAACCCGCATATCTGCTCCCGCGCGCTCAGCGTGTCCAGCACCGCGCGATACGCCCGCAGGTCGTCCGGCGTCAGCTTGTCCAGTATCAGTACCACGTCTATATCGCTGTCCGGCCCGGCCTCGCCTCGCCCATAGCTGCCCTGTATGCCCATGAACCATACCCGCGCGCCAAACTCGGCCTCCACCGCCGCCCGATAACCCTTCAGCCACTCAGCCAAACAAAACTCCATAGCCGTTCCCCCTTTGCGTCGTCGTGAAATAGCGCATCTGAGCTTATGCGCAATATCCTCTGCCATGCAATATCCGGTCTATTCAGCAGGTCAGCTGCTCGGCTTTTCCCAATGCCCTGCGCCATCAAAAAAACCCCTGGCGAATCAATGTCCGTCAGGGGTATGCCCCACAGTCCTGCCGCGTCAGGTGCTGACGCGATAGACTTCGATTATGTCGGAGCGCTTCTTGAGCTGGCGTATCACCTTGTCCAGCTGGAGCGTGTTTTTGGTCTCTATCGTCAGGTTGATCGACGTCGTGGCGTTGGCGGCCGATGTGCCCGCCCGTGCGTTGGTGTGCGCCGAAACCGACAGTATCGGCACCTCGATCTGCGAAAACAGCAGCGACAAGTCGGCCAACAGCCCCGCATGGTCATACGCGATTATCTGTATCTCAGCCGAGAACGTACCGCTGGCATCGCCCGCCCACGCGACCTCGACCAGGCGCTCGGGCTCGTTGGCCACGATATCGCGCACGTTTATGCAGTCGGCGCGGTGCACCGACACGCCCCGCCCACGCGTTATATAGCCGATTATTTCGTCGCCCGGCAGCGGTGAACAGCACTTGGCAAACCGCACCAGCATGCCCGCCTCGCCCTTTACGACCACGCCATTTGAGGCCTGCTGAGCCTGTGCGGGCTTGGCAGCGGGCTGCGGCGTGACCAGGTCCTGCGGCGCTACAGGCGGCGGCGGATTGAGCTTGAGCTGGTAGCGCTTGTAATCCTCGACCAGCCGCGTCATTACCTGGTTTACCGATATGCCGCCAAAGCCTATCGCCGCATACAGGTCGTCGACCGCATTCAGGCTGTACTTGCTCTTTATCATGTCGGCGTTGTCGGGGCGTATCAGCTGGTTGATCATGTAACCCTGGCGGCGCGCCTCCTTTTCGAGCATGTCGCGGCCGCGCTCCATGTGCTCGTCCTTGAGCTCGCGCTTGAAGAACGCGCGTATCTTGGCGCGCGCCTCAGACGTCTTTACGATGTTCATCCAGTCGAGCTTGGGCCCTTTGGAGCCCTGCGACGTGAGCACCTCTACGAAGTCGCCGGTCTCGAGCTTGGAATCCAGCGGCACTATGCGCCCGTTCACCTTGGCGCCGACGCACTTGTTGCCTATCTCGGAGTGTATGCGGTACGCAAAGTCCAGCGGGGTCGCGCCCTTGGGCAGATTGATGACCTTGCCCTTGGGCGTGAACACGAACACCTCGTCCGCGAACAGGTCGACCTTGAGCGACTGCATGAACTCGCCGGCATCGCGAGTGTCGTCCTGCCAGTCCAGTATCTGCCGCAGCCAATAGAGCTTGTCGTCCAGATCGCCCGCCGACTTGCCCTCCTTATAGCGCCAGTGCGCGGCTATGCCGTACTCGGCGGTGTTGTGCATCTCGTGGGTCTTTATCTGCACCTCGAACGTCTGCCCGCCCAGGCCCACGACGGTCGTATGCAGCGCCTGATACATATTCGGCTTGGGTACCGAGATGTAATCCTTGAACCGCCCCGGCACCTGCGCCCACAGCGTGTGCACTATGCCCAGCACCGCATAGCAGTCGGGTATCGTGTCCACTATCACGCGCGTGGCTATCAGGTCGTATATCTGATCGAACTCCTTGTGTTGCAGATACATCTTGCGGTAGATGCTGTAAAAGTGCTTGGGGCGACCTTCTATCTCAGCTTTGATGCCCTGTTCCTGGAGCTTGTCGCTGAGGATCGATATTACCTGGCGAATGGTCTCCTCGCGCTCGGTGCGCTTCATGCCGACCTTTTCCACCAGGTCATAATATATCGTAGGCTCGATATAGCGCAGCGACAGGTCTTCCAGCTCCCACTTTATGGCAAACATGCCCAGCCGGTGTGCCAGCGGCGCGTATACGTCCAGCGTCTCGCGCGCTATCGCGACCTGCCTGTCGGGCTTTTGGAACTTCAACGTGCGCATGTTGTGCAGCCGGTCCGCCAGCTTTATTATCACCACGCGTATGTCCTTGGCCATGGCCAGGAACATCTTGCGCAGCGATTCAGCCTGTTGCTCTTCCTTGCTGGTGAAGTTGAGTCGAGTCAGCTTGGTCACGCCGTCCACCAGCAGCGCCACCTCCGCGCCGAACTCATCGTTTATCGCGCTCAGCGGTATGTCGGTATCCTCGACCACGTCGTGCAGCAAGCCCGCGGCGCATGTCGTCGCATCCATCATAAGATCCGCCAATATGAACGCCACCCGCAGCGGATGGGTGAAATACGGCTTGCCCGACTTTCTGACGACATCCTTGTGCGCGTCCTGCGCATAATAAAACGCGCGCTCGACCATTCCGACGTCATCCGTCGGATGATAGTGCAGTATTTTGGCCTTTAATTCCTCCAATTGGCTCTGAAAATCATCAGACACCGCAATTCACCACCTTTCTCCGGCACGGCGGGCACGCCCGTCAGCGGATAATCCTGCCATCAAATCCATCAAATTCACACGCCCTGCGCCAGGTCTCCCAGCCGCCGGTAGATCAGACTGGAGCTCAGTTCGACCTTGTGCATCGGCAACACCTGCAGCACGTGGGTCTGCCGGTCCAGCTCCACCAGTTTCAGCTCGCGGAATATGTGCAGCGCAACCAGCGCCTGGCCCGGCGTCACGCGCGCTCCACCGGCTACCGCCTCGCTCAGCCCGCACAGGTCACTCATGCCCGCAAGTGCCAGCCGGTTAGCCGATACGAACCTGTACACCTGACGCAACTCATCGTCGCTCGCGCGCAGTGCAGGCGCTCCCGGCGCGCCATCCAGCCGGTATACATCCACGCCGGCATCCGCCAGCGCCCGCGCATACGAGCCGTCCAGCCAGCCGCCCACCGACACATACCGTCCATACCCGCGCGGCGGCAACCCTATCGGACACAGGCACAGCGCATTGAACGCGCGGCGCTCCTCCGGGAATCCCCGACACACATCCGGCAATTCGATCACGCCCATGCCACTGAGCGCTATCAGCGTGCGCTTGAGCGCAGCAGGCGTATCGGCGGCCAACACCATGCCCTGCGCATCGTTACGCAGCATGTCAGCCAGCTGCTCAAGCAGCAACCGCTGCGGAGTATAATTATCGATATTAATATTATACAACAGGCTGTCAAGGTAGCTTATGTAATCGCGCTTCGCCGTTTCAGACAATTCGGCTATCTCATCATTGGGCGATATGCTGTCTAACGCCTTGAGCTCGGCCTGAGGCCGTTCAGTGCCCATATACGAGTTTATGCCCAGACTGAACACGATGTCGCGCTTGCGGCCCTGCAGCTGCGCTGCATGCGCGCCCATCCGAAAGCCTATCGCCCCGATCTGCACATTCCCGACGCCCAACACGGCCTTCAAATGCGCGCCGCCCTGGCCTACGGCGGCCGCACTGCGGAACTGCGCCTGCATCCTGAACAGCGGCGCAGGATTGCCAAACCCCGTCGGCGCAAGCAGCTCAAGTTCACGCGCGGTGTCAAGCGTAAGCTGAGCGGGCTCGAGCTCGCAATCGTACTCGAGCTCAGGCAGATAAACGCGCGAAGGCACATTGCGGCGCAGGTAGTCATTGAGCCGCTCAATCAACTTGGGCAGATCATCCGCATGAATCGTAAGTCCCGCCGCCTGAGGATGGCCGCCAAACCGCGTGAACAGATCCTTGCAACTGGACAGCGCCGCAAATAAGTCCACGCCCTTTATCGAGCGGCACGAGCCGACGCACAAATCGCCGCGGCGCGTCAGCACTATCGACGGGTAGTGATACTTCTCAGTCAGCCGCGATGCCGCCAGCCCCACGACGCCCGGATTCCAGCCTTCCCCGCAGACAATTATCGCCCTGAACGATGTAAAGTCAGCATCGGCAAGCGCGGCTTCGGCAGCCTGTATCATCTGCTGTTCCTGCGCCTGGCGTTGCGCGTTGTCCTCGCCGAGGCGCTCAGCCAGCTCTTCAACGAGGCGGCCGTCGTCACTGGTAAGCAACTCTACGCACTGCACCGCGCTTTCCATGCGGCCACCGGCGTTGATCCGCGGCGCAAGCTGAAACGCCACATTGCCCGACGTCACGCGATAGTTGCCGTGCTGATCGCATTTCAGTCCCGCCACGCGGCACAGCGCACGCAACCCGGGCCGCAACCGCTCGTTCATGCGCTTAAGGCCCAGGCTGGCCAGCACGCGATTCTCATCGACAAGCGGCACGATATCGGCAATGGTGCCCAGCGCAGCCAGATCCCAGTACGGCTCCAGCGCATCCATACCGCCCAATGCCTGTAACAACTTCATCACTACGCCCGCGCCGCACAGCCGCCTGAACGGATAGTCGCCCATAAGCGGATCCAGACACAGGCACTCCGGCAATACTGGCGGCAACTGGTGATGGTCGGTTACGATTATATCGCGGCCCAGCCCCTTGACATACGCGACCTCACGCTGACTGGTTATGCCGCAATCAACGCTTATAATCAGACTGCGGTCGCGGGTTATCTGCTCAAGCGCGGTCAGATTCAGGCCATAGCCCTCCTCATGGCGCGACGGTATGTATACGCTCACATCGCCGCCCTGACTGCGCAGATACATGCTGAGTATCGCAGCACTGGTCACGCCATCGACATCGTAGTCGCCATATACGCATATGGGCTCATGCGCGCTCAACGCCGCGCTTATTCGGGTACAGATCTGGGCCATGTTCTGCATCAGCAGCGGATCATGGAGTTGCGCACGCGCTGGGTTCAGGAATGCCTCGGCCTGCGCACGCGTCGTGACGCCGCGCTGAGCCAGCAACTTTTTAAGCAACGGCGATACTCCGTCCAGGTCATAGTTTTCCGGCTGCACGCCGATCTCCTTGGGTTTAAACTGCAACACGGCTCTTATCCCCTCCACTACGCGCGCCTGGGCACGCTCACTCAATCCGGTATAAACAAATAAAGACGCCTCAAAACAGGCGTCTTAACGCTCCCCAGGTACGTACTATCCCGTGCTTGCTTACTCGGCCCTGAAAGTTTGGATGCGTGCCTACTTTCTTCCGATTAAATATAGGCACTTGATATGTACCTGGTGATACGCTTGCCTCTATAAGACGTGGTTTTATTATATCAATGTATTCCGCGTTTTTCAAGCTATTGCTT
>DVNK01000055.1 GCA_018714445.1 Candidatus Fimadaptatus faecigallinarum | reverse complement strand
AAGGGAGGGATACTATGA
Source organism: Candidatus Fimadaptatus faecigallinarum (assembly GCA_018714445.1). GTDB lineage: Bacteria > Bacillota > Clostridia > Christensenellales > Aristaeellaceae > Fimadaptatus > Fimadaptatus faecigallinarum. The sequence goes on along the minus strand of DVNK01000055.1, from coordinate 11,747 downwards.
ACACCCCTAAACGTACAAAACGTACCATGATATTCTACTACCTGGCAGTGATAGTCGCATTGCTGCTGATCAACTCACTGCTGATGCCCAACATGTTTGCAACGCCCACGGTCGAAATAGATTACAGCTCATTTCTCAAGCTCGTAGACAGCGGTCAAGTAGAACAGGTCGAGATCGGCGACACGACCATATCCGCGCTCGTTAGAGACAAGAGCGGCGTCAGCATAATCTATCAGACCGGCCTTATAAACGACCCCGATTTGGCCGACAGGCTGCTGGATTCGGGCGTCAAGTTTGGCCGGCCAGTCGAACAGCAATCCATGCTCACGTCGCTGCTGTCATTGGTGCTGGGCTGGGTCTTGCCGATAGGACTGTCGATACTGGTGGGACAGTTACTTATCAGATCCATGACCAAGCGCATGGGCGGAGGCATGGGCGCTATGTCATTTGGCAAGGCAAACGCCAAGATATATGTCGAAGCTCAGACCGGCAAGACATTTGCCGATGTAGCAGGTCAGGATGAAGCCAAAGACGCGCTCATTGAGATAGTCGACTTCCTGCACAACCCCAAGCGCTACGAACAGATAGGCGCAACAATACCTAAGGGCGTGCTGCTGGTCGGCCCGCCCGGTACCGGCAAGACGCTGCTTGCCAAAGCAGTGGCCGGTGAGGCCAAAGTGCCGTTCTTTTCGATATCCGGCTCAGAGTTCGTAGAGATGTTCGTGGGCATGGGCGCCGCAAAAGTGCGCGATCTGTTCAAGCAGGCCGGCGAAAAGGCTCCCTGCATCGTATTCATCGATGAGATAGACACGATAGGCAAGCGCCGTGATGGCACAACCATGATAAGCGGCAACGACGAGCGCGAACAGACGCTAAATCAGCTGCTAAGCGAGATGGACGGTTTCGACGGGCGCAAGGGCGTAATACTGCTGGCAGCGACAAATCGCCCTGAGATACTTGACAAGGCGCTGCTTAGACCGGGCCGCTTCGACCGGCGCGTACAGGTAGAGCTTCCCGACCTGCAAGGGCGCATCGCGATACTGAATGTGCACGCGCGCAAAGTCCACACGTCGGACAACATAGACTTCGAGGCGATAGCCCGCGCTACACCCGGCGCTTCAGGCGCCGATCTGGCCAACATAGTTAACGAAGCCGCGCTGCACGCAGTGCGTCAGGGGCGCGAAAGCGTCATGCAAGACGATCTGGAAGAAGCCGTGGAAACGGTTATAGCCGGTGCGCAGCGCAAGAGCGCAGTCATCTCGCCTAAAGAAAAGCGCATCGTCGCCTATCACGAGATAGGTCATGCGCTGGTCGCCGCTCTGCAGACCGATTCAGCCCCGGTGCACAAGATAACTATAGTGCCCCGCACATCGGGCGCTTTGGGATACACGATGCAGGTCGAATCCGAAGAAAACCGCATGATGACCCGCGACGAGGCGCTCAGCCGTCTGACCACATTGACCGCCGGTCGCGCTGCCGAGGAGCTGGTGCTCGGACTGTGCTCATCGGGCGCGGCAAACGACATTGAGCAGGCCACACGTCTGGCGCGCTCCATGGTAACGCGTCTGGGCATGAGCGAGGAGTTCGGCATGATGGCGCTTGAAACCACATCCAACCAATATCTGGGCGGCGACCAGGCGCTGGCGTGCTCCCCCGATACCGCTGCGCGGATAGACCGCGCCGTGCTGGAGTACATACGCACAGCTCATGACAAGGCCACACAGATATTGCGCGACAACGTAACTACGTTCCATAAACTCGCCGAAAGGCTCATGCAGCAGGAAACCATGAGCGGCGAAGAGTTCATGCAACTCCTGAGCGAAGCCGGTTGATGCGCATATGCCGATCGGACAGCGGGCACTTTGCCCGCACAAAAAAGCAGCGCCCCATCCGGGATTTGATCCTGGATGGGGCGCAGTTATCTATTATACTAAGGCATTCAATCAGTCGTCCTGGAGCGCATCGTAGCCTTCCTCGCCGGTGCGCACGCGCACTACATTCTCCACATCGTATATGAACAGCTTGCCATCGCCAATGTAACCCGTGCGCAACGCCGCCTTGACGGTCTCTATCACCGTGCGCACCGGTACGCGGCTTACTACAACCTCGACCTTCATCTTGGGCAGCAGCGTCATGCCCAGCGGAGCGCCGCGGTAATATTCGGGCTGACCACTCTGTGCGCCACAACCCATGACCTGAGTAACAGTAAGGCCGGTCACGCCAATGCCTGCAAGCGCGTTCTTGAGCGTTTCAAGCTGCGCCTGACGGCAGACGATGGATATCTTTGTGAGCTTCGTACCGTCGCCAGTGGACTCAACATGCATGTTGACAGAGGCTGCAACCGGAGCCATATCGGGCGAGGGCGCCGGCATAAAGTCAGCGTAAGAGGATTCCAGACCATGCTCACTGACATCCAGGCCGCTGAGTTCGACCGCCGGCTCAACGCGCAGGCCATGCAGCTTCTTTATCGCAAAGAACAGTATCGTAACCGTGACAGCCGTCCAAGCTCCAACCGCCAGCAGACCCAGCAGCTGTACGCCCAATACCTTGAAGCCGCCGCCCAGCAGAAGTCCCAAACCATCCGTGCCGGTGCCGTCCGAGAACAGGCCCACCATTATAGTGCCCAGCGCGCCGCAGATGCCGTGCACGCCGACCGCACCAACAGGATCGTCAACCTTGAGCTTGCGCTCAATGAACTCTATGCCATATACCACCGCAAAACCGGCTATTATACCTATCACTGCCGCCGCCCACGGAGATACCGTGTCGCAGCCGGCCGTTATCGCAACCAGGCCTGCCAGCGAGCCGTTGAGGGTCATAGATACATCCGGCTTTTTGTACTTGACCCAGGTTATAATCATAGTGGTAACGGTTGCAACCGCTGCCGCCAGGTTGGTCGTGACAAATACCTTTGAAGCCAGATTGATGGCGTCACCAGTCATTGAAACCGTAGAGCAACCGTTAAACCCGAACCAGCAGAACCACAGTATAAACACGCCCAGCGCACCCAGCGTGAGGCTGTGGCCCGGTATCGCACGCGGATTGCCCTTCGCATCGTATTTGCCTATGCGGGGGCCGATTATCGCCGCGCCTATCAGTGCGCATATGCCGCCGACCATGTGAACCGCCGTAGAACCCGCAAAGTCATGGAAGCCCAGCTGCGCCAGCCAGCCGCCGCCCCAGACCCAGTGGCCCGATACGGGATATATTATAAGGCTTATAAATGCCGAATATATGCAGTACGCGCTGAACTTCGTCCGCTCGGCCATCGCGCCCGAGACGATCGTCGCCGAAGTCGCGCAGAACACAGTCTGGAATATCAGGAAAGCCTCCTTGGGTATGCCTGCGGGCAATACCGCACTGTAATCGCCCTGGGAGAACAGGTCAAATCCACCCAGCAGCGCACCCGTGCCGCCAAACATGATGCCAAACCCTATCACCCAGTACAGCGGTGCGCCTATTGCGTAGTCCATGAGGTTTTTCATTATGATGTTGCCTGCGTTCTTAGCGCGCGTAAAGCCCGTCTCAACCATCGCAAAGCCCGCCTGCATGAAGAACACCATTGCCGCTCCTAACAGAACCCATGCGGTATCAATGCCCGAATACATATGACTACCTCCCCAGATTGCATATAGAAAAGGGTGTCCCTGCGTGCGTAAGATGCGCACGACGGGGGACACCCTTGTCCTCTCGCGTGTAGGCCAGCTGGCCAATATATGTTGCGGTGGTTTCCGCTTTTAATGTGCCGATAATCATTCCGGAGCGCATTGCAGCAATTATGGTAAAGTATACTGCTAATTCTACCGGTGCCGGCCACAATTGGCCGCGCTGCCGGTCTGATATCGTGCAGTTATTTCATATAGATAGAGCACTGCCCTGCGTCCTTTTTATTTTGACAATATATGTCAACTGCGCAGCGGGTCGCCTCGCACGCAAATTGTATTTTAAGGCAAATGCTTGCGCCGGCCCGCCAGCTGCGACCCTTCGCAGTCCATCAAACCTGCGCCTGCATCTTTTGCTCACTCGCCCCGCAGATAACGGTCGACGTCCTCGGCTGCCGCACGGCCATCCGCCAATGCACGCACAACCAACGACTGCCCGGTGCGCATGTCGCCCGCTACAAACAGTCCCGGCGACAACCTGTGCGAGCCGCCCGCCACATCTGGCACGCCGCGCGCACTCAACCGCAGGTGGAAGCTGCTGGCTATACCGGTCTCACACCCCACAAAGCCCGCGGCTATAAGCAGCAACTGACACGGCCGTATGCGCTCGCTTCCAGGTACCGGCGACATTTTGCCCTGTGCGTCGCGCGCCACCTTGACGGTCTCGACTGCACTGATGGCGCCATTGTCGTCGGTCAATATGCGGCCGACAGTCGTCTCGAACACCCTCGGATCTGCGCCTTGCACTGCAATCGCTTCAAGTTGGCCGTAATCGGTGCGCAATGTGCGCGGCCACTCAGGCCACGGATTGTTCTGCGCACGCTCGACCGGAGGCGCCGGCAACAGTTCCAGCTGTGTGACTGAGCGGCAACCCTGCCTCAGGCTGGTGCCCACGCAGTCGTTGCCAGTATCGCCACCGCCGACTACTATAACATCCCGGCCATGTGCGCTGATTGAAGGCTCACGCGACTCCAACAATGCGCGCGTAGCTTCGCTCAGGTAGTCCACCGCCAGCGATACACCTTGCGCATCCTCGCCTTCCACGCCCAACCGACGCGCGCGCCGTGCTCCACCACACAGCACCGCAGCATCAAAACCTGCTATGTCGTTCGGCGTAGCTTCAATGCCCAGCCTGAACCGCACGCCTTCCGCACGCATCAGGTCTATGCGCCTACGCACCACGCGCTTGGGCAGCTTCATGTTCGGTATGCCGTACATCATGAGTCCGCCTGGACGATCCTCGCGCTCAAATACAACCACATTGTGCCCCAAGCGATTGAGCATGTCCGCTGCTGCCAGGCCGGCGGGCCCGCTGCCTATTACCGCCACCCTGCGGCCAGTGCGCCGGGCGGGTATGCGCGGCTGAATCAGTCCGCGCCTAAAGCCTTCTTCAATCAGGAACAGCTCATTGTCGCGATTGGTCGTAGCGTCTTTTGCCAGCATGCACGCCTTCTCGCACAATTCTGGACATACCCTGCCCGTAAACTCCGGGAACGGTGCGGTCTTGAGCAGGCGCTTCAGCGCCTCCTCAAACTGCCCTCGGTACAGCAGGTCGTTCCACTCGGGTATCAGATTGTGCAGCGGACATCCATAGTCCGACTGGCAGAACGGTACACCGCAATTCATGCACCGCGCCGCCTGTTCAATGCGCGCTTGCTCAGGCAGCGGCGTATGCAGGTAGTCAAAGTCGCCTATGCGCACACCCGCTTCACGCAGCGGGTTTTCATTGCGCTTATATTCCATAAATCCAGTCGCCTTGCCCATGCACTCACCTTCCTTCCAACACGCGCCTGTACTCGAGCGGTATTACCATCTTGAATTCGCTTATTACTTCATCAAATCGTTTCAGCAGTTCTGCTGCGCGCTCTGAACCGGTCGCGGCCAAATGCGCTTGCAATATCGATTGCAGCTCGGCTGCCTGACTGGCCGGCACAGGCTCCACTGCCACCAGCGCCGGATTGACGCGCTTAGCCAACTCGCCAGTCTCGTCCAGCACATACGCTATGCCACCCGACATGCCCGCTGCAAAGTTGTCGCCAACCTCGCCCAACACCGCTACCCGTCCTCCGGTCATATACTCGCAGCCGTGGTCACCCACGCCCTCGACTACCGCCGTAGCGCCCGAGTTGCGCACGCAGAATCGCTCGCCGGCCAGTCCGGCTATGAACGCCTTGCCACTTGTAGCGCCATACAGTGCCACATTGCCTATCAACATGTCATCGCGCCGCCAGTGCGCATTCTCCGGCGGACATACCGCCAGCATACCGCCCGACAGGCCCTTGCCCAGATAGTCGTTGGCCTCGCCATGCAGCGTTATAGATTGGCCCTGCCTCAGGAACGCGCCGAACGATTGACCGCCGTAGCCATGCACATGCACCGTCGCGCCTTCCTTAAGCATCGCGCCAAATGCGCGATCCGTCGTATACACCTCAACGCCCTCGCACTCGCCGCGGTCCGTGCGCTCGCCCAGTTTGAAGTCATGCTCCGCACCCGGCGTGTAGCAAGTGTTGCGCGAGAAGCCGGTGATCGGCGAAAGATCAATCGGCGCACCATCCTTGGACTTCAGCAGATCCGCACGCCCTACCAGCTCGTTGACCGTGCGCGCGCCGAGTCGCGCCATTATACGTCTGAGCTGCTCGGCTATGAACAGCATGAACCGCTTCACATACTCAGGCTTGCCTACAAACCTGCGCCGCAGCTCCGGGTCCTGAGTGGCTATGCCAAACGGACAAGTGCCCAAGTGGCATACTCGCATCATGCGGCATCCCATCGCGATCAGCGGCGCCGTCGCAAACCCAAACTCCTCGGCGCCCAACAGCATGGCTACTGCCACGTCATGGCCGCTCATAAGCTTGCCATCGGTCTCCAGCGTCACGCATTGACGCAGCCCATTGCGGCACAACACCTGATGCGTCTCGGCCAATCCCAACTCCCACGGCAAACCTGCATGATGCACGCTGCTCATTGGCGCAGCGCCAGTGCCGCCTTCACCGCCGGATATCAGTATGCCTCGCGCTCCGGCCTTGGCCACGCCGCTGGCCACCGTGCCCACGCCGCCCGACGATACCAGTTTGACCGTAACACGAGCGTTCTCGTTTGAGCATTGCAGGTCATATATCAACTGCGCCAGATCCTCAATCGAGTATATATCGTGATGCGGCGGCGGCGATATCAGCGATATGCCTTTGGTCGAACAGCGCGTGCGCGCTATTTCCTCGGAGACCTTGCGCCCGGGCAGATGCCCGCCCTCGCCGGGCTTTGCGCCCTGCGCCATCTTTATCTGTATTTCCTGCGCCGACAGCAGGTATTCGCGAGTCACACCAAACCGTCCTGACGCCACCTGCTTTATCGCCGAGTTGAGCTCAGTGCCAAACCGCTCCGGCAGCTCTCCACCTTCGCCGCTGTTCGACTTGCCACCCAGTTCGTTCATGGCGCGCGCCATGCACTCATGCGCCTCGCGCGATATGGAACCGTATGACATTGCGCCCGTCTTAAAGCGCCGCACTATATTCTGCGCCGGCTCAACTTCATCCAGCGGCACAGGCGTGCAACTGTCATACCTGAACGTGAGCAGCGACCTTATTGTCCGAGGCCCATCATCCTCTACCATAGCCGCATACTTATCGAAAAGTTCCGCATCGTCGGTCCAGAGCGCCTGCTGCAAGGTATGAATTACCTTAGGACTGTACAGGTGCTGCTCAGCCTGAGAACCCGCGCGATATTTATGGCGTCCCACGCTGTCCAGCGAACATTCGCCAGCCAGGCCGTCGCCAAACGCACGCTCATGATGCCAGCGCAGGTCAGCCTCAATCCGGCTCAGACCCGTACCGCCCAGGAAGTGCGGCGTATTTGTGAAGTACGTGTCGACCAATCCAGCATCCAGGCCAATCGCTTCAAACAGTTGTGCGCTTTGGTACGCCTGCAATGTCGATACGCCCATCTTGGAAGCTATCTTCAATACGCCCGACGTCAGCGCCGCATCATAGTCGGCCACTGCCTGCTCGACAGTCTTTGAAAGCTGTCCTGTGCGGCACATCTGCGCTATGCATTCGTGCGCCAGATACGGGTTGACCGCGCGCACGCCATAGGCTATGAGCATCGCCATCTGATGCACATCCCGCGGTTCGCCGCTCTCCAGTATGACAGACACAGCCGTGCGCTTCTTGCAACGCACCAGATGCTGCTCCAGAGCCGATACCGCCAACAGCGACGGTATCGCCAGACTACTTGCATCCAGCCCACGGTCGGACAGTATAACAATATTAACCCCGTCGCGGCACGCCGCGTCGCATTCGGCAAACAGACGGTTTAGCGCCGTCGACAGTTCCTCACGCGCCGGGTACAACAACGACAGCGTACGAACGCTAAACGCCGTATGCCTTATCTCGCGTATGCGCTCAAGTTCCTCGTCGGTCAGCACCGGCGACTCCAGCTCTATCACACGGCAGTTGTCCGCACAGGGATCAAGCAGATTGCCGTCGTCGCCTATGTATATCGAGCAGTCCGTCTTCATCTGCTCGCGTATGGCGTCTATCGGCGGATTGGTCACCTGTGCAAAACGCTGCTTGAAGTAATCGAACAGCGGCGGATGCACCTTGCTCAGCGCCGCCATGGGTTCATCCGCGCCCATCGACACGATCGGTTCCGACCCGGTTTCGGCCATCGGCAGCAAAATGTCGCGCAAATCCTCGTGCGCATAGCCAAACGCCTGACACAGCCGTTCACGCTGTTCATCGGGCATCGCCCATGACGCCGATGCAGTATGCGGCAGATCCTCCAACCGGATTATCCCCTGCGCCCATTCGCTGAACGGCTGCAAGGCCGCATATTTGCGCTTGAGCTCAGCCTCGTCGTAAAGCGCGCCGGTATGTACATCGGCCGCCAGCAGGCCGCCGGACTTCAACCGCCAACGCTTGACTATGTGCGGCGTCTCCTCGTAAAGCGCGCCGGCCTCGCTGGAAAGTATCAACCGGTCGTCGTCGGTCAGCGCACAGCGCAGCGGCCTCAACCCATTGCGGTCCAATGACGCACACACCATGTCGCCATCCGAATACAATATCGCCGCCGGCCCATCCCACGGCTCCATCATAGTCGCGTAATAGCGGTACATATCGCGCCACGGCGTGCGCTCACGCCGGCCCTGCCATGGCTCAGGCAGCAATATCATGCCGGCCATGGGCAGCGCGATGCCGTTCATGCACAGGAACTCCAACGTGTTGTCCAGCATTTGTGAATCCGAGCCGTCCGGCGAAACCACCGGCAGCACGCGCCGCATGGCATCGCCCATTACCGGCGAGCGCATAGTCTCCTCGCGCGCCATCATGCGGTCGGCATTGCCGCGGATAGTGTTTATCTCGCCATTGTGCAGCAGCATGCGCTGCGGATGCGCCTTGGACCAGCTCGGGAAAGTATTCGTTGAAAACCGCGAGTGCACCAGCGCTATCTTGGAGGTATAGCGTTCGTCATGCAGATCATCGTAAAACGAGCGCAGCTGTGTGACCAGCATCATGCCCTTGTACACTATCGTACGACTGGACAGCGAACACACATACGTGTCAGTCTGCTGCTTTTCAAACACCCTGCGCAGCACATACAGCCTGCGGTCAAATTCCGCGCCTGCCGCCACGCCTTCAGGCCGGCGTATGAAGCACTGGCGTATGCAAGGCATCGTGCGCCGCGCGCCCGCACCCAACAGTTCCGGGTGACAAGGCACGTCGCGCCATGCTATGAGTTCCAGTCCCTCGGCAACCGCCTGCTGCTCGAATATGCGGCTCACATTGCCTACGGCGATCTCGTCTTCCGGCATGAACAGCATGCCCACGCCATAGTTGCCCGCGCCGCCCAGGTCGTATCCCTGCGCCTGTGCCCAGGCCTCAAACAGCGCATGTGGCAACTGGGTCAGTATGCCCACGCCATCGCCGGTAGTACCGAGCGCGTCGCTGCCTGCACGGTGCGCCAGTCGCTCTACAATCGTCAATGCATCCGAAACAGTGCGGTGCGAGGCCGCGCCACCCAGATCGACCACCGCGCCCACTCCACAGGACTCGTGCTCCATTGCGGGGTCATAAAGCGGATAGGCCGTCGTCATCGCAAATCCCTCCAGTTAAATAAACAGTATCACTTGCCCTCCAACAGCTGTGCAGCACATTCGGCCAGTTTTTGGCCACTGCGCATTGCGCGCTGTTGCAGGCGGCGGTGCGCCTCGGGCTCGGTAAGCGTTTGTGTTTCCATAAGATATCGCTTGGCGCGCAATATCACTTGATCTTCACCGGCACTGCGGCGCGGCAACCGCATTCGATGCAACTGTGCAAGCATATTCACCGCGCTGATCAGTTCAGCCCGGCCGAACGGCGTCTTTAAACGGAATATATCCGGATGCTCGCACAGCGCAAGGTTTTCGGCACGCCCTATCACCAGCATCAGCGCGCGCTTGCCCAAGTCCCATGCCAACGCATCGACAGTGGAGTCGGGCAACCGGCTCGCACATATGACCAGTCCGTCATAGCACGCGCTCAGCGCCCGCTTCACCTCGCCCGCCGATGTGCAGCATCTGAATACCTGATATCCGGCGCCTTCAAGTACTCCCGCGTATAACTTGCATTGTTCTGTCGTCGTAAACGCGAGTATTATGTTCACCACGCGCCGTCACGCCCTTCAGTATGCCTCACTCAATCGATCAATAGGTCACCAGGTAGTTCTCGATCTCCCAAGCGCTTACATGAGTGCGGTAAGCGTCCCATTCCTTCTTCTTGCCTTCCACGTACTGCGGCGTGACATGCGTGCCCAGCGTCTCGCAGACCAGTTCGTCGGCTTCAAGCGCTTCGACCGCTTCAAGCAGCGAACCCGGCAGGCTCTTTATGCCGCGCGCGGCACGCTCCGCGTCGTTCATGGCGAATATGTTCTCGGTTATCTCTTCAGGCGGGGTCATGCCCTTTTCTATGCCGTCCAGGCCCGCCGCCAGGCACACTGCCAGCGCCAGATACGGATTGCAGGACGGATCCGGGCAACGCAGCTCAACACGGGTAGCCTGACCACGCGCCGCCGGTATGCGGATCAGCGCCGAACGGTTGCTGGCCGACCATGCCAGATAGCACGGCGCCTCGTAGCCCGGCACCAGGCGCTTGTAGCTGTTGACCAGCGGGTTGGTGACCGCAGTCATGCCGCGCACATGCGCCAGCAGGCCAGCTATGAACGAATACGCCTCGCGCGACAGGCCGCGCTTGTCGGACGGATCAGCAAATATGTTCTTGCCATCCTTGAACAGGCTCATGTTGGTGTGCATGCCGCTGCCGTTTATGCCAAACACCGGCTTGGGCATGAACGTCGCATGCAGGCCGTTCTTCTGCGCCAGCGACTTGACCGCAAACTTGAAGGTCATTATATCGTCGGCGGCGGTCAGCGCATCGGCATACTTGAAGTCTATCTCATGCTGGCCGCGCGCAACCTCATGGTGCGAAGCCTCGATCTCAAAGCCCATCTGCTCCAATGCCAGGCAGATCTCGCGACGCGTGCCCTCGCCATGATCCAGCGAGCCCAGGTCGAAATAGCCGGCCTCATCGGCGGTCTGGGTCGTAGGACGGCCCTGCTCATCGGTCTGGAACAGGAAGAACTCACACTCGGGGCCCACGTTGAACGAATAGCCCATCTTGGCCGCCTTGGCCAGCACGCGCTTGAGCACTCCACGCGGATCGCCTATAAACGGCGTGCCATCCGGATTGTATACATCGCAGATCAGCCGCGCTACCTTGCCTTGCTGCGGCCGCCAGGGCAGTACCACAAACGAGTCCAGATCAGGATACAGATACTGGTCGCTCTCCTGTATGCGCACAAAGCCCTCTATCGAGCTGCCGTCTATCATTATCTGATTGTTGACGGCCTTTTCTATCTGGCTGGCGGTTATCGCCACATTCTTGAGTTGGCCAAATATGTCCGTAAACTGCATACGTATGAATTCGACGTCGTCTTCGCGCACCATGCGGATGATGTCCTCTTTGCTGTACTTACTCATGTTTGTATGCCTCCCTGGTAAAATAAAAAAGAGCAACGCAAGCCATTGACATGGCCCCATTGCTCTGTCGCAGATAT
>DVNK01000054.1 GCA_018714445.1 Candidatus Fimadaptatus faecigallinarum | reverse complement strand
TCCGCTTCGCCGAACTTCGACAGAACCATGGTGATGGCCGCAGTCAGCGTCGTCTTGCCGTGGTCGACGTGACCTATCGTGCCGATGTTTACATGAGGCTTAGTGCGCTCAAACTTTGCCTTGGCCATTGGAATCTCCTCCTTTAATCATGGGGCGGCTCTATAACCGCACGCCCCGCCCTAGTATTGTGGCGCCCGCTTCACCCGGGTGGTGGCCCGAGTATGAAACAAGCGCCCCGCCCAATAAAGAGCCGGGCGCTTTACAGTGGAAAGTGGAGCGGGTGATGGGAATCGAACCCACGTGATCAGCTTGGGAAGCTGGAGCTCTGCCATTGAGCTACACCCGCACGCCCGTCTACACATCGCTTATTTTATCCGAAATACCCGATTTTGTCAACACCCAGATTGCTCATCTTACACCGGCCAGACCCGTTTTGATGAATTTTTACACTTCATTTCTCAAATGCGCATAAAAACTTCGCTGCATCCAGGCGTCCGACGTCCGCTGCCGTGTATCTCGCGCCGCGCCTTGCGCCGCCGGCCACCTGCAAACCAATGGCCGGCGACCGTCAGGCGCCCGCATCAGCTGCCGCCGTTTTCCTCAAGGAATCGCTCCAGCTTGCGCTTTACGCGTTGCAGCGCGTTGTCTATCGACTTTACATGCCTGTCCAGCTCCTGCGCTATCTCCTGATAGCTCTTGCCGTCCAGGTACGCCGAGAGCACCTCGCGCTCCAGCGACGAGAGCATCTGCCCTATCCGGTCCTCGATCAGGCCCACGTCTTCCTGATTTATAAGCATGTCCTCGGGATTGGCCACGCGGCCTTCGGTTATCACGTCCAGCAGCGTGCGGTCGGACTCCTCGTCGTAGATGGGCTTGTTGAGCGACACGTACGAGTTAAGCGGTATATGTTTCTGGCGCGTAGCGGTCTTGATCGCGGTTATTATCTGGCGGGTTATGCACAGCTCCGCGAACGCCTTAAACGACGCCAGCTTTTCGGGCTTGAAGTCGCGTATCGCCTTGTACAGGCCTATCATGCCCTCCTGAACTATGTCCTCGTGGTCCGCGCCTATCAGAAAGTACGAGCGCGCCTTGGACCTGACGAAATTCTTGTACTTATTTAGAAGGTATTCAAGCGCCGCGTCGTCGCCCTGCTGTGCCAGCCGGGCGTAGTCTTCATCCGTCCGGCCCTCAGGCTGTTTGCACATGCGCGCGCCTCCCTCCATCAGATTTTGCCCCGGCGCATCTGCTCGAGCCGCTGCTGCACATCGCTGGGCAGCCGGTTCATCAGCGGATGGCTCTTTATCGGGCGTTCGCTTATAAGCCGCGCCTCCTGGCTCTTGGCCTGGCGCATTTCGATTATCAGCTCGCGCGATGATATTCTCAGCGCGCCGCGCCCCAGCACGACCGTCTGCTCCACGCCGTCCGACGACGCCACGCGCAGCTTGATGCGCTCCTGTGCGACCTGCTCGGCCAGTTCGGCGCTTACGCGCTCTATGTAGTGGTCGGCGGTCTCGCCGGCGGCGGTAAAGACTATCTCAATTGCCTTGCCGTGCTCGAGCGTGTGGTGCATGCCCTCGGACTGCCACGCGTCGAATACCAGCACCACGCGCTGGCCGGTGAACCCCGCGTAGTCGCTGAGCCGGTGGATCAGCTCGTCACGCGCCTCGTTGAGCGTGCGGCCGCGCGTCAACTGCGGCCACGCGCCCAATACGTTGTATCCGTCCACCAGCAATACGCTCTTCATCAGTACCCGCGCGCCGCGCTGACCGCATACATCAATACGCCCGCCGCCACCGACGCGTTGAGCGACTGTATGTGTCCGCGCATGGGCAGCGCCACCTTCAGGTCGCATTCGTCGCCGACCAGGCGCGATATGCCCTCGCCTTCCGCGCCTATGACCAGCGCGACCGCGCCGCTCAGATCGGTGTCGCGCAGTTTCTGCCCGTCCATATCCGCGCCCACGACCCAGATATTGCGCTTTTTGAGATCGGCCAGCGTGCGCGTTATGTTGACCACGCGCGCAATGCGCATGTACTCAGTCGCGCCCGCCGCCGCCTTGACCGCCGCCGGCGTCAGGCCCACGCTGCGCCGCTGCTGGAAGATCACGCCGTGCGCACCCACGCATTCCGCCGTGCGGATTATCGCGCCCAGGTTGTGCGGATCGGTTATGCCGTCAAGCACTATTATGAACGGCGGCTCGCCGCGCTCCTCGGCCAGCGCGAGTATGTCCTCCACGCTCGAGTAGGACGCCGCCGAAGCATACGCTATCATGCCCTGGTGCGTAGGGTATATCGCGTCCAGCCGGGCCTTGTCGACCTCCTGCACCACGATATGGTTCTCTCTTGCGCGCGCGATTATCTCCCGCGCGCTGCCCGACAGCTCGCCGCGCTGCACCAGTATGCGCTCCAGTTCGCGCCCGTTCTTTATCGCCTCGCGTATCGGATTGCGACCGACTATCAGGTTGTCCATGAGCTCCTCGTCGACCGCCGGCGCGCCCTGGGCCTCGACCAGAGGCTGTGCAACCTCCGGCCCATGCGCCGCCGGATAAGCCGCGCCCTGCGCCGAACCTCGCCCAGCCGTAAAGGCCGCGCCATGCGACTGGCCGCGTTCCGCATGATAGGCCGCGCCACGCCCTGCCGGGTGCGCCGCGTCAAACGCCGGGCCATGCCCCGCCGAATTGCCTGCAGGCCGCGCCGCGCCATGCGACGCCGTGCTCGCCGGTATGCGCTCGCGCGGTTGCACCGGGCCGGACACGAACGCGTCCTGGTATATCGGCCGGTCGGAGCTGAGCGCCGAGTTGCGCGTGCCGTGCGCCGGACGCCGCGCCGGCGAACCGCCGCCGGTATGCGCAGGACGCGGTTCGTACCCCTGACGCGCCGGACGCCCCGACGTGGCGTCGCGGGATGCCGTGTCGCGGTAGGCGCCGTCGCGCGCCGCTGCGCCTCGCGTTGCGCCATCGCGGCTCGCGCGCGGCTTGAACTCGTCGCGTTCACGGCGGGCGCGCTCCTCGCGCGTCCACTCGCCGGTGTTCTCGCCATGGGTGTGCTTCTTGTTCACATTGCGGTAAAAGCCGGGCGTACCTGCCGCCCGCCCTCTGTTCTTATCATATGGCATAATCAATCCCCCTCATCTAGCGCGTCCGGCTCATGCGCGCTGACGGCGCGCTGATAGCGCGCGCGCACCTCGTCCGGCCGGCCGCAGCTCTTGTTGCCCTCGGGGCAGCTTCCGCGCAGGCACGCCGGCCCGCACTCGTCAAACAGCGCCGGCGCAACCGCATGGCACAGTTCAAACATGCGCCACGCGACCGCGCGAATCTCCCACTGCGCGCGATTGCAGCATCTCAATTCAAAGAAGTGTATCAGCTCGCGCGCGTTCATGGTGACCACCATGCGCGTAGCCGCCGCATTGGGCAGCACGAATCGCGCGTCCTCCTTGCCGCCCTCGCCCAGCATCTCCAGCCACTCGTTGTACCAGCTGTCCATCTGCGCCATCTGCTCGGCAAATCGGCGCATATGCTCCTCGCCCAGCGCCTCTATCGCCGGGGGCACGACATAGTCAAAACCATGCTCGCCGCTCTGACCGACGTAGCGCTGGCTCTGCACCGAGAAGCTGGCTATCCGGTGCCGGGTGATCTGCGCCAGCAGCGCGCGCGACACGCCCTCTATGCCAAACGTGAAGCTGACGTGCTCAAACGTGGACAGATGCCCCAGCCGCCTGAGCATCGTTATATACCCGCTCTGATCCCGGCGCGATACCTTCTGTTGCAGCGCCTGCACGTCCGCGCTCGAGTAGCACAGCCGCCCCGCCGCCGCCACCACGCGCTCAGGATTAGGGGTGTATTCTATCAGCACCACATTGGGCATAACACGCATGTCAAATTCCTCCAAAGCAAATTCATTGTGCATCATCCGGCGCGTCCAGCGCCACATCCATCAGCTCGCCCAGCCGCGCCCGCTGGCCCGACAGGTACAGATAGCCTACCAGCGCCTCCAGCGCAGTTGCGGCATGATAGTCGCCAGGCGAGGCATGCTTGGGCATTGAACCCGGCGACGCATTGCGCGCGCGCCGGCATACGTCAGCCTCCAGCGGCGTCAGCAACGGCTCTAGCCGCTCGAGCGCCCGCGCCTGGTATTCGGCGCGCACCTGGCTCACCGCGGCGCGGTGCAGCGCCTTCATGCGCCCGCCGCCCTGCAGCACCAGCCGCGTGCGCACGCAGCACTCGTACACCGAATCGCCTATGTACGCCAGTTCCAGCGCGCCCCGCTGACGCGCATGGAACTCGTCCAGCGCTTCAAAGCCCATGTCCATCCTCTCAGCCCTCCCAGCGCATCGGCAGCGCACAGCGCGCCGTGTGCGAGCTTATCCATGGTACGTATTATACATCATTCACGGTTAACTCATCAAGCGCCTTACAAAATTCGCCGCGAAATCGACTGTGAGTAAATCCGATATGTCTTGTGCAGGCGCCGCGCACATGCGAATATGCAGCGCCGGCAATGAATGACGCATATGCATTGCCTTCATTTATATCGCTTCACCGGCGGCACAGCGGGCCATTATGCAGTACCGGCATCCAGCTTCATTCACATACCCACAGCGCCATGGCCCGGCGCGCCGCCCACAGTAAAGCGGCGGGAACGCTTCCGCATTCCCGCCGCACATGCCCAGACGACCGCCCGCCGGCTCAGCCTATCAGCGCCAGCAGCCGCGCATACGCCGCATCCCAGTCCAGGCCCTTTTCCGGCTCGAACTCGCGCGTATCGAACGAATCGCGCACCACCTGCCTGAGCTGAGACATGGAACCTATCTCGCCCAACGCCATCGCCTGCACCAGCAGGTTGCCTATCACAGTGGCCTCGCCCGGGCCGGCTATGACCGGCTTGCCCAGCGCCGAAGCCGTCAGCCGGTTGAGCAGCACGTTCTGGCTGCCGCCGCCGACCACGTTGAGCGCGTCGACCTTGTGGCCCAGCATGTTGCGCTCCAGGCTCTCTACCGCGTAGCGATACGCCAGCGCGAGGCTTTCGAACACTATGCGCGCTATCTGCGCGTCGCTGTCGGGCACAGCCTGACCGGTGCGGCGGCAGTACTCGACTATGCGCGCGGGCATGTGACCCGGCGCCATGAACTCGCTGTCGTCGACGTTTATTATCGCCTTGAACGGCTCGGCGCTCTCAGCCATCGCCGCGATCTCGGCAAACGAATAGTCGCGGCCCTGACGCTGCCAGTCGCGCCGGCACTCCTGGATTATCCACAGTCCCATTATGTTCTTCATCAGCCGCGCGGTGCCGTTCAGGCCGCCCTCGTTGGAGTAGCCCGAATTCATGACCTCGGGCCGTGTAAGCGGCGTCTTGAGCTCCACGCCCATTATCGACCACGTGCCCGACGATATGCATGCGAAGTTCTCGTTCGCGGCAGGCACAGCCGCCACCGCCGACGCCGTGTCGTGCGAAGCGGTGTTCAGCAGCGGTATGCGCGCGCAGCCGACCTCGCTGGCGATCTCCTCGCGCAGCTGGCCGCGCACCGTACCGGGCTGTTCCAGCGGCGTGAATATGTGCTCGGGCAGCTCGAACGCGCGCATCACGTCCCGCGCCCAGTCGCGCGTGAAAGGATCTATCAGCTGGCCCGTCGAGGCTATCGTGTATTCGGTAGCCTTTATGCCGGTGAAGAAATAGCCCATAAGGTCGGGCGTCATAAGCAGTGTGTCGGCTATGTCCAGCATGGGCGAACCCTCATACTTGAGCGCCAGCAGCTGATACAGCGTATTGAACTGCAAAAACGCCAGTCCTGTGCGCTCGAATATGCGCTCGCGCGGCATCGTCTTAAACGCGCGCTCCATCACGCCCACCGTGCGTTCGTCGCGATAGTGCACGCTGTTGCCTATCAGGTCGCCGTTGCGGTCGAGCAGCCCGAAGTCCACGCCCCATGTGTCTATGCCCATGCCGTCGACCGCGCCCTGCGCATGCGCCTTGAACAGGCCCTGTTTCATCTCGCGGAACAGGTACAGCGTGTCCCACGTCAGATGCCCGTTTATCCGCACCGGATCGTTTGAAAACCGGTGCAACTCGCTTATCTCCAGCTTGCTGCCGTCGAATTTGCCCAACATCGCGCGTCCGCTCGACGCGCCCAGATCGTATCCCAGCAGGTTCAGGGTTTTCATTTACCGCTCAAACTCCTTTCACCCGCGCCGTTCGGCGGCGCGCGCAATCGTTCATGGTTTTATTATAAACCCGCGCCCCGAATCCGGCAATAGTGTAATTCGCCCGGGCCTTATGTATGTTTATGCAGATGTCGATTTATGGCGGTTTGCCATATGTGCCTCCAAATATGGCGCAATTTGGACATGCTCTTGCCGCAAGCGGCCTGTGGCCAGATTTCAGTTATGCACCGTTTGCAAAACTCTCCACACTTTCCACAGAGTTTTCCACAGCATTTGGCGCGCAATGGCGGGGTAATCCGCACTTATCCCCAACATGTAAGCCACAATCTGCACTGTATAGCAAAGTTTTCCACAGGCGCAAACTGTGCACAATGTGGATTTCCTCAGGGCTGCCCACGCCGGCAATGTTGCGCGTAGAAGTTCACATTTCGCGTCATGCGCCCTGGATGCGCACTGTGCTGCATGTTTTATCATTTTCATGCGTGCTGTCAAGAGGGCCCCATGCGACTATGATTTATGTTAGCGTAATTTATCGGTAAATTCAGACTTGTTTCTGCGACACGATGCGCAATCGGCACTGCCATTTTTATCCACAGCTCAGTGCACAAATTGTCCACATGCGCTGCACAGGCTGTGGAAATGTCGGCTCCATCCGCTTTGAGTCATCAAGCCGCACCGATCATATTTCGATTAAATTCGTCATAAAAACCTGATTTTTCACAAAAAACTGTGCGCACCACCGGCGCGCGAGTACGCTGGGCCGGGTGCAGTTACAAAATCAGAAGTGCTGTTTTCTATCGCGTGGCAGGCGTTTTATGAATTATATTTGTATGTAAGTTCGTGTTCGTTCGTCTTTTGCGCTTTGTTTGATTGCAAGACACAGATCCAGTATGTGCAGGTCGGCAAGGCAGTATGCACGCGGCGCAGCCCCAACTTGCTATGCGCTGATCGCACGCGCCCAACCATACGCTGGCGCACCCCGACAGTATGCGCCGGTCAGCAAGGCACCGTACACCGGCGCGCGCCGACGAACTCAGCATTAATAAGATGATATGCGCCGTTTTGCATATAATGCACATCAGTCCTGCGCGCCATAAATTCGAGCCAGATCTGCCAATAATCAATCACGGCGCTCAGCTTGCGCACCGCGCATAAGCTGCGCATCATTTGCCAGTCTGCCGCTAAGCTATTACTGCTTGCGCCCACGCGCTGCGCATATCAAGCGTGCCAACTTGAATCCCGCTTAAAAATGACACTTATCTGCCGCATCACCAAATTGCACGTCCACCTCAATTTACCGATAGCGCGCTGAATAACCGCCCAACGATCCCGCCGACGAACAAACCTTAAACGAGCCTGAATCCGCATATTCAGACTGATTTAAGTTTAAGGCGCTAAAATACAGCTGTCGATCGGAACTGGCCGCGCTTGGGAGGCGATCTGATGGCTGAGTATCAGGATACGTTCATGCGTATCGAAAAAAAGTACCTGCTCGACGCCGGACAATATGCCGCGCTAAGCCGCGCGCTCGACGCGCACATGACGCGCGATCAATTCGGCCTGCACACTATATGCAACCTCTACTTCGACACGCCCGACTATGCGCTTATCCGCCGCTCGCTGGACAAGCCCATCTACAAGGAAAAACTCCGGCTGCGCAGCTACGGCATGCCCACATCCGGCGATACAGTGTTTCTCGAGATCAAGAAGAAGTTCAAAGGCGTGGTCTACAAGCGCCGCGTGGGCATAACGCCGGCTCAGGCCGACGAGTTCATGGCAAACGGCGCGTTCACGCCCGAATTTCTGAATGCCCAGACCGGCGTGCAGCGCCAGATAGCCTGCGAGATCAACTGGTTTGAAAAGCTGCATTGCGCCCGGCCCATGGCGTTCATAGCATACGACCGCGTGGCGCTGTTTGCGCCCGACACGCCCGGACTGCGCGTCACGTTCGACCTCGACATACGCTGGCGCGGCGATGCGCTCAGGCTGGACATGCCGCCGCGTGGCCGGCTGCTGCTCGACCCGGGCGCGACGCTGATGGAGATAAAGATACCCGGCGCGCTGCCGCTCTGGCTCAGCCATGCGCTGACCCGTCTGGGCATATTCCCCACGTCGTTCTCCAAATACGGCGAATGTTTCATTAACTTTGTGCTGCACGATGACGTGCGCCAGTCGAAAGGAAGTCTTTTCAGTGCTTGACAGCATACTTAGCACCAGCACGTCGTCGATTGATCCGACTGCATTGCTGCTGTGCACGCTCGCATCGCTGGCTGTGGGCGTAGGCGCAGCGCTCGTATACATGTACAACAACCAGTACAATCGCCGGTTCGTCATAACGCTGGCGCTGCTGCCCGCAATAGTGCAGATGGTCATAATGCTGGTCAACGGCAATCTGGGCACGGGCGTGGCGGTCATGGGCGCGTTTTCGCTGATACGGTTCCGCTCGGTGCCCGGCAACGCGCGCGACATAGGCGCAATATTTCTGGCGATGGCGCTGGGACTGGCCACCGGCACGGGCTACATTGTAGTAGCGCTAATATTCCTGGTAATAATAGGCGGCGCATCCATAGCGCTGGACAGGCTCGGCTTTGGCCGCTCAAAGCGCGTGCGCAATGAGCTGAAGATAACGATACCCGAAGACCTGGACTATGCCGGGCTGTTCGACGATCTGATGAGCGCATATACGACCTCATGCGAACTGGTGCGCGTGCGCACCACCAACATGGGCGCGCTCTATGAACTGCAATACCTGGTGACGCTGCGCGACCCACTGCGCCAGAAGGCGTTCCTGGACGAGCTGCGCTGCCGCAACGGCAATCTGAACATATCGCTGGGCCGCGTAACGGTCCACGCCGACGAGCTCTGACGCGCTTTTTACCGCGCCCGACTCATATCGGAGGCATCGGCTCATATCATCATTAACGGCAGGTAAACCGGCAAGGCGCGCGTCAGTCAGGCGCAGCGCTACGGCGGTGATGCGGCCCGGGATCCGGCCGGCACGCACGGCGCGCCGCATGTGCCCCGCGCATCCCCGCGCCCACAGGCGGCGCGGCGTGCATAGACATCACATGCAGGCGCATACAACCGCACGCGCTATACACGCGATCCACAGCCACTCAAACCCGTTACGCCAATCGGCGCTGCCTGGAGCACTGCCGCACGCATGATGGCCGACGCACTCGCAACGGGCCACGGCCCGCTTAAATCAGCTCAAGCGCGGGCGAAAGCTCCGCTTGATATATATCCTCCTCTTAATATCTCCCCCCAAATCATGTCCGCCGGCGTTCTCCCCTACGCCGGCGGACGCCTTGTTTTGGAACGCATTTTTACTACGATCATCTCATGGGCAACCAGTCCTCGGGCGACACGCTCTGCCCGTCCACCAGCACCTCAAAGTGCAGATGCGGCTCCAGCAGCGACTCGCTCATGGCGCTTGCGCCTATTGCGCCCAGCACATCGCCCGCGCTCACGCTCATGCCTTCGCTGGCCTGATCCAGCGAGGCCAGATTGCCATAGCGCATTATGACTCCGTCCTCGCCGCGCACCTCTACGACATTGCCCAGCAGCGACTCGCGCCAGCACCGCACGACCTCGCCATCGGCGCACGCCACCACGACCTGGCCTGCGCTGCCCGCAATGTCGATGCCCGCATGCGTCGCATACACGCCCAGCGTGGGCTGGTATATCAGCGCGTCCAGCGAATGCGCCGTCAGCACCTGGCCCTCAAGCGGCCAGCAGGCCAGGCTGTGCGGTGCGGCGTCGCCGGATGCAGCCGCGTTTGCGCTGACGTCCTCGCCCAGCAGGCCATCGCTCGAGGAAGGTTGTTCCGCCGGCACATCGCTCACCTGTTCGCCCGTCAGCTGCGTGGACTGAGGCGTCGCCGACGGCGCATTGCCCGACGTGCCTATCAAAGCCCCCGCAAATACCATCAGCGCACACACGCCGACCGCCATGTAATATCCATACCTATCGAGCACGCGCTCTATGCGCCGCCTCGCACTGCGCAGGCCCTGTTTTGTTGCGCCTCGCCGTGCGTCCGGACGAGCCGTTGAGTCCTGGCAATCCGCGCGTTGCCCGATGGCGGGTTGGGCGCGCCGCTCTGGCGTCAGCTGCACGGCAGTGCGCTGATCCTGCTGTTCCGTCGCAAGCTGTTTGATGGCGGGTTGGTCACGCTGCTCTGGCGCTGGCTGCCCGGCGGTGTGCTGATCCTGCTGTTCCGTTGCAAGATGTCTGATGGAGGGTTGGGCGCGTCGCTCTGGCGTCAACTGCACGGTGTTGCGCTGATCCTGCTGTTCTGTTGAAAGCTGTTTTATGGCGGGTTGGGCGCGCTGATCTGGCGTCGACTGCTCGGCGATTGGCTGCTCCTGCCGCTCCGACGCAATGCGCTCTAACCCGTGCTGCTCCGCCTGCCCGGCACCGGGCTGCGCCGGTGCCTGACCGCGCATCGAGTCCTGTGTGGGCGGATTGCCATCCAACCGGCGGGCCGCCGTGCCGTCTGGGCGATTGGGTGCGTCGGTTGCGTCGGCGTCCAGCGAGAACTGCCGGTATGCCGGCGGTCTGAACCATGTCTGCTTCATGTGAATTCACCTCGCCTCAAGTATGCCCGCGTTTTGTATAAAAATTGCATTTGAACTGTGAATACAGCAAATACAAGACCTATGCCGCGCATTCGGTTTGCGCGAATTACGTCTGCGCATCGGTCATGGCGGCCCGCCGTCGCCGCCATGCCGTTGATATTGCCGCTTTTATGCGCACAAAACCGCCGCGTCGCTGCCTGCGACGCGGCGGTTTAAGCGCCGACTGTATTTAAATTTACCGATGCCTGCGACACATTTGGCCGCTTGATGCCCTGCCAGTCAGCTGTGTGAAGCGACTATTCATCGGATTGATGCATGATGCTGGTCAGACCGACCACGCTCTCCACCGGCAGCGATATCATTGCCGTATGCGCCGCAGAGCGTATGCCTGCCTTTTCCATTATCGCGCGCATTATCGCATCCTTGTCATCGTGCGCGGCCACTATCAGCAGAATGTCCTTCTCCGAGGCTATCGACACGCCGAAAAACCGCGCCGTGAACTCGGTGCCCGTGCCCTTGGCGTGCAGTATCGTGCCGCCGCGCGCGCCCGCCGTGCGCGCCGCATCCATAACCATGTCCACGCAGCCCCGCTCGGTTATTGCAACTATCATGTCGTAGGGAAACACCGGTCGCTCGTCCATATTCGCCACCCCGCCTATGATTATGTTCTGATTTTCCATAAGGTATTTCATGCAGCTTGCGCCGCCTATGCTGCTGACCGGTATCGTAAGCGCTATGCCATTGCCGGGCATGTCTATGCCCAGCTGCGACACCATGCGGCTCATAAGCTTTTCGGCCAGCCTGCGCTCGGCCATGGCGACCATCAGCGCCTTTTCGGTCTGCTCCAGGCCCAGCAGGTTCAGCACGTTCATGCCGGCGGTGCCCTGGCAGGGCGTGCCGAATATCGCGGTCAGCCCATCCTTTTTGAGGAACTCCACATATGCGCTTTCGTATTCGCGCTTGGTGATAATCGTCATGAGACGAATCCCGTTCATCGACTGCACCTCACTAGAGTTCAATAATGTCTTCGACCGGCTCGGTCTGCTCGGGCTTGACCACAGCAGCGCCGCGCTTGCCGAAGCGATAGTAAACGCCCAGCAGCTGTATCGTGATAAGCGGCGTCATGGCGACCATGGCCACCACGCCAAACGCATCAGCCACCACATCGCCGCCCAGCGCCGTACACGCGCCCATAGCAAACGGCAACAGGAAGGTCGCCGTCATAGGTCCCGAGGCCACGCCGCCCGAGTCGAACGCGATCGACGTGAATATCGGCGGCACTATGAACATCAACAGCAGCGCCAGCGCATAACCCGGTACCATCAGCGCCAGTATCGGCAATCCGGTGAGTATCCTGAGCATGGCCAGCCCCACCGACACCGATACGCCAATCGACAGGCTTATGCTCATCGCGCGCGGTGGTATCGCGCCGGCAGTGATCTCGTATACCTGCTTGTTCAGCACGTGCACTGCCGGCTCAGCCGCAACGACAAAGTAGCCTATTACCATGCCTATCGGCACCAGTATCCAGTTGCAGTCCAGCTCAGCCAGCGCCCGCCCCAAATAGTCGCCCACCGGCATGAACCCCACGTTCACGCCCAGCAGGAACAGCACCAGGCCCACATACGTATACACCAGACCCACTATTATGTGAAACAGCATCGCGCCCTTTATATGCAGCGACGTGAACTGCATTATGAAGAAGAACGCCGCGATAGGCGCCAGCGCCAGCGCGACCTCGCCCAGATACTTGGGCAGCGCGCTCATGAACTGGCCCCACAGCTCGGTGGACGTACTCGCGGCGATAACCGACGACGACGTGTACGCGGCCTCGTCTGGCCGGTACATGAGCCCCAGCACCATCACCGCCAGTATCGGCCCGATCGAGCACAGCGCGACCAGACCAAAGCTGTCGTTCTCGGCCGCCGAGTCGTTGCGCATCGCCGACACGCCCACGCCCAGCGCCAGTATAAACGGCACCGTCATGGGCCCGGTCGTCACGCCGCCCGAGTCGAACGCCACCGCCAGAAACGAGCGCGGCACAAACAGCGCCAGCACAAACACCAGCACATAACATCCCAGCAGCAGATACCACATCTTTACCGCAAATATGATTCTCAGCAGCGCCACCACCAGGAACAGACCCACGCCGATTGCCACCGCCACCATCAGCACCATATTGGGCACGCCGGGCACCTGTTCGGCCAGCACCTGCAGGTCCGGCTCGGACAGCGTTATCAATATGCCCACCACAAAGCCGATCAGCGCTATGAACCAGAGCTTGCGCGAGCGAGTTATGGCGCTGCCGACGTGTTGGCCGATGGGCGTCATTGCCAGATCAGTGCCCAGCGTGAACAGGCCCATGCCCAGTATCAGCAGCGCTGCGCCTATCACAAATCCCATGAGCGCGTCGTTAGAAACCGGTACGACCGCAAAGCACAATAAAAATACTAGTCCCGTTATCGGCAGGACCGACGTAAGCGCCTCCCGCCATTTTTCTCGCAGTATACTGCGACTTCGTTTGGGCATCTCATCCATCCTTTCGCTTGGTCGCCCGCGGCTGAGCGACCATTGTTATTCATTTAATTCTATCATCCTGCGCGGCGTCCTGTCAATCGAATGCGCGGTCAAATGCAGCGGCAAAAACATCCGGCCTCATCGCCATACGCAGCGCGCGGCTTTAAGCCGTTAAATTCGCCGCCAACGCATCCCGGCGCACGCGCTCAGCCCCTGCGGCCTGGCAGCGGCTAAACACCCGATTCTGCCGCAACAATCGCATATTCGCAACTTCTGGACCATATTAGCGACGCCTGGACAATAACGCAAGAGGGCGCAGCGCCTCCAAGGCGCCACGCCCCCCAATGTCAATGGTTTATGCTCTTGCGCCCGGTCTGCAGGCGTACCATCGCGCGCGCGAGCGCAACCTTGTTTATCAGGTACTCGCGCTGACTGCGCTGGTTCTTCAGATGGCGCTCGGCCAGCTCCTTGGCGGCCAGCGCGCGGTTGATGTCTATCTCCTCGGGCCACTCGAACGACTGTGCGAATATGATGGTCTCGTCGCGGCGTATCTCGACAAAGCCAAACGACGTAGTGCATTCCATCCACTTGCCGTCGCACAGCAGCTTTATCGTGCCCACGTCCAGCGATATGACCGCCGGCTCATGGTCGGCCATGATGCCCATCAGACCGTCCAGACACGGCAGCTGCACCGATTCGACCTGCCCGTCGAAGAAGCGCCGCTCAGGCGTAATCATCTCCAGATGGAACAGCTTGCTCATGCCTTCATCGCCTGCGCCTTCTGCTTGACGTCGTCGATATCGCCCGCCATGAAGAACGCCGCCTCAGGCAGGTCGTCGACCTCGCCATCGATTATCGCCTTGAACGAGCGTATCGTATCGCGCAGCGGCACGTACTTGCCCGGTATGCCCACGAACACCTCGGCCACGCTCATCGGCTGACTCATGAACTTTTGCAGCTTGCGCGCGCGGTACACGGTCAGCTTATCCTCGCCGGAGAGTTCCTCCATGCCCAGTATCGCGATTATGTCCTGCAGCTCCTTGTAGCGCTGCAGCACGGCCTGCACCGCGCGCGCGACCTGGTAGTGCTCCTCGCCGACTATGCGCGGCTCCAGTATGCGCGACGACGACGCCAGCGGATCCACCGCCGGGTATATGCCCAGCTCGGATATCGAACGCGACAGCACGGTCGTTGCATCCAGATGCGAGAACGTAGTCGCCGGCGCAGGGTCGGTCAGGTCGTCGGCCGGCACGTATATGGCCTGCACCGACGTAATCGAGCCCGACGCCGTGGACGCTATGCGCTCCTGCAGCTCGCCCAGCTCGTTGGCCAGCGTCGGCTGGTAGCCCACCGCGCTGGGTATGCGGCCCAGCAGCGCCGACACCTCGGAGCCCGCCTGTATGAACCGGTATATGTTGTCGATGAACAGCAGCACGTCCGAGTTCTCGCGGTCGCGCAGGTATTCGGCCATAGTCAGTCCCGACAGCGCCACGCGCATACGGCTTCCCGGCGGCTCGTTCATCTGGCCGAACGCCAGCATCGAGTGCTCCAGCACGCCCGACTCGGTCATCTCGCTTATCAGCTCATTGCCCTCGCGCGAGCGCTCGCCCACGCCCGTGAACACCGCGTGACCGCCGTGCTCCTGGGTTATATTGCGCATCAGCTGCATTATCAGCACGGTCTTGCCCACGCCCGCGCCGCCGAACAGGCCGATCTTGCCGCCCTTGGGATACGGCGCCAGCAGGTCGATGACCTTTAGACCCGTCTCGAACACCTCGGTCACGGGGCGCTGTTCGCTCAGCGCAGGCGGACGGCGGTGTATCGGCATGCGCAGCCCGTCGGGTATCGGGCCCTTGCCGTCGATGGGCTCGCCCAGCACGTTTATAACGCGGCCCATGACGCTTGCGCCCACCGGCACCGATATCGGCTTGCGGGTGTCCACCACCTGCATGCCGCAGTACAAGCCCTCGGTCGCGCTGAGCGCTATGCAGCGCACCACGTCGCTGCCCAGCTGCATCTCGACCTCCATCCACACGGATCGGTCTGATTCCGGGTCGACGGTGTACATGGCCGAATACACCTGCGGCATGTGGTGGTCCTCAAAGCGCACGTCCAGCACTGGGCCGGTTATGCGCACTATCTTACCACTGTGTGTTAACATCGTTTCACCCCCGTTGGGTATATGGCAGGGCGCAAGCTCACACACCCTGCTCCTCACCGCCTATAACGTCCAGCGCGCCAATTATCTCGGCTATCTCGCTGGTGACCGCGCTCTGGCGCGCGGTGTTGAGCTCGCTTGTGTAGTTATCCAGCATCTCGCGGCCGTTGCGGTTGGCGCTGTCCATGGCGTTCATGCGGGCCGACTGCTCGGAGGCATAGGCCTGCACCATCGTGGCATACACGATGCCGACTATGTACTGCGGCACCAGCGTATCGAACACGCGCTCGACCGACGGATAGTAGCTCATGACCGAAGCGTCCTCGCTCTCGACCTGAACGTCGGTAAAGTCGGTCGTGGACAGCGGCACCAGGTCTATCATCAGCGGCTTTTGCAGCGTCGCGCTGAAGTACTTGGTGTAGATTATAAACACAGAGTCGACCTTGCCCTGCTCATAGAGCTCTATCAGCGCGCGCATTATCTTGCGGGCGTTGTGCAGCGTAGGGCTCTGGCTGAGCTCGGCAAAGCGCTCGTCCAGTTCAATGCCGCGGCCGTGGCGCTGGAAGTACGCCAGCGTCTCCTGCCCCACCGGCAGCACATACGGACTCTCGGCCTCGTCGACGCGCGCCTGCGCGTAATCGAGCAGATTGTGATTGTAACCGCCGCACAGGCCCTTGTCGGCCGCGATGACCAGGAACGCCGGCCGCTTCTTGGGGCTGACGCCCAGATACGGATGCGTTATGCCGGTCGAGTGCATCAGTATGTCCTTCATCGCGGCCTGCACGCGCGTAAAGTAGGTCGAGTTGGACTCGTACATATTCAGCGCCTTGCGCACCTTGGCGGTGGATATCAGGTACATCGCCTTGGTTATCTTGCTGGTATCCTGCACTGCGCGCATCGAGTGCTTTATGTCGGCCATGCTCTTCATTGCTTATTACCTGCCTCAGGTTTGGCGTTGGTGCGAGTGCGGGTATCGAGCTTGAGCTCGCGCTCCTCGCGCTCGGGCTGGATATTGTGCGCGTCGAAGAACTGCTGCATGAACTCGGTGGCCAGCGCTTCAATGCGCTGCGCGCTCTGTTCGCTCAGTTCGTTGGTGTGGTTTATGTCCGCCAGCACGTCCAGGCCCTCGCTGTGCACGTACGCCAGGAACTCGCTGTTGAACTGCGCCAGGTACTTTATCGGCACAGAGCGGGTTATGTTTTCCAGCACGGTGTGCAGTATGATTATCTGTTCCGCGCCGCCCAGGCTCAGGTGCTGGGGCTGCTTTAAGCACTCGGTCACGCGCTGGCCGTGGCTCAGCGACTCGCGCGTGGTCTCCTCCAGCTCGCCCGCGAACTGCGAGAACACGCTCAATTCGCGGTACTGCGCCAGGTCGAGCCTCAACCGGCCCGCGACCTTGCGCATCGCCTTGGTCTGCGCGCTGCCGCCCACGCGGCTGACCGACAGGCCCACGTTGACCGCGGGCCGCATGCCCTCGTTGAACAGCTCCGACTCAAGGTATATCTGGCCGTCGGTTATCGATATCACGTTGGTCGGTATATAGGCCGATATGTCGTCGGCCATGGTCTCGATAATCGGCAGCGCGGTCATCGAGCCGCCGCCCAGCTCGTCGGAGAGCTTGGCCGCGCGCTCAAGCAGGCGCGAGTGCAGGTAGAACACGTCGCCCGGATACGCCTCGCGTCCCGGCGGACGCCTAAGCAGCAGCGACATTGCGCGATACGCGACCGCGTGCTTGCTCAGGTCGTCGTACACTATCAGCACATCGCGGCCCGCATACATGAACTCCTCGGCTATCGCGCAGCCCGAGTAGGGCGCTATGTACTGCATGGGCGCGCTGTCGGACGCGGTCGACGCCACGACCACCGTGTACTTGAGCGCGTCGTGCTCGCGCAGCGTATTCACCACGTCGGCCACGGTCGAGGCCTTCTGGCCTATCGACACATACACGCACAGCACGTTCTGATCCTTCTGGTTCAGTATCGTGTCCAGCGCTATTGTGGTCTTGCCGGTCTGGCGGTCGCCGATTATCAGCTCGCGCTGGCCCCGGCCTATTGGTATCATCGAGTCTATCGAGAGTATGCCGGTTTTGAGCGGCTGGGACACCTTCTGCCGGTCGTGTATCGACGGGCTGGGCGCCTCAATCGGCCGCTTATGCGTATAAGCAGGCGGATTCATGCCGTCCAGCGGCTTGCCCAGCGGATCCACCACGCGCCCCAACAACGCATCGCCCACCGGCACGCGCAGCACCTTGCCCGAGGCATGCACTATCGCGTCCTGCTCAATCGTGTTGTCGCTGGACAGCAGCACGGCGTCGACCTGATGTTCGGATATGTTCATCGCTATCGCCGAGGCGTTGCCTATGTAGACCAGCTCGCCATAGCGGCAGCGGGTCAGGCCGGTTATCGAGACTATGCCGTCGGCAAAGCGCGTGACCTCGCCGACCGCGGGCTTGGGGCTCTCGGCGTACTGGCTGAGCGGCTTGTCGTTTTGTTTGACATAGCGCTCCATATCGCCGAGCATGCTCTTGTAGCTGCGGTCGATCACGTGGTCGTCCAGCATCGCAATGAAGCCGCCGATTATGGTATCGTCGACGATCACCTGAAGCTCCAGCGCATGGCCGGCATACTTTTCAAGCGACGCGCGTATCTCACCCAGGCGTCCGGCGTCAAGCGGTGCGGCAACCCTCAAAATACATGTGTTGCTCACTTTGTGCCCTGCCCTTCAAAGTACGCCTTGATGATGTCGGCGTTGTCGGCGCGCGAGACTTCGCGGCCCAGTATCTGGGAGGCCATCTGCACAGCCATCTCGACGACCTGGTCATGCGACTGTTCACGCGCGAGCTTCATCTGCTTTTCCACATCGCCATGCGCCTGCTGGATGATCTGGCGCGACTGTTCGCGCGCGGCCTCTACGATCTCATCGGCCTGACGCGCGGCCTGTTCGCTGGCCTTGCGCAGCGTCTCGGCGCTCTCGGCGCGCGCATGGCTGAGCAGCTCCTCGTACTGGCGCTTGAGCTCATCGGCATCCTTCTGGCTGGCAGCGGCGCTGTCCAGCGCGTTGTCGATCTTGGCCTGGCGCTCCTTCAGGTACTTGCTGACGGGCTTGTAGAGCAGCTTTGAGAGCACGAGTATTATTATTACTACGTTTATAACGTACTCTACCATCCGCCAGATATCTATATCTATGCCCATAATTTCACCACCCGAATATTACTACCTGCCGCATCGCGGCGCTATCACACCTTCAGGTACAGCAGTATCGCTATGACCAGACCGTATATTGCAGTGGACTCGGCCAGAACCGCGCCCAGCATCATGACCGACTGAATCTTGCCGCTCGCCTCAGGCTGGCGCGCTATCGACTCGACCGCCTTGCTCGTCGCCAGGGATATGCCAATACCTGCGCCAATACCCGTAAATACCGCTATCGCCGCGGCCAGAGCTATCATACCGCTCATTTCGTTATCCTCCAATCAAGTAAAAGCAGTTTTTATTGAGCGCAACCGGTTAATCTTCCTCGATTGCCTCGCCGGTGAAAATCTGCGTCAGCGTCACGAATATGTACACCTGTATGCCCACGTCGAACAGATTGAAGTACAGCGCCAGCAGTGCCGGTATGCCTATCGCAAAGTACGACATGGCCTCATACACAATGTCCATTACCACCATAGCCGCAAACAGGTTACCAAACATTCGGCAAGAGAGCGATACCGGTATCAGCAGTTCGCTCAGCACCCTGAACGGCCACATTATGCCCAGCGGCTTGCCAAACGACTTGATATAGCCCCAGCCGCCCTTGTACTTAACGCCATAGTAAACTATCACGACCAGCGACATGACCGCCACCGCAAACGTAAAGTTGAAATCGGTAGCCGGTATGCGCATGCCCAGCAGCTCCATCAGGTAGCTTGTGACCATCAGCACAATCATCGAGAACGAGTAGGCATACAGCCCCGCGCACTTGCCGTGCAGATTGGAATCGGCCATCTTGCCCGCGGCCTCGACGAGTAGCTCTATGACGTTTTGGAACTTGCCCGGACGCTCGGTAAACTTGGGGAACAGGTAATACCTGAACACCAGCCCAAACGCCACTAGCAGCAAGGTAACTATGAACAGAGTCACCTGCGACTGGCTGATCGTAAGCCCCAACCATTCAAAGGTCTCAGGGCTGACCTCAACCGTGAAGTTTTCCATGCCTTTCATCACCTGCCATTAGTTGTCTATCGACCTGATGAACAGCGCAAGCGCCAGCAGTATCATGCTGCCGCACATGCCACCCGAGCTCCATAGCAGCGCCTCAGGCGACACGCACGCAAACCCGATCACAAGCCCCAGTACCAGAACTGCGTTTATCAGTCCCGTGACTATCCGCTTGCGCAAACCCCTGCCGCCCGCGCCCAGCCCGCGCATATATACCCGCATCGCGTATACCTGGTACACCCCAACCGCGATCCCGGGAAACACGGTCCACCACATATAATGCCGCCTCCTTTTGTGCATGGCGCCGCGGCGCTTGCGCGCCGCTGATTGCGGCTAATATTTGTCGTACCCATTATACGCCCGCACGCGTTAATGTAAAGCACGAAAAACCGTCATATCAGTAAAAAATGCGCGCATTAAGGCCGCTCTTTCGAGCCCGGACCCGCCTGCGCGTTAATTTACGTGTGAACCATCTGCCCGTGCCCGGCGATTCGCCTCAGCACAGTCCCTGCGCCTTCATTTCCTCCAGTGCGCGCGCCAACTGGTCCGGGCACGACGTCGCGCCCTGGCAGGGTATTCCCTTGAGCCGCTTTATGACCTCGTCCACCTTCATGCCCTTTACCAGGTTCGACACGCCCTGCGTATTGCCCTTGCAGCCGTTTATGAACCGCACCTGATCGATCGTGTCGCCGTTTACCTCTATCTCTATCGCCTTTGAGCAGGTGCCGCGCGTCTTGTATACGTACATATCCATTCCTCCTGTAAGTCAGTCTTTTATGTGTCAAGCGATTATAACCCGCGCCCGGCAAAAGTGTCAAGCCGCTCACCGTAAACGCTGCGCGCAACTTTTGAAATGTGTCAAGTAAATTTACTTTACATTTTCCCGAAACATGGTATAATAAGGTTGCCCGCACAACAGGCGCGCCGGATTCGGCGCATTAAACAGGAGGATTCATGAGCGAAAACAGAATAAACGGCAATACGGAAGGCATACGCCAGTCGGCGCTTGAACGGCTGCGCGAATTATACGATATGGAAATAGACGGCGACTGCTTTGCGCCGCGCGAACTGATCGATAGGATCGCCGCCTTTTCGGGCCAGTGCAACCGCGAGGTCAGCGTATACATAAGCCGCGACGGCCGGGTCATGGATATTACGGTCGGCAGGCCGGAGAGCGTGCCGCTCAAGAGCCTGAGGCTGCGGCGCAATCCGGGCCGGCTGTCGATGATACGCTGCATACACACTCATCCCGAAGGCGAGGCGCGGCTGTCGG
>DVNK01000053.1 GCA_018714445.1 Candidatus Fimadaptatus faecigallinarum | reverse complement strand
TCCGCTTCGCCGAACTTCGACAGAACCATGGTGATGGCCGCAGTCAGCGTCGTCTTGCCGTGGTCGACGTGACCTATCGTGCCGATGTTTACATGAGGCTTAGTGCGCTCAAACTTTGCCTTGGCCATTGGTGGAACTCCTCCTTAAACTGTCGCCGCCTGCCAGCGGCATTATATCGCGCTCAGCGCGGACGGCAAGCCGCCCGCGGAGCTTAAACTACTTACTTACCCGTGACCTTGCTGGCGAT
Source organism: Candidatus Fimadaptatus faecigallinarum (assembly GCA_018714445.1). GTDB lineage: Bacteria > Bacillota > Clostridia > Christensenellales > Aristaeellaceae > Fimadaptatus > Fimadaptatus faecigallinarum. Next base: position 53,894 of record DVNK01000053.1, on the reverse strand, counting down.
GGACTTGGGCACTTCTTCGTAGTGCTCAAACTGCATCGTGAACTGGCCGCGGCCCTGGGTGCGCGAACGCAGGTCGGTGGCGTAGCCGAACATCTCGCTCAGCGGCACCATGCCGTGCACCGAGGTGGTGCCATTGCGGGGCTCCATGCCCTCTATGCGGCCGCGCCGCGAGGTCAGGTTGCCTATGACGTCGCCCATGTACTCGTCGGGCACGACTACCTCGACCTTCATGTACGGCTCGAGCAGTACCTCTTCGGCCTTCTTAAGCGCAGCGCGGAACGCCATCGAACCGGCGATCTTAAACGCCATTTCAGACGAGTCGACCTCATGGTACGAACCGTCGACGACTGCGGCGTTGAAGTCGACGACCTCAAATCCGCCCAGCAGGCCGTTCTGCGCGGCCTCGCGCACGCCGTTTTCGATCGGGGGTATGAACTCCTTGGGTATCACGCCGCCGACGATCTTGTTTTCGAACGTGACGCCGGAGCCGGGCTCGGTGGGCGTCAGCTCTATCCAGCAGTGACCGAACTGACCATGACCGCCGGTCTGGCGCACATAGCGGCCCTCGGCCTTGGCCGGACGGCGTATCGTCTCCTTGTAGGCGACCTGCGGCGCGCCTACGGTGGCCTCGACCTTGTACTCGCGCAGCAGACGGTCGACTATAATCTCCAGGTGCAGCTCGCCCATGCCGGCGATAATCGTCTGACCGGTCTGATCGTCGGTGTAGGTCTTGAAGGTGGGGTCTTCCTCGGCGAGCTTCTGCAGCGCCAGGCCCATCTTCTCCTGACCGGCCTTGGTCTTGGGCTCGATGGCGACGCGGATAACCGGATCCGGGAACTCCATCGACTCAAGTATGATCTCGTGGTTCTGATCGCAGATGGTATCGCCGGTCGTGGTGTCGCGGAAGCCGACTATGCCGGCTATGTCGCCCGCGTACAGCATCTCCTGCTCAGAGCGGTGGTTGGCGTGCATGCGCATTATGCGGGTCACGCGCTCGCGCTTGCCCTTGGTGGAATTGTAGACGTAGGAACCAGTCGCAAGCTTGCCTGAGTAGGCGCGCACATAGGCCAGACGACCTACGAACGGATCGGCGACGATCTTAAACGCCAGCGCGGAGAACGGCGCATCGTCCGAGGCCTCGCGGGTCTCTTCTTCGCCAGTTTCCTTGTTTACGCCGGTAACCGGGGGTATGTCTATTGGCGAAGGCAGGTATTCGACTATCGCATCCAGCAGCATCTGCACGCCCTTGTTGCGGTAGGAAGTGCCGCACAGCACCGGGTTAATCGCGCCGGATATCGTCGCAGCGCGCAGCGCCTTCTTGAGCTCGTCTATCGTGAGTTCTTCGCCATTTAAGTACTTTTCCATCAGGTTGTCGTCGGTCTCGGCTATCTTTTCGACCATTTCGTCATGGTACTGCTGAGCTATGTCGAGTTCGTTGGCGGGTATGTCGACTACCTCTATCTTTTCGCCCAGATCATCGCCGTAGACCTCGGCCTTCATGGTCATCAGGTCGATTATGCCGGTAAAGGTGGCTTCCTTGCCTATGGGCAGCTGTATCGGCACAGCGTTGGCGCGCAGGCGCTCCTTCATCATGGACACCACGCGGAAGAAGTCCGCGCCCATTATGTCCATCTTGTTTACGTACGCGATGCGCGGCACGTTGTACTTGGTAGCCTGATGCCACACGGTCTCACTCTGGGGCTCGACGCCGCCCTTGGCGCAGAATACGGCGACCGCGCCGTCCAGCACGCGCAGGGAGCGCTCTACCTCGACAGTAAAGTCCACGTGGCCGGGGGTGTCAATAATATTGATTTGGTGGCCCTTCCACTCGCAGGTCGTAGCGGCCGAGGTGATTGTGATGCCGCGCTCCTGCTCCTGCGCCATCCAGTCCATCGTTGCGGCGCCGTCGTGGGTCTCACCGAGCTTGTGAACGCGGCCCGTATAGAACAGTATGCGTTCAGTAGTCGTCGTCTTGCCCGCGTCTATATGCGCCATTATGCCAATATTTCGCACCTTATCCAGCGTATGGCTTCTCGCCATGTAGTAGTTCCCCCTTTTTAATAATGTGCCCTGCGCCTCAAGCTCAGGCGCCTTACAGCGCACTGGGCGATATAATAAAGCGTGCCGGGCGTCCAATGATGCGGCCAGGCCGCCGTCATGGGCCTGTTTATGGGCGCGCGAACAACTTACGCGCGCCCATAAGCCACCGTATTACAATGCAAACCCCTTGGGGCTTACCAGCGATAGTGCGCAAAGGCCTTGTTGGCCTCGGCCATCTTGTGCATATCCTCGCGGCGCTTGACGGCGTTGCCGGTGTTGTTGGAAGCGTCGAGTATCTCGCCGGCCAGGCGATCGGCCATGGCGCGCTCACTGCGCTTGCGGGCGAACTCCACCAGCCAACGCAGCGCCAGCGTCTGACGGCGCTCGGGACGGATCTCGATAGGTACCTGATAGGTCGCGCCACCTACGCGGCGGGCCTTGACTTCCAGCGACGGCATGATGTTGTTCATCGCCTGGGTGAAGACTTCAGTGGCGTCCTTGCCGGACTTTGCGGCCACGGTCTCAAACGCCTGATAGCAGACGGACTGCGCGACGCCGCGCTTGCCGTCCAGCATTATCTGATTGATGAGCTTGGTGACTACCTCCGAGCCGTATACCGGATCGGGCAGCACTTCGCGCTTGGGTATAAATCCACGACGAGGCATTTTTTCGCCCTCCTCAACTGCTTTAAGAAACTCAATAAGCGCTCAAGGCGTGTAGCGATCACGCATGCGCGCAAGCAAACGTAGCGACGTGCCGGTCCCGCAGCCGTGTCAGGTCGATGGCGGCCGTTCCAATCCGCATCGAACTGGCGTACCGGCGGGCCGTGCAATTTTTTGACGGCTGCTTACTTCTTGGGCTTCTTGGCGCCGTAAAGGGAGCGGCCCTGCATGCGCTTGGCAACGCCCGCAGCATCCAGCGTGCCGCGGATGATGTGATAACGCACGCCAGGCAGGTCGCGGACCCTGCCGCCGCGGATCAGCACAACGCTATGCTCCTGCAGGTTGTGGCCGATGCCGGGTATATAGCAGGTACCCTCGATATTGTTGGTAAGGCGAACACGGGCGATCTTGCGCAGCGCCGAGTTCGGCTTTTTAGGAGTCAAGGTCTTGACCGACAGGCACACGCCGCGCTTTTGCGGGCAGTTCTGCAGTATCGGCGCAGTAGACTTGACAGTAATCTTTTCCCTACCCTTGCGGATCAACTGGTTGATCGTGGGCATGGAAGCACCTCCTTTTTTGTCCCTCCCCCGCATAGATCCCACCGCGGGGGACAGCGGCCGGCAAATGCCGGCGCACGTAGCTGAGCTTCTATAAAGACCCCGCAACCCTCGGAGCGTTATAGGCTATAATTGTCTGCGCGCCGCCCGTGCTGTTAGCATTTCCCAAGCGGCTTTGGTTTATGCCCTTATTGCGGGCGCACGCGCCGTTTTTGGACGCGCTAAAAACCTCTGCAAACTCTGTCATTGTACTCTTATTTTACTCAAGTGTCAATGTTTTTTGAGTTAATCGTACGTTTGATAAAGTATACGAACATGTAATGAGCGCGCGACACATGCTGCCGCGCGCCCATTCAGACAGGTTTATTCCGCTGTGCCGGTAGTAATATCCGACTGCTGCGCCGTGTACTGCGCCAGATGCGACATCCTCCACATCGGTATCAGCTCAACTTCCGACGTATCCGCGTCGCCCGGCAGCAGCTGATATACCCGGTAATCCACATTGCCCGCCTCATCGGTCTGCCACTGCGCGCGCCAGCTGTACGCGCGCACTTCCTCGCCATCCTGCGCCGCCGCGCCCGCAAACCATATCCGCTCGGGCAGCGAATCGCCGGCGCATATTGCCACGTCCACGCCGTCCTGCGTCCAGCGCCGCGCCATGCCCGCGTCAACGCCGTCAAGCTCGACTCCGGTCAGGTCCAGCTCGACCTCCAGCAGCTTGAGCGCGCCGCATTTGATGGTCTGCGAACTCCTTATCTCGACGCCGTTTGTGATTTCGGCCGAGGCTTCGACGCGCTCGCCGGATTCAGCCCAGTCTGCCGCGGCGGGCAGATCCAGGCTCTGAGCCACGCGTGAACTACCCGCATGCAGTTCGACCTCCAGCTGCCCCTCGCCGTCCGCGCGTCCCACCAGCATCAGCCGCAGCGCGCCGTCCGTGATATCGTCCATTCCGGTCATGTCGGCCACGCCCAGCGTTATGTCGCGTCCGTCCAGCGTGAGCCGGGGCATGGTCACGCTCATGCCAGGCGTGGTTATGTATATCGACGTCGGACCGTCCGCGCCGCCGATTATGCCTATCGATGCTGCCCCGTCAGTTGCAGCCGACTCGGTCGGCAACGGATTGCCGACAAGGTATATCGACGTCGGACCGTCTGCTCCGCCGATTACGCCTATCGACGCGGCGTCGGTTTCAGCAGATTCTGTCGGCATCGGGCCGTCAGCCACTATAATTTCCGTAGAGCCGTCCGCTCCGCCAATTACGCCTATCGATGCGGCGTCGGTTTCAGCAGATTCCGTCGGCATCGGGCCGTCCGCTACTATAATCTCCGTGGAGCCGTCCGCGCTGCCGATTACGCCTATCGACGCGGCGTCGGTTTCAGCAGATTCCGTCGGCATCGGGCTGTCAGATACTATAATCTCCGTAGAGCCGTCCGCGCCGCCAATTACGCCTATCGAAGCAGCGTCGGCGTCGGCAGATTCCGTCGGCATCGGGCCGTCGGCCACTATAATCTCCGTGGAGCCGTCCGCGCTGCCGATTACGCCCGCTGTCGCATTATTTCTGATGTATTCCTCGAACTCTTCATTCAGCTCGACGTACAGTTCGGACTCGCTCGAACTACCCGCCAGCGCCGCTGCGTCCAGCTCGCCTGAATAGCTCAGCTGCACGCCGTCCTCTGGCGTCAGCTCAACCAGCGCATACACGTACTCGCCATTGCGCTCGCTCTCAACAATCGACAGCTCCGGCGTCGCCAGCAGCTTCAGCACAACCTCGCCGCTCTCGCCTCCGGCGCGCTCCAGTTGCAGCGTTATCTCGCCGTCCGCGGGTACGGCCTCATACATCTCATACAACTCGCACCATATCGCCTCGCCCGCGCCGTCGTCCACCATATGCGTCGTGCTCGCCTCGCCTGCGCCATACAGCGTCACAGCGTTTATTCCATCCGCAGTGAGCACGTCGCCTTCACTCGGCCGGTAGCGCACGCCCAACAGCAACTGTCCATTCAGTTCGACCGCGCTGGTGCTCAATATCATCAGATCGTCCGGCACGCTGAGCTGCTCCACGTCGCGCGCGCGTATCCGGTCGGTCTGTTCCAGTCCGTCCAGGTCCAGCCAGGCCGAGCAGCTGTTTGAGTCAGCATCCGCCGCATTCCCCGCCGTCGCATAGATCCCCAGCGACTGCGCGCCCGTGCACCTGTAAACCTCGGCATAGTGCAATGCGCCGCCGTTTTCGCCCGTGCGTTCAGCCCGGCTCCACAGCAGCTCCACGCTGCCTTCGCTCGAGTCAACCAGCGCCTGCGTGACCGCTACCGCGCCATCCTGGGGCATGTACGGCGAATCCACGTCGCCGTTTATCTCGTTGAGCTGCGCGTCGTACAGGTAGATCCCCGGCATCGACAGTTCGTAATTCACATACAGGTATTCGCCGTCGTATGCGCTGTCGTTGAGCTTTATGAGCAGTTCGGCCAGCTCGTCGGTAGCAATTGCGGCAGTATCGTCCCCGCCATCGGCCGCCGTCTGACTGGACACGGCATCCGCGGCCTCATCCGCCGCGACGTCCTCCGCACCGGGGTACAGATAGCGCCCGTCGTCAAACTGATAGTAATTGTAGCCTTCGGCATTAAACGCCACGTTGAACGCCACGCGCGCGCCGTTTATAATGAACTCCATTTCGCCCGGCAACGCGCCGTACCCGCTCACGTTCAGCCATGCGCCGCCGTTGAGCTCCAGCTCCGCGCGCATGTTGGTGTCCTCGCCGTCCACGCACTCGATCTGCGCGTCGGCCAATGCGCCATACGCCTCCTCATCGGCAGTCAGGCACGCGCGCGCAAAGTACACGCCCCCGCTTTCGACCGCCCAGCCCACCAGTTCGTCAGCCTCGCTGTACAGCGAACCCAGCTCGATAGTCCCGCCCGCGGACAGCTCCATCGAAAACGCCACGCCGTCCACGCTCGCGCGCACACTGGCAATATCGCCCTTGCCGCACTGGTACAGCAGGTCGTATCGTATGCTGTCGTCGCCGCGCTCGGTGCGCATCGCCAGCAGCCGCGGCTGTGTGCCGTCGCCGGTATTGACCGCCACGCTGCCCAGCTGCGCATTGGCATCGTCGGCTTCGATAGCTATGTGCGCCAGACCTCGGCCATCATATTGGCCCTCGGTTTGCAGCTCCATGGCATGCGTCGGCGCAGTGGTATTGCCGGCATACTCTACGGGCAGCGCCTGTTCGCCTGTCACTTCCGGGGTGGGTTGTGAATCGGCGGTATCCGTGCCCTCAGGAGCCACGGTCGCATAGGCAGCATCAGTTTGCTCGGGATTTGGCGTCAATCCGGCATTGTCGGTCTTGTCCGGTGTGGGCTGCGTGTCTGCGGCGCCGGTCTGCTCAGGCGTCGGCTGCGCGTCGTTCGTCTCCGGCAGTTCCACGCGCGTCAGCTCGGACAGCGCCTGCACGTCGGTCGCGCTCAGTTCATATGTCGCGCTGGCCTCGACGCCGTCCGCACCGTGTGCGTTCAGCGTGAAGCTCTGCGGCAGGCCGTCCAGGAACATTATGCCGAGCGTCAGCCCATCGGCGACCACGCGCGACGATATGCGCGCCTCTGCGTCGCCATCCACTCTCAGCGTGGCGGTCGCGAGCCAGTTGAGCAGCTCGGCGCGCTCGCTCTCGGTCCCGGCGGCAAAGTACAGCTGTGCATAGGCAAAGCCATCGCCCGCGACCGCGCCGCCGTTGGTCAGCGCGGGCAGGCCGTCCGCGTCCGCCTGCGCTATCGAGTAGTAGTTCATGTCGGCATTGAGCGCGCTGACCGATATCGTGCCCTCGCCGAATGCGCCGCTCAGGTCAACGTTCAGCAGCGCGCCGTCGGCCGGCTCGCACTCGTACAGGAACTCGTACACCGTGGCGTCGCCCGCCGTGGCCCATCCGGTTATCAACGCCTGCTCCGCGCCGTTGACCCTGAACGACACCGCGAGGTCGTAATCGCTCAGGCGGCTATCCGCCAGCTCGTCGATTGTCATACCCGCATAGCGCTGCGGCGCGGGCACTATGGCCGTGCCGTCCCATTCCTCGGGATCCACCGTGACCCGCGCGTACAGCGTGCGCCCGTCAAACAGCGCCTCGTCCACGCTCACGCACTGCGCTATCCGCGCAAAGCCGTCCTGTCCCCCGCTCAGCTGCTGCGCGTCCTGACCGGTTATGTTGTCGGGGTTCCACGCGCCGCACAGCCCCGCCGCCAGCGCGCCGCCCATTATCAGCAGCGCGCACGTCAGCGCCAACGCCACACTGAATGTAAACTTCTTCACAGGCTCCTCCTCCAGCGACTCCAACGTCGCACGCGTCTTTGCGATATAGCTCTCAGGCGGCGCGGCAAACGCTTTGCGCAGGTCCAGTTCGTTGCGTTTACTCATCGATCCGCCCCTCCTTTTTAAGTAATTCCCTGAGTTTAATGCGGCCCTGGTGTATGCGCCACTTTACCGCGCCGCCCGGCAGCCTTAGCATCGACGCAATTTCGTCCGTCGAATAGCCTTCGGCACAGCTGAGCATCAGCGGCAGCCGATACTTGTAGTCCAACTGCTCCAGCGCTCTGTACAGCCCCGGATCAGGCGGCTCGGGCACGTCCTTGGGCAATCCTCCCGCGCGCAGCACCTCGTCCGGCACCGGCGCCGCCCGACGCGCACGCGCACGCAGCTCCCCGCGACAGCGGTTTATCAGTATCCGCATCAGCCAGGTTTCAAACAGGCGTTCATCGCGCAGCGAGCCCAGCGCGCGCCATGCCGCAATAAGCGCTTCCTGCACGGCGTCCTCGGCGTCGGCGCCGCTGCCCAGCACAGTCAGTGCGACCCGGTACAGTCGCGCCTGACACCCCTCGACGCGCTCGACGAACTCAGCCCTGTTCAAGTAAATACACATCCTTCGCAATGGCCATTACACATATTAGATTGCGCCAGCCCGAATTTCGATTGGGCCATCAGGCCTATTTGCACATATTTAACATTCGACCTGAGTTCATGCGCCGCTGTACAGCGCAGTTGTATTGCCGATCCCATTTGTATTGCTGCATTCTTATATCGTAGCTTCTGCATCCGGCCAGTCCGCGTTGGTGATGGATGTAGTCAATCGCTCCCCGATATACTGTTGACATATGATGTACTGTGTGGTATGATGTATGCACAGGATACTGTTGGCACAGGATATACTGTGTTGTACGATGTATGCGCAGGAGGTACCGCAATGAATATTGATGATTGGAAAACCCAAATCAAACGGGGAACGCTTGAGTTTTGCATACTATTGATGATAAAGCGTCGACCGTCCTATGGATATGAGATAATTAGCACATTGGAAAAGTATCCGATTCTGGCCGCAAAGGAAAACACAATCTATCCGTTGCTCCGACGGCTTATGAAGGAAGATTACGTTTCGTCCACATGGCAGGAGAGCGCCGAAGGCCTGCCGCCAAGAAAGTATTATGCAATCACTGCCAAAGGGCGCGAGTACATCCTAGCGATGTCTGAAGAATGGACCAACCTGCTCAATGCGGTAACTGAGATAAAAGGAGAATAACGCCATGGACATGATATTGAATTCCTATCTTAAAAAGGTCGAAAAGTACCTGTCGCCCTTGCCGGCGTCAGAGCGCGCGGATATAGTAAAGGAAATCGAGAGCGAAATGCTCGAATTGCAGGCAAACGGCAAAGCCGCCGAGGAGATCGTCACGCGACTGGGCGAGCCGCGGGAATTGGCAAAGGCTTATCTGAGGGATCTGATTTCACAGAGCAAATCGCTCAGCTGGACCAGAATCACCGCTATTTGCGCCTATTACAGCCTGGTGAGTCTCACCGGCATGATCGTCATACCCACGCTTGCTATCTGCGCCCCGGTATTCATCGTCAGCGCGATAGCCACTATTGTGCTAGCGACCATAAAGCTTATCGATTCACTATTGCATTTGGGCATTCCCTACGTCAGCTATATCGTCATGTCAGGTATCGAAAACCCGATACTGGCCTTTATTCTCAGCATAATAACCGGAGCGGTGCTGTACCTGATTGGGCGTGGCTGCTGGAAACTCCTTATTCGTTATATCAAAGCCGTCAATAAGACAAAGCGCCGGCTGTCGATCTGACCGGCCGGCTTGCAGGCTTACGGCGCGCGCCATTCCGATGAAGTGGCGCGTTTTTCTACCTATACAATGAGCGGAGACGGCATTGCTGCCGCCTCCGCTCGCTGCATAAACGTATATCAATAAGTCTCGTGGATCTCGATGCCCTTGTAGCGCTTCATGCCTGTGCCCGCGGGTATCATCTTGCCGATTATGACGTTCTCCTTCAGGCCCAGCAGCGGGTCGACCTTGCCCTTTATAGCGGCCTCGGTCAGCACGCGCGTGGTCTCCTGGAACGATGCCGCCGACAGGAACGAGTCGGTAGCCAGCGACGCCTTGGTTATGCCCAGCAGCACGCGCTTGGCCACGGCCGGCCGGCCGCCTTCCATTATCGCCGCGTCGTTCTCGTGCTCGAACCGGAACACGTCCACCAGCTCGCCGGGCAGCAGCCTGGTATCGCCCGCATCCTCCACGCGCACCTTGCGCATCATCTGGCGCACTATGACCTCGATGTGCTTATCCACGATGTCAACGCCCTGCGTGCGGTATACCGACTGCACTTCCTTGACCAGGTACTCCTGCACCGCCTTGCTGCCCAGTATGCGCAGCAGGTCGTGCGGGTTGATGGAGCCGTCTATCAGCTCGTCGCCGGCCTCTATGTGCTGGCCCTCTACGACCTTGAGCTTGGCGCCGTAATTTATCGGATAGGTCTTGACCTCGCCGTCCTCGCCGGTGACCATCAGCTCGCGCTTTTTCTTGTTCTCACCCATGTGCACTACGCCCGCGATCTCGCTGAGCGTGGCGTCGCGCTTGGGCTTGCGCGCCTCGAACAGTTCCTCGACGCGCGGCAGACCCTGGGTTATGTCCTCGCCGGTAGCCACGCCGCCGGTGTGGAAGGTACGCATCGTCAGCTGCGTGCCGGGCTCGCCTATCGACTGCGCCGCGATTATGCCCACGGCCTCGCCGATGTCGACCAGCTTGCCGGTAGCCATGTTCGCGCCATAGCAGTGCGCGCACACGCCCACGTCGTTGCGGCACGTCAGCACCGTGCGGATGTTGACCTTGTGTATGCCGGCCTCGGTTATGCGGTCGGCGTCGGCCTGGGAGACCATCGTGTTGCACTTGACTATGACTTCGCCGGTGTTGGGGTCTATGACGTCCTCGGCGGTGAAGCGGCCCACGATTCGGTCGGCCAGCGACTCTATCTTCTGCTGACCGCTCATTATGTCGGTCACTTCCATGCCGCGGATGTTCTCGCCGCGGGAGGCGAAGCAGTCGTCCTCGCGCACTATCATGTTCTGCGACACGTCGACCAGTCGGCGGGTCAGATAGCCCGAGTCCGCGGTACGCAGCGCGGTATCAGCCAGCGACTTGCGCGAGCCGTGCGACGATATGAAGAACTCCAGCACGCTCAGGCCCTCGCGGAAGTTCGACTTTATAGGCAGCTCGATTATCTTGCCCGAAGGCGAGGCCATCAGGCCGCGCATGCCCGCCAGCTGGCGGATCTGGTTCATCGAGCCTCGAGCACCGGAAGATGCCATCATGTTTATCGGGTTATACTCATCCAGCACTTCGCCCACGCGCGCGGTGATCTTGTTGGTGGCGTCCTCCCAGATGTGTATGACCGACTGATAGCGCTCGTTCTCGGACAGCAGGCCGCGCCGGAACTGACGCTCGACCTTGTGCACCTCATCCTGGGCCTTGGCCAGTATCGCGGGCTTGTCGGACGGCACCTGTATGTCGGCCACCGACATCGTGACCGCGAACCGCGTCGAGTAGTAGTAGCCCATCGACTTTATCGCGTCCAGCATTTCGCTGGTCGTGGTGACGCCGTGGGTGCGATAGCAGCGGTCGACGATCTTACTCAGGTCCTTCTTGCCTACGAGCCTGTCGATCTCCAGGCGGAACATCGAGTCGATGTCGTTGGGATCGCGCTTCTGCACGCCCATGTCCTGCGGTATCGGCTCGTTGAATATCACGCGGCCCAGCGAGGTCTCGACCAGGCGCTGATACTCGACGCCGTTTATGACCTTGCTCATGCGGATCTTGACCTTGGCCTGCAGCGACAGCTCGCCGCACGCGTTGGCCATCTTAGCCTCGTTGATATCGGTGAATATCATGCCCTCGCCCTTGGCGCCGGGGCGGATCATAGTCAGGCAGTACACGCCCAGCACCATGTCCTGCGACGGCGATATGACCGGCTTGCCGTCGGAGGGCTTGAGTATGTTGTGCGCGGCCAGCATCAGGAAGCGTGCCTCGGCCTGGGCCTCCATCGACAGCGGCACGTGCACAGCCATCTGGTCGCCGTCGAAGTCGGCGTTGAACGCGGTACATGCCAGCGGGTGCAGCTTTATCGCGCGGCCCTCGACCAGTATCGGCTCAAACGACTGTATGCCCAGTCGGTGCAGCGTAGGCGCGCGGTTGAGCATGACCGGATGCTCGCGTATGACCTCTTCCAGCACGTCCCAGACCTCGGTCTTGACGCGCTCGACCATGCGCTTGGCGCTCTTTATGTTGTGCGCCAGGCCGTGCTTGACCAGCCGCTCCATCACGAACGGCTTGAACAACTCCAGCGCCATCTCCTTGGGCAGGCCGCACTGCCACATCTTCAGCGACGGGCCGACGACTATGACGCTTCGACCTGAATAGTCGACGCGCTTGCCCAGCAGGTTCTGGCGGAAGCGGCCCTGCTTGCCGCGCAGCAGGTCGGACAGGCTCTTGAGCGGGCGGTTGCCCGGGCCGGTCACGGCGCGGCCACGACGGCCGTTATCTATCAATGCGTCCACGGCCTCCTGGAGCATGCGCTTTTCGTTGCGCACGATTATGTCGGGCGCGCCCAGCTCCAGCAGCCGCTTCAAGCGGTTATTGCGGTTTATGACGCGGCGGTACAGGTCGTTCAGGTCGCTGGTGGCGAACCGGCCGCCCTCCAGCTGTACCATCGGGCGCAGCTCCGGCGGTATGACCGGCACCACGTCCAGTATCATCCACTCGGGCTTGTTGCCGCTGGAGCGGAACGCCTCGACGACCTCCAGGCGCTTGACTATGCGCGCGCGCTTCTGGCCTTCGGTCTCGCGGTCGCGCTCCTTGCGGGTCAGCTCGTCAATCTGCTTGCGCAGCTGTACCGACAGTTCATCCAGGTTCAGGCTCTGCAGCATCTCGCGCACCGCCTCGGCGCCCATGCCCACGCGGAACGCGCCCTCGCCGAACTTGAGCACCGCCTCGCGGTACTCGCGATCGGACAGCAGCTGATGCAGCGTCAGCGTGCTGGTGCCCGGATCGAGCACTATGTAGCTGGCAAAGTAGAGCACCTTGTCCAGCGCGCGCGGGGATATGTCCAGTATCATGCCCATGCGGCTGGGTATGCCCTTGAAGTACCATATGTGGCTGACCGGGGCGGCCAGCTCGATGTGGCCCATGCGCTCGCGGCGCACCTTGGCGCGGGTGACTTCGACGCCGCACTTGTCGCAGACGACGCCCTTATACCTTACGCGCTTGTACTTGCCGCAGTTGCACTCCCAGTCCTTAGTGGGTCCAAATATTCGCTCGCAGAACAGGCCGTCGCGCTCGGGCTTGAGCGTGCGGTAGTTTATCGTTTCGGGCTTGAGCACTTCGCCGTGCGACCACTCGCGTATCTTCTCGGGCGACGCCAGGCCGATTTGTATCGAATCCAGATTCGTCAGTTCAAACAAAAGGGTCGCTCCCTTCTATATCCAAGGCCTTGCGGCCGGCACATGCCAACGCCTCAGGGCGCTCAGAAGTCGTCGTCCAGGCTGTCGTCGTCCAGCGACGGCAGCTCGCCCAGGTCGAAGTCGTCCAGATCCAGCGAGTCGTCGGAGGCGTCGTCCTCGTCGAAGTCCACCGCCGCGTCCATCGGCTGATCCTCGTCGCCGGCGATGTTGACATCCAGCGGCGCGGGCTCGTCGTCGTCGTCGATCTCGCGCATGATGATCTCCTGCTTGTCCTCGGACAGCACCTTGATGTCAAGCGCCAGCGATTGCAGTTCCTTTATAAGCACCTTGAACGACTCGGGCACGCCCGGCTCGGGTATGTTCTCGCCCTTGACTATCGCCTCGTAGGTCTTTACGCGGCCTACGACGTCGTCCGACTTGACCGTCAGTATCTCCTGCAGCGTATTGGCCGCGCCATACGCCTCCAGCGCCCACACTTCCATCTCGCCGAAGCGCTGGCCGCCGAACTGCGCCTTGCCGCCCAGCGGCTGCTGCGTGACCAGCGAGTACGGGCCGGTCGAGCGCGCATGTATCTTGTCGTCGACCAGGTGGTGCAGCTTTAAGAAGTACATATAGCCCACCGTGACGGGATTGTCCATCTTGTCGCCGGTGCGGCCGTCGTACACGACGCTCTTGCCGTCCGGGCTGAGGCCGGCCTGTATCAGGCACTCCTGTATATCCTCCTCGGTCGCGCCGTCGAACACCGGCGTAGCCACATGCCAGCCCAGCGCCTTGGCCGCGCGGCCCAGATGCACCTCGAGCACCTGCCCGATGTTCATTCGGGACGGCACGCCCAGCGGGTTGAGCACTATCTGCAACGGCGTGCCATCGGGCAGGAACGGCATGTCCTCCTCGGGCAATATGCGCGAGACGACACCCTTGTTGCCGTGGCGGCCCGCCATCTTGTCGCCGACAGATATCTTGCGCTTCTGTGCGATGTATACGCGCACCATCTCGTTGACGCCCGGGCTGAGTTCGTCGTGGTTCTCCTTGGTGAACACCTTGACGTCGACTATCGTACCGGCCTCGCCGTGCGGCACGCGCAGCGAAGTGTCGCGCACCTCGCGGGCCTTCTCGCCGAATATCGCGCGCAGCAGCCGCTCCTCGGCGGTCAGCTCGGTCTCGCCCTTGGGCGTGACCTTGCCCACCAGTATGTCGCCCGAACGCACCTCGGCGCCGATGCGGATTATACCGCTCTCGTCGAGGTCCTTGAGCGCGTCCTCGCCGACGTTGGGTATGTCGCGGGTTATCTCCTCGGGCCCGAGCTTGGTATCGCGGGCCTCGGTCTCGTATTCCTCGATGTGTATCGAGGTGTACACATCCTCCATGACCAGCTTCTCGGACAACAGCACGGCGTCCTCATAGTTGTAGCCTTCCCAGGTCATGAAGCCTATCAGCACGTTGCGGCCCAGCGCTATCTCGCCCTGATCGGTCGAGGGGCCGTCGGCAATCGTCTGGCCCACCGTCACCACGTCGCCGCGGTTTACGACCGGGCGCTGGTTGATGCAGGTGCCCTGATTGGAGCGTGCGAACTTGATGAGGTTATAGCGCCACTTGCGGTCATGCTCGTCGCGTATGACTATCTCGTCGGCCGAGACCTTCTCGACGACGCCGTTTTGCTTGGACAGTATCGCCACGCCCGAGTCGTGCGCGGCCTTGTACTCCATGCCGGTGCCGACGATAGGCGCTTCCGGCACCAGCAGCGGCACTGCCTGGCGCTGCATGTTCGAGCCCATCAGCGCGCGGTTGGCGTCGTCGTTCTCCAGGAACGGTATCATGGCCGTGGCCACCGATACGACCTGGCGCGGGCTGACGTCCACGTAGTCCACGTCGTCGCTGGGACGCTCGATTATCTCCTCGCGCACGCGCACGTTGCAGCGCGAGTTCTTGAAGTGGCCCTGCTCGTCGAGCGGCTCGTTGGCCTGCGCGACTACGTAGTTGTCCTCTTCGTCGGCGGTCATGTAGTCGATCTGGTCGGTTACGGTGTGGGTGGCCTTGTCGACCTTGCGGTACGGCGCCTCTATGAAACCGTACTCGTTTATGCGGGCGTAGGTCGCCAGCGAACCTATAAGGCCTATGTTCGGGCCTTCAGGCGTCTCTATCGGGCAGATGCGCGCGTAGTGCGAGTAGTGCACGTCGCGCACCTCGAACGAGGCGCGGTCGCGGTTCAGGCCGCCCGGGCCCAGCGCGCTCAGACGGCGCTTGTGCGTGAGTTCGGCCAGCGGGTTGGGCTGGTCCATGAACTGGCTGAGCTGGCTGGAGCCGAAGAACTCCTTTATCGCCGCCGACACCGGCCGGATGTTTATCAGATCCTGCGGACGCACGGTCTCGCTGTCCTGGATCGCCATGCGCTCCTTGACGACGCGCTCCAGGCGGCTCATGCCTATGCGGATCTGGTTTTGCAGCAGCTCGCCCACCGAGCGCAGGCGGCGGTTGCCCAGATGGTCTATGTCATCGGTCTTGCCTATGCCGAACGGCAGACCCAGCTGGTAGTTGATCGACGCCACGATGTCGTCGATGTAAATGTACTTGGGCACCAGTACCGACAGGTTCTCGCGCACCGCGGCCTTGAGCTCGACGCCCTCCTCCTCGGCCTTGAGCATGACCTGACGCAGCGTGGGCAGATGCACGCGCTCGTTTATGCCGACCTCCTTGGGGTCGAACGGCAAAAACGCGTCGGCCTCGACGAAGTTGTTGCCTATCACGCGCACTATCTGGTTGTCCACGCGCAGGTTGACGCAATTGATGCCGGCGCGCTGTATTGCGCGGGCGGTCTCGCGCGAAATCGTGTCGCCGGCGGCGCAGAACACCTCACCGGTTTCGGCGTCCACTATGTCCTCGGCGGCGACCTGACCGGCGATGCGGTTTTCTATCGCCAGCTTTTTGTTGAACTTATAGCGGCCCACGCGCGCCAGGTCATAGCGCTTGGGGTCGAAGAACAGCGAATTTATAAGGCTCCGCGCGCTCTCGACGGTCAGCGGCTCGCCGGGACGCAGGCGCTTGTATATCTCCAGCAGACCGCTGTCCTGGGTCTTGGAGGGGTCGCGGGCCATCGTGCAGGACAGCTGCTCGTTGTCGCCCAGCAGGTCGATTATCTGCGCGTCGGTACCGTATCCCAGCGCGCGCAGCAGCACGGTCATGGGCAGCTTGCGAGCGCGGTCCACGCGCACCCACAGCACGTCGTTTGAGTCGGCCTCGTACTCCAGCCACGCGCCGCGGTTGGGTATGACGGTGGCGTTATGCAGCTTTTTGCCGGCCTTGTCTATGGTCTGGGTGAAGTACACGCCCGGCGAACGCACCAGCTGACTGACTATGACGCGCTCGGCGCCGTTTATTATGAACGTGCCGTGCTCGGTCATCAGCGGGAAATCGCCCATGAACACTTCGCTTTCCTTTATCTCGTGCGTATTGCGGTTGGTCAGGCGCACGTTCACCTTCAGCGGCGCGGCGTAAGTCAGGTCGCGTTCGCGGCACCTTTCGACTGTATACTTGGGGGTATCGTCCAGCGAGTAGTCGGTAAACTCGAGCACCAAGCTTTCTGAATAGTCCGTTATAGGCGACACGTCGGCCAATACTTCGCGCAGATCCTCCTGCAGGAATCGCTGATATGAATTCTTCTGGACCTCTATGAGGTCGGGCATTTCAAGCGATTCCTCGACACGGGAAAAGCTCATTCGCTTGCGCGTACCCATCTGTACCTCGTGGACCATAAATGCAATCACCCCTAAATGCGTTGATCTGCCAATTATGAGGCTGGCCCGCCTCCGCCCGAGTCTTGCCGCGCCGCGCCGTTAAAAAAATCTGCGCGCCAGGGCAAAAAATTTCCATTTGCTATTGCATATTCGCTGCATTCGTTGTAGAATACATGCGATGGATTATGCAATCGCGATTGGCCCAGATCAGAGGCAGGAAATCCACACTAATGCAATTTACTATATTATCAACCTTGTCCAGCTTTGTCAATGATGTTTTTGTTAATTCTGCCGTCCGGGGCTCGCTGGACGGTTTTTTTGCGCCTTTTATCGGCTGTGCGGGCGTTCATTTGCACTTTTGTCTCATTAAGTTTGGTTTAATCGCATAATTTCAACAAAACAGTCGCCTCATTTCCGCCACTGGTGTGCATTTTTATGCGCATAAATCGATATACCGCTTGTCACAGGCACATCGATACATGCCACATATGCGTACGCTTGCGCGCATTACGCCCAACGCCAACGCCGGCCTGCCGGCGGCACGCACCTGAGCATTTTTATAATGCGCCCTTGATTGTGCCTTTGAGCCAGGCGTCACTGAGCACTCTCGTGCATACGCAATGGGCACAACGCGGTTCCACCCTTATTGACGGCGATGCGCCGCCATAGCACTCTCACGCACGCGCAATGGGCACAAAAACGCGCGCATGGTGACGACATTAAGCCGCGCCGATATATTGCGCGCACGCCGGCAAAAACTGCCGCACACCACCGTGCGCATCAACAGCCATGGCTTGCAGCCGCGCACGCCTCAAACGCCACAGTCAAATCGACCTTGCCACAACAAGCCGCAGTTTCTGGCCGCGGCACAGACCATGCGCAGAGCGGCCCCGCGCCGCCGCATGCTGCCCTGATGCGCACGCGCTCCGGCAAAGCCTGAATAGCGCGCAAAAGGGCATGTCCCCCAAACCGGACATGCCCCATCTGACCTGATCCAATCGCGCTTACAGCTTTGCGATCTGCGCGCCTTTAAAGTAGTAAGTCACAATATCCTCGGCCGACCAGCCCTGCGCGGCAAGCTCGCGCGCACCCCACTGCGACATGCCCACGCCATGCCCATAGCCGCGGCCCTCCAGTTCCAGCTCGCCGCCGTCAAATTCGCACTCGTCCAGCAGCGTGGACTTCATCTCCTTTGAACCTATCGCGATCCGAAACGAGGGCGCACTGACGGACTGACCGTTTATCAGCAGCGTCGTCGCCCGACCGCTGGGCCCGCGCTCGCCTATCTCAACGCTGGTCACGCGCTCGACGTTCAATCCCGCGTCAGCCGCGGCCGCGCGCACCTCGCTTTCGGTAAACTCACACTTCCAACTGCGCACGTCGTCCGGACCGGCATCGGCATCGCGCGAATCGGTCACCTGGGTGTATTCGGGCTCGTCGCCCTTGAAGTCCAGGCCCTCGCCGGCCAGCGCGGTCACGCCGCCGCCATGCGCATAAAACCACGCATACGGCAGCTCGCCGTCACAGACCAGTATCTCGCCCTGTGTCTCCTCCACGGCGCGGCGTATCGAGTCGGTTATGCCGTCCGACGAGTACGCCTGTGCTTCCTTTATGTCGGTGGATATGTCGGCGCCGGAGTACATGGAATCCTTTTCGTCGACGAACTTATAGACGAACGTGCGCGCCAGTATGGCCTGCGCCTTGAGCGCCTCCAGCGGCCAGTCGCCGGGCATCTCGCCCGCAAGCACGCCCAGCAGGTACTCCTCCAGCGGCATCTCGACCACCTGCTCGCGCGCTACGTCGTATACCTTGAGCAGCGGATCCGGCTCATTCAGCCGCGCCGTGTCAAACTTGGGCGCCACAGCGCGAGTCGTAGCGGCTGATGTGACACTGGGCGCCGTGCTGGCGCCGGGCGTGGGGTTCTGGCTGGCAAAGCAGCCCGCCAGCAGCGCGCACGCGGTCAGACACGCGCACGCCATAAGCAATCTGAGCGTCTTAATCATGCAAAAACGACCTCCCATCGGCACTATTTTGCCCGGGAGGTCGCGCTAAATGCCATGCAAATTGTGGTTCAAATCAAAATCAGGCATATGAGAATTGCGCGTCTGAGCAGCGCACCGTCAATACACCAGCACCGCCGTCAAATCATCGCGCGCACCCAGCATCTGCGCCGAGTCGCACAGCAACCGACAGGCCTGCTCCGGCGAATCGGCTCGGCTGAGCACAGATTCGATCTGCGCGTCGCTGAGCGCATCGTGCACGCCGTCGGACGTGAGCAGCAACGCACTGAAATCCGACAGCGGCGCGACCTCAAGCTGCTCGAGCTGGACCGGATTGCCATTGCCCATGCAACACGTTATCTCGCTGCGGTTGCATTGCCGGGCCTCGTCCTCGCGGCCGGCCTTCATGAGCCAGGCATACGTAGTGTGGTCATGCGTGAGCTGGCGCACGCGCGCGCCTTCTATCGTATATATGCGCGTGTTGCCCGCGTGGAACAGCCAGCCGCCATGGTTGTTTATCAATATGCCGGTCAATGTCGTCGCCATGTTGTGCGCGCCCGCGATCCCGGCCGAGAGCGCTATCAGCTCCTCATTGCGCTCGCGTATCAGCCGCCGCACCGCATCCGCATCGGCCACCGCGCCCGCGTCGCATTCAGCCAACCGTTGCACGACAAAGCCCGCCGCCATGTCGCCCAGCCGATTGCCGCCCACGCCGTCGGCCACAGCCACGATGAACGGCGGATCCAGCTCGCGCCAGCCGTCTATGTCGCACAGCACGCTGCGGCCTATCAGGCATCTGTCCTCACAGCGCTCCTTGTTCTTCCCTCTGCGCACCAGCGCTTCGACATTCATACAATCGCCCCCGCTTTCGCGCACATGCAGTTCTTTTGTTTATTATGGCATGACAGCGCCCGAATGTCAATGGCTCAAACCAGCCGCCCTGAGCCGCATTTTGGCAGGGCTCAGATGTGCTCTTACCCCGAGCCAGCCCAATGCGCACATGCACGGCCAGCCGCTTTGACAGCTCGGCCGTTCATGCTTTCTGGGCGAATATTATGGTGCCCGCGTTTATGCGCTCCGGCAAAGCCCGCTGCTGAGCACGCGTTGCCGCCCGCCTGATACGCGCTGATGTGCATCCAGTTTGCCCTGGCTTATACGATTCAATGCTGCCGCTGCGACCTGCGCCTGCCCAACACCTTTGGTCAGCGATCAGCTCGCGCCTGCCGCCAAAACGCAGCTGCGCGCACGGCTATGCCGCGCGCGCAACATACAGCGCCTGACAGCGCATCACTTTAAATACGTAGACATCACATAGCCCTGGACAGAGCCGTATTTTATCTGGCTCCACTCGCCACTGGTCGACAGCACTTCGACCTGTGCGCCATGCGGCACCTGGCCTACCAGCGAGTAGTTCGTACCCGCGCCGGCGCGCACGTTGAGCATCTGGAGGCTGTGCTCCAGCGTTACCGTCTTGAGCTCGCCCGTCGAACCGGTGGGCTCGTTGGTCGGTTTGGCGGTGGGCCGGGCCGTGGGTTCAGTGGTGGGGCGGGTCGTGGGCTTGGCAGTGGGCTGGGCCGTAGGCGCAGTCGAACCGCCATCATTGTACTTCAGATACTGGCTGGACACGTATCCGGTGTAGCTGCCATACTTTATATAGCTCCAGCCGTTCGACTCGCTGATAACGTATACGGTCTTGCCGCCCGGTATCTGGGTCACAATGCCCGAAGTCAGGTTGGGCTGACGGCGCATGTTGAGCAACGTCTGCACATTGACCGTCGCTTCACGCGCATCGGGACCGGGCGTTACCGCCGGCGTGGGCGTCGCGACCGCGCCGTCCCGCACCAGGTACTGGCTGGACACATAGCCCTTCAGACCGTTGTACTCTACATAGCTCCAGTCTGCGCTGTAGCTTATCAGCCGGACCTTCTCGCCGCCGGGTATCTGGCATATGATCGTGGCCGTCATGCTGCCCTGAGCGCGCATGTTGAGGCTGGTCGCGTTTACGGTCGCATACTCGTCAGGCATTTCGGTGGGCGCAGGCGTAGCGGTCACTGTGGGGGTGACGCTGGGCTGCGCGCTGGGTTGCATGCTTGGCTGCGTGCTGGGCGTCGGAGTAGTGTTCGGGCTGACCTGCAGATACTGGGTCATGGCGTAGCCGGTGAACCTGACGCCCGTATTGGTAAGATATTCGATATAGCTCCAGTCGCCCGACTGGCTCATTATTGTGACGTTTGCGCCGTGCGGTATCACGGTTATGACCGTGCCCGTCGTATTGGGCTGAGTGCGCAGGTTGAGTCCGCCGGCGCCCGAGTTGACCGTGGCCGACACCGGCGCGGGAGTCGCCGAAGGCGCAGGGGTCTCCGTCGGAACGGGCGTAGGCGTGGGCAGCGGCGGCAGTTCGCCGGGGCCGCCATAGCCGGGCACATTGTAGTACTGGCTCAGGCCCTGCAGGTCAGGCGAAGCGAGCGAGCGGGCCGCAACGTCGTTGGCATAGCCCAGTCCATACATGGTAGCATATGCATAATTCGTATTGTACACATCGGCCAGGCCCAGCGTGTGGCCCAGTTCGTGCGTCGCCAGCGACTGCATGTCATAACCGTTGCCGCCCGCCGACACGTCGGTCCAGAACGTCTGGTTGTTGAACACTATATCCGCCTCGACTGCAAGGTACGTCGCCGGATAGCCCTCCGGCAGTTTGAAATCCTTGTCGTACCACGCCGTAGTGCGCGCCAGCACGCCGGAATCCAGCTTGCCAAACGATATGACGTTGTTATAGTCCTGCACGCCCGCGACCAGCGACGTGGTCGTGTTGTTCATCGAGAACTTCGGCTGGGACATGTTGCTGTTCCACTCGCGCATGCCCGCCTCTATCGCAGAGTATATCTGGCCGCTGCTCAGATCGGTGTTTGCGCCGCTGGTATTTATCATGAACGACCACGGCTCGACCACCATGTAGTCCTTGAGCGCATATCCCGCGCCGGTGCTGACGGAATAGCTCTCGGCCACGACTGTCCCGTCCGCATAGTGTGTGAACTCCACGCAGACCAGATCGCCCTCGGCCAGCGCGCCGCTGCCCAGCGCCAGCGCGCACAGCAGCAGTGCAAGTATCACCATACCCTTTACAACTGAATTACCTTTGCGCATCATGAACCTCCTATACTCCGATGCCCGAGGGGCACAACTCACATTGTATGTATGCCTAATTTCATTATACCATATTTTGAAACATTTAAGTGGCCATTCTGCAACATTTTCGTAAAATACGGCGCAACTGCGCCAACAAGCGCGCAGTCACGGGTATTTGACGCAACAGCTGTCGTATTAGTTTCAAAAATGGCAAAAAAAGCGTGCTGAATTTGCGCCGGTCGCTGTCGGCGACAGCGCGCCCGGCTACGCGCCCAGCTGACTGGTCAGCCTTATCACCACTATCTCGGGCTGATTGAACAGCCTGAACGGCGGCAGGCTGTAAGCGTCCGACGTGCCCAGGCCGGTACTGGTATATATGTAGACCGAATTGGAACGCCTCAAACCGCTGACTTCATCCTGCTCAGGCAGCCAGCCGCCGCGCGCCAGCCGCTCATCGGGCACATACAGCGCGCCCACAAACGGCAGCCGCCACTGCCCGCCCACATAGTGACCGCACAGCGCCAGGTCGATCAGCCTCAGGTACTGATTGCCGGCGTATTCATCCTGAGTGTCGGCAGAGTTCTCGCCTTCGGCATATTGCATCGCATGCACGAACTCGTCGCTGAGCGGCACATGGCTGAGCGTAATATGCAGGTCGACCGACTGCATGTTCTGGGCGGCGTTGTTGAGCTTGCGCGCGCAGTCGAGCCGGTAGGCGTCATACGCCAGATCATTGGCGTCATTGTTCGGGTCGGCGAGCGCGGAGTTGTACATCTGCTCGAGCGAGTCCAGATTGGACTGGGTATTTATGTTCAGATGCAGTACGGACGAAAACCATATGTTGGCATTGCCCACGGTTATCATCTGCGGGCTGTCGACATATGTCACGCCGCGCGCCTGGAGCTGCCGTATGTAGTCGGCGTACAGCGTGCCGTCGGCGCCGGGCGTATCGGCCAGCGGATCGGGATCGCTGTCGCCGGTTATGAACATGATGGGCTTGGACGTATTCAGCGCGTCCAGCAGGTCGTAGAGCGGCTGCGCATTGCCGCTTGCGCCCACCATGTCGCCGGTCATGCAGATCACGTCATAGTCTACCGCCGAGATCGCATCGGCGAGCTTTTCCTGCTTTTCGCCGAACGTGGCTCCATTAAGATCGGTCAGCTGCACTATCGTGTAGCCCTCCAGCGCCGACGGCAAGCCGGGAATAGACAGCGTGCGCGTGACCGTGGTCACCGTGCCGTTCACCATCGCGATTATCGTCCAGGCTATCGCCAGCAGCGCTACCAGTGCCAGCGCTATCAATTGCCATTTGCCGAACTTTCTGCCCGGCCTGCGCGCCCGCTTGGGGCGCCTTTGCACCTGCGTGGTGCCAGCTGTGCTCATGTGCATTTCTATCCTCCGCGTATGCGGTTAAAATATTCAGCATTTATTATACAACCCCCGCGCGCCCGCCGCAACCCAAATGCGTGAAATCCAACCGACTTTTTCTGGTCAGAGCCGCTCAAGCGCCCTTAATGGGCTCGTACACGGCGTCCGTGCGTTTGCATCCGGCACATGCGCATGGTATAATGTGCATAAGTCAAATTCTCTATTGGAGGCGCTCATGGCCAAGCTTAAGACACGCTATATCTGCTCCGAATGCGGCTACGAGACCGCGCGGTGGCTGGGCAAGTGCCCGGGCTGCGAGCAGTGGAACACGCTTATCGAAACCCCGGTAGAACAGACCTCGGAGCCTCAGCCGCGCAAGCTGCGCCAGTCGCCCGGCAGCGGCGCGCAACCGGTCGCACTGCCCGATATACCCGGCGGCGACGACGCCCGCATGCAAAGCGGCGTGGGCGAACTAGATCGCGTACTTGGCGGCGGCATAGTCGCCGGTTCACTGACGCTGATAGGCGGCGAGCCCGGCATAGGCAAGTCGACGCTGCTTTTGCAGGTGGCCGCGCACCGCGCCGGAGCCGGTCGGCGCGTGCTGTACGTGACCGGCGAGGAATCGGCCCGTCAGATCAAGCTGCGCGCTCAACGCCTGGGCCTGGATGCCGCGAACCTGATGATATTGCCCGAAAACGACATGAGCAACATAATCGCACAGCTCGAACGCATACAGCCCGAGCTGGCGATTGTCGACTCGATACAGACCATGTACCGCCCCGACATGGCCAGCGCACCCGGCTCGGTGCCGCAGGTGCGCGAGTCGGCCGCACAGCTGATGCGCGTGGCCAAGGGCTCGGGCTGCGCGATAATAATCGTGGGCCACGTGACCAAGGAGGGCGCAATCGCAGGCCCGCGCGTGCTGGAGCACATGGTCGACAGCGTGCTCTACTTCGAGGGCGAGCGCCAGCATCAGTACAGGATACTCCGCGCCGTAAAAAATCGCTTTGGCTCGATTAACGAGATCGGCGTGTTCGAGATGCGGCGCGAGGGCATGGTCGAGGTGCCCAATCCATCCGAGATGCTGCTGAGCCAGCGCGCGCATGGTCAGAGCGGTTCGGTGGTACTGTGCGCGCTTGAGGGCACGCGGCCAGTGCTGGTGGACGTGCAGGCGCTGGTCGCGCCGACGACGCTGGGCTATCCGCGGCGCATGGCCTCGGGCGTAGACCAGGGGCGGCTGGCACTGTTGCTGGCGGTGCTTGAAAAGCGCGCCGGCCTGCGCCTGGGCAATCAGGACGTATACATAAACATCGCCGGCGGATTGACGCTGGACGAGCCCGCATGCGACCTGGCGCTCATAGCCGCGGTAGCGTCGGCGGCGCGCAACTCGCCGATAGACGAGCAGTTCGCGGTCATGGGCGAGGTGGGCCTTGCGGGCGAAGTGCGCGCAATCAGCCAGGCTCAGCGCCGGCTGGCCGAGTGCGCGCGGCTGGGATTTGTAAACGTAGTCATGCCGCGCGCGAGCCTGCGCGGGCTGAAGCTGCCCGATGGAGTGCGCGCGTACGGCGTGGAGACCGTGACCGAAGCGCTGCGCACGCTTATGGGCCTGACGCGGGACGACGGCGCATAATGCGCGCCGCAGGTTTGCGCCGGCGACTTGATGGCAATATAAGTAGCCTGGCCGGGCGGTTATCGCTTGGCCGGCTGGTTACTCGAACGATGCTTTGGGTTCGCGTTTGGCGGCGCATATCGTACTGTGCGGTATGCGCCGGATTGTTATTCGCGCGTGGTAGTCTGGCTGCTTATTTGCGTATGGCGCAGTTGTTCGTCTCGCCTTATCGGCGTACATGCGTGATGCCGTCTAATGGCTTGTTCGCGCATGGCGCAGTTGTTCGTCTCGCCTTATCAGCGTCCATGCGTGACGCCGACTAGGGGCTTGTTCGCACATGGCGCAGTTGTTCATCCCGCCTTATCGACGTCCACGCGTGACGCCGTCTTATGGCGTGTTTGCGCATGGCGCAGTTGTTCGTCTCGCCTTATCAGCGTCCACGCGTGACGCCGTCTAATGGCGCAGTTGTTCGTCTCGCCTTATCGGCGTCCACGCGTGATACTGACTAGAGGCTTGTTTGCACATGACGCAGTTGTTTATCTCGGCTTATCGTCATTCGTGCGCGATGCGGCCTAATGGCTTGTTCGCGCATGGTACAGTTTTTCATCTCGCCTTATCGGCTCCCGCGCGTGATGCGGTGAGGCTGTCAGTTTCTAATTAATTCCATATTGTAACTATATGGTTCTTTCCGTGTGGGCCATAAGGTAAATCGACCACCACGCATTATTCAAGCCGGCAATGCTCAATTTCTCGTACCAGATTCCATATCGCTGTTCACTGCTGCCCGGCTTAAACCCTGTCTCAACCAGTGCTTCACACGCTCCCCCACCCGCGCGGCGTCCGCTCAGCCGGCGCATAAGCCGCGCTCAGACGAATATAATATAAGTTGGAACCAAATATAGTTCATGGAAGGTTGAGGGGTTTGAAAGTAAGGGATCGCATCATCGCGATATTGCCGGGCGCGTTGGGACTGGCGGGCCTGGTGTCGCTGGCGCGAGACGCCATGGAGCGCCTATTTATCGATGGCGGCGCATGGCTGCCGTGGGCTTACGGCATTGCACTGTTGGCAGGCGGCGCGCTGGCGTACGCTGTGGCGCCTAAACTGAGCGCGCTGCTGCGCCGATTCACGGCGTGGCTGGCGTGCAGAACGGACGACCGGCCATTGCCCGAACTGCTGTTGGGCGCCGCCGGCGCAGTCATGGGCCTGGCCGCGGCGTTTTGCATATCCACGCTCACGTCGGGGCTGGGCCTTACCGGCATCGTCGCAAGCGCGGCGCTCTACTGCGCACTGAGCGTGGCGGGATATTCGGTAATGAGCCGACGCTGGCGCGAACTGCCGCATGCAGGCGCGCTGCAACTGCATCCGCACGGCAGCCAATCGAGCGTATGTCGCGGCGTGCCCAAGGTATTGGACACCAGCGTGCTGGTCGACGGGCGCATATTTGATATCTGCCGCACAGGCTTTATAGAAGGGCCGCTGGTTGTGCCGCGCTTTGTGCTGGCCGAGCTGCAGCGCATAGCCGATTCAGCCGACACGCTCAAGCGCAACCGCGGGCGCCGCGGCCTGGACATTGTGGCCCGCATACAAAAAGAACTGCAAATTGAGCTGACAATAGACGAGACCGACTTTGAAGGCGCAAGTGACGTCGACGTAAAGCTGCTAAAGCTCACCCAGCTGCTGGGCGGACGCGTTATGACCAACGACTTCAACCTCAACAAAGTCGCAGAGGTGTCGGGCGTGGGCGTACTAAATGTGAACGAGCTGGCCGGAGCGCTCAAGCCTGCGCTGCTGCCCGGCGAGGAGTTGACCGTGCAGATAGTGCGCGAGGGCAAGGAACTCGGCCAGGGCGTGGCATTCATGGACGACGGTACGATGATAGTCGTCGAAAACGGTCGCCGCCACATAGGTCAGAGCGTGACTATCGCGGTAAACACAGTGCTCCAGACCGCGGCGGGGCGCATGATATTCGCCCGGTTGCGCGAAAAGGTCGCCGGCTAACGCGGACGCGCGGCATTACGTCTTATATATGCGCATTATATATCCTGGCGGCGCGGCAATATTCAGGCCGCGCCGCTGCATTTTATTGGCAGAGTTAACCGCGCGACCAAACGCCCTGACAGATTGCAAACCAAGAGCATAAACCAAGCTGATTTCACGACTGAAGCGGAAATATCAAGCGCAGATCGTGCCAATCAAGTATATGCCCATTGAATGCCTCGTATAAATCGTGCGGCTGCGTTCAGGTATTTGTCAACGTTATGCAGCGGCCCGGCGATATACTTGCCGCGCCGGTAGTTTATTGACAAATCCAGCAATGCGTCAGCAAGCCGGTACAACGTACTTGCCAGGCGCTGGCAATTGCCCGTCAGCCTTAGCAAAGCCGACTTCGCTTTGCCTTGACGGCTGGCGCATAGAGCCGGACAGACGTTCGAGCCTGCAGGTGTTTCCAATTGATAGCACTGTCAACGGTATTGGACGGCGTGGCGATATACTTGCCGCGCCGGTAGTTTATTGCCAAAGCCAGCAATGCGTCAGCAAGCCGGTACAACGTACTGGCCAGGCGCTGGCAATTGCCAGTCAGCCTTAGCAAAGCCAACTTCGCTTTGCCTTGACGGCTGGCGCATAGAGCCGGACAGACGTTCGAGCCTGCAGGTGTTTGCAATTGATAGCACTGTCAACGGTATTGGACGGCGTGGCGATATAATGGCCGCGCCGCTTAACACGTGTCTCCATCCAATTCAACGCGCGGCATATGGCGCTTCGATATATACGCGATTCGTTCAATCGCGCATATACACGCTGCCCGGTGATTTAAGCATTGCGCAATTGGGTTTATCATCGTGCCCGCCGGCTTGCAGCGCCATACCGACGTTGGGCCATTTGGCGATTTCCGGCGGCCCGGTTCGACATAAAGCGGCGCGGCAGGGTTCAATATCCCGCCGCGCCGCAGTGTCGTCGATACTATAAATCCAGCCTTGCCGCTCACATGTCGGCGACCTTTACCCAAGTGCGCTCTTCAATCGACTTGTCCACGGCATCCATTATCTGGCAGCAGCGCAGGCCGTCGTAGAAGTTGGGCGTGCAGGGCTTATCGTTGGCTATCGACTGCGTGAACTCGTACAGTTGATGCACGAACGTCTCCGGGAAACCTATGACATGCCCCGTCGGCCACCAGTGCGACCAGTACGGATGTATGCCCTCGGACACCTGTATCAGCCGCCAGCCCTGCAGGCCCGGCTCGTCATCGGCACTGAAGTACCACAGTTCGTTCATGCGCTCGAACTCAAAGCGTATCGAGCCCTTCTCGCCATTGACCTCCAGGCGCATGTCGTTTTTGTGGCCCTGTGCAAAGCGCGTCGCCTCGAACATGCCCAACGCGCCGCACTCGAACTCACACATGAACCCGGTCGCGTCGTCTACCGTGACCGGCTGGCGCGGGGCGTCCTTGTCTGCGGTGCCGCTCAGGCCGGTCATGCTGGCGGACACCGGGCGCTCCTTGACGAAGGTCTTGCTCATGCCTATGACCTCGGTCATCTCGCCCACCAGGTAGCGCGCCGCGTCTATCACATGCGCGCCCAGGTCGCCCAGCGAGCCCGAACCGCACACCTTCTTGTCCAGCCGCCACACCATCGGAAAGTCCGGGTCGATTATCCAGTCCTGCAGGAAGCTGCCCCGGAAGTGGAATATCTTACCCAGCTTGCCCGATTCGATCATCTGCTTTGCCAGCACCAGCGCCGGTACATACCGGTAGTTGAAGCCTATCTGATGCTTTACGCCGGCCTTTTCGACCGCCGCGATTATCTCGCGCGCGTCCGATGCGTTGAACGCCAGCGGCTTTTCGCAGAACACGTGCTTGCCATGCTCGGCGGCGGCTATCGCAATCTCCTTGTGGAAGTTGCTGGGCGCGGTTATGTCTATCGCGTCTATGTCGTCGCGCGCGACCAGCTTACGCCAGTCGGTCTCGGTCTGCTCCCAGCCCAGCTGTGCCGCCGCGCGGCTCAGCCACTCCGCGTCCCGGCCGCAGATGCATTTTTTGACTATCTCAGCGTCGGTGTCGAAGAACATCGGTATCCGGCTCAGCGCGTTTGAGTGCGCCTTGCCCATGAACTTGTAGCCCACCAGGCCGAAGTTTATCTGCCGCATAGTGCAACGCCTCCTAATCGCGCGGCGCCTTGCACGCCCGCGCGTGTATGTTCAAGCTCCGGTTTACGCCGCCTCGTCCGCCGGCGCATCCGATACGCCGTCCGCATCGGAATCGGCGTCGCTCAGCCCGCTCTCGTCGTCGTAGTCGCCATCGCCATAGTAGTAATCATCATCATAGTCATCGTCAAATAAATCGCCGTACATTTCTTCCCGGTACTCGTCATACCCGTCGAGCCACACATCATACACATTTAGCCCGCCCATGTCGCTGCCATAGCACATGTAGCTCTCGTCGCCAAACCGCTCGCTCAGTGCGGCCTCCAGCTCACTCGATGGATCGTGCAGCTCAAGCGAATTGTCGCTGGCCAGCTGGATGCGCGTCTCGCCCGCCGCGAGCGCGTCGAGCATCATGGCGTATGCCTGAGAAGTGGTCTCGACCGTCAGGCCCTCGCGGAAGAAGTAGTTGTTCGAGTCGTATTTGCCGGCGATGTCGGTGGGCACGTGCCTGTCGGCGTAGCTGTGCGACGAGTACAGCGCCGGCGAGGGTATGTTGAAATACGAGTGCAGCGGCGCGCCCCAATCCTCGTCGTCCCACGTCACATCGACAAAGTAGCTCCGGCCGTCCAGCCGCACTGTGTTCCACGCGTGACCACCGCCGTACGCATAGCCGCTTATGTAGTTGACGTCCAGCCCCGCCAGCGTGCCCAGCAGGTAGAACGCGTCGCTGTAACCCATGCAGTGCGCTCGTCCGCCTATCAATGCGCCGTACGCGTCTTGGCAGTCATCGGCCTCATCGTCGTATGTGACGTTTTCGACCAGCCAGTCGTGTATCGCCAGTTCGCGCTCATACGCGTCCAGGCCGTCCAGTTCCAGTTCGTCCAGCACCTCCAGCGCGCGCTCGAGCGTATCGCGCTGCCGCTGCGTCAGTTCCAGACCGTCCACGTCCACGCTTGCCAGCTCCAGCGGCGCGTCGGGAGCGCTGTACGAGTACGCCGGGCCCGCGCCCAGCGCGCGCATCAGCTCATATCCCACCGTGTATCTAATGTCAATGAGCACATCCAGGCTGCCGTCCAGGTTTTTTATGAACGTAACATCACCGTCGCACGCGTACATATGCGCGCAGCGCAGCTCATTCCACATCAGATCCAGCATCTCCACATCGCTCAGCCTGAGCGCCAGCTGAGCATCGCCCTGCCCCAGCGCAGACTCCAGCTCGCATATCATGGCGTCGACCGAGTCGATATACGCGCACGCATCAAAGTCGGTGGCGTTGAATCCGTCCTGATTGGGACCTATCGGTGCGATCATTAGCAGCAGACCGGCCAGCAGAGCCGCTATATTTTCGCTCATGTTCCACCTCACCATAGACGTCGAGCCGCATAAAAACATGCAGGGCCGGGCCTTACGCCCGGCCCCGCACATAATCCGAGGTCATAGGTCGCCTTACGGCTGCCGGAGCATCATGCCCACCACATGCCGCCGTTGCTCTCAAACATCATCGTCGCCTTGAGCATCTCTATCGCCTTTTTCAGTCCCTCGCCGACGCTCATCAGGCTGTCCTCATGCTCTATCGAAATCGGGCCGTCGTAGCCTATCATGCGCAGCGCGCTCATGATATCCTTCCACACTTCGGCGCCATGGCCGTAGCCCACCGAGCGGAATATCCAGCTGCGATGGATCTCATCGGAGTAATGCTTGGTATCCAGCACGCCGTTGCGCGCGGTGTTGATCGCGTCGATGCGGGTGTCCTTGGCATGGAAGTAGTACAGCGCATTGTGCTCGCCCAGGTAGCGTATCGCCGCGACCGGGTCGACGCCCTGCCAGAACAGATGGCTCGGGTCGAAGTTCGCGCCGATTATGTCGCCCACCGCGGCGCGCAGCTTGAGCAGCGTCTCGGGATTGTACACGCAGAAGCCCGGATGCATCTCAAAGGCTATCTTCTTTATGCCATGCGCCTGAGCGAACGCGGCCTGCTCCTTCCAGTAGGGTATCAGCACCTGATTCCACTGATAGTCCAGTATGCCCAGGAAATCGTCCGGCCACGGGCAGGTCACCCAGTTGGGCGTGCGGTCGACCGGCGAGCCGCCCGGGCAGCCCGAGAACGTGACCACCGTGTCCACGCCCAGCTTTTCGGCCAGCAGCACCGCGTTGACGAAGTCGTCATGGAACTGCTTTGCTATCTCCGGCACCGGATGCACCGCGTTGCCGTGAGTGCTCAGCGCCGCTATGCCCAGGTTGTACTTTGCAAGCGTCGCCTTGAACTCGTCCAGCTTGGCCGGGTCGTTGAGCAGCACCGCCGGATCGCAGTGTTCCTTGCCCGGATAGCCGCCGCAGCCTATCTCCAGCATCTGCGCGCCGGCCTCGGAGAGGTACTTGCACGCCTCGTCAAATGGACGGTCCTTCAGCAGCACCGCAAATACGCTCAGTTTCATAATCGATCTACCTCCATACAGCAAGATTAATTGTGCTCCATTTTGCGCAGAGCGCGCCGGTTTAGCGACGCTTGCTCTGTATTATCGACATGACCAGACGCATGCTGTCCAGCGACGAGCCATTGTTTATCGAACCCGCCGTGGTTATGTTGACGCCGCCGTATTCAAATCCGTAGTCAACGTCGCGGTTGACCTCCATCTTCAGGCCGTCCACATCGTTGCGCATGAACGTGAACGGCGCTATGCAGCCGTCTATGCGCGCATGCGGCAGGTACTTGCGTATCTCAGGCACCATAACCGTCGGCCCGAAGTTCACGCCCGTCAGATCCAGCTCGCCCAGTATCGGCAGCAGATGCGCCATGGCGCTGTCCGAGTGCTGGTAGCGCGGATCATTGGGATTGGGGCTGTACTTGTCAAACAGCGCCTTGAGCACCGGATAGCCAAACCGCCGGTACAGATCGGGCGTCAGCAGGCAGCAGTTGTCGTCGGCAAACGAGAACCCGGGCCGGCTCTTGGCCGTCACGCCCGCCTCCTCGTCCATGACCGCCGCCATCTTGAGCGTCACCTCGGCTATCGTGCGCGAGAACCGCTCGTACAGCTCAGGCTCGTCTATGCCCAGGAATATCAGGTTCTCCGAGCCGAATATCGAGCATGCCAGCGTCACCGGGCCGCGGATGTGCCGCATGACGTCGGGCTTTGTGCCGAACTCCTCGTATATGCGCTTCTTTTCGGACTCCCAGTTAGCCGGCAGCATAAACTCGCGTATGTCCAGCTTGTCCACGCGGTCCAGCAGCGCCTCCAGCTCCTCGGGAGTGTTGACGCTCTGCGTGAGCCACTCGGTGTCGTTCTCATAGATATACTGGCCGCCAAACACCTCGCCTATGCGCTTTACATAGGGAAACTCCGAACGCGGATCGGGC
This sequence comes from Candidatus Fimadaptatus faecigallinarum, assembly GCA_018714445.1. Taxonomy (GTDB): domain Bacteria; phylum Bacillota; class Clostridia; order Christensenellales; family Aristaeellaceae; genus Fimadaptatus; species Fimadaptatus faecigallinarum. The sequence continues at coordinate 21,527 of DVNK01000053.1, read as the reverse complement.
AGCGTCTCGCGCAGCAGCCTGCGTCCGACCAGTTTTTCGGCCTTGTCATTGTAGCGCTTGTTCAGCTCCAGCCGACGCTCGCGCGGTATCGGCGCCCATGGCGTGCCTTCCTCGCCCAGTTCGGCAAAGACGCATTCGTCGCTCATGCGTATGCCCAGTGCAACCTGGTTGCCCTTGAAAAAGCAATTGTCCTTATGGGCTATCTCATCGTCCTTCCAGAATTGCTCAAGATCAACATCCCACATATTGCAATACCTCTCATACATATATCGGTTGAGCGTTTCTACCCATGCACATATTGTACAATCATCTCGGACCATAGTCAAGCATTAGCGCAAAACCCGCGCAAAATATGAGCGCATATTGCGCTTGCAGCGCGCACAAGGATCCGCGTCAGGCGTCATAATATGCGGCATAAACCGCAGCTTATGTTAATTTGCAAGCGTCACTGAGCGCTCTTGCGGCGATGCCGCCCGCCCACATAGCCCTGTGCACGCCGGTTTGAGGGCCAGATCGCCGGTTGCGCACTGCTCACGCGCGAGCCGCGCATTGACACAATCTTTTGTCAAACACTTCACATCCTGGTTGATATCTGATATAATTTATTATATTCGAGCGCGGGCGGCGCAGGACGCGGCCGGCGCGCCCAACGCATACGATTTAGAGGTGAATCAAATGGATTACTCCTACGACAGGCGCAATGCGCTGTGGTACAGGCAGAGCGCGCGCAAGTGGACCGAGGCGCTGCCGGTGGGCAACGGCCGCATAGGCGCGATGCTGTTTGGCGGCGTGGCCTGCGAGCGCATCGCGCTCAATGAGGACTCGCTCTGGTCGGGCTATCCCAAAGACAAAAACAATCCCGACGCCCATAAATACTACGCTCAGGCACAGCAGCTTGCGCAGTCGGGTCAGCTCGCCCAGGCACAGCGACTCATCGAGGACAGGCTCGAAGGCGCGTTCACCGAGAGCTACATGCCGTTGGGCGACATATACATCGAGTTCTCAGGCGTAGACGAATGCCGCAACTATACGCACCTGCTCGACCTGCGCTCGGGACTGGACATATGCGAGTTCGACTCCGCTGGCGCGCACATTCGCCGCACCGCATTCGCGTCGTATCCCGATCAGGTATTCGTGCTGCGCTGCGAGAGCTCCCAGCCCGGACGCATAAACTTCAAGCTGCGCTTTGAGACGCAGTTGCGCGCCCAGGCAAGCGCTCAGGCCGGCTCAATAACCGTCGATCTGCGCGCGCCCTCGCATGTCGACCCCAATTACGTAGATTCACCCGATCCCGTCATCTATTCGGATGTGCCCGCCGAGATGGGCATGCGCTGCCGCGCGCGCATACTGGTAAGCGCCGAGGGCGGCTCCGTAGGCTGCGACGACGGCCGCATTTGCGTTGCCGGCGCCGACAGCGCGCTGCTGATACTGGCCGTGCGCACCAGCTTCAACGGCCCCGCGCGTCAGCCCGAACTCGAGGGCCGCGACGAAAAGGCCGACGTCGAACGCGACCTGAGCGCAATAGCCGGCTTCAGCTTTGACCGGCTGCTCGAGCGCCATCTGAGCGACTTCGTGCCGCTGTTTGACCGCGTGCGCTTTGAACTGAACGGCCCCGTGGACGACATACCCACCGACGAGCGCCTGCGCCGCTTCCTGGACAGCCCGGACGACCGCGCGCTGTACGAACTGATATTCCACTACGGGCGGTACCTGATGTTCTGCTCTTCCCGGCCCGGCACCCGCGCCGCCAACCTGCAGGGCATATGGAATCCTCATCTGCGCGCGCCGTGGTCGAGCAATTATACCGTAAACATAAACACCGAGATGAACTACTGGCCCGCCGAAATCTGCGGTATGGGCGACATGCACATGCCGCTGATGGATCTCGTCGACGCGCTGCGCGTGACCGGACGCGAGACCGCGCGCCTGCACTATGGCGCCCGCGGCGTGGTCTCTCATCACAACGTCGACATATGGGCGCTGAGCAACCCGGTGGGCGACTGCGGCCGCAATACCGCGGGCTATGCGTTCTGGCCGATGTCGTTCGGGTGGCTGTGCCGGCACATGGTCGAGCACTACGACTACACGCTGGACGACGCGTTTCTGCGCGAGCGCGTGTTGCCGGCGCTGGACGACTGCGTGGAGTTCTTCCTCGACATACTCTACGAAAACGCCGACGGCCAACTCGTAATAACTCCGACCACGTCGCCTGAAAACTCGTTCATATACGAAGGCGAGCGCATATCTGTGGCCAAGTCCTGCGCGATGAGCAGCGCCATCGTGTTCGAAACGTTTGAAAACTACCTGCGCCTGAGCGGCGTAGCCGGGCATACCGGCGAATTGGCGGACCGCGTGCGCGCGGCGCTGCCCCGCCTCAAGCGCTTTGACATAGGCTCAAAGGGCCAGCTGCTCGAGTGGGACAGCGAATACGAGGAGGCCGAGCCCCATCATCGCCATACCTCACATCTCTACGCGCTGCATCCCGCACGGCTGATAACCCCCGAATCCGGCCGGCCTTCCGGCGCGAACTGCCCCGCGGAGTACCGCTCTGCGATAGACGATCAGCCCGAACTCGCCAACGCCTGCCGCACCTCGCTCAACCTGCGCGGCGACGACGGCACCGGCTGGGCGCTGGGGTGGAAGATCAACCACTGGGCGCGCCTCATGGACGGCGACCATGCGCTCAAACTGCTCAAGCGTCAGCTGCGGCTGGTCGACGACGGCGGATTTAACTACTCCTCGGGCGGCGGCACCTACGCCAACATGTTCGACGCGCATCCGCCGTTCCAGATCGACGGCAACTTTGGCGCCTGCGCCGGCATAGCCGAGATGTTCTGCCAGGGCTATCGCGGAAACCTGCTGCTGCTGCCAGCGCTGCCGGGCGAGTGGAAGTCGGGCCACATGCACGGGCTGTGCGCGCCGGGCAGGCTGACGGTCGATATCGACTTTGAAAACGGCCGGCTCAAGCTGGCCCGCATCTACGCCAGCCGCGACCTCAAACAGCCGCTGCGCGTGGTTTACGACGACATGGTAAAGTACCTGAACATCGCCGCCGGACGCACATACGAGTTGCGCGCGGGCGACTTCAAGTGAGCTAACATCGCCAGACCATGCGGGCGGCGCCGGCAGCCGCCGGCATCGCCCCACAGATATTTGCAAAATAAAAACCGCGCGGGACCGGCCTTAAAACCGATCCCGCGCGGTTATGTTTACACCTGCGCACTGCGCGCATGCCTCAGCTCTCCAGCTCGAAGTAGCGCGGCAGGTCCTTTATCAGCGCTATATTGCCCTTTACCTTGACCAGCCGCCGCATCAGCGCCGACACCACGTTGAGCTTGCCCTCCATTATCTGCATGAACGCGTCCGACGTGGTCTCCACGCGCGCGGCCCAGGGCCGGTCATCCGGCGCATTCAGCTCGCAAGCGCCCGCGCTTATGCGCAGCCGATATGTGCAGCCATTGTCGCTGGTGTACAGTTCAAATATGTCGTCGCCCTGACGGCGCCCCGGAATATAGCGCGCCGCCATATCCCTCAAAAACTCTTCAATCCTGTCGCAAGCCTTTTCTGCCATGCGCAACCTCCAATAGATTATTGCCCGACTCTCAGACCACGGCCATCTCAACCGGGCAGCGCTCAAAGCACAGCTTGCCGTCCACGACCTGACCGCGCACCTTGTCGCCCAGCTTTATGTCGCCCGAGAGTATCTCCTCGCTCAGCGCATCCTCGACTGCGCGCTGTATCGTGCGGCGCAGCGGGCGCGCGCCATACTGCCGGTCATAGCCTTCCTCGGCCAGCATGTGCACCGCCTCGGCCGACAGCTCCAGCTCTATGCCGCGCTCGGCCAGCCGCTCGCTGACCTGATGTATCATCAGCTCGGCAATGCGGTCTATGTCATCGCGCGACAGCTCGTTGAACACGATTATCTCGTCGACGCGGTTAATGAACTCAGGCCGCATCGTCGCCTTGAGCGCCTTTATGGCCTCCTCGCGGGCCGCGCGCGCCTGGCCTTCATCCTGGCCAAAGCCCATGGTGCGCTGCCGCCCGAACGCCGACGCGCCCACATTGGACGTCATTATTATGACCGTGTTCTGGAAGTTCACCGTGCGGCCCTGGCCGTCGGTCAGCCGGCCGTCCTCCATTATCTGAAGCAGCAGGTTCAGCACATCCGGGTGGGCCTTTTCGATCTCGTCAAACAGCACCACCGAATACGGCTTTCTGCGCACGCGCTCGGTCAGCTGACCGCCCTCGTCATAGCCCACGTAGCCCGGCGGCGAACCTATCATGCGCGACACGGTATGCTTTTCCATGTACTCGCTCATGTCAAGGCGTATCATGGCCTTTTCGTCGCCAAACATGGCCTCGGCCAGCGCCCGGCACAGCTCGGTCTTGCCCACGCCCGTCGGGCCCATGAATATGAACGACCCGACCGGCCGGCGCGGATCCTTAAGTCCCGCCCGTGCGCGCCGCACAGCGCGCGCCGTCGCAGACACGGCCTCGTCCTGGCCAATCACGCGCTCATGCAGCACGCCTTCCAGGCCCAACAGCCGCGCGCTCTCGCTCTGGCTCAGTCGCGTCAACGGTATGCCGGTCCACGCGCTGACCACGCGCGCGACCTCCTCCGAATCCACTACTTCCTTGTGTTCCTGCTTGTTGTGCTCCCACTCGCGGCGCACTTCCTCCATCTGCATGTGCAGGCGCTTTTCCTCGTCGCGCATCGCGGCGGCCTTTTCAAAGTCCTGATTGTTTATCGCTTCGGACTTCTCGGTGGTGAGCCTATCCAGCTCGCTCTGGCACTCCTTGAGCTCGGCGGGCTGCGTGAACGAGTGTATGCGCACATGCGCGGCCGCCTCGTCTATCAGGTCGATCGCCTTGTCGGGCAGGAACCTGTCGTTAATGTACCGCGCCGACATGCTCACTGCGGCGTGCAGCGCGTCGTCGGTTATCGTGACCTTGTGGTGGGCTTCGTACTTATCCCTGAGCCCGAAGAGCATCTCAAGCGTCTCCTCCTGCGTCGGTTCGCCGACCGTCACCGGCTGGAACCTGCGCGCCAGAGCCGAGTCCTTTTCGATGTACTTGCGGTACTCGTTGAGCGTGGTCGCGCCTATGCACTGCAGCTCGCCCCGCGAAAGCAGCGGCTTGAGCATGTTGGCGGCGTCGGTCGCGCCGTCGGATGAGCCCGCGCCCACTATCTGATGCAGCTCATCTATGAACAGCAATACGCTGTGATTGTCCTTGAGTTCCTTGGCGACCGCCTTGATGCGCTCCTCGAACTCGCCGCGGTACTTGGCCCCGGCGACCATCGCGGCTATGTCCAGCTGCACCAGGCGCTTGCCGGCTATCACGTCGGGCACGTCGCCCGCCACTATGCGCTGCGCCAGCGCGTCGACTATCGCGCTCTTGCCCACGCCCGGCTCGCCTATCAGCACCGGGTTATTCTTGGTGCGGCGCGAGAGTATCTGCATTATCCGCTCGATCTCCTTGTCGCGGCCGATCACCGGATCAAGCTCGCCATTGCGCGCGCGCTCGGTCAGGTCGGTGCCGTACTGATTGAGCTTGGGCGTGTCGACCTTCTTCTGCTGCGAGGATTCGCGCAGCGACTTTATCAGCTTCTCGCGCGACTCCTGCAGGTTGAGGCCCAGCCCTGCCAGCACATGCGCCGCTACGCATTCGGGCTCGCGCATCAGCGCCAGCAGCACGTGCTCCGTGCCCACATAGTTCATCTTAAGCTCCATCGCCTCGCGGGCGCTCAGTTCAAGCACCTGCTTGGTGCGGGGCGTATAAGTCATCTTTTTGCCCGGTTCGACTTTTTCATTGCCACGGCCTATCAGGTCATACGTTGCCTGACGCACCTCGTCTATCGAGAAGCTGTCAAGTATTATGCCCGCCGCGCCCGGGTCGTGCATTATGCCCAGCAGCAGATGCTCGGTACCCACAAAACTGCGGCCCGCAGCAGAGGCCTCTGCCTGAGCTATCATGAGCGCCCTCTGCACGCGCTCGGTAAAACTTGTGAAAAATGCCATCTTGAACCTCCCATGCCAAATTAACCCTGCGCTCCCGCACGCGCCGACGCTAATGGCAATTCGTCGACGCCGCCTGTGCGGTTCCGCTTAGTGTGCGGGGTGCGGCGGCACGACTGCGCGCCCCTGGCTGCGGCTGGACAGGCTCGCCAGCCGTCCCGCCGCGCCCCGCAGCTACTCGTTTATCATGAACACCTGCTCTATCATGTTCCTCAGCACGCCCGCGCGCAGCATGTCCTTGGCCCGAACCGGCAGGTTCAGCGCCGAGTCCTGCACCGCCGCGTTCATCAGCGCGGCCTCGCGTGCGTTTATCATCTTCAGATCGCTCAATCGCGATATCAGCGCCTGTGCTCCATCCTGACTTATCTCCTGTCCTATTGTGTCCATCATCTCGCTGAGCAAATCGCGCTCATTGTCCATGCGCACCCGCACTATTCTTATATATCCCCCGCCACCGCGTTTGGATTGTATCACATATCCGTGCTGCACCGAAAACCGCGTGCTCAGCACGTAGTTTATCTGCGAGGGCACACAGCCAAAGTGTTGCGCCAGCTCATTGCGCTTGAGTTCTATCTCGTTATCGGCGTCCATCATGTCCTTGATGAACTGCTCGATGCTGTCGCTTATCTGTGCCACATTCATCCCGCTTTCTAACCATAGCTGATTTTGACTTTGCCTGACTTTATTGTATACCATCTATCGCAAATTGCAAGTTAATTTTATGTAAACAAAGCTGGCATTATTTGTCGAACGCCGCGCGTGCGATTGAAAGCGCCGTCAGGCGACGCAGCGCCAGTGCGCATGATATGCCTTCAGTCAGCGCCATACATGGCTTTAAAGCGCTCATATGCGTCGCGCCAGGTGTCGTTTTGATTCAGTCCATCGGTTTGACCGCGCTCAGCCGCCAGAGCGCGCGCGATATCAAATTGCAGCGTAAAATTGTCCCGCCCAGAGCGCAGCGAGCGCCATACCAGTTCCGACCATATCCAGCCCGCGCTCGATATAGACGTCATGCGCGCACGCTCAATTGCACGGTCAATATTGTACTGCACCCGGCGCCGCTCTATGCGCAGTTCGGGCCCGTCGTGCAATATCGCATACGGCGCGCCCGCAATGCCGTCCATAGGCTGCCCGCACGCGCCCGGATTGACCAGCATGCGTCCGCAAGCGCCGCCGCATCCCTGCAAGTGAGTGTGACCAAACGCAACTATGTCCGCGCCAGCATGCGCACAGCATTCGGCGGCATGCGCGCCCAGATAACCGGTCATGCGCAAATCGTAATCGTCGCCGCACGCCGCGCGCCCGTCAAGCGACCGCGCAAATTCGCCCGAGCTGTTAAACTCGTTGCGCATGCGCGGCGCAGGCAGCTCAATTGCATGCACCGCATAAATACTGCGCCCCGACGGCAGCGTGAACGTCAATTGCGCCGGCAGCGCGCTCAACCATGCGCGGTCGGACGCGCTCAGCTCGCGATATGTCTGGTATATCACAGCCAGCCGCTGCGCAGTCCAACCATCCTGCGACTGGCGCGCCAGGTCGTCCAGGTAGCCTTCCTTGTTGCCCTTTATGATGCGCGCATGCGGCAACTCCCGCAACCGCCGCACGACGTCAGTCGAAAACGGCATGTCGAATATATAGTCGCCCAGGAACAGATAGCCGTCGACCTGCTGCGTGCGCGCGTCATCCAGCGCCGCGTCCAGCGCGTCTATGTTGCCGTGTATATCCGCAAGTATCGCCAGTTTCATCCGCTGTATCCCTCCGTGCAGCGCGCGCATGTCGCATGCGGTGCCTCAGATAATGAGCTGCCCATGCGTAACGGCAGACGTTCCATGGATTGTTATTCTAAGGCAGGCCGCGCATTGCCAGTATGGCCGCTGCCTCGCCTTTCATGCTGCTTATGCTGTGGCCATCGCCTCGCCCTTCATGCAACTTGCGCTGTGGCCATCGCCTCGCCTTCCATGCTGCTTGCGCTGTCGCCGCTGCCTCGCCTTTCATGCAGCTTGCGCTGTGGCCATCGCCTCACCTTCCATGCAACTTGCGCTGTGGCCATCGCCTTGCCTTTCATGCAACTTGCGCTGTGGCCATTGCCTCGCCTTTCATGCAGCTTGCGCTGCCATCCCCGCGCCTTTCATGCAACTTGCGCTGTGGCCATCGCCTCGCCTTTCATGCGGCTTGCACCGTCGCCGCAAAGCCTGCGCGCACTGCGCTGGCGGACAGTTTCCGCCTGTTCCGCTACCGAAAAAGCGGCGCAGGCCGCACGCCTCCGGCGCAGCCTTCTGCCACACCGTCCGCGCAGCCTGCGCCATTGCCTCCCGCATTATATGCGCATTCAGCCCACGTTGACTCTATAAGTAGCCCACTGGTACCGACCCGCCGCATTCTGGTAACTGGTAACGAACGATATCTCGGCGTCGTTCGCGCCCATGCCTATGTCCAGCGTGTTTATCAGCCCCAGCGCCTGCGCCTGGCCCGACTCAAGGTCGTAAACATGCAGCACCGACGGGAACGCCTCGGACGTCGCCGCATCCTCGTTGTACGTCAAAAAGTACACCCGAGCGCCGCCGCTCGACCAGCACACGTCGCCTATCGCCTCGCCGGAATAGATCGGCGTCTCCTGACCGGTACTCAGGTCGCGCAGTTTCAGTCCGGTATACGTGTCCACCGGTATGCTCTCGTCGTACTCCATGAGCACCAGATAGCGCCTGTCGGGCGACATCTCAAACTCGCCGCCCTCCGTGAGGTACCTGCGCTCGCCGGTCGACATGTCGAATTCATATGTGGAAGTTTCGCCGTCCGACATGTACAGCGTATTGGGCGACCACTCCGAGCTGCCCATGCTCAACGAACCTATCAGGCCCTCCATGTCCTCCAGCATGCGCGTTGAGTCGCCAAACACCGTCGGATCCCAGCGCGTCAGCCGCGGCTCGTACACGCCGCCGACCAGATACAGGCTGCCGTCCAGCGCAAAGTCAAACCCGTACGTGTTGCCGCCGACCAGATCGCCCAGCGACACAAAGTTGCCGCCGGTCAGCGAATAGTAGTACAGCAGGTACTCCGAGTCAGTCGCCTCTACAAATGCCAGCGCGTCGCCGGCATGCGCAAACCGCGCCTCGGTTATCGTGCGGAACTCCACGTCCAGCAGCCGCTGGCCCTTGCCCGCCTGATCGTACAGCCACAGCTCGCAGTACTCGCCCTCGTCATCGCTCAGCGCCGCGGTCTGGCGCGTGAACAGCGCGCGCTTCATGTCGGGCATCCACTCCAGCAACCGCGCGTTGGTCGTCCACAGCCATGGCTCAGCCTGGCCGGTATACGGCCGGTAAACCTCGGCCGCGCTGAGCGTCGCGCGCTCGGCGGCGTCGGACAGCGGCGGCGCCTCATTGCCGCTGAGCTGTACGACCGAACTGGTCACGCCCGGCAGCGCCTCGCTCAGGCTGGCGTCCAGCGTCTGCGCAAACGCCTCGGCTTCGACGCGCGTATCGTACCGCGTCGATATCAGCGCCACGCTCGCGCCGTCGGCGCACAGCACCGGCGTCATATCGCCCGCGTCAAACAGACCCGCGCAATACGCCTCGTATGCGCCCAGCGTCACATAATATCCCGTCTCAGCCGTCTCATCCAGCGCGCGCAGCCGCAGCACCAGTTCCTGGCCCTGCTCGCTTATCTGATAGCCGATCTGGCGCGTAGTCTGGAAGTACAGCTCGGTCACGCCTGCTTCGCTGGCCTCGTTGCGGAACATGCCCAGCACCAGCGACTGTCCGTCGCTGCTGAGCGTACTGGAGTGCTCCCAGCCGCTCAGCGCGCGCATCGACACTATCACTCGCGCCGGATCGCTCAACGCCGACACGCTGTACGCCGGCAGTCCGCCGTCGAACTGCAGCGTTATCACCGTGTCGTCGCCGTCCACCGCCACGCGCACATCGCTCAGCGCCGCGCCCTCGACGCCGCCGCCCATTATGGTCTGCGCCATTGAGTAGTAGCCCGGTATGCCCGATGCCGGCTCGACCACGCGACTGCGGTTGACAAAGTATACCACGCCAAACGCCGCCACCGCCACCACCGCCGTGAGCGCCGCCCACGTAAGCGGATTCTTGAGCCACTTAGGCGCGCGCGGACGCGGACGCTTCTTTTTGCGCGCCTGCTCCTTTGCGCGACGGTATTCGGCGTATTTCTTGGCCGTTGTCACCTCGTTTTGCTTCTTCTGCTGCATAGGGTCCTCCTGAAGGAAATGCGCGGCTGCGCGAAGATCTCGTGCGTGCGCAGCCGCCGGTGAGCGCTACTTGCCCAGCAGCGCGTCCACCGCCGCGGCGTATTCGGCGCGTATCCGCTCCTGATCCAGCGTCTTAAACTCGCCGTCCATGTAAAGCACCTGTCCATCGACCATGGTCATGCGCACGTCGGCGCCGCTGGTAGCGTACACCAGCGCGCCGGGTATATCGCGCGCGGCGGTGTGCGCCGGGTTGTCGACGCCCAGCAGCGCTATGTCGGCGCGATATCCGGGCCTGAGCAGCCCCACGTCGCCATACCCCAGCGCGCGCGCACCATTCTGTGACGAAATCTGAAGCGCCCGGGTTGCCGGCATCGCAGTGGCAGAATATGTCGCGCCCTTTTGCAGTATCGCCGCCAGCTTTAGTTCCTCGAACATGTCCATGGAATTGTTGCTTGACGCACCGTCAGTGCCCAGTGCCACGTTCACGCCGCGCGCGCACATCCGCTCTACCGGCGCAATGCCGCTGGCCAGCTTCAGATTGCTGACCGGATTGTGCACCGCAGTCACGCGCTTGGCCGCCAGTATGTCTATGTCGTTGTCGTCGACCCACACGCAGTGCGCCGCCAGCGCCGGCACGTCGAACGCGCCCACGTCGCAGAGGTACTCGACCGGCGACCGGCCTCCCCTGCGCGCGCGGCACTCCTCGACCTCCGAGCGGGTCTCGCTGACGTGCACGTGCAATCCGGTGCCCAGCCGCGCCGCCAGCCCGGCCAGCTCGCGCGCAAGGCGTTCCTCGCTGGTATACTCGGCGTGCAGGCCGATGTACACGCGTATGCGCCCATCGCCCGCGCCGTTGAACTCCTCGAACAGTGCCTTCTGTTCGGCGAGCTTTTCCGGGGTGACGTCGCCGGTCATCATGCGGCATACGTTCAGGCGCATGCCGGCCTCGTCTACCGTGCGCGCTATGACGTCGCTCATCATGTACGCGTCGGCAAAGCAGGTTGTGCCGGTGCGCAGCGCCTCCAGCGCGCTCATCTGCGTGCCCAGCCGCATCATATCGGGCGTGAGCTTATCCTCCAGCGGCCAGATCATGTGCAGCCAGTCCATCAGCGGCAGGTCGGTGCCCACTCCGCGCACCATGGTCATCGGCAGATGCGTATGCGCGTTGACCAGCCCGGGCAGCGCTATGCCGCCGCGCGCATCGATCGTGACGTCGGCGCTGAAGCGCGGCGCGTCGGCACGCGGCCCGGCATACGTTATAAACGCGCCGTCCACATGTATGCACGCGGCTTCGACCGCCTGCGCGCCGTCCCACAGTCTTGCGTTGTCTATCAGTGTCTTCATAAATGTATGTACATCCTCCCCCGGTCACGGGCTAGCAGTACTCGGCCAGCGTCGCCACGCATTGCGCCGACATGCCCCGGCCCTCGCCCTCAAAGCCCATGCCCTCGGTCGTCTTGCCCTTTATGTTGACGCGCTCGGGCTCCACGCCCAGCTCGCGCGCGAGCGTACGCCGCATCTCATCAATGTAGGGCGCGAGTTTAGGTCGCTGTGCGACTATCGTAATGTCGCAGTTGACCACCGCAAAGTTGCGCTCGCCCAGCCGCCTCACCGCCTCGCGCAGCAGTTCCAGCGAGCAGATGTCCTTATAGCGCATGTCTGTGTCGGGGAACATGCGCCCTATGTCGCCCAGTCCTGCCGCGCCCAGCAGCGCGTCTATCAGCGCGTGCGTGGCCACGTCGGCATCCGAATGCCCCAGCAAACCCAGCTCAAACGGTATCTCGACGCCGCACAGCACCAGCGCCCGTCCGCTGACCAGCCGATGTGCGTCGTAGCCCAGTCCGGTGCGCACGCCGCTCATCAATGCGTGGTCGGCGTACCGCAGATCGTCGGGCGTCGTCAGTTTCACATTGCGCGCGCCGTCGCTGGCGGCGACCAGCCGCACTTCATGCCCGCTCAGCTCCACCAGCGCGCTGTCGTCGGTGGCATCTATGCCGTGCGCGCGCGCCCACTCGTGCGCCTGGCGCAGCACGTCCAGCCGAAACACCTGCGGCGTCTGCACCGCGCGCAACAGGCTTCTGTCCAGCGTGCACTCCAGCCTGCCCTGAGCGTCGACGCGCTTTATCGTGTCGGTGACCGGCGTGCACGCCACGCCCGTGCCATACTCAACAGCGCTCACCAGCGTACTTTCGAGCACCTCCTGCGTCACGAACGGGCGCGCCGCGTCGTGCACCGCGACGAACTCGCAGTCATCCGGCAGCGCGCTCAGACCATTGAGCACGCTCATCTGGCGCGTGTCGCCGCCGTCCACCAGCAGCACGCTGCGCCCCTCGGCAGCCAGCATCGACTCCAGCCGCGGCCGGTCGTCATGGCCTATCACTATCGCCACGCCCGCATACAGTCCGCTGCGATCCAGCGCGTCCAGCGTGCGCAACAGCATCGGTCGCCCCATCAGCGGCACGAACGCCTTGTTGTAGTTAAGCCCCATCCGGCTGCCCTGGCCCGCGGCCACCATGACCGCCCAGCATATCGCGCTCATTGTTCGTCCGCTCCGCCGCTTATCACCCTGTACATGCCGTTTGCGTCGGCCTTGAGCACGTGCTCGGACAGCGTAACTATCTCGTATACCGTGCTCTTTGCGCCAAACCGCACCTCCAGCCGGTCGCCGACCTTGACCTGCGCGCCCGGCTTGCCTTCGCGTCCGTTTATCAGTACGCGCCCGCCGTCGCACGCCTCGCCCGCGACCGTGCGCCGCTTGATTATCCGCGATACCTTCAGGTACTTGTCCAGCCGCATCGACTCTGTCGCGCCCTTGGGCGCTTCGGGCTGTTTATCCTTACCTCTTGCCATCAAAAGTCCTCCAAAAAACCAAATAATTGTCAAATTACAACTTTATACGGCTAAAGGGCGGAGCGCTGTCGCACCGCGAAAGCAGCCCGCCCTTTGCCATTGAGTTGCGCTTTAGTTATTCAGCCTCGCCGCCGACGGCATCCTTGAGGCGTTTGCCGGGCTTGAACGACGCGACGCTGGTCGCCGCTATGTCCATCATCTCGCCGGTCGCGGGGTTGCGTACAGTGCGCGCGGCGCGCGCCTTGCTCTCGAACACGCCAAATCCGGTCAGCTGCACCTTGTCGCCGGCCTTCAGCGCGGCTATCACGACGTCCTCAAACGCGCTCAGCACGCGCTCGGTATCGGCCTTGGTCACTCCGGACGCCTTGGCTATCTCGGCAACGAAATCAGTCTTATTCATTTCAATATCCTCCCCGAAATCAGTGTTTGATTCTGTCCCAGTATTCGTCCATTTGCTCAAGTGTCATCGACGTCAATTGCTTGCCGTCGTCAAGTATCGCGCGTTCCATGCGCGTAAACCTGTCCATGAATTTATCGGTCGCGGCGCGCAGCGCCTGTTCGGAGTCCACGCCTGCCAGTCGCGCCACGTTCACGCACGCAAACAGCAGATCGCCCAGTTCTTCAACCACATTCGTCCTATCGCGCAGCGCCTGAGCGACCTCGCCGGCCTCCTCGGACACCTTGACCAGCGCGTCCTCGGGCGCATCCCAGTCGAACCCGGCGCGCGCGGCCTTGGCCTGCACCTTGTCGGCGCGCATAAGCGCCGGCAGGTTGCGGCCCACGCCGTCCATGGTCTCGCCCACGGTGCGCTGGCCCTTTTCGCGGCGCTTGCGCTCCTCCCAGAGCTTGAGCACCTCGCGCGCATCGGCGGCCGTATCGTCGCCGAATATGTGGCTGTGCCGGAATATCATCTTGCGGCATATGGCGTTGGTCACGTCGCCTATCGCGAACTCGCCGTGTTCGTCGGCTATCTGCGCATGCATCACGACCTGCAGCAGCACATCGCCCAGCTCGTCGTACAGCCCCGCCCAGTCCTGGCGGTCAATGCGCTCAATCGCCTCATAGCATTCCTCGATCATCGTCGAGCGCAGGCTCTCATGGGTCTGTTCGCGGTCCCACGGGCAGCCGTCCGGCGCGCGCAGCCGGCGCACTATCTCGACCAGATGCTCAAAATCAAACCGCACGTCGTCGTCCGATGCCATCACGCGCTCGCTCAGCGCGTCCAGCTCCAGCGCGTCCAGCCGCGCCGATACGGTGTGGTCATACCTCGCCTGACGGTCGAGCTGTTCCAGCGTTATCTCATAGCCCCCGCGCCACGCCGCGTCGCCTGCAAAGAACCTGACGCGCGCATCCGCAGGATACCGCTCCAGCAGCCGCACCTTCAGCTCGCTGGCCAGCAATCGCGTGTCCAGCTCGCGTATCACCAGCGGCAGCCGTGGATTCAGGTGCGCGCTCTGCCATGCGGCGCCGTCCACTATCTGGTATTCGCCCGACAAACCTGCCGTGGCCGCCGCGCATGGACTCACGCCCGGCACCAGTTTGACCTTGGGCGCGCCTTTGCCGCCGGGCAGCCGCCTGAGCAGCTCGCCCACGCTGGCTTCAGCCAGATCGGCAACCGCGTACGCCGTATCGCATTCGGCGGCGCTGTCCATTACCCGCCCGGCAATCGCGGCGCACAGGCTGTCAAAGTCGCCCGCGCTCTCGTACAGGCCGTCCAGCGCTTCGTACTTAATGCCCGCCGCGCCCAGATATCCGCCTGCGTCCAGCGCCTCGGTGCGCAGCAGCACCCGGCCGCAGTTCCTCATGGCCTCCAGCGCGTGCGGCGTCACGCTGCCCGCGTCGCCCGGGCCCAGTCCCACAATGTATATCATGTTACCTCCATATGCCCATGCGCCGCATCAGCGCGGTTATGCGCGCGCCGCCGGGCACTATCGCCATGTCCTCGGGTGTGATCGCGCCGGTCAGCACCAGCATCAGCGCATACACCGCCGCGCCCACGCATACCCCTACCAGCGCAAACACGCGGCTGTCGGCATACTGCGGCAGTGCGACCATCATTATCGCCAGCACGAACGCCATCGTCAGCGCCGCTATCGCGGGTTTGCCTATCGTCTCGCCGAACGAGAAGCGCGTGCGCGTTATAAAGCATATCATGAACGAGTTCAATCCCGCCGCGACCGCGTAGCACACTATCGTGCCTATCGGCGCGCCGTATATGTTTATCGAAGGCACGCCCACCAGCACGTAGTTTATTACCACCTTGAACACCGCGCCTATCGCCAGCGATATGACCGGCACTATTATCCGACCCAGGCCCTGCAAAATGCCCGTGGTCGTCTGCACCACCGACAGAAACATTATGGCCAGCGACATTATGCGCAGCAATCCGGCCATGGTGTTCAGATCTTCCGCGCTGTAACTGGAGTACAGCAGCCGCATGACGGGCTTGGCCAGCATCAGCAGTCCTATGAAGCACGGCATGCCTATCATCCAGGCGAGTTTCATGCCCTGGCGCACCGTAAACTTCATCGCGCGATAGTTGCGCGCAGTCATGTGCGCGGTTATCGCGGGCACCAGCGCCATCGACAGCGCCACAGTCAGCACCTGCGGCATATTGACGACCGTATTGACATTGCCGGTGAACAGTCCGTACAGATTGGTGGCCACGTCCTTGGCAAACCCTATATCCTGCAGGCGGTTTATGACTATCATGGTATCGGTCATGCCGACCAGCGGCATTATCGACGCGCCTATCGTGATCGGCACCGCAATGGATACGACGCCTTTGATGATCTGCGCGCCGCGCTCGCGGCCGTCATGCGTGATGTGCGCGCGGCCATCGGCCCAGCGCAACCGCTTTTTCAGTTCGCCCGAGTAGCGCAGCTTGCGATACGCCACGTACAATAGCGCCAGTCCTTCGGATATCGACACGCCCAGCAGCGCGCCCGCCGCGCCGTATTCCGGCCCGTATCGCATCATATACGCCGCCAGCGGAAAGCCCGCCGCGAGCTTGCCTATCTGCTCTATCAACTGCGATACCGCCGTGGGCGTCATGTTCTGCATGCCCTGAAAGTAGCCCCGATACGCCGACATGACCGCCACCAGCATTAGCGCCGGCGCTATCGCAAGCAGCGCGAAACTCGCGCCTTCATTGCCCAGCATCCGCGCGATCGGCCGGCAGAAAAGCGCCATGGCCGCGCTGGTCACGATGCCTATCGCCAGCAGCAGCATCAGCGACCAGTGGAACACGCTGAGCGCGTCGCGCTCGCGGCCCTGCTGCACGCGCTGGGCCACCATGCGCGATATCGCAGTGGGCAGACCCGCGCTGGACACCACCAGCAGCGCCGTGTACACCGGGTAAGCTATCTGATAATATGCAATGCCTTCCTTATGCAGTATATAATTTGAAAGCGGTATGCGGTATACCGCGCCTATGACCTTGCATATCAGTCCGGCAATACCCAGTATCGCCGCACCCGCAAGGAATGATTTGGTCTTCTTTTTGCCCTTCATTTCACGCATCGCCCTTCCTTGCCCCGAACGAGCCGGGCACTTACATCGCAGGCAGATTATACCACGCTTTGCGCGAATAATAAAGCATAAAACCGTGAATATATCCCCGGAAAGCCCGCAAATTGGGCATATACCGTGCCGATGCAGGCAAAATAAGTTAAATGGACGCCTTCCTGTGCGGATGACGTCCATGTTGGCGCGGGGCTACTGCTCCATCTGACGGCCCACCAGGCTGGCCGTGGTCTCGACGACCTTGGCCTCGACGTCGCCCATATGCTCGCCTTCCCGGCCCATCAGCACTACGCACCCCACGACTTCGCCGTCGGCGATTATCGGGCTTATTATCTGGCTGACGTAGCGCGTCTGCAGCTCTTCGCCGGTCACCGGTATCAGCCGCACGCCCGTGCGCGCGTCGGCGCCGTCTATCTCGCCCAGCCTCAGCAGCTGGCGATTGTGCATGGCGCTTTCCATCTCGCTTGAGATCGGCTTTTCCCACAGCTCCTTTTTAGGCGAGCCCGACGCCGATACGACCACGTCCCGGTCGGTGATTATCGCCACATGGCCCAGCGTCCTGAGCAGCGCGTCGGTGTAATCCTTGGCGACGCTGGCTATCTCGCCTATCGGCGAATACTTCTTGAGCACTACCTCGCCGTCGTGATCCGTGTATATTTCCAGCGGATCGCCTTCGCGTATTCGCAGCGTGCGCCTGATCTCCTTGGGTATAACCACGCGCCCCAGCTCGTCTATCCTGCGCACTATTCCGGTTGCCCTCATATGCCCAACTCCGTTCATCGCTTTTTTACGCAGCCCGCAGGCCGCCCTGAGGTTCGGAGTTATTGTCTGCATTGTAAGGGAAATTATTCGTCCGCCGGCGCAATGCGGCGCCGCGCAAGCGCGCCCGATGACATCCCGGTACGCGCAAACTGGCCCGGCCTGCCATATATGGAAATTGCTGCCACAACGCCGCTTTCAGGCATAAAAAAAGCGCCCGCCGCGCCCTGCGGCCGCCGCGTCGGCTCAGTACATGAGCTTGAGCGCGGCGTTCATGCCGTCAATGGCCGAGTCGAGCGCTTCCAGCATTTCGGGACTTATCTCGCCCTCCAGCGCGCTTATCGCATCGAGCATCTGCTCAAAACACGGATTCAGCGCGTTGGTCAGATCGTTGAGCTTGGCATACCCGCCCGCGCCCAGCGCATAGTACTCGGCCGCGCAGGCGCGCATATCGCCCATCAGTTCTCCGGGCGCGTCGCCGCTGTCGCCCTGCTTTAGCAGCGTTGAACAGGTATCCTTGCACACGTCCAGTTCATATACCAGTGAACTTATGCTCTCCAGCGCGTAATTGGCGTTCAAGTTGTCCAGCGCCCTGGCCTCGTCCTCGTCGCCGGCCTGTCCCAGCACCTCCACGCTCAGGCTGATGCGCTGCGCGTCCTGCGACGAGCTGGAATTTATCGCGTACAGCACGCCGCCCAGCGCCGTTGTCACGCTGCGCGAGTTGTCGCCGAACACCGAATCATTGGCCCACATCGCATACGGGTAAACGTCGTACAGATACAGATACGCGCTCATGTCGCTCGCCATCGCCGAGCGGCTCAACATCGACTTGAACGCTATCTCGCTCAGCGAAAACGCCTGATACTCGAACTGGCGCGTCGCGCTGTCCACAGGCGTAACCTGCACGTTGAGCTTTATTATGCTGCCCTCGTGCACCTCGCCCGATATGCTCATGCGCGCCGAGTCCGTCGTCAGGTACGCGTTGCCCTGTTCATCGACTATCGTAAACGTGCCGTCGCCGTCCATCACACAGGCCTCGTCGGCGCGCAGCTGACCCGCAACCGCACGCCACAATCGCGTGCCGCTGTACGCGTCCACGTTTTCTTCCAGCGCTTTCTGGTACTGTTCGGGCGTGATCGCCAATCCCGAGGCGCACATAATGCACCCCAGCGCGACCGCCAGCACCGCTGCCCATGCCCGCCTGACCGTACTTCGACTCTGCTCCATCATATACCGCCCGCCCTCTCGTCCTATGTATTTTCCCATAGCTGCATATTCATGTCAATCGATGTACGCCATATGACACAAACAAACCCGTAATTTGCAAAATTCGGTGATTAACCCCAATTTACGCGCCTCAGACCTGTCGCAGGAACACAGATCTGCTGTGCCGCGGCCCGAACCTGCCGCAGATCAGGTCGGTTGATATCGCCTTTTACACTTATTTGAATAAATGTGCCGGGGCAGCGCTAAAAACTGTTGCGCGGCGCGGTTTACATGGTATAATATAGGTATGCCGGATTCGGCGTTCAGGCGGCCAAGGCCGCCACGAAACGGAGGAGATTGAAATGAACAACATACCCGAGGTCAAACTGGGCATAGTTGCCGTCAGCCGCGACTGCTTCCCGATAGAGCTGTCCCAGCGCCGCCGCAAGGCGGTCGTGGACGCCTTCCGCAACGCGGGCGGCGAAATCGTCGAGATAATGACCACCGTCGAAAATGAGTCCGACGCGCTCAAGGCGCTGGAAGAGCTCAAGGCCAACGGCGTCAACGCGCTGGTCATGTACCTGGGCAACTTCGGCCCCGAGACCCCCGAAACGCTGGTCGCGCAGAACTTCGACGGCCCGGTGATGTTCGCCGCGGCGGCCGAGGAGAGCGGCAATGACCTGATAGACGGCCGCGGCGACGCATACTGCGGCATGCTCAACGCGTCCTACAACCTCAAGATCCGCGGCGTGAAGGCTTACATACCCGAATACCCGGTCGGCACCGCCGCCGAGGTATCGGCCATGATAGCCGAGTTCATACCGGTAGCGCGCATCATACTGGGCCTCAAGGGCCTCAAGATACTCGCGTTCGGCCCGCGCCCGAACGACTTTGTGGCGTGCAACGCGCCCATCAAGGCGCTGTTCGACCTGGGCGTGGCCGTCGAGGAGCACTCCGAGCTCGACCTGCTGGTCGCCTACAACCAGCACGCCAACGACCCCCGCATACCCGAGGTCATCGCCGACATGGAAAAGGAACTCGGCGAAGGCAACAAGATGCCCGGCATACTGCCGCGCCTGGCGCAGTACGAGCTGACGCTGCTCGACCTCGCCGAGACCCACAAGGGCATGAGCAAGTACGTGGCGTTCGCCAACAAGTGCTGGCCGGCATTCCAGACCGAGTTCAAGATCGTGCCGTGCTACGTCAACAGCCGCCTGGCGTCGCGCCTGATGCCGGTAGCGTGCGAAGTGGATATCTACGGCGCGCTGAGCGAGTACATCTGCGCCTGCGCCACCGAGATCGCGCCCACGCTGCTGGACATCAACAACTCCGTGCCGCGCGACATGTATGAGGAAAGCATCAAGGGCACCTACGAGTATCGCCTCAATGAGACCTTCATGGGCTTCCACTGCGGCAATACCCCGTCCTGCCACCTGATCAACCCGACGATGAAGTATCAGCTGATAATGAAGCGCTCGCTCGAGCCCGACCGTGAGCCCGATATCACCCGCGGTACCCTCGACGGCCGCATCAAGCCCGGCAAGATCACCTTCTTCCGCCTGCAGAGCGCGGCCGATACCACGCTGCACTCCTACGTGGCGCAGGGCGAGATACTGCCGGTCGACACCAAGTCCTTCGGCGGCATAGGCATATTCGCGATACCCGAGATGAACCGCTTCTACCGCCATGTGCTGATCGCCAAGAACTACCCGCATCACGGCGCGGTGGCGTTCGGCAGCGTCGGCAAGGCGCTGTTCAGCGCGATGAAGCTGCTGGGCATCGAGGACGTCGCGTTCAACCAGCCCAAGGGCATGCTCTACAAGGACGAGAATCCCTTCGCGTAATTTGGCATAATAACGGGTCTTGCCCCGGGTGGCATGCGCGGCATGCAGCCCGGGGTTTTGCGTATGCGGCCCGGCTGCGCCGGCATATATGCCCCGCGGCTGCGGCGTTTCGCGCGTTTACGACCATTTTGGACATAATTCGCCATAGTTTAACATCGCGCGTATATAATGGAATCCACTTATTCCGTGACACACTTATTATGACACGGCGCTCAGCGTCGGGGAGGATGACTATGGAACTGCTCAAACAGCGCATACGCGCGCAGGGTATCGCACTCAACAGTGACGTGCTCAAGGTAGACAGCTTCTTGAACCATCAGGTGGACCCGGACCTGATGCGCAAGATCGGCGCGGAATTCGCACGCGCGTTTGAGGGCGCGGGCGCAACCCGCGTGGCCACCATCGAGTCCTCCGGCATTGCCCCGGCGCTGATGACCGCCGAGATA
Organism: Candidatus Fimadaptatus faecigallinarum; assembly: GCA_018714445.1. Lineage (GTDB taxonomy): Bacteria > Bacillota > Clostridia > Christensenellales > Aristaeellaceae > Fimadaptatus > Fimadaptatus faecigallinarum. The sequence goes on along the minus strand of DVNK01000053.1, from coordinate 673 downwards.
CTGGGCCTGCCGCTGCTGATAATGAAAAAGCAGCGCTCCAAGATACTTCAGGACGGCCTCATACAGACCGAGGTCACGTCGTTTACCAAGGGCACCAAGTATCAGCTGACCGCCTCGCGCGCATACATCCAGCCCGGCGACCGCGTGCTGGTGATAGACGACTTCCTGGCGTTTGGCGAGGCCGCGCTGGGCGCCTGCTCTATTATCGAGCAGGCCGGCGCAACCGTAGTGGGCATTGGCGCCGTCATCGAAAAGGCGTTCCAGCCCGGTCATGAACGCCTCGTCAGCCTCGGATACAACCTCTGCTCGCTGGCGCGAGTCAGCCACATGGAGCCCGGGGTTATCGAGTTTGTGGATTGAATCGCGTGGCAGCCGCCATCGGCAGTTATGTTATAAAAATGCTGCTGATGGGGCTGCCATTGCTGCTTTTGGCATTGACTGCCAACTCTTTGTGATGTAACATATAAGTACAATCAAATGAGGAGTTGGAGGATATGAAGTACAGGGTTGGGGCGGTCGTGCTGATGCTGATGCTGGCATTTTCAATGCTGGCCATGACTGCATGCGCCGAGGAGATCGATGGTTTCGACGGGGAAGTTGTCATTGCCGACGATGATAACGTGCTGGTCAAGATAACCGGATTTAACCCAGAATCGCCAATGGGTTATGAGAT
>DVNK01000052.1 GCA_018714445.1 Candidatus Fimadaptatus faecigallinarum | reverse complement strand
TCAGATGAAACGCCCTGACAAACAGCGGTCCGGTAAAACACCGCACCGCTGCTGTAATATTCAATTTTGTCTTTTAGGTAACACCTCCCATCATTCGACAGATTTTTCGTTAACTATCAAGGTTGGAAAAGGAATTGAATAGGCAACGACAAACGCTGAAACCCTTGAAAATACTGGGTTTTTCCGTTTGTCTTTATTATACCGTAAGGGCACACGTTCGCCACGGCACTGTACGACGCCGGCGTATCTTGTAAAGCCGCGCAGTATTACTTGGGACACGCGAGCCTGAAGATGACGCTGGAGCTATACACGCATCTGTCAGCCGAGCGCGCGCACACGGAATACGGCAAGCTGGTAGACTTTATGGACAGCTGGAACCCAATCAGAAATTTAACATTGAAAAACGAGAAAAATCCGCTCTGAACCGGCCTGAAGCGCCGTAGCCCCAATAAGTCTGACTACATTTTGACTACATACGCGATTTATTAAGCCGATACGGAGCGGACAAATATGAAAATCGAGCTGCGCCAGGCAGACGCATCCGCGACGGCAAATGGCCAGTTTAGCCCAAATACAGGCAAAAAAATAACCTCCGACACGTCATCGCATCGGAGGCTAAACGTCTGGGTGAGAAGATTCGAACTTCCGGCCTCTTGAACCCCATTCAAGCACGCTACCAAACTGCGCCACACCCAGTCAACGAAGGATATTATACCACATTCCGCGGCCAAAAGCAAGCCCTTTTGGCAAAAAATTTGCGCGATTTTGCGCCGGCAAACGCAAAGCGGCGGTACCGTCGCTTTGCACCGCCGCCATCACGTATACAATCCCTCAATTGCAGCACATACGCACGGCTCTATTCAGCCCGCCATTGTGCTGCGCTGGGCCTTATGCCATGTCGCATCGCAAATCAGCCTCACAATCCGCCTGCGAGTTTACGCTTCGGGCTAACACTCTGCTCACAATTCTAGCCCATCAGGCCTGCCGCCCAGTTTGCATTATCGCATAATCTGGCGCGCCGCTAAGCTCGCATTGTCGCAAATTCGCCGCGCCGCTCAGCCCGCCAAGTCGCGCACCTCGCTGCCGGTTGCCAACAGCATCACCGCCTGCTCGGTTATGTCGGGGCCGTACAGCTCACCCGCTATGCGACCGTGGTACATTACCAGCGTTCGGTCGCACAGCCGGCGTATCTCCTGCGTCTCGCTCGACAGCACCACTATCGCCACGCCCGCGCGCGCCAACCGGTCGATTATGCCGTATATCTCCTCCTTGGCGCCTACGTCGACGCCCTGGGTCGGGTTGTCGAATATCAGTATGCGCGGGTCCGCGCCCAGCCACTTGCTCAGCACGACTTTCTGCTGATTGCCACCCGACAGGCTGGTTATCAGGTCGTCGGGCGAGTTCAGCTTTATGCGCAGTTCGTGTATGTAGTTGAATACCTGCGCCTGTTCACGCCGATGGTCTATGAACGGCCCGCGCCTGAGCCGCTTGAGCGTGACCAGCGTTGAGTTCTCCAGTATCGACATGTCCGGGACTATGCCGTTCTCCTTGCGGTTGCGCGGCACATAGCCCATCCCCAGCTTGAGCGCATGCTCGGTCGAGCGCACCGTGACCGGCCGGCCGTCCACCAGCAGCTGCCCCGATTGCGGCCGGGTCAGCCCGAACACGCACTGGAACAGCTCGCTGCGGCCATCGCCCAGCAGCCCGGTAAAGCCCAGCACCTCGCCGCGCCTGAGCGCAAACGATATGTCATAAAACTCGCCCGCGCGCGTCAGCGACCGCGCCTCCAGCAGCACATCGCCCTTGGGCCGGGCGTAGTCGGCATGACCTTCGCTTACGTCATGGCCGACCATCATGCGCGCCAGCGCGCGGCTGTCCACACTGGCTGTTGCGCCGTCGCCTGCGACCACTCCGTCGCGCAGCACAGTATACGTGTCGCAGATCTCCAGCACTTCGCGCAGCTTGTGCGATATGAATATTATCGACACCCCGCGCGCCTTCAGCGTGCGCATCAGGCTGAACACGCGCTCTATCTCGGGCTCGGTCAGCGACGTAGTGGGCTCATCCATTATTATCAGCCGCGCGTTCATCATCAGCGCCCGACAGATCTCGACCGTCTGCTTGTACGACGCATCCAGCTCGCCCACCAGCGTGCTCGGGCTGAGTCCCACGCCCACCGAACGCAACACTTCACCGGCCTGCCGCGCCATCTCGCGCGTGTCCAGCATGCCGTGCCGGTGCAGCTCGCGCCCCAGGAACAGGTTTTCGTATATGTTCAGGTCGTTGACCAGGTTGAGCTCCTGATGTATGAACGCAATGCCGGCATCCAGCGAATCGCGCGGCCGGACGAAGCTGCGCCGCGTGCCGGCAAAGTATATCTCGCCCTTATCAGCGCCCGTCACGCCGCCCAGTATATTCATAAGCGTGGTCTTGCCGGCGCCGTTTTCACCTATCAGCGCGCGTATCTCGCCCTCGCCGACGCGCAGCGTCACGCCGCGCAGCACCGGCGTCGACGTATACGCCTTGTATATATCATTCATCTCAAGCAGCATGGCGGCCTCCTGTCAAAACAGCGGCCCGGGCGGATGCCCGCCGGGGCCGCATGATGTCTGTTTAGGTGATATTGTGCCGCGCTCAGTACGGCGAGTTCTCGTCAAGGTATTCGGCGACGTTGTTCTTGTCGACTATGCTGGTGGGCACGATGACGGGAGTCTCGACTTCAACGCCATTGGCGATATCGTTGGCCATCTGCACGCACTGACGAATCATCGTGGGGCTGTACAGCGCGCTGACCAGCAGCATATCGCGATCGGGCATCATGTTGAAGTACTCCTGGCAGCCGCCGCCACCGGTTATGACCTTGATGTCGGTGCGGCCGGCTTCCTCTATCGCCTGAACCGCGCCTATCGAGGTTTCGTCATCCAGCGAGAGCACCGCGTCGATGTGCGGATTGGCCGTCAGCACGTCGGCCATGTCCTTGAGGCCCGCGTCACGCGCAAACGACGTGGCATAGGTGCCTATTATCTTCACATCGGGCGCTATCTGAGCGATGGTATCGGTAAATCCGGCCACGCGGTCAGCCGCGACCGATCCCGACGTGGGCACGTCCAGCACTACGACATCGCCCGCGCCTTCGAGCACTTCGGCGATGTAGTTGGCGCATTCAACGCCCATGGAATAGTTGTCGCCGCTGAGGAAGTAGGTGCCCTCGACGTCTATCTTCATGTCGAAGTTGACGATCTGAACGCCCGCGTCCAGCGCCATCTGGGTAGCTGTTTCCAGGCCGACTTCCTGCGGATAGACGACTATGACCTTGGCGCCCTGCGCCACGAGCTCCTCCATCTGGCCGGCCATCTCGGCGATGGACGCGCTGGTGAGCATCTTGTAGTTCAGGCCCAGCGCCTGAGCCTCAGCCTCGGCGTTGTAGCTGACGGCGGCAACCCAGCCGTGCGTCGCCGCGGGCGCCAGTATGCCTATGAGCGGCTTATCCTCGACCGCGGTTGTGGTATCGGCGGCATCTGCCAGGCCCACGCAGCCCATGCAGACGAGCGTCAGCGCCAACAGTATCGCAAGTATCTTTTTCACGTATAGTCCCTCCTCCTGATTGGTACTGCCTACATTATAACTGTTTTATACGGCGCGCGCAAGCCCATTTTTAAATTTGCGCTAAAGCCCGACTGTTCGCCACGCCCGCGCCCCAATGGTTCACATCTGCGCCACTTAGACTAAATGCGCATCGCTTGCCGCATACGTGGATAATATATATAATATATGTCAGAGGAGATATGGGGAGGAATTACTTTGCAGAAACGGGAGGCGCTTTACGGCCGTATCAACAGATACCTGCTATGGGTGTATATAGCAATCAACCTGTTCATGGCAGTGCTGGATATATACCGGGGCGATGTGTTCCATTATATGCTGGCATTTGGCTCGCTGCTGTTCATACCGGTGGTATGGGGATTTTACAGGATAGCGCGCATAAAGCCGGTCCACCAGCTCAACACGCTGATATTCGGCTTCATATTTTTGTCCTACACAATCGGCGAGGTCATGGCGGGTTACTATTGGATACCGTACTTCGACAAGATATGCCACGCGCTCAGCGGCACGTTCACGGGCTTGCTGGGCATGGTCATGTACTACCTGCTCAAGCCCGGGCGGCGGGTCGAGCGCGCTGACCTGGCAGCGTGTGCGGTGTTCATGTTCTGCTTTGCGCTGGCGATTGCGGGCATATGGGAGATGTGCGAGTACTTCATAAGCCTCGTGACCGATCTTGATCCGCAGTGGGTCGAGGGCACCGGCGTCGGCGACACCATGACCGACATGATCGCCTGTATGATAGGCGCGCTGGCGCTGTTGCCGTCGATGATATCGTTCTACCTGCGCGGGCACGCCGACGCCATTATGGGCGCGGTCGAGAGCTTTTGCCTGATCAACCTGGGCGGCACATCGGAGTTGGAGCGCTAAATCGCATGCGGTCAGCCGCAGAGCCGCTCAATACGCGCAACGCTTCAGCCCGGCGCAGCGCGCGCAATCCGCATGCCCCGAGCCATACAACTGCCCGGTCACTTACGCGCACGTCGGATTTCATGCGCCGCTCGAGCTTACAAGCCGCGGTCGATTATGTAGCTCGGTCTTATAATTAGCGGCGTTCAGTTGCGCTCTTTGCAGGCTTGGCCCGATAATCAGCGGCGTTCAGTTGTGCTCTTTGCAGGCTCGGCCCGATAATCAGCAGAGTTCAGTCGCGCTTTTTGCAGGCCCGGCCCGATAATCAGCAGAGTTCCGTCACACTTTTTGCAGGCCCGGCCCGATAATCAGCAGAGTACCGTCGCGCTTTTTGCAGGCTCGGCCCGATAATCAGCAGAGTTCCGTCGCACTTTTTGCAAGCCCAGCCCGATAATCAGCGGTGTTCAGTTGTGCTTTTTGCAGGCTTGGCCCGATATACCTGGGCAATCATTGTTAAACGCAATGCAGCCGCTCCACTTCGGAGCGGCCTTTTCCGAATTCTGGCAAAGCTCTGGATGACGCAATCGGCTCAAACACTCAGCGCTTGTATCGATTACTGCGCCGGTCTATCCGGCATATAGCTGCGGTTTGGGCCGAACTGGTTCAACGGTTTGGGACTTTTGATTGCCCGGCTTGCATGGCATACCGGTGCGCATTTGCTTTGCATGCATCAAGTGCGGGCCGCTCCACATTGGAACGGCCCGCGCTGTACGCTGATGCGTCAGTTGCCTATCAGGAAGTCGAGTATGTTCCAGCCGTCGCTGGTCTGAGCGCGGTACAGCTCGGTGTAGCCGCAGTTGGTGCAGCTGACCGTTATGAAACGCTTGTTCTGTATGTCAAACAGCTTTGCGAAGTTGCCGCCGGTCGCCTGGAACTGGTCGCTCTCATAGCTGTGGCAACCGCATTTGGGGCAAACGTACTGAATCTGTTCATGTTCCTGCATATATATCATCCCTTCTGATTATAAAATCGCAATGTCCATCCAGCAACGGGGTTTACCGATTATATGAACTCACAAACCGTGCAACTGCGCCGCTCGTCGCTCACTTCAGCAGCTTTTCGGCGGTGAACCGCGCCGACGACAACTTGAGCAGCACCAGCCCGATAACGAGGTACGCCACGCCCAACGCCAGCAGCTGCGGCCAGTTGAACAGGAACAGCCCCGTAATCTGCGGCAGCATCATCAGCAACATCGTCGGCACCATCAGCAGCGCCGAATACTGCTGCGCCTCCTGGAACGTATGCGCGCGCGCCGACGCCAGCACCATCAGCGTTATGCCCACCATGGACACCGACGGCGCAACCACGAGCAGCATCGTCAGCCATATGCCCACATTCAGCACAAATCCGCCATACACCAGCACGCTTCCCACTATCGCCACCGCCAGATAACACCCGAACGCCACCAGCGTCACAAACAGCGCCGCCGCCAGCGCTCCCAGCACCTTGGCCGCGAACAGCTGCCCCACCGTCAGCGGCGTGTACAGCAGCGTAGCCAGCGTGCGGCGTTCGCGCTCGCCGACTATGCTCGACCCGCTGACTATCGAGGCCGTCATAACCGGTATCAGCACAAAGAACATGGGCATCATGTAGTTCATCATGAAGTAATATCCCATGCGCACCGCGTCCAGTATCGTCGTGTCCACGTCCATCATGGCCAGCATGCCGCCGAAGTCATCCGAGCTCATCTCGCCCGGCACCAGATATGTCAGCGCCGTAAACACCCCCGGCAGAAACATCGCCATCATTATCGGCAAGACCAGCATCGCCGCCTTGGCGCTCTTTGACGCCATGGTCTCGCGCAAGTCCTTTTTAATTACCGCCAGTTGCGCGCCATTGAGCATCATTGTGCGTCGCCTCCCTCGCTTGCGCCCAGCAGCGCAAAGTACAGCTCCTCAAGCGTATCGCGCACGCACTGGGCCTCGTAAACGTCGGTGCCACCGCGCACCGCGCCCGCTATCAGCCGCGCCACAGCGTCGTCGCTCAGCGCCTCGGCTTCATATATACCCTCGCCCACGCGCTCAAACCCCACCGGCGCCGCGCCGCCACACCTCAGCCGCAGCCGCCGCCGGGCGCCGACCTGCGCCTCCAGTTCGTCAAACGTGCCGCTGGCCAGCAATCGCCCCGCGCTTATCAGGCCATAGCGCGTGCATATCTCCTGCGCATAGCGCAGCTGGTGCGTGCACAGGAATACCGTCACGCCCTCGCGGCCCTGCCGCGCTATCAGCTCGTTCACCGACTGCACCGACTCCGGGTCCAGCCCCGACGTCGGCTCGTCCAGGAACAGCACTCGCGGCCGGTGCATCAGCACCCGCGCCAGCGACAGCCGTTGGCGCATGCCCGTGGAGTACGCGCCCAGCTTGCGCTCGGCGGCGTCGGTAAGATCCACGAGCTTGAGCAGCTCCCGCGCGCGCTGGGTGGCATCGGCGGCCTTCATGCCGAACAGCCGCCCGAAAAACCGCAGGTTTTCCTCGCCGGTCATGTGATCGTACATCATAGTCGTCTCGGTGCACAGCGCGCTGACTGCGTGCACGCGCTCCGGCTGGCTCACCGGGTCCAACCCCTCCACGCGCATTTCGCCCGCCGTCGGCGTCAGCAGTCCGCCCAGCAGTTTGACGGTCGTAGTCTTGCCCGCGCCGTTGGGCCCCAGAAAGCCGAATACTCCACCCTGCGGCACATTGAGCGTCATGTTTTCGACCGCGTTGCGCTTCGAATCATACGACTTGGTCACGCCGCGCATCTCAAGCGCATCCATAGCAAATCCTCCTTCCGGCGTGCGGCTGCCCCCTGCGGCCCGCCCGCCATTGACATATTTATATCACATGCCCGCCCCGCATTCAATATAAAGCGCGCAAAACCCGCGCGCGCACTGCTGAAATGTCATGTGTATTGCTCGAACGCCGCAGTGCTCCCGCCAATGCCGGCCATGACCGGAATCAGCCTGTCGCCGGCGCCTGGCGACGCGGTATCCCAGCCTTTATTAATTTGTGCTAACTCCACTTGATTTATATATAATTGCATTGCAAAAGGACGCGCCTCTCCGCGCCGGATGCCGCGCTCAATGGGCGCCGGCATCACTCGCGGCCGCAATCATATCGGCATATCGTCGGTTTCAGGCTTGTCGGGTTCGAGCTCGGGCAGCTCGTCCAGTGACTGTATCCCAAAGTGGCGCAGGAACTCATCGGTCGTCGCATAGAGTATCGGGTGGCCCACGGTGTCCTTGCGGCCCGCGTCGCAGATCAACCCGCGCGATATCAGCATCTGTATCGAATAGTCGCATTTGACGCCGCGTATCTCCTCGACCTCCAGCCGGGTTATCGGCTGGCGATACGCGATTATCGACAGCGTCTCCAGCGCAGCCTGGCTCAGCGTCTGCTTTTGCACCGGCTGCAGCAGGCGCTCGACGTACTGGGCGTACTCGCCGCGTATGCACAGCTGCGCCTTGGACCCGAATCGCCGCAGGTGCAGCCCGCGCCGCTCGTAATCCAGCCGCGAGCCCAACTCGCCCAGCGCCGCCTCGGTCTCGGCCTCGTCCAGCTCCAGCGCGCGCGCCAGCGCCTTGACCTCCACCGGGTCGCCCGATACGAACAGTATCGCCTCGATTATCGAGGCCGCCTCGCCCTTGTCCATCGCCCGACCTCCTAACTCGTCACTGCACCGACTGCGTCCGTCTCATCCGGCCCGGACGCGCCGCCCAACGCCGGCATTATCACTATGTCCGAAAACAGCTGCTGCTGGTACACGCTCGCGCGCCCCAGCCGCACCAGCTCCAGCAGCGCCAGAAACACCGATATCACCTCGGAGCGCGTCGCCCGCGGCGGGAACAGGTCAAAAAACGCCACCGGACCGCGCCGCAATCGCTTGAGTATGCGGTAAGCGCACGCCGCCACGCTGAAGTCATCCCGACGTATGCGCCGTTCGACGCCGGGGCGCTCCTCATCGCGCGCCACCCGCTCCAGCACATTGCGAAACGCCTGCGCCAACCCCTCCAGCGACAGTCCGGTCAGCTCGTACGTCTGCGGCGGCAGCGGGTATTCCTCGGGCAGTTTGGTCAGCAGCTCGCGCGCAGTTTCCTCCAACGCCTTCATGCGAGTGCAGGCTTCCTTTATTGCGCGGTACTCCTCCAGGCGGCGGATCAGTTCCTCCTCAGGCGTTTCCTCGCCCTCGGCGGCGGGCTGCGGCCGCGGCAGCATCGCGCGCGACTTTATCTCCAGCAGCGTCGCCGCCATCGCCAGGAACTCGCTGGCCGAATCCATGTCCAGCTCGTCCAGGCCGTCCATGTAGCTCAGGTACTGCTCGGTTATCTCGGATACGAATATATCCTTTATATCTATTTTGGCCCGGCCTATCAGCGTAAGCAACAGGTCCAGCGGGCCTTCAAATTCCTTGAGCGATACTCTGTACGCCATCTACCGCTACTCCTATATGAACCTTATAGCCACGCTGCGGAACACGTAAAACAGCGCGCCCCACAGCCCCGAGTCCGCGTCGCCCAGGCAAAACGATATGTACTTATCCAGCAGCCCCGTCACCAACAGTATCAGCAGTATGCCCTCACCGATCTGCATCGCGCGCTGGGTCGCAAACAGCGGCCGCTTGAGCAGCACGTCGTTTACCACGTGATACCCGTCCAGCGGCGGCAGCGGCAGCAGATTGAACACCGCCAGCGACGCGTTTATCTGCGCGCAATAGGTCAAAAAGTAGTACACATACTCGTTTACGTACTGTGCCGGCGCAAAGTTTATGTACCACAGGCTCGCCGTGCCAAATATTATAAACAATATAAGGTTCATCGTCACGCCCGCAATAGACACCAAGAAGTCGTACAGGCGCGGCTTTTTGAAGTTGCGCGGATTGACCGGCACGGGCTTGGCAAAGCCTATGCCCGCCAATACCAGCAGCACCGTGCCCACCGGGTCAAGATGCTTGAGCGGATTCAGCGACAGCCGGCCCATCAGCTTTGCGGTCGGGTCGCCGCACCAGTAGGCCACCAGGCCATGCGCCAGCTCGTGCAGCGTCAGCGCTATCAGTATTGCCGGCGCGCTTATCAACAGGTTGCGCAGAAACGTCAACGGGTCGTTTAACAGCGAGTATATGGGCAGGCTGAACGGCATTGGCGCATCACTCCTTGCAGATAATGGTTACGCACATCATTATACAACGTCAATGTTGAGTTTGCTCGCAATCGGCGCGGCAAATCCGGGGCGCGCGGCGCATGACGCCATGTCATGCCCTGCCATGCGCGCCCGCGCCCATCCATCCTTCGAAAATATTTGTTCGAACGCGCTGTACACATGGGGCAAAAGTGCTATAATGTATGCATATAATATGGCGTAACCGCCGGGAAAGGGGATTTGTACATGAACGAAACCATTCGCGTGATGACACAGAGGCGCTCAGTGCGCCGCTACCTGCCGCGCCAGGTCGATGAGAACGCGCTTGAGCAGATAATAGAGGCCGGTCGCTATGCGCCCAGCGGCATGGGCAAGCAGCCCTGCGTGATGGTCGTGGTGCAGGACAAGGCCACCCGCGATCAGCTCAGCCGCATGAACGCCGCTATCATGGGTTCCAGCGGCGATCCGTTCTACGGCGCGCCGACGGTAATAGTGGTGCTTGAGGACCTGGACATAGCCGCATGCCCGGGCTATGACGGGCCGCTTACGATGGGCAATCTGCTCAATGCCGCGCATGCCGTGGGCGTGGACTCGTGCTGGATCCATCGCGCCAAGGAGATGTTTGAGACTGACGAGGGCAAGGCGCTGCTCAAGCAGTGGGGACTGAACGGCAACTACCGCGGCGTAGGCAACTGCATACTGGGTTACCACGACGGCGCATATCCCGATCCCAAGCCTCGGCGCGAAGGCACCGTAGTGCGCGTGAGATAAACCTGCCGGGCACAATGTGCATATAAATATCCCCCGCAGCTTCGATATGTTCTCACAGGATGCAGTGGACGTAAACACAATTTGCATCCAGGCAGCATATCTCAAGCCTGCGGGGGATCCATTTTTTATATTATGAAAGCGCTCACTGGTCTGCCACCGTGGGCGTGGGCACGTCGGGCACTCCGTCGGGCCGGCGCTTGACCTTGTTATACAGATACATATAAGAGGCAAAGTGCACCGCGCCGGTTATGACCCATGACACCGGATACGACAGGTACAGATTCGTCAGCGTATGATCGAACTGGAATATGGTGTATATCCAAACTATACGTATTCCGCACACGCCCACCAGCGACACCACCATCGGCATGACCGAATAGCCCATGCCGCGCATCTGGCCGACCATGACGTCCATCATGCCGCAGGTGAAATACGTCAGACAGAATATCTCCAGGCGGGTTATGCCGTAGCTTATGACCTCGGCGTCGTTTGAGTATATGCCCAGCAGCGGATAGCGCAGCAGGTACATTATAAGGCCCATGCCCACGCCGATCAGGAACACTATCGCCTGACAGTTGAGCAACACCTTCTTCAGGCGCGTGTACTTGCGCGCGCCCATGTTCTGTCCCGCAAACGACAGCGCCGCCTGATAGACCGAGTTCATTGCGGTGTACATGAAGCCTTCAAGGTTTGACGAGGCCGAGTTGCCCGCCATGGCTATCGAGCCGAACGAGTTGACCGAGGTCTGTATAAGCACGTTGGATATCGAGAATATCGTGCCCTGCAGTCCCGCCGGCAGACCTACGCGCACTATCTGCACCAGCTTGTCGCCATGTATGCGCATCTCGCGCGGGTTGAAATGTATCGCGCCACGCGAGCGCATCATGCACGCGACTATCAAACCTGCCGACACTATCTGGGATATCACGGTCGCCGTGGCCACGCCCGCTACGCCCATGCCGAAAACTATAACGAACACCAGGTTCAATACGACGTTGATCGCACCCGATATGGACAGATAGTACAGCGGTCGCTTTGTATCGCCCAGCGCGCGCAGTATAGCCGCGGCAAAGTTGTACAGCATTGTAAACGGCATGCCGGCAAAGTATATGCGCAGATACAGCGAGGCCTGATCTATTACGTCGTCGGGCGTATCCATCCAGCCCAGGAACGTAGGCGCAAACGCTATGCCCACTATGCCCACTATCACGCCACCGATCATGCTGATAAGCATCGACGTATGCACTGTCTCGCGCACGTCGCGCATATTGCCCGCGCCGTAGTGATTGGCAACGCACACGCTCGCGCCGACCGACAGTCCTATCAGCAGGTTGACTATCAGGTTTATCAGCGAACCCGTCGAACCGACCGCCGCCAGCGCCGTCGGTCCGGTAAATTTGCCCACAACGATTATGTCCGCGGCGTTGTAGAGCAGCTGCAATATGCCCGACAGCGCCAATGGCACGCAGTAAACGATTATCTTGCGCGTCAGCGGCCCGTTGCACATATCGACTTCATAGTTCTTGGTCAATCTGGCCATAAGCGCCTCCCAAATGTAGCAATACGCAGATTATAGCACCCGATTGTGACAATTGCTAGCACGTTCAGGCAAATTTAGAAGATGGCAGTTCACATCAGCGACACATTATATTCATTTGCGTTATATTGGCGAGCAGCCTCTGCATCCACACATGGCATCGGGCGCGCGCGCAGGCCCGGGCTCGCACGCAAGGCGCGTCCTGCTCACAAGCTCGCGCACCCACGTAGGTCAGCACACAACGCAGGCTCGGCCGCACACACAGGCCGCACACACAGGCCGCACACACAGGCCGCCCGACCAGGATAGACCTGGCGGGCGGCCCACATATTCGTCATACAAGGAGGGTCACTATGCGCATTTCATGTTGGCATCTATATCATCAGTCCGCAAGCCTGTGGCCGGACTGGGAATTTAGCCGTTACACTCAGGCGGCAGCAGCGTCGGTGGGCGTTTCGGTAGGCTCGGCATCCGTCGACGCACTATCGGTGGACGCCTCGCCGGCCGGCTCGGTACCGGCTGACGCGTCGTCGGTCGCGACGGCGTCAGCAGTCCCAGCGGCATCGGCGCTGTCCTCGCCGGAAGCCGCGTCGAGCGCATCCTGAGCCGCGTCATCGCCGCTGTCCTGCACGCTGGCGTTGGCCGAGCTGTCCAGGCCGCCTATCAAACCGCGCAGCAGCGCCTTGCTGTTCTCAAGGTTGGGCGAGTTGGCCGCGACGAACACGCCTACCGGCACATCGCCAAACACCGCATCGAACCGCGTATCACTGCTCAGATCCACGCCGCATGCGGGCGTGCTCTCGCCGGTGGGTTCGCCCTGGTCGTCCAACAGCGAGTACGACAGCGCATTCGTGCCCAGCGCGGATATCTCGTCCTCGGTCAGCAGGTCGCTGAGCGCATAGAACGTATCGCTGCGCGCATTGCGGGCCGCGTTGGCCTCGTCAGCTATGACCACGTCGACCTCCTGCGCGGCTATCGCGGCGGTCAGCTTCATCATGCCGGCCATCTGCATCGTCGGATCTTCGCCGCTGCCAGTGGCCACGCACGTCAGATTCACGGTCACGCCGCCGTCGCTGAACATGTCGAGCGAGCTTGTCAGCTGGTCGATCAGCTCATTCGCCGCGTCCTCGTTCAGATACTCGGCGCACATGTATACATTAAGGGTGTCGGTCGCCTCGCCCGACAGCGTTCCGTCGGCGTTAACCGTCGTGGTGGGCGTCTCCTCTCCGCCGCCGCCGCATGCGGTCAGCGTCATCAGCAGCACTGCCATGCTCAGCGCCAACGCGATATATCGCATCTGCTTCATAATCGATTCCTCCCCCGTTCGTTCGAACTTCATGTGTACATGATACCATATAGTTAGAATCCATTCAACGTTTCCCTGTAAACGATTTATGACAGATGTTGCTGCAATTGTGGAGATTGTGGCGATTGACCGGAAACGATTTACATTGGCTGCGCAACGCGGTTAGCCATGCATTCTGACAGGAGTCGCAAGCGCACTCTGTTCGGCCCGTGACCGAGGGCATTTGCCGGCCGGCATGGCCTACCTTCTATGGCTGCACAGCGCTATCATTGCGCTGCATTGGCTGCGCAACGCGGCCAGCTGCGCATTCTGCCCGGAATCGTCAGCGCGCTCTGTTCGGCCTGCGAACGAGGGCATTTGCCGACCGGCATGGCCTACCTTTTATGGCTGCACAGCACTGTCATTGCGCGGAATTGGCTGCGCAACGCGGCCAGCCGCGCATTCTGACCGGAGTCGCAAGCGCGCTCTGTTCGGCCCGTGACCGAGGGCATTTGCCGGCCGGCATGGTCTGGAAACCTTCTATGGCTGCACAGTGCTATCATAGTGCTATAATAGTGCTGATACATGTACTTCGGCTCTGACGCGCGACACGAGCTTGTAATGCCGGTTTGCACTCGCACCAGCGCGCTGTTGCGCAGATGCGCGCCGTAGATTTGCCCATGATACCGCAAGCATGTCGGCAACCGCGCAATTGGCTGCCCAGCGCGTATTACGCCAAATATACTGTACGGAGTTCAGCACTTCCATTGACGCAAGCATGCCCTACGCAAGAGTGTTGCTGCTCATGTTGCATGGCTTGTCCGCATGAACGCACTAAAGCCATCTGCGCCGTCGTTCTGCCCTGCGGCACCAAACAATGCCAGCCCGCCGCGATAATCCAAGTATGTCGCATTCATTACCCAAAAACGCAAAAAACTATCGGGCCACGCGGCAAAGCGCCCCATGACCCGATAATAGCAAATCAAGCCGCCCGGCAACCCGACGCCGTCACAGCACCTGCACGACCGCATCCGGTCTGAGCTCTACATTCCACTCGCGCCCATTCGCGCTCACGCGCAGCGCTCCGCCGGCATTGCGGCCGCATCTGAGCGTCAGGCCCGTCAGCATGCCGTCGTTCCATTCGAAATCCGCCTGCACGTCGCCCAGCGCGCGGAAACCGCGCACGCAGCCCTCAGGCCACTGTCCGGGCAGCGCCGGCAACAGGCGCAGCTCGCCTTCGCGCGACTGCATCAGCATCTCGCACACCGCCGCCGCGCCGCCCATATTGCCGTCTATCTGAAACAGCCGCGGCGGATGCAGATCCAGCAGCGACACCGTGGCAAAGTCGGCGATCAGCGCAATGAAATGCCGCCAGGCATCGTCCGCACGCCCCAGCCGTGCCATCATGCACGCGACCCATGAGCGGCTCCAACCGGTATGCCCGCCGCCATGGCTCAGTCGCGAATCCAGCGAACGCTCGGCGGCCTGCCACAGCGGCGTGCCCGGCTCGAACAGCCGCAGCGGATGCAGCCCTATCAGATGCGACAGGTGCCGGTGGCCCGGCTCCACCTCGACGCGCTCGCTGTCGAACTCCATCACGCGCCCCTGCGAATCTATGCCTGGCCACGGCAGCCGCGCCTCCATGTCGGCCCAGCTCGCGGCCTCGTCGGCGTCCTCGCCCAATGCGCCTGCCAGCTCGACCGCCGCGCGCAGACTGGCATGTGCCAGCTCGCGGTCCATCCCGCTGTCGTAGCCCAGCGTGACCGGCATGTCGCCGCCGCCCTCGAACCGGTTCTCAGGCGATTGCGACGGCACTATGCACGGCACGCCGTCGCGCTCTATAATGTAGTCCATGTAGAACCGCGCAACCTCGCGCAGCATCGGATAGCACCGCGTGCGCGCAAATTCCACATCGCGCGTGTACAGCCAGTGCTCGTACATGTGCTGCGCCAGCCACGGCGCCGCGCCTATCCACACCGCCCAGCCATATGCCTCGGGCGTCATGCGGCCCCATACGTCGGTCTGTATCGGAAACACCACGCCCCTGCAGCCATACAGCTTGCGCGCCATCTCACGGCCGTGCGGCACATACCGCTCAATCAGGTTGAACAGCGTATCCGCTGCGCGTTCCATGCCCAGCGTCTCCACAAACCAGTAGCACATCTCAAGGTTGATGTCCAGATGGTAATCCGACTCCCAGGGCGGCGCGAGCAGTTCATTCCACTTGCCCTGCAGATTCAGCGGCAGCTCGCCCGAAGAGCCGCTGGCCATGAGATACCGGCCATACTCAAAGTACAACAGCGGTATCCCCGGGTCGTTGCCCGCGCGGAACTCACGCACCCGCTCGTCGGTGGGCAGGTCGCTGTCGGGCAGCGGTATGTCCAGCTCGGCCGTGCCCAGCAGCTCGCCAAACGCCGCGTAGTGCCGCGCGAACAGCGCGTCAAACCCCATATTCACAGGGAAAGTCAGCTCATCGCCCGGCACGCCGCCACGCGCGTCGGTACCTATCTGCACGATCAGCAGCGTGTCGCGCGCGTCGGCTATGCGATAGCCGCGCTCGACCGGCGTCGCCCGGCCGTCGGTGAACACCCTGAGCGCTATCTCAAAGCATATCCCGCGCTCAAACTCGCCGTGCAGCGTCAGCTCGCGCCCACCGCCATCCAGCGCCCGCTCGCGGTAGCTCACCGCGCAGCGCGCATCGGCTATGCGGCTGAGCTCTATGTCCAGCGCGCCGCGCTTTACGCTCTCCACGCGCGCGACTATCACGCCGTCCGCCGCGCTCACAAACGCCGACTCTACCACATGCCCCAACGCGCTGTCGAACTCGACCGACGCCAATCCGCTCGCCAGATCCAGCGCGCGCGTATACCGCGCCGCCTCGCCCGCGTCCAGCCCTATGAACAGATCGCCCGCGGGCTGGTACGGATCCACGCGGTTGGGCCCGCCCTTCATGCTGCCTCCGCCGCCGAAGTAGTCGTTGGCCAGGCGCGTGCCCTCGGCAAACCGGCCCGCCAGCAGCAGCTCCCGCACCTTACTGAGATGTTCATGTACATCGTCAAAGTCGCGCAGCCGGTTTTCGCCGCGCCACAGCCACTCGTGATTCAACGCCAGGCGGAACCGCTCCGGCGTGCCCAGCGCCATTGCCGCCAGCCGCCCATTGCCCAGCGGCAGGCCTTCCATGTAGTCCTGGGTAGGGGTTCTGTACCACATCAGCTTTTCCATACTTCACCTCGCATAATCATGTACAACATGCGCCTGAAACCATACGCCAGGCGCTCGGCCCAGTGGCTTTATGCAATCAGCGCGTCACCATGTCCATGACTATCTCGGCCCAGCGCGATATATTGCGCGGATTGTGCCCGCACGACGATATGTCCTTGAGCACGAACTCGACCGGCACGGCGTTTGCGCGGCATATGTCCAGCGTATCGCCTATCTCCTGGCGCAGCGCGGCCTCGTCCAGCTCGGGCACCGCCACCATCGCCGGATTGGGCTTGCGCGCCATGACAAAGTCGCTGCCCATCTGCTCGGCGGCGCGCTTTACATCCGCCCACGGCGTTATCGATATCTTGCGCAGATTGGGCAATTTGCGCACTATGTCGATCTTGCGGTCGAGCGGCTCGCAGCAGCCATAGTACACCAGTCCAAAGCCGTCGAAGTACTCCCGGGCATACTCTATGTCAAACTCCTCATGCATCGCGGGACTGACGCTGGCAAATATCTGTGCGGTGCCGCGACCCCATATGTTTGCACGGGTCGCGCGGCCGTCCTTCATCTCGCCGGGCAGCTCGGGCGCCAGACCGGGCGTACAGTGTATCAGCGGCTGATAGGGGTCGATAAGGCCCAGCTTTTCGGCCATGTCGAGTTTATAGAGCGCAATGTCGGTGAGCTTGCGCACTATCGCATGCATGAACTCGGGCCTGTCGGCCAGATCCCAGAGCATGGGCTCCGCGCCGCGCAGCATCGATATGTCATCCCATGGCGAAAAGTGACTCACATACATGCCGCCAGCCAGCCGCACCGGCAGCAGGTCGCCAAACAGCGCCTCCAGCCGTTCGACATTGCGCGCGTCAGCCTCGGCGTCGACCTCTATCGTGGGGTTATGCAGCTTGTCAAGCGCGGCCTCGTCGGGCAGCATGTCGTGGTACGAGTGAGAGCGTATATTGTTGCCGGCGTCGTACTGCAGCGTGTCCTCCTCGACCTCGACGCCAATGGAGCCGATGTGCACGGTATGCGCTATGTCATAGTACGGCTCGACCAGCATGTCGCAGCGGAAGTTATCCCACTGATACAGCAACCGGCGCAGTCGCGTCTCGACGCCGCGCTCGAACTCGCCCTCACAGCGCAATTTAAGAAAGTCCGACGCCGCCTCCAGCTGATTCCAGGGCAGCTCATTTATCAGCACCACCGGGCGCTGGGGCTTGAGCGCATTGAGGCTGGTGTACAGCGCGCTGACGTCGGCGCAGTGCCGGGGCGTTGCGATCTCGCGCACGCGCGCAGCCAGTGAGCGCAACACATCTCTGTCGCGGGTGTTCATGGTGCGACACCTCCAGTATTATTTTACGGCAATTATACCATGCCGCCTTGCGCTTTTAAAGTAGCGCCTTTTCGATTCCATCAATTCAGCAAAAAACCCAAACGTGTCAGCAAAAAACGCACTGCGCGCATCAAACACTGCAATTCGCCGAGGCGCTCGGCGGCAAACGATCAGCCGTATGAACCGCCTTGCCCGGCGTCAGTGCGCCGGACAGCCGTCACTTACTGGAACGCCGGAACCGGAAATGCGGGCAATGTGTCTCCGGCCGCAGGCAGCATATGACGCCTGCGACAATGGATTCAATACCCTCCGCAAACACGCGGGCGGCTGCGGGCGCGCGTCGGTCGTTCACGCGCCGCGATGCGCGATTGCCGTCCAGGCAGCGGCCGCACCTCAATGTGAATATGCTCGCTCAAGTCCGCAAACTTGCTTGATCCTGCCGCGCGTCTGCTCATATCTCCATGCGCGCCTTATCCAGCCAGGCACCCACGCATGGCTGCAAGCAGTTTGTCGTCACGCGGCCCGCCTGGTGATTGGCACAGGCATCCCCGCATGTCGGCAAGTGGTTCAGCGTCACGTAGCTAGGCTGGTGATTGGCACAAGCATCCCCGCATGTCGGCAAGCAGTTTGTCGTCACGCGGCCGGTCTGCTTATTGGCACAGGCATCCCCGCATGTCGGCAAGCAGTTTGGCGACACGTAGCCGGTCTGGTAATTGGGCACTGGCACCCCGCATGTCTGCAAGCAGTCCTAATATGGCAATGCGCTCCACCAATCAACTGCGCCCACGGCACATTTCCCCGTCAGGCCAGCGGAATCATCCGGCATATGCGCCGCCCCACGCCATATGAGCGCGCAAAAGGCCCGGGCAGGCGCTGACTGCTCCCTGCCCGGGCCATGTATTTGGTAATATCACGCTGCCTGCGCGCGCTTGCGCTGCATCAGCACTGCCAGTATCACTATCGCGCCCTTGCACGCATTGCGCAGGAACGGCGGCACGCCTATGAGATTGAGCAGATTGTTCATCACGCCGATTATCAGCATGCCCAGCACCGCGCCCACTATCGAGCCGCGCCCGCCCGACATCGACGTGCCCCCGACTACGACCGCGGCTATCGCGTCCAGCTCGTAGCCGCTGCCGGCGTTGGACGGGTTCATCGAGCCCATGCGCGCAGTCTCGGTCAGCGCCGCAAACGACACCATCAGTCCCATCAGCGTGTACACGAGTATCTTGACCCTGTCCACGTTTATGCCCGACAGCCGCGTCGTGCGCTCGTTTGAGCCGACCGCGTATACGTGCCGGCCAAACGCCGTGTGCCGCGCGATTATGTGCATTATGACCGCCAGCGCAAACCAGTATATTATCGGCAGTATGCGCTGCGTACCGATCAGGCTGTTGGCCAGCGCCTTGAATTCATCGGGCACTATCGGCGCCGAACGCGCCTGCATGAAGTACTGCACGACCGAACGGATTATGTTCATCATGCCCAGCGTCACGATAAACGGCGGTATGCGGCCCTTTGTGACCAGCAATCCGTTCAGGCAACCCATGGCCATTCCCGCCAGTATCGCCGCCGCCATGCCTATCAGTATCGCCGGCCAGCCCTCTATGCCCAATCCGCCCAGCACGCCCGCCGGACCGGTGTCAAACAACACCATCGCTATCGTGCCCACGCCCACAAGCGTTGAACCTACCGCCAGGTCTATGCCGCCCGTGATTATCACAAACGTCATGCCCAGCGAGATTATGCCCACTATCGCGTTGTTGCGCAGTATGTTGACCCAATTAGCGCTCCAGGTTGCGAACCACTCGCCCACGCTCGCATAGTCAAACCCGATCACCACGGTCTGCACTATGACCATCGCCGCCAGCGCCAGCACCTGCCCGGTCAGGTTGAACCTGCTCAGGCGCGCTCTCAGCCCACCCGCTGCGCTCTGTACAGTCTCGCCCATGCTCTCACATCCAATCGCCGATTATTCGCCGTCCCCGGGCCGCCGCCGCGTCGCCCGTTTTCGGCGTCACTCCCAGCCCGCCCATGTTTCGGGCTGATACCCAACCGTAGCCTGCCGGCCGTTGCGCACTATGGGCGCGCGCAGCAGCCGCATGTCGCTGAGCAGCTGTTCCTTTTTGTGCGCGTCGCCGTTGGTATAGCGCAGCAGGCTGCCGGCGTAGAGCTTGCTCTGAGTGTCTATCAGCGCGTCCACCCCGACGGCGGCGCTTATCGCGTCCAGCTCGCGCGCGCTCAGCGGCTTGCGGCCCAGATCGACGTACTGATACTTTATGCCCCGCTCCTTGAAGTAGCGCTCGGCCTTTTGCACATCGAAGTTGCGCTTTAAGGCGTATATCTGTATGTTCATGCCCGTCCTCCGCGCGGTTTTCTTCAATTATATCACATGCCGCGCGATTATCAAATACCGTATGCGCAAAATCCGCCAAAACCTTTACCTTGGCGCAACTAAATCGAAATTACATTAGCTTGACAGCAGCTGTGCAATTAAAATATAATGTTTTAGTCATGGGCTGCTCGCGCGGCCCGCGCCGGACATTCGGCGGATCGCGGAGGCCAGACGGGGCCTCCACGTACACTTTTGGGCGCTGTGCGCCTGATTCGACCTTTACAAGGGGGATTATCTGATGCTGACCGCTATCGCAGGCATAAACTGGGGCGACGAGGGCAAGGGCCGCATGGTCGACCTGCTCAGCCGGGACTACGACATTGTAGTGCGTTACCAGGGCGGCAATAACGCCGGACACACCGTGATAAACGAGCGGGGCAAGTTCGTGCTGAACCTGCTGCCTTCGGGCATACTCCGTCCGCGCGTAGTCAACGTAATGGGCGACGGCATGGTCATAGACCTGGAACACCTCAAAAATGAAATAGGCCGCCTGACCGAGCGCGGCGTGGCGGTCACGCCGGACAACCTCAAGATATCCGACCGCGCAGTGATATGCCTGCCCTATCACGTGGCGCAGGACGGCGCCGAAGAAGACCGGCTGGCTGGCAAGAAGTTCGGCTCGACCCGCCGCGGCATAGGCCCGGTCTACGGCGACAAGTACATGAAAAAGGCGCTGCGCATGGGCGACCTGCGCGACCGCGATGTGCTGCGCGAGCGCGTGGAGGGCATCTGCGAGTGGAAGAACCTGACGCTGGTGGGCGGCTATGGCATGGATCCGGTCAAGCCCGACGACGTCATGGCCTGGCTGGACGAGTACGGCACATTCGCGCTCCAGTACGTATGCGACACCGGCGACTACCTCGACGCCGCCGCGGCCAAGGGCGAAAACATAATGTTTGAGGCACAGCTGGGCGCGCTGCGCGACATCGACCTGGGCATATACCCCTACACGTCGTCGTCGCCCACTGTGGCGGCCTACGCTCCGATAGGCGCGGGCATACCCGGCCGCAAGCTCGACCATTCGATAGGCATAATGAAGGCGTACTCGACCTGCGTAGGCGAAGGCCCGTTCGTATGCGAGCTGTTCGGCGATGAAGCCGAGGCGCTGCGCAAGGCCGGCAACGAGTACGGCGCCGCTACCGGCAGACCCCGCCGCGTGGGGCCGTTCGACATTGTGGCGTCGCGCTACGGCGTGCGCATGCAGGGCGCAGACGAGATCGCGCTGACCAAGCTCGACGTGCTGACCGGCATGAAGCTGAGCGTGACCGTGGGCTATGAGATCGACGGCCAGCGCACGCAGCGCTTCCCCTATGGCGAGGCGCTCGCAAAGGCCAAGCCCATTAACGTAGAACTGCCCGGCTGGACCGAGGACATCTCCGGCTGCCGCACCGAGGCCGAGCTGCCGCTCAACGCGCGCCGCTACATCGAGTTCATAGAGCGCAACGTCGGCTGCCCGATAACCTATGTGTCGGTCGGCGCTGAGCGCGATCAGTACATCCGCCGCACGCCCGAGATAAAGCGCGGCTAAACATAACCTGCGCCATGCCTTAGGGCGTAGGTTATAGCAGTCCGCACTAACGCAATGCGCGCCTCAGCGCGTTCGTCCTGGGGCCGATACTCAAGCGCAGAATGCATTCATGCCCTCCGCACATGGCGTCATCGCCGTGCGGAGGGTTTTTTGCGCCTTTTGCCGGGCAGATATCCGCGCATATCCAAAAACAAACGCGCAGGGCCTTTAAATCGGCGCGGGTACGTGCTATCATATACATTACAAACACGATTAGGATGGTGCCGCACATGGGTGAGCGTGTCAGGTTTGAAGCCAGCGTGGAGCAGATAACATTTCGCAACGAGTCCAATGGCTGGACAGTCATGCAGCTGCGCAAGGGCCGCCAGCGCGTGACCGCGGTCGGCGCAGTGCTCAACGTCAGCGAGGGCGAACGCGTGCGCGTGTCGGGCGACTGGACCGAACACCCCGACTACGGCCGCCAGCTCAAGCTGACCGATTGCGAGGTTATCGCTCCGACGAGCGTGTCCGACATAGAGCGCTACCTGGCCTCGGGCACGATAAAGGGCATAGGCCCCGCGACCGCGCGCATAATAGTCCAGGAGTTTGGCAAGCGCACGCTCGAAATACTCGACAGCGAACCCGAACGCCTGCACGAGGTGCCCGGCATAGGCCCCAAACGCGCCGAGCTGATCGCAAACAGCTACCGCGAACAGATGGGCGCGCGCCAGGCGCTGATGTTTTTGCAGAGCTGCGGGTTCTCGGCCGGCATGGCGGCGCGGGTGCACAAACTCTACGGCGCGGCGACTGAGAACATAGTGCGCACCAATCCCTATCGGATGGTGCGCGACATAGCCGGCATAGGCTTTGGCACAGCCGACATGATAGCCTCGCGCATAGGCATACCCCGTGAATCTCCCTACCGCATACAGAGCGGACTCATACATGTGCTGCAGGAGGCGTCGGGCTCGGCGGGACATGTGTATTTGCCGCGCGATGAGCTGGTCGGCTCCGCGCGCCGGCTGCTGGGCGTGGAGAGCGAGCTGATAGACACCGCGCTGAGCGAGCTGACGCTGAGCCGCGAGGTCATAGTCAAGGACATCGACGACACAAGCGCAGTTTACCTTGCGCGCATGCATGCCGCCGAGCGCGACGTCGCCTACCGGCTCAGCCAACTCGCGCGCGCCGCGGCATCGATAGACGCCGGCGACATCGCCGCACGCATATCCCGGTTCGAAGCCGCCCAGCAGATCAAGCTGTCCCCTGAGCAGCGCGACGCGGTGACCCTGGCTGCCACGCGCGGCATGGCCGTGATAACCGGCGGCCCCGGCACCGGCAAGACCACCATAATCAAGTGCATACTGAGCCTGATGCCGGGCGGCACCAAGGTGGCGCTGTGCGCGCCGACCGGCCGCGCGGCGCGGCGCATGACCGAGGCCACCGGCATGGAGGCCCGCACGATACACCGCCTGCTGGAATACGGCGGCGAGGACGAACAGAACTTCGGCCGCAACCGCGAACATCCATTGGACGTCAACGCGCTGATCTGCGACGAGATGTCGATGGTGGACATAATGCTGATGCGCTCGCTGTTGCAAGCGGTAGTGGACGGCACGCGCCTGATACTTGTCGGCGACGCCGACCAGCTGCCGTCGGTGGGGCCGGGCTGCGTGCTCAAGGACATACTTGCAAGCGACGCGATACCCAGCGTGCGATTGAACGAGATTCACCGCCAGAGCGAGGACAGCATGATAGTGTTCAACGCTCACCGCATCAACGCCGGCGAACCTCCGGTGCTCAACAAAAAGGGCGGCGATTTCTTTATAGAGCGCAAGGAGTCCCCCGCGCAGGCGGCCCAGACGATAGTCGATCTGGCGCATCGCAGGCTGCCGGGCTTTGCGCACGTAGACGCGCTGACCGGCATACAGGTGCTGGCGCCGGCGCGCAAGGGCGAGACCGGCGTGCACGCGCTCAATGCGGCGCTGCAGGCCGCGTTCAATCCGCATCGGCCCGGCGTCAACGAGCGTTCCGCCGGCGACGTACAGCTGCGCGTGGGCGACAAGGTCATGCACATCAAGAACGACTACCAATTGCGCTGGGAATGCGGCGACGAGTCGGGCGAAGGCGTGTTCAATGGCGAGATAGGCCTCATAACGGCGATAGATCCCGTTGAGCGCGAGGTTACGGTGCGCTTTGAGGACGACCGCGAAGCCGTATACGACGATTCCAACATTGACGAGCTGGAACTGGCCTACTGCATATCGGTGCACAAGAGCCAGGGTTGCGAGTTCCCGGTCGTGATACTGCCGGTCATGCCGGGGCCGCGGATGCTGATGGCGCGCAACCTGCTCTACACCGCGGTCACGCGCGCACGCAACTGCGTGGTGCTAGTCGGGCGCGAGGCCGTGCTGAGCGAAATGATCCGCAACAACTTCATATCGCACAGGTATACGGCGCTGGCTTCGCGCATACGCGACTACGCGGGTACGCTGGGCGATGGCGAAGCTCAACGTCAACGCGACGCTATGCTCAAGCAAATGCAGCTCGAGTTCGACTTCGACGCCGAACCCGCCATACCCGACCCGGATGCGGTCGATCCGCCATGCTCGCCCGGCCAGCCCGGCTGACTTGGCCAGCGCTCACGGCGCCGGGCAATCCGACCATGCCGTTGACACGGCCGATGGTATTGACGCCCCCGTGCAACTGGCGCCGGCAAATCAGGCATAAACGTTTGCTCAGCCGTTGTAGTCAGCGCTTACGGTATCGGCGTGGCCTGAACCGCCATATCTTCACCTGACGAAGGCCGCTCACGACCTGCTCACACGCACGATTGCCCTGACCGCTACCCGGCAAGGAGGCCTGCGCCATGAACTTAGCTGCCCTGGTCGACTTTCTGCAACCGCAGCAGACTACATGCCTGCGCTGCGGCGACGCGTATTTTGACCGGCTGGAGTGCGGATTGTGTCCGAGTTGCGCGCTGTACGCAGCCCGGATACCCGCGTATGACCTGCGCTCCGGACTTATGCATGGCCAGGAATTGCTGAGCTGGGCCGGCGCGGCGTTTGCCTATACCGAGGGCGTGCGCCAGCGCGTATATGCGCTCAAGTACGGCGGCGCGCGCCGGCTCGGCGAAAATATGGGCCGGGATATGGCCGCAAACGCGCTGAGACTTGATATTGCTCCGGTCATCGTACCGGTGCCGCTGCACTGGGCGCGCAAGCTCAAGCGCGGATACAATCAGGCCGAAGCGCTGGCACGCGGACTGGCGGCCGAAACCGGCTGGCAAATGGACACCCATGTGCTCAGGCGCCTCCGGCGCACCCGCAGCAATGCGCGCCTGGCGCACGAACAGCGCGCCGCAAACGTGGCCAGCGCATTCGGCGCAACACATGCCGTGCCCGGCGGAAGGTTTCTGTTGATAGACGATGTGCTGACGACCGGCTCCACAGCCGAACAATGCGCGCGGGCGCTCAGGCAGGCCGGCGCGGAATGGGTCGGCATAATGACGTACGCGCGTGCCGGCGCAATCGTTCGCGGCAGCTCCGCATCGGCTCATGACGCCGACGCAGGCGCAGATTACGCGATTGTTGGCGGTGTTGGCGAAGTTTGATTGCCTGCCACGCGATTTGATTTTGCGGATATCCCCAGCCGCACACTCATTTGATGAACTGCATGCGCGGCGCTTTTGTGTCCTTGTATGAATCGCTACTGACGCAAGCGTGTGCGAGTTTTGCGGCGTTCTCATGCTTTGCGGCTCGCTCATTTATACGGCGGCGTGTGCGTTTGGTGGCGCTATCGTTCTTTAATGGAGCACCTGCGCATTCGGCACGTCGATGGGCTTGACGGCGCGCATGCCGCAACTCACGCTGGCGCTTGTGGCACAGCTGCGCCCATAGCGAACTAACGTCATGTTTCGTCAAACATTTGTCGCCGGGCGACGCGCGATTGTATTTACGCCTCATTCATGCGTGCCGACAGCGACTGCGCAACATCGCGACGCGCTGCCTGAGCAATCACGCCGTGTGCCGCTGCTGGCTAAATCCACTTGGATTACCGCCGTGTGCCGCTGCGTTTATCGCGCATCGCCATCCATGCTCCACGCGCGTTTTATAATGTGCCCAACGACCTTATGCGTCTCAAAATACGTTTGCCCAAAACCTAAGCAACCCCTTCCCGACAATTTTACCTGTAGCGCCGAAAAAGTGCTTGCATTATTGCGTCTGCAATGGTAAAATAGTAGTGTTTTGAACGTGTATTACACGCCTGTTTGAAGGAGGTGTTTATCAATGGGCAAGTATTGCGAAATCTGCCACAAGGGCACTATGTCTGGCAACAATGTCAGCCACTCCAACCGCAAGACCCGCACGTCCTGGGCTCCTAACACTCAGAAGGTGCGCGTTATGGTCAACGGCGTTCCCACCCGCATGTGCGTATGCACCCGTTGCCTGCGCAGCGGTAAGGTAGAGCGCGCGCTGTAAGCGTTGCCTTGCGCCGATCCGTCAGGCCATTTGCAATAAAAACGCGGCTGTCCGGCGATTGTCGGCAATTTTGCGTATGTTTATTGCTTCGCCGCACAGCCTGAAGGGCGGGCGATTCCCGTATACCGGGAATCGTCCGCCCTTCTTTTTTGCCGAAACATCTCGCCGCGCGACGCTTTTGCCCTTCGGTCAAGGCGATATTTAAAATATGCTCGTGCACACAATTGTGCGCATGGCATATGTACTGCTCATCCCGCGGCTGTCATTGCGCCGGTCTGTGCGCCGCCAATGTTCTCGCCTTTAACGCGCATGCCGGATCGCGTCTGACGCTGCGTCGGCATTTTTCATTTGCATCTGCTTTTGTCCTTATTGGCAGCCATGCCTGTATCATTCGGCTTCGCTTGCCGCTGCCGGTTCGCCCGCCTCTGCTGGCTGCTTGTGCTGCTTTCGGCTTCGCTTGCCGCTGCCGGTTCGCCCGCCTTTGCCGGTTGTTTCGCCGCCTTCGGCTTCGCTTGCCGTTGCCGGTTCGCCCGTCTCTGCTGGCTGCTTGCGCTGCTTTCGGCTTCGCTTGCCGTTGCCGGTTCGCCCGCCTCTGCTGGCTGCTTGCGCTGCTTTCGGCTTCGCTTGCCGCTGCTGGTTCGCCCGCCTATGCTGGTTGCTTGCGCTGCTTTCGGCTTCGCTTGCCGCTGCCGGTTCGCCCGCCTCTGCTGGTTGCTTGCGCTGCTTTCGGCTTCGCTTGCCGCTTTCGGTTCGCCCGCCTCTGCCGGCTGCTTGCGCCGCCTTCGGCTTCGCTTGCCGCTTTCGGTTCGCCCGCCTGCTTCTTAGCATGGCCTCATCTGCCGCGCTTGAGCACTGTGCACCCCAGCGCTATCAGCGCTGCACCGATCACCACGGGCCACACGCACACTGGCACGCATATCAGTACCAGCAATACGCCCAGTCCAATCAGCGCTCCCGCCAGCAATCCTACTGGCGCGCGCCCCGATGGACAGCACGGCCCCGTGCTCACCCGCGGGAATACCGGTCTGGGCGGGCACCGCCCCGCATGCGGCGGATATCGGCCGGGAGGGCGCGCACATTCGCCCGGTGGCCTGCCGCACCCGCAGTTCGGCCGGTATGCACCCGGATCGCGGCACACAGTGGCGTCACATCTGGGCGCACACGTGCAGCGAGACGCACACCGATGCATGACCGGCTCTGACGCACCACAGCACGGTACCCGCCAGTCGCACGCCCTGTCACATGCGCCGCGGCCCTCGTCGCTGGGCATAGCGCATCACCCCTTCCACGGCACATGGCGCGCGGCCTTACCGCAACGCCTGGTCTATTATATGCCGTCGGGGGCAAAGCGTTACTGCCCTGGCGCGCTCAGCCAGCCGTCACGCCTGCGCAGCGTCCAGCCATTCGCCGACCTCGCGCCAAACCTGCTCGCGCTCGGGGCCCAGCGTTATCATATGACCGGAACGCTCCAGGCGCACCAGTCGTTTGCGCTCGGAAGCCGCACCGCGCATTATTATCTCGGCGCTGACCGGGTTGACCGTCTCATCGCGCCACGACTGCACGACCAGCAGCGGACAATGCACGCTGCTCAGCGCACCGCGCGCCATATGGCTCAGCCGCATCAGGTCGGCCACGCGCCGCACCGGCAAACCGCTGTAGCCATAGTCGTACTCGTGCAAGAAGTCCGCGCCGCGATTCACTGCGCTCTCAGGCCAGCGTATCACGCGCGGCATGACATACCTGAGCACCGGCGACAGCCGCGCCAGGCGATTGCGCTGCACCACCGCCGCCGACAACACCGCACACGCGCGCACATCGCGCTCAGCGGATATGATAAGACTGAGCAGTCCGCCCATCGACAATCCCACCACGCTCACATCTTCGCAGCGCGCTGCCAGCGCGTCATAGCCTGCGCGCACACTGTCAATGTAATCGCTCCAACTCACGCGCGCCATGTCGTCAAGCGTCGTGCAGTGGCCCGGCAGCAGCAATCCGCTGACGGTGTAGCCGCGCGCGTTTATCGACTCGGCCATGGGCCGCAGCTGCGCCGGCGAACCGGTGAAGCCATGTATCACCAGCACGCCATGCGCCGCTTTGTCGCCGTGTCCTTCCAGTTCATACGGCTTGCACAGCGGATTGTTAAAGTCCTCCATGCCATGCGCCTCCCCTCTAAACGTAGGCCGCCCGCGCAGCCTGTCTGGCTACCGGGCGGTTGTATGATCGAATTATTCCAATTAAGTGCACCCTGTCGCGCCCATCTGCCGCCAGCGCGGTATGCTGTCGCCAGATGGCGCATACCGCCGCTCAATCTCGCTCAGCCGATTTTGCACAGCGTTGCTGGGCGGCGCCCGCATGCTCTTTGTACGGCCTTGTCGGGCGGCGTTTGCATGCTTTTTCCACAGCCTTGTCGGGCGGGGTTCGCCTGCTTTTTGCACAGCCTTGCCGCGTGGCGCTCGCATACTTTTTGCACGGCCTCGTCGCGTGGCGCTCGCATGCTTTTTGCACAGCCTTGCCCGGGCGGTGCCCGCCTGCTTTTTGCACGGCCTTGCCGCGCGGCGCTCGCATGCTTTTTGCACGGCCTTGTCGGGCGGCGTTCGCTTGCTTTTTGCACAGCCTTGCCCGGGCGGTGCTCATATGCTCAATCTACCCTGCCGCAATAGCCCCGCCGCGCGCCAGGCCCATCCGACTGACGTTGAGATCAGGCCCTTGCGAGCTTGTTGAGCCGGTCGGCCGCGCCCACTACCAGCAGCACATCCTCAGCCCGAATGACATCCTCGGCCTTGGGCGAGGCGTTCACGCCGCCGGCATTGCATATCGCCACCACGTTTATTCCGTAGTGCCTGCGCATCGCAAGCTCGCTGAGCGAATGGCCTATCCATTCCTCCAGCGGTCTGAGCTCCATCAGCGTAAACTCGCTGGACAGCTCTATCATATCCAGTATGTTGCTCGACGCCAGATGATGCGCCACGCGCTGGCCCATGTCGCGCTCGGGGAACAGCACCCGGTCGGCGCCTATCTTGCCCAGGGCCTTGGCGTGTATGTCGGTCTTGGCCTCGACTATTACGTTGGCCACGCCCAGCTCCTTGAGCAGCAGCGTGACTATTATGCTGGCCTGCAGCGCCTTGCCCAGCGCCACTACGGCGGTGTCGAAGTTGTGTATGCCCAGCGTCTGCAGCGCCTCCTCGTCGGTGGCGTCGGCCTGCGCGGCGTGGGTCACCTTGCCGTTTATCGCATCGACGCGCTCGCCGCTTATGTCCACCGCCAGCACGTCGTAGCCCATAGAGTACAGCGTCGTGGCCACGCTCATGCCGAACTGGCCCAGTCCTATGACCACAAACTGCTTGGCCTCCTCGGGCTGGCTGCGCAGTTTCCTCATTATCTTTTCCATAATCGCTTCACCCATCCAATCGATTAATTCGCGCCTTGTTCCGCGCGCCTAACCTATCATCAGCCTGTCCTCGGGATAGCGCACCGGATCCTCCGAGTACAGCTGCTGCCGCGCCAGCGCCATAGTGAGCGACAGCGGCCCCACCCTGCCGGCGTACATCAGCAGTATGACTATCATCCTGGACACGAAATTGAGCTTGGGCGTCATATTGCACGACAGGCCCACCGTGCCTATGGCGCTCGTGGTCTCAAACAGCACCTCGTCAAACGGCTGCGCCTCGCGCATCGAGAACGACAGTACCATCGTAGACACCAGCACCAGCATCAGCATTATCAGGAATATCGACGTCGCGCGCAGCACCAGCGTATGCGGCAGCGCGCGCTGGCCCATCAGCACCTGCTTGCGGCCGCGTACCTGCGAAATTATCAGCGCAAACAGCACCGCGACCGTAGTGGTCTTTACGCCGCCGCCGGTCGAGGCGGGCGACGCGCCTATGAACATCATTATCGTGGTCAGCAGCTTGCTGGGCGCGTGCATACTGGCCTGGTCGATGGTCGCAAAGCCCGCGGTGCGGGTCGTGACCGACTGGAAAAACGAGGCTATCAGCTTGTCGGCGGCGTTCTTCTGGCCGTCGTTCAGCGTGCCAGGGTTTTCCCACTCCAGCAGCGCGAACATTATCGCGCCGCTCAGCGTTATCGACAGCGTAGTTATTATGACCACCCGGCTGTGCAGGCTCAGCCCGCGCAGGCCGCGGTGCACCACTATGTCGCGTATGACCGAATAGCCCAGGCCGCCGAAGGTTATCAGCGCCATTATCGTTATGTTGACCACCCAGTCGTTGGCGTAGGGCATCAAAGAAGTGCCCGCGCCCAGCACGTCGAAGCCCGCGTTGCAAAACGCACTCACCGAGTGGAACAGTCCGAAGAACAGCCCCTGCGCCAGCCCGTAGTCGGGCACAAACCGCGTGCTGAGCACCAGCGCGCCCGCCAGCTCTATCGTAACCGTCGTAAGCAGCACCCATCTGACCAGCTTTACCAGTCCGCTGAGCCGGCTTTCGTTCATGGCCTCCTGAATTATCAGCCTGTCCTTGAGCGTTATGCGCCGCCCCATTATCATGAATATCAGCGACGTAACCGTCATAAAGCCCAGTCCGCCCATCTGTATGAGCAGCATTATAACTACCTGACCGAACGTGGAATATGTCTGGCCGGTTTCGACGACCGCCAGTCCGGTCACGCACACCGCCGAAGTCGCGGTAAACAGCGCGTCATAGAACCCGACCGAATGGCCGCTGCGCGTGGATATCGGCAGCGTGAGTATCAGCGCGCCGCCGATTATCAGCGCCGCAAAGCCCACGACCAGCACCTGCACAGGCTTCCAGTGCATCCTCGCATACCTGCGCTGCGGCAGCTTAATTGGCCCGTTCAATAGATCACTCCCTTCCGGCGGCCAGTCGGGCGAGCGCGCCGGCGCGCGCTTGACCCGGGGGCCGTCATAGCGAGGCTATTATAGCACGTATTCCTGCATAACACAAGCGCCTGCGCGCAAGCTGGCTCAAAATTTGTCGCAATGCGCCATGCAGGCGGCGCTGCGATTTGGCGGGCGCACATGCTGTTTTACTGTCTGTACGGGTTTTTGCGCGCGAAATGACTTTAGCGCGCGCAAAAAGGCCGCGGCTCCGCCGATGCGGATATCCGCGGCCATTGGAGTTTTCACCCCGGCGCAGCCGTCACATCTTCGCGCGTATCGCGTCCACGCAGTCCAGCTTCTCCCAGGGCAGGTCGAGGTCGTCGCGCCCAAAGTGGCCGTAGCTGGCAGTCTGGGCGTATATCGGGCGGCGCAGGCCCAGCCGCTCGATTATCGCCGCCGGGCGCAGGTCGAATGTGCGCGCCACCAGGTCGGCTATCTGCTCGTTTGACAGCGCCGAGCCGCTGGCGTCCACGGTTATCGACACCGGATGCGCCACGCCTATCGCATACGCCACGCCCACCTCGACGCGCTTGGCCACGCCCGCCGCGACCAGGTTCTTGGCCACATGGCGCAGCGCATACGCCGCCGAACGGTCGACCTTGGTCGGGTCCTTGCCCGAGAACGCGCCGCCGCCATGATGCGCATAGCCGCCGTAGGTGTCCACGATTATCTTGCGTCCGGTCAGGCCCGAGTCGCCCGCCGGCCCGCCCAGTACAAACCGGCCTGTCGGGTTGATGAGATAGCGCGTGTCGCCGTCCAGCAGCCCGTCGGGTATGACCGGCCGCACCACGCGCTCAATCACGTCCTTATGCAGCTGCGCCATGTCCACGTCGGGCGAATGCTGCGTCGACACCACCACCGTGTCTATGCGCCGGGGCGTGTCGCCGTCGTATTCGACCGTTATCTGCGCCTTGCCGTCGGGGCGCAGATAGCTCAGCTCGCCCGACTTGCGCACCTGCGCCAGATTCTTGGTCACGCGATGCGCCAGCGCTATCGCCGCCGGCATGTATTCGGGCGTCTCGTCGCACGCATAGCCGAACATCATGCCCTGATCGCCCGCGCCTATGTCCAGCACGGCACTGTTGCGCGTCTCCAGCGCGCTGTCCACGCCCTGCGCTATGTCGGGCGACTGCCCGTGCAGCGACGTCAGCACCGCGCACGAATCGGCGTCAAAGCCGTATTTGGCGCGGTTATAGCCTATGCGGCGCAGCGTATCGCGCGCTATGCCGTCTATGTTCACGTAGCAGCTGGTGGTTATCTCGCCCATCACCATGACCAGCCCGGTGCAGCTGGCACACTCGCACGCAACGCGCGCCATCGGATCCTGAGCCAGTATCGCATCCAGCACCGCGTCGGATATCTGGTCGCATATTTTGTCGGGATGGCCTTCGGTCACGGATTCGGATGTGAACAATCGCTTCATACCTTACCTCCAATTAATCCCCCACCGGAATCGGAAGCCTGATTGGGCATATTGACAAAAAAATGCGCGCGCCGCGCGGCTCGCACATCGGGTCAAGCTGCGCCTCATCTTTGGCGCGCTCAGCGCGCCCGGGAATTGGCACCGTCACAGCCTGCGCTGCTGGTTGCCGTGGCGTCACAGGGCCCGTCCCTCGGCCACTCTGGATAAGGCATCCGTTCTTTTAGGTTTTATTCGGCTAATTATATATCATATTCTAGTGCACTGTCAACTATGTGCGCGCTAAATTGCGCGACGAAAGCATTAACTTTTGCATGCGCCGCGTATCCTGGACGCAATATATCGCATCGCCAAAGCCATGCGCACCGCGCGCAGCCGGTTTGCGCATCGATCGCGCCGGATGCCCGACAACTCAGCATATGCCGCGCAACCGGCGCCGGTGCCGGATATTGAGCAGATCCGCGCGCGCACGGCGCACACCGTCGCCGTTCACCGCACAGGCCGCGCGGCACTCGCCATATCGCGCGCGCCGCGACAAGTCAGTCCCGGGCTTCCAGCGATATGCCGTACTCGCGGCACTTTTCCACAGCCATGTCAAAGCCCTGCAATGCCGACTGCCTGTACCAGTGTCTGGTCTTTTTGAGATCGACGCTACCGCATATGCCGTTTTCGTATATCCATGCGAGATTGTACTGCGCATCCATATCGCCGTGGAGCGCCGAGCGGTTTGTCCAGTACAGCGCCTTTTCCACATCCTTTTCCACCCCATGGCCTTCCAGATAGCAAAAGCCCACCTGACATTCGGCCAGCGGATATGAGGTCTCAACAGCGATATTCATGTATTCTTCAAAAAACCGGCCGTAATCCCCGGCCACCCAATACTTATCGGCTGCACGGCACCTGTCCAGCGCCTCGCCCGGTTCATAGTAACTCATACCCTGCATCCCTTCGGACTCGATATATCAGCAAAACATGACAAAAAGCGGCGGGTTGACATCTTGCCGACCCGCCGCTGGTAATTGCGCTTGCCTGCGCCGCCGACAGGCGCCGGCGGCATTCCGCGGCATGGCAGCGCTTTTGACTGGTTCAACCATGGGCCGCGGCTCAGAGTGCATTATTTGCGCTTAACCTACACTTGTGCCAAAGCAATAGTGCGCCATTTACGCAGAGCTTAGACATAAGCCCCAACGCATGAAGCGACGTTTGGGGCTGGCTGCGCGTCGTCGGCATCGGGTGCCACAAGCTCAACGCATGAAACGGCGTTACCGCCAGACTAAAACATGGGCCGTGTCACAAACCTCAGCACCGCCATTCGATTAAACCAAGCACAAGCCGCAGCACCGCCACGCAATTCAACCAAGCACAAACCTCAGCACCGCCACGCGATTCAACCAGGCACAAGCCTCATCAAATGCGCACGTGCGTATTCACGCACTTTTCGCCGGTAAGCTGTTCAGTGCGGGCGTCGGGCTGGCCCAGGCCCACGAACAGGTCAAACTCATGGCCGTCCTGACGGCGCACGCCCTCGTCGTCGACGATCTCAAACGCGTGCGCGCCCAGCTTTACCGATACCTCTACGCGCTCGCCCGCAGGCACGAACACGGGCTTGAACCCGCACAGCGCCGGATTGGCGGGCGCATACTTCGATTCGGAGCGCACATATACCTGCACGACCTCGCGCGTGTCGCAGGCGCCGGTATTCTCGACCATCACGCGCGCATACGCCGCGTCGTCGGCAAAGTCCAGCTCCACCGGCCCTACCGCGCGGCAATGGCCATAGGTAAGCCCATACCCAAACGGATAGAGCACATCGCCCTTAAAGTAGCGGTATGTGCGGTTGCTCATCGAGTAGTCGGTGAACTCGGGCAGATCGGCGATGTCGTTATAGAACGTGACCGGCAGCTTGCCCGACGGCGATACGCGCCCGGTCAGCACATCCATTATCGCCAGACCACCCAGCGCGCCCGGATACCACGCCTGCAATATCGCCGCCGCCTTGTCCTGAGCCAGCCTGAGATCGACCGCGCTGCCGGTGAAGTTGACCACTATCACAGGCTTGCCGCAGTCCAGCACGCGGCGCATCAGCTCGACCTGCGGCGCAGGCAGATTCAGGTCAGCCTTGTCGCCCGAGAAGTACGCGTTGCCGGCATCGCCTTCCTCGCCCTCGAGCGTCTCGTCCAAGCCCACCGCCAGTATCACCAGCTCGGCATGCTCGCAGCAGGTCATGGCCTCGCTCAGGCGGTCCAGCTTGTACGCCGACAGGCCCTCGCTCTTGTCGCGCTTCTTGTCGCAGCCCTCGCTGTACAGTATGCGCGTGTCGCCAGCCTCCAGCTGAATCGCATCCATCAGCGTCACGTAACGCGACGCGGTGCCATGGTAATTGCCTATCAGCGCCAGCCGGCTGTCGGCATTGGGGCCGATTACGGCTATCGAGTGGTACTTGGACATGTCCAGCGGCAGCGTGCCGTCGTTTTTGAGCAGCACGATCGAATTGCGCGCGGCCTCCAGCGCGACCTCGTGGTGTTGGGCGCAGTCGTTGGCCTCGTAGGGGATCGCGTCATATGGCGTATCGGAGTCGAACAGGCCCAGCCTCATGCGCGTCGTGAACAGCCGCTCGCACGCGGTGGTTATGTCGTCCTCGGTCACCAGGCCCTCCTGCAGTGCGGTCAGCATGTGCAGATATGTGTTGCCACAGTTGACGTCGCAGCCGTTCTTTATAGCCAGCGCCGCTGATTCGGGCGCGGTGTCGGTCACATGGTGATTGTTATGGAAATCGGCTATCGCCCAGCAGTCCGACACGAAGTGCCCGTCAAAGCCCCACTTGCCGCGCAGTATGTCGCGTATCAGCGTCTTGGAACCGCAGCAGGGCTCGCCGTTGGTGCGGTTGTACGCGCCCATGACCGCCTCGACATGCGCCTCCTTGACCAGCGCCTCAAACGCCGGCAGGTATGTCTCAAACATGTCCTTTTTGCTGGCGATGGCGTTGAAGCGATGGCGCAGCGCCTCGGGACCCGAGTGCACCGCGTAGTGCTTAGCGCACGCGGCCGACTTGAGCTGCGGCCCGTCGCCCTGCAACCCCTTGACGAACCCCACGCCCAGCCGTGAAGTCAGATACGGATCCTCGCCGTAGGTCTCATGGCCGCGGCCCCAGCGCGGATCTCGGAATATGTTCACGTTGGGCGACCAGAACGTCAGGCCCTTGTATATGTCGCGGTCGCCGTGGCGCGAATACTCGTTGTACTTGGCGCGGCCCTCGGTTGATATCACATCGCCCACATGGCGCATCGCGTCCTCGTCGAACATCGCCGCCAGCGCAATCGCCTGCGGGAACATCGTCGCCGTGCCCGCGCGCGCCACGCCGTGCAGCGCCTCGTTCCACCAGTTGTACTCCGGCACGCCCAGACGCGGTATCGCCGGCGCGTCGTAGCGCAGCTGCGAAGCGCGCTCCCATATCGTCATGCGGGAAACCAGGTCATGCGCCCGCGCCCGGGGCGACAGCGTCTTGTCCTTGTATGCTTCCATCTCTACTCCTCCTGTGCGGTTATGATAGATGTTTATGCACTAGCATTGTATATTTGACATCGCCATGAACCGGCGCGCTCATGCCACATGGCAGCGCCGTCACAGTTCCAGATATCCGTTCGTAAGAGTGCGCTTAGCATGCCGCCGCTCATGCTATTCCCGGCAGCTCCAGCGTGAACACCGAACCCACGCCCTCCTTGGAGCGCACATGTATCCTACCGCCATGGCGCACCGCGATTATGCGCGCTATCGACAGCCCCAGGCCATGCCCCGGCACCGCGCCCCGCGAGCCATCCACCCGATAAAACCGGTCGAATACCCGCTTGAGCTCGCCCGCCGGTATGCCGCAGCCCGTGTCCTCGACCGATATCAGCGCGCCCATGCCGCCCTGTACGCACGATATCGTCACCTTGCCGCCCGCAGGCGTGTACTTGCATGCGTTGTCCATGAATATCCGCAGCGCCTGCTTGAGCGCCGTGCCGTCGCCCAACACCCGCACGTCCTGCATCTCGCCGCAGATTATCTCGTGATCGGGCGCTATCATGCGCGTTTCGCGCGCAATGCTCTCGGTCAGCTCGCGCATGTCTATCAGCTCCGGATTGAGCTTGAGCGTCTGCCGGTCGTGCCGCGCCAGAAACAGCAGCTTCTCGACCAGGTCCTTCATATTGGCGGCCTCGCTGCTTATCGCGGTTATGGCCTCGTCGCGCACCGCGGCGTCGTCCTTGCCCCAGCGCTGGAGCATGGTGGCGTAGCCCTGTATGACCGCAATCGGCGTGCGCAGCTCATGCGACGCATCCGACACGAACTGCTTTTGACCGTCGTAAGCGGCCTCGATTCGGTCGAGCATTTCGTTTATCACCAGCGCCAGCTCGCGCAGTTCCGAGCGCGTGCCCTCGACATTTATGCGCTGAGACATATTCTGAGCATTGAGCGCGCGCGCAGTCTCGCTTATCTCGCCTATCGGACCCAGCATCTGCGCATTTATGGCCCGGCCCTTAATCAAAAAGTACAGCCCCCTGAACAGGTCCACCAGCGCCACGCCGCCCAACATTATCATGCACAGCCGCAGCCAGTACGTGAGCGCCGCCGCCACGTACACCTGGTACACATAGCCGTCCACGTTCACCAGCAGCGAATCCACCCGGTAGAACTCGCCGTCCCAGTAGCTCAACACCGATGCCGTCGTCAACTCGAACGGCGCGTCGTCATAGTACACCCGTCCATCGATGCCGCTGACCCGCGCATACGCATGGTCGGCCCCGCCCAGCCGCAAATCTATCAGCCGCACCGGTTCACGGGTCGGCGCCGGGCCGGTCGCCATGGCGTCCAGCTCATCGCCGGCCTGACCGTCGGTCGTGACGGCCTGCCCATCCATCGAATTCTCGCCGGACTGCTCGTCCATGTTTGCGGCCTGTTCGCCGCCCTCTGCGTCCGACGTCTCTGCCTGAACGCCGTTCGCGATTGCGTCCGACGCGAGCTGCATTCCCGCCATACCAGCTTCTGACGCCAGCTGAGCTCCCGCCATATCAGCGCCTGACGCCAGCCGCTCAGGCGCAAACGCTGATTCTGGCGCGGGCGTCGCCTCGGACGATTCCGTCTGTCTCGGCGCGGACGCCAATTCTGTGCCCGGTATGGAGCCCGATCCGGGCGTTTGCTCAAATGGAGCGGATTGCTCCGGCCCTGGCGTCGGCGCAGATGAAATTGGTTGTGCTGAGCCAAACGTCGACTCATACTCGGCGGATTGCTCTGATCCGGCCGCCGGCACAGACCCGGCGGATTGCTTCGATCCAGCCACCGGTACAGACGCCTCGGATTGCTCCGACCCAGCCCCCGGCACAGACGCCTCGGATTGCTCCGGCACAGTCGCCAACACAGATGAGGCTGATTGCTCCAACCCAAGCGTTTGCCCAGATGTCTGAGCCGCATCGGACGCCGCAGTCGGCTCGGCAGACGGCGCCGGCGTAGGCTCGGGCAGTGCCGCCAGACCGCCCGGCAACGCACGGGCAGCGTCTGCGACCTGCGCCGCCGCATCGGCGCTCACCGCTTCCAACTGCGGCAGCGCCGCCAGCGCGTATACCACCGCCAGCAGCACCAGCGATATCACCAGCGTCTCCCAGAGTATGCGCGTATAGTTCCACGATATCCGCGTCGACATCGAAAAGCGTATGTCATGCAGCGTGCCGCGCGCACGCGCATTTACGGCGCGGCTGACCTCATTGAATACGTTGTCGTCGCGCTGCCATTTGTCGCCACGGCCCAGCCTGCGTCCGGCGCCCGACTGATACGCCGCGTGTGCGCTCGATTTCGTGGCGTTTGCGGCGCTTATATTTGACTCAATGCGCGTTCGGGCCGTATTCAGCGCTTCCTCGACGCGCCGCGCCACGTCGTCCAGTTCGCCCGCGTCCACATCGGGCACAGGCTCAACCGGTGCGCTCCGCCCCATGCGCCACCAACGCCCCAGCGCACGCGCCGCATGGCGCTGGCGTGCGTTGCGCGCGCGCGGATCTGCGCGGCTTCCAGCAGGCTGTCCTGCGACGGCGGGCTGCTCAGGAGCCTCGGCGCGTGTCGGGGCACTGTCCGCCACTGCGGACTGCCCTCCGGATGTTCGGGCGGGCGCGGCGGTTTCCCGCACGCCCGCACCGGGCTGCCGCTTGGGCGCCACCGCGCTGCCACGCTTTGGCTCCACGCGCCGCGCTGCCCGAACGGCGCGCCGCGCGTGCGCATCTCCGGCCGACCCGCGGGACGCGCCACGCTCGTTGCGATCCTCCGCGCGCTCGACCCATGGCTCCTGCAATACGCCGGACGCATCCGACGCGTCGGGCGCAGCAGCGCTCTGGTCCGGGCGCGGTCGCTCGGACTGAGCAGCCCCGGGCCGCGCCTGAGCGCTGCGCCGCGCGCGCCGGCCCCACGCGCCCAGCACCGCGCGCCACCTGCTATTGCTCATACTTAAACAGATACCCCACTCCGCGCACCGTGTGCAGCAGCTTTACGCCGTACTTCTCGTCCAGCTTCTGCCTCAGATAGCGCACGTACACGTCCACTATGTTGGTGTCGCCCGCGTATGAATAGCCCCACACCTCGCTGAGCAACTCGTCCCGGCTGAGCACCTTGTCCTGGTGCGCGACCATGTACGCCAGCATGTCGAACTCGGTCTTGGTGAGCGCGACTTCCTCGCCGCCAAACGACACCTGGCGATTGCGCGGATTGACCACGAGCGGCCCCGCGCTGAGCCGTCCATCCGAATCGGCGCCGGTGCGTGCGCGCTCGCCGTGCTTGAGCGCTACGCGGATCCGCGCCAGCAGTTCCTCTATCGCAAAGGGCTTGGTCACGTAGTCGTCCGCGCCCATATCCAGGCCCATGACCTTGTCGCTGACGTCGTCCTTGGCCGTCAGCATTATTATGGGCTTTGTGCTGTGCTGGCGCACGCGCCGGCAGATCTCTATGCCCGACAGCCGTGGCAGCATCAGGTCCAACAGCATCAGGTCATGCTTGTCCTCCAGCGCCTTGTCCAGGCCCTCGCGGCCGTCGTTTGCCACGTCGACCTCGTAGCCTTCGTGCGTCAACTCCAGCTCGACATAGCGCGCCAGCATCTTTTCATCCTCAACTAGCAGTATTCTGGCCATAAGCCCTCCTCAGTCGGCCCCGCGCTAGAGCACAAGGCACATAAGCGGCACAGTCACCAGCGACAGCAGCGTCGACAGACACACGCACTTGCTGGCAAAGTGATAATTGGCATTGTAGCGCTCGGCAAGTATCGCAGTCGTATACGCAACCGGCATCGCCAGCAGTATCACCGTGACCTGCACCAGCGTCTCGTCGACGCCCGCCAGCCTCAGCGCCGCCAGCGCTATCAGCGGCATGACGACAAGCCGCATCAGGCTTACCAGCAGCACGTCCAGATCCAGCAACTCGCGCGCGTTCTGCTCAGCCAGCGACGCCCCGATTATCATCATCGCCAACGGCCCGGTCATATCGCCTATGCTCCTTATCGCAGTCGCCGCCACGCCGTCCAGCGTAAACGGCATCAGCATCAGCGCCACGCC
This sequence comes from Candidatus Fimadaptatus faecigallinarum, assembly GCA_018714445.1. GTDB lineage: Bacteria > Bacillota > Clostridia > Christensenellales > Aristaeellaceae > Fimadaptatus > Fimadaptatus faecigallinarum. The sequence goes on along the minus strand of DVNK01000052.1, from coordinate 61,623 downwards.
CAGAAACACTACCACAACGCATGGGTTGAGCAGCACCTTGGTGAACTTCTCGCGCCGTGAACCGCGCACGTACAGCGATACTCCCATAGTCCACAGCAGTATCCTGACCGGTATCATGAAAAACGATGCGTATACCACGCCCGACTCGCCAAACACCATCGACACTATCGGCGTGCCCGCATTGCCGGCGTTTGAGAACATCGTGCCGAACAGCAGCGTGCCCTGCCGGTCGGCGGCCTTGCCCCGCCATATCAGCTTGCCCACGACATACCCCAGAAAGCACATCGCGCCGCTTACGCACATCACCAGCGCCGCGCCCTTGAGCTCGTCCATGTCCAGCGGCTTGTTGAACGAGTCCAGTATCATGCACGGCAACAGCAGATTGGTCAGCAGCTTAACAAAGCTGCCGCGACTCTGCGCGTTAATAATGCCTATCCTGCGCAGTACCACGCCGCATATCATGTATATGAACATCAGCGTCTGCGTGTTTATCATCCTCTGCAATACATCCATGTGCAGCGTCTTCTTTCGGGCGTATTTGGCGCGAGCCAGATAACATGGTTATTCTGCGCGCGCGGGTGGTTTTCCTGTTTGGGCGGATGAAAATTTGATTAGTTCGGCGGACAAGAATGCCGCCGCCTTCATACCTGGAGGCGGCGGCAAAAGCCGTCGGTAAAATCCACAGCCACGTTGCCTGTCGAGCGCAGTAGGGCGCCTGACCGCAGCACTGGGCATATGCGCTCCCGCTTAATCGAGCCAAGCCGGCTCCGCGCAGGCTGCCCTATTTGCACACCGCTAACGCGCGCCGCCGGACCGCCTGCATCGCCAGACGCCCGCAGGTTCAGCAGCACGCGTTGCCATGCGTCAATCGATATCGGCCTGACCTGCATCGCCTGCGGGCTGTTCAATGCGCCGCACAGTAAACTCGAACGGTTCCTTGGCCAGCCGTTCGCTCAGCGTATAGAAACCGCTGGCATCGCGATAGTAATACCACACCTGACGATTCAGCGCCATCTCGTAGGTTATCTGCTGCGCGCCGTCGGATGCGGGCAGCGCATACTCGTCCTCACCGACCCGATATTCGCGGTAGCCGATAAGTACGTCGCCCTCCAACTTTGCGCCGTCAAAGCAGTATGCCACATCGACCCTTTCGCCGTCCACGGTGACGAACGTATGGTCGCTCAGGAACGCGCCGTACACTGCTATGCAGGCCCAATCGTCGCCAGTGAACTCTCGCCGCGCAAGGTCTTCGAGCAGCGCGCGCACGCTCTCGTCCTCCGCACCGTATACACTGGTCAATTCGTCCACCGGTGCGCCTTCCGACTTTATGCGCGCGCGCAGTTCAGCATCCGGTTCGAATTCCGCGTCTATGGCGTCCGCCTCGCTCAGACCGCTCAGTCTGTATGCCACGCACAGCACGTCGCCGTCGTAGTAGTTCTGCGTCAGCTCCAGCACTTGTGCGCCGTCCGCGCTCACCGCCGTCTGCACCTGCGCGTCGGCCAATTCGTTGAGCCGGGCAAAGCGCGCGTTCAGCTCATCGTCTGCATACCTTGGTGCCACCCAGCCGAATACATTGCCCGTAGCCAGCGCCGCCCCGCCCGCAAGCGCCAAAACTATCGCCAGCATTATCAGCCCCATGCTCAGCTTACTTCTGCGTTTCATGTTATCCTCCTCTATGCGGGAAAGCGTGAGCGCCACGCGCCGGTGGAACTCCGCCGGCGTCGCTGAAAACGCGTCGTCCCAGCTGCGCTTCATATGCAGTCCTCCTCACTCATCAGCTCGCGCAGCCGCGCGCGCGCCCGGTACAGCCGGCTCTTTACAGTGCCCTGCGGCAGATGCAGTATGCGCGCCGTCTCGGCTATGTCGAACCCGTTCACATAGTGCAGCACCACCGGCAACCGCAGCTGCACGTCTAGCGCCATCAGCGCATCGCGCAGCCCTACGTCCGGCGGCTCGGGCGCGGGCAGCCGCGCGTCTAGCTCCAGCGCATGCCGACGCATGCGCAGTATGCGCCTGCACTCGTTTATCGCTATGCGCGTCAGCCACGTCTCGAAGTACTCCTCGCGCCTTAGCCAGGCCAGCGCGCGCCACGCCTTGAGCAGCGCCTCCTGCACGGCGTCGGCGCAGTCGGCGTCGCAGCGCAGCAGCGCAAAGCACACCCGGTACAGCCTACGCTCCAGCGCGGCCGCGCGCTCGCTGAATTCCCGCTCGTCCATATGTTACTCCTCCAGCCGGGGCCCCTCATCGTAATTACATATATTAGATGCGCCTGGCAGTAACTCAGGTTCGCGGCGCAGAAAATTTTGCATGCAAAAATGGGCGGACGGCTCATCGCCATCCGCCCTGAATGTCACCCCGCCGGCACGCACGCCGGACATATTCACATCACTTCTCCTGCGCCTTGAGGAACTCCATGCATATGCGCGCCTCTTCCAGACCGGACGGCGTGCAGGTCTCGGACTCGACTATCAGCTGCATGCCCAGCTCGCAGGCAGTCTTGTAGACTTCGGCTGCGGGCGCGGTGCCCATGCCCAGCGGCGTGCCATGACCGTCGGCCGAACCGTCCTTGATGTGGATTATGTGCACGCGGTCCTTGAGCTCGTGCATCATAGCTATCGGGTCCTGGCCGCCCACGTATGCCCAGTAGGTGTCTATCTCCAGCTCCATGTTGGTGCGACTCTTGAGCTGCTCGTAGATGTGCGAGCCGTCGGCGTTGAGCTTGAACTCATGCGCGTGGTTGTGATAGCCCAGCTTGATGCCCGCCTGGGCCAGCACCGGCTGAACCTTGTTGACCAGCGCTATGAAGTCGTCGAGCTTTTGCTGATCGCTCAGGTCGGCGCCCGGTATTATTATGAACGAATTGCCTATCGTCTTGTGGTACTCGATTGTCTTGTCGATGACGTCGTCAGTCAGCTCCTGCCAGCCGGTGTGCGTCGAGGACACCTCCATGCCGCACTCGTCCAGCTTGGCCTTGACATCGGCCGCCGGTATGCCGAAGAACCCCGCGAACTCCGCGTAGTGATAGCCCAGCGCGGCCACCTTCTCGATAGTGCCCAGCAGATCGCTCTGCGCTACGTCGCGCACCGAGTACATTTGCAATCCGTACTTCATAGTCATACACACTCCGTTTCCTCTTTTGATTTGCGTTATATCGCCTGCGCCGCGTATGCGACGCGCTTGCGCGTCACTTGAGTTCGACCTTTATGACCGTATCCACCGGGTCGGGCAACAGCGGGTTCTCGCCCAACGATACGAACACTATGTCGGGATAGTTGTTGGTTATCCAGTTGCGCTCTATCTTGAGCTCGCTGCCGTCGCGCAGCAGCCGTATGCACTTGACGTCGTCGGCCTTGATGCCCGCCAGCGGCACAAAGCCTATCTGCGGCTCGTTGACGTGGAAGTAGAGCGTCTTGCCCTTCTGCGTCACGCGGCCGTAGTCGGGCCGCGGCAGCAGCGACCGCCCACAGCCGTATATCGACTCGGAGTTGAGCCGCATCCAGTCGCCTATGCCGCGCAGTATCTCAAGCGACTTTTCGGGTATGTTGCCGCGCGCGTCCGGGCCGACGTTGAGCAGCATGTTGCCGCCCTTGCTGACGCACTCGACCAGCTTTTTGATTATCATGTCGGCGGTCTTGAAATGGTCGTCGCGGCTGTTGTAGCCCCAGTTGTTGTTCATCGTGATGCAGCTCTCCCAGACGACCGGCTTGCCCATGTCGTCCACGACGCCCTCGGGCGGGATTATCTGCTCGGGGCTTACGAAATCGCCGCTGTATTCGCTCGGGTTCTGCGTAGCGAGCGAGCCAAAGCCCTCGCCCGACACCTCCAGCCGGTTGTCCATCAACACGTCGGGCTGGTACGAGCGTATCATGCGCACCAGTTCGGTTGCCTTCCACTTCTCGCCGCGCATGTCGTCGTAGGAGAAGTCGAACCAGAATATGTCTATCTTGCCGTAGTTGGTGCACAGCTCGCGTATCTGGCCGTGCATGTACTCGAGGTACTTGTCGAAGTCGTACTTGTAGTCCTTGAACGCGGGATTGTCGCGCTCAGGGTGCTGTTTGTCGCCATAGTGCGGGAAGTCCGGATGATGCCAGTCGATTATCGAGTAGTACAGGCCCACGCGTATGCCCTCGGCACGGAACGCGTCCAGATACTCGCGCACCAGGTCGCGCCCGCAGCAGGTCGTCGACTTGTAGTCGGTGAGTGCGCTGTCGAACAGGCAGAACCCGTCGTGATGCTTGGCCGTCAGCACCGCGTACTGCATGCCGGCCTGCTTGCATGCGCGCGCCCACTTGCGCGGGTCGTAGTCCACCGGGTTGAACTCGTCGAAATACTGCTGGTAATCCTCCACCGATATGCGCTCCACCGAGCGTATCCACTCGCCCCGCGCCGGTATCGCGTACAGGCCCCAGTGTATGAACATGCCAAAGCGCGCCTGCTTGAACCACTCCACGCGCTTTTCGTATGCCGCCCTGTCAAACATTCGATTTACCTCCCGTATTTATTGTATTACGCAACCAGGCCCAGTATCATGTCGACCACGACCGCCATGAGCGGTATCGTGATAAGGCTCAACACGGTGCTCACAAACACCAGCTGGCCCGATATCTCCTCATGCCGCCCGACCGCGCCGGCGGTTATCGTCATATTGGCCGCGACCGGCATCGCGGTGACCATCGCCGGCACGCTGACCTCCAGCCCGCGCAGCCCCACAAGCGTCAATACCACCGCCACAACCAGCGGCAACCCCACCAGCCGCAACGCCGAAAACAGCGCCGCGTCCCGCAGCTCGCCCACTCCCTGAAACTTAAAGCTCGCTATGACCATGCCCACCTGGAACATCGCCACCGGCGACACCACGTTGTTGCCCAGCGTTATGACCTCCGCCACAAAGCCCGGCACCGGCACGCCCAGCGCCAGCCAGATGAGCCCCACCACAATGGCAACCGTGCATGGATTGAACGCCGCGCGCCAGTTCACACCGCCCGTCGACGCCATGACCATGTACCCCAGCGTCGACACCAGCAGGCTCATCGGCAGCGAGTACATCACCAGCGTCGCAGACGCGATCTCGCCATACATCGCCAGTATCACCGGCATGCCCATGAATATGTAGTTCGGAAACATCGTGGCAAACTGCGCCGGCGCAACCGCTATGCGACCTTTCATGAGATGCGCAACCAGCTTGCCCAGCGGTATGCCCAGCGCTATCAGCGCCGTGCTTATGACCAGCAGCCGCCAGCCCGCAACGACCGACGCGATGTCGGTCTGGAGCAGTATGACCTTCAGCAGCATCAGCGGAAAGAAGAACTTGAACACCACGCCCGATAACTGCGGCGAAAAGTCCGGCTTGACCAGCCCCCAACGCGCAAACACATACCCGCCCGCCATGAACACAAACAGCGTCAGTACCGCGCCCAGCGCAGACGTAAATACTTCCATAAGACAATATCACTCCCCGTCAATCTACGCGATGCGCGCGGTATATGTATTCAACATCGCCGCGCGATTTCCTGCCGCGCCGCGCCCGGATGCAAGAATCTGCCAGAAGCTGCAAAACGCGTTGTATTTTGGGCCATGACCGCACTGTTCGGGCATGTGGCAGCGCGTACCGCAGCACCAACGCGCCCTGCAAGTACACGCTGATCGCGCAGCGATAGAGGCCGCCGTGTGAAAGCAGCACAAAAGCGCACACCCTGCCGCCCACACTCCAAATGCCGCCCGGCGTCACCCGCCGGCGAATGCTTGGCTCACAGACGGGCGTCATCCCCGCCGCCCGGCGTCACCCGCCGACGAATGCTTGGCTCACAGACGGGCGTCATCCCCGCCGCCCGGCGCCAACCGCTGGCGAATGTTTGGCTCACAGACGGGCGTCATCTCTGCCGTCCGGCGCCATCCGCCGGCAAATGCTTGGCTCACAGACGGGCGTCATCCCCGCCGCCCGGCGCCATCCGCCGGCAAACGCTTGGCTCACAGTCTGGCATCATCTCCGCCGCCCGGCGTCACGATATCCGTCGCCAGTATGTTGCCCCGGCGCACCGCGCCCTCGCCAAAGCGCGCGCGTATGCCGTCCACCGCCGAGTCCAGGCGTACTGCGCGCTCGCGCCGTGCCTCGTCGCCATCGCCAAAGAAGCTCAGCTGGCGCACTCCCGGCGAATCCGTCAGCGCGCTCGCGCTCACCGCCAGCATCCGCACTGGCGAGCCCTCACGCCAGTTGAGCCGCATTATGCCGCGCGCCGCCTCAAGCAGCGCGTCGGTCGCATTGACCGGAGCGTCCAGCCGCGCCTGCCGCGAGATCTTTCTTAGCGACGGATCCTTTATCTGCACGGTCACGCACTGCGCATACAGCCCCGCCTCGCGCAGCCGCGCACCCACGCTCTCGCACAACAGCGTCAGCCCCGCATCCACATCAGCCCAACTCGTCAAGTCGCGCCTGAACGTGGTCGAGTTGCCCACCGACTTGGCCGGCTCATGGTAGCCCAGCGGCATGACCGGCGTATCGTCCAGCCCCGCCACATTGCGCCACAATCCGTCGCCGCCCTTGCCCAGCAACTGCCTGATCCGCTCCGGGCCCGCCGCATATATATCGCCCAGCGTGTATATGCCCGCGCCCCGCAACACCTCGCCCGACGCCCGTCCAACATACATCATGTCGCCTATCGGCAGCGGATACAGCAGTTCACGGTAGTTGTCACGCGTTATGACCGTAGTGGCATCGGGCTTTTTATAGTCGCTGCCCAGCTTTGCGAATATCTTGCAGAACGACACCCCCACAGATATTGTAAGCCCTATCTCGCTTCGAATGCGTGCGCGCAGTTCGTTGGCTATGCGCTCCCCTGAACCAAACAGCGCCCGTGAACCGGTCACATCCAGATATGACTCGTCTACGCTTGCCGGTTCAACCAGGTCGGTGTACTGCGCGTATATCGCATTTATGCGCCGGCAGTATGCCGAATACAGCTCGCGATGCGGCCTGAGCAGCTCCAGCTCCGGACACTTGCGCCGCGCGGACGCTATCGTCTCGGCGGTCTTTACGCCGCAGCGCTTGGCCAGCTCGTTTTTGGCCAGTATCACGCCATGGCGCGCCGCCGGGTCGCCGCAAACCGCCACCGGCCGGTCGCGCAATTCGGGCCGCGTCAGCAGTTCCACCGATGCAAAATACGAGTTGCAGTCGCAATGCAGTATCGTCCTGTCCATCTGCCGCTCACCTCCTGCGGTCATGCTGTCGGAGCCACCGGCCGTCAGGCTGTATCGACGCCGGATGTTCCACTGTCGGTCGACGCGCCGCCCAAAGCCCGATGCGGTCCGGGCGGCGCTGGATATGTCGCTACCCGCGCTGCCGTTGATTGCTTTGCCGCCTCCTGCGCTGCCGCCGCTTGTCGCGTTGACACTTGCGCGCGCTGATTGGGCTTTGCACGCTCGCTATGACTGGCGTTGGCTTTTGTTATGCGACTGCTCGCCTTGCCAAAGTTTATCGCGTCGCCGCTTGTCGCGCTGACGCTTGCGCACGCTGATTGGACTCTGCACACTCGCTAGGCTTTGGCATCCGCGCGTGTTTTTGTTGGGGCATCGCTCGCCCTATCGGCGCTTGTGGAGCCGCCATTGCCCGCCGCGCCATCGGTGGCGCGGCTGTCCACAGCGCTGTCATCCGCCGCGCGTACCTGCCGGCGGTATTCGCTGGGCGTCAGCCCGGCATGCTGCCTGAATACCCGCGTGAAGTAGTTGAAGTCGGCATAGCCCACCGTTTCGGATATCTGCCGCACGCTGTCGTCGGTGCCGCGCAGCAGCGCCCGCGCCGCATCGATGCGCCTTTCGCATATAAGCTCGCTTACGGTGCGGCCGGTATCGGCGCGGCAGATGGCGTAGAGCTTGCTCTTGCTCAGCGACAGCGCCGCGCATATTCCGGGTATCGTTATCGGCTCTGCGTAATGCGCAGCTATGTAATCGCGCAGCCGCCCCGCCTCGTCGCGGCTCGCGCTAATCAGCATACCCGACAGTCGCGCCTCGCTCACGCACGCATCCACAATCTCGCCCAGCGCGCTGATCTGCTGGCGCGACATAACCTTCAGCAGGCAAAACGCCCGGTACAGCTCGTCCATGTCGCCATACCACGCGCACCTGCGGCGCGTGTCCTGCCACTGCCGCTCCAGCGGGCTGTCATCCAGCATCTGCCCAAAGAGTATGTAGCCCACCTGCTCGCCGCTGACGCGCACCGCCAGCGCCACCTCTATCAGCCCTGCATGACATCGATAGCATACCGGCCCCTCGGCCTGCCCGGCGTGCCGCAGCGCCTCGGCGTCGCAGTTCACGCACCGCGCATAGCCGCCCTCGGCCTGCGCTATCAACCGGCAAAACGGAGTCCGGTATGCCGCCGTGTACACCTCGCGCGCGTTGATGTCCAGCAGTCCGAACTTTATGTCCATGCAGATGTGCAGGTTATTGAGCAGTCGCCCCAACTTCTCGAATTCGCCCGCGCTGAACACCGCTTCAGCCCCCTTGCCCACATTATAGCACTATATTGCGTCTTCAGGAAGATTGTACTATTTATTCGGGCTTTTGTCCATATCCATCAGGGCGGATTTGTCCTATAATGTACATAAGTGATTAGACGCCACGCTCAGACTAAGGAGGATGCGCATGAATAACGCACTTAACCATTTCAAGCTCGAAGGCACACCGGTATCCTGTGACATATACGGCAGCGGCCACATAAACCGCACCGAACTGGTCACGACCGACGCAGGCCGGCGCTATATACTCCAACAGATAAACAACTCCATCTTCACCGACGTGGACGCGCTGATGGCCAATATAGTAGCGGTAACGGGCTACCTGGCCCGGCAGGACGCAGACCCGCGCCATGTGCTGACGCTGGTGCCCACGCTCGACGGCAAATCCTACTACCGCGATGAACAGGATCGCTATTTCCGCGTGTACAAGTTCATAGAGGACAGCATCTGCCTCGACAAGGCCGAAAACGCCGAGGACTTCTACCAGAGCGCAGTCGCGTTCGGCAACTTCCAGAACCAGCTGTCCGGCTTCCCGGCCGCCACGCTCAACGAGACGATACCGCGCTTCCATGATACCCCCAATCGCTACGCGCAGCTCGACGCGGCCATCAAGGCCGACACCATGAATCGCCTGCGCGAGGTCGGTCCCGAAATCGACTTCGTAATGGCGCGCCGCGATGAGGCCGCCACTATGACCAACATGCTGGCCGCAGGCGAGCTGCCGCTGCGCGTGACCCACAACGACACCAAGCTCAATAACGTCATGCTCGACGCCCGGACGCGCACGCCGCTGTGCGTGATAGACCTGGATACGGTCATGCCCGGTCTGGCCGGCAACGACTTTGGCGATTCGATACGCTTCGGCGCGTCGACCGCGCTCGAGGACGAAAAGGATCTGAACAAGGTCAGCATGTCGCTTGAGCTGTATTCCGCCTACGCGCGCGGCTACCTGGGCGCGTGCCGCAATCTGACCGCCGCCGAGCGCGCCACGCTGCCCATGGGCGCAAAGCTGATGACGCTGGAATGCGGCGTGCGCTTCCTGTCGGACTATCTGGCCGGCGACGTATACTTCCACGTGTCCCGCCCCGAGCACAACCTCGACCGCTGCCGCACGCAGTTCAAGCTCGTGGCCAGCATGGAAGCTCAGTGGGACGCCATGCGCCGCGTGATAGACGAGCTGGGCTGAACCCGTAAATGACCTGAGCGTTAAATTGCGCCCGCACCCCATGCCGCCTGAGCGGTATACAGGGTGCGGGCGCATTATTATTCAACATGATTCAACGGATCATATATCCCGGCGCGTCAGGACGGCGGCGGGCCGTGCTGCTTGTCAGTCACCCAAGATCGCATTGGCCGCGACTGACGCCGGGCCGTCTGGCAACCGGCGCGGAACGCATTGCTGCAATATGACGTTGGGGCGTACTGCGCGTCAGCCGCTCAGTAGCGCATTGCCGCAATATGGCGTTGAGGCTTACTGCGCATACGCCGTTCAGTAGCGCACTGCCGCAATATCACGTTGAGACGTACTGCGCGTCAGCCGCTCAGTAGTGCATTGCCGCAATATGACATTGAGGCGAACTGCGCATCAGCCATGCAGTAGTGCATTGCCGCAATCCGACGTTGAGGCTTACTGCACGTCAGCCGTTCAGTAGCGCATTGCCGCAATCTGGCGTTGAGGCTTACTGCGCATACGCCGCTCAGTAGCGCATTGGTCGCGACTGAGCCGGAATCTTGCACCCGACGTAGGCGGTTCAGCGCGCCGGAACCGGCCTATCAGCCGTCAACCGGCCCGTCAGCCGTCAACCGGCCTATCAGCCGTCAGCCGGCCACAGTCTACCGATTCCAAGCCTTCAAACTGCGAGTTGTACAGACGGGCGTACAGCCCGCCCTTGGCCAACAGCTGCGCGTGGTTGCCGCTTTCGACTATGCCCTCGTCGGTCATGACGAATATGCAGTCGGCGTTGCGTATCGTGGCCAACCGATGCGCTATGACCAGCGATGTGCGGTTTTCGCTCAGGCGGCTGAGCGACTGCTGGATTATGCGTTCGGTCTCGTTATCCAGCGCGCTGGTGGCCTCGTCCAACAGCAGTATCGGCGGGTTCTTGAGGAATATGCGCGCGATTGCGATGCGCTGTTTCTGGCCACCCGACAGCTTTACGCCGCGCTGGCCCACGACCGTGTCATAGCCCTGCGGGAAGTGCATTATGAAATCGTGCGCGTCGGCCAGCCGCGCGGCCTCGATCACTTCCTCCTCGGTCGCGTCGGGGCGGCCGTAGAGTATGTTCTCGCGCACAGTGCCGCCGAACAGGAATACATCCTGTTGCACTATGCCTATGTTGCGGCGCAGCGACTTGAGCGTCACATCGCGTATGTCCTGGCCGTCAATCAGTATTCGCCCGCCGGTCACGTCGTAAAAGCGCGGTATCAGATTGCACAGCGTGGTCTTGCCGCCGCCCGACGGCCCCACCAGCGCCACGGTATGCCCCGCATATATCTCAAAGTTCAAGTCGCGCAGCACCGTCTGCGAATCGTTGTACTTGAACGTAACGTGCTCGAACTTGATGTCGCCCTTGGGCCGGGTCAGCTCGCGCGCGCCCGGACGATCCTCGATCTGAGGCTTGATGCTCATTATCTCGACAAACCGGCCAAACGACGCCATGCCCCGCTGATATGTCTCTATCAGGTTGGTTATCTTCTGCAGCGGCGACAGGAACAGGTTTATATACAGTATGAACGCCGTCAGATTGCCCGCGCTCATCTCGCCCTTGATGACGAAGTACGCGCCGCAGATCAGCGCTATCAGATAGAACGCATTTGAGAACAACCCTATCATAGTGTGGAATCGCGCCATCACGTAGTAAGTGCGCGACTTTACCTTGGTAAAGCGCTGATTGCCCTGTTCAAACTTGGCGTTCTCGTACTGCTCGTTGGTGAACGACTTCACGACCCGCACGCCCGACAGCGAGTCCTCGACGCTGGCGTTTATATCGCCCAATTCGGCCCGCATGTCGGTAAAGCCCGCGCGCATGCGCTTGTTCCACTTGCCCGACAGCACCAGCATGAACGGCACCAGTATCAGCAGTATCAGCGTCAGCTTCCAGTTCATGGTGGCCATGATCGTGAACGTGCCTATCAGCATGCACACCGATATCAGGAAGTCCTCCGGACCATGGTGAGCAAGTTCGGCGATTTCGTTCAAGTCGTTCACTATTCGCGACATAATCTGGCCGGTCTTGGTGTTGTCAAAGTACGCGAACGGCAACTCGTGCACATGCTCAAACAGATCGTGGCGCATGTCCTTTTCGATGCGCACGCCCACGATGTGCCCCCAGTACTCCACGACCATCTGCAACAGGTACTGCGCCACGTACAGCCCCGCCAGCAACAAACCCCATCTGAACACCGGCCCAAAATCCCCTGCCGGTATCAGCTGGTCCATAACCACGTTCACCGCGCTGGGAAACACCAGCTGCAGCAGCGCCAGCAGTATCGCGCACGCAAAGTCAAACGCAAACAGCTTCAAATGAGGTTTGTAGTACGGTATGAATCGCCTAATCATCTGTGCCTCCACGTATAAACAAGAATCGTTTCCATTATACCACCTCGACGCGGGTTTGTATATCCATGCAGCCATGCTTAACTCAGGTTAATTCACGTTCGGACACAAAAAGCGCCGGCAGCGCAAAGCCGCGCTGCCGGCACTTTACAATAATTCAGCTGTTCTTCCCCCAGGCGCAAGCCCGCGCACCAGCGCCGGACGCGCACTGCGTTTTGCGATACACCCGTGCCACAGGATCAGGGCGCGGCAGGCTCGGGTGCCGGCCCATTCGCTCTTGGGCAAACCATTCGCACTGATGCGGTTCACGCGCCCTTTGGCAAACCATTTACCCAAGCGCAGTGCATGCACCCTCGGGCAATCCATTCTCGCAAGCGCAGTTCATGCGCCCTTTGGCAAACCATTCACCCAAGCGCAACTCATGCGCTCTTTGGCAAACCATTCACTCAAACGCAGTTCATGCGCTCTTTGGCAAGCTATTCACGCAAACGCTGTTCATGCGCCCTTTGGCAAGCTATGCACGCAAACGCTGTTCACGCGCCCTCGGGCAATCCATTAACCCAAACGCAATTCATGCGATTTCGGGCAAACCATTCACGCAAACACCGCTCACGCGCCCTCGGACAAATCGGTCTCAGCGGTCGCGGCCGGCTCGGTCGCATCCGGAACGTTTTCAGTCGCGGCAGGTGCGTCCGCATCGCTTTGGGCCGCATCCGCATCGCTTTCGGCAGCGTCGCCATCAATTATTACGCTTTCATCGGCGATTATGGATTCCTCTACGGCCTCCTGCTCGGCGGTCAGGTCGGCGCGCACCAGGTTCTCAGGATAGCGATACACCTGGCCCAGCTCGGCCTGATATGCGTTCAGCGCATCATTGTAGGCTTCGTCCTGGCGTTCGGCCAGCAGTTCGGCGCGCAACGTCTCGGCTTTTTCGTCGGTGAGCTCGACCTCGCCCGGCTCCAGATCGCTGTAGTACAGCATGATGTGCGCGCCGTACTCGGTCAGCACGGGTTCGGTCGTGACGTCGCCCACATTTTCAAGCGCCATCGCGCTGTCCACGAACTCGGCGACCAGCGTCGTCGCGCCGTCGTAAACCATGTAGCCCTCGGACTTGTACGGCTCGCTCTGCATGCCCGGGTCCTCGCCATACTCCTCGACCAGCGCGTCGAAGTCCTCGCCCTCCGCTATGCGCGCCATTATCTCGTCCACGGTGTCCTTTATGTTGGCATAGGCGGCCTGTTTGAGCGCCTCGTACTGCTCCTCATAGTCGTCGGGCTTTTCGCTCATCGCCACCAGTTCGCTGATCTTCTGGGCGTCCTCATCGAGGTACTTAATCAGTATATGCTTGACCGTGCGTATGCCCGCGGGCGTATACGACGGGCGCGAACCGTACATGCTCTGCAACGTATACGACGCCAGGTCGTTTTCGTATATCTGCTTGTCGTTTTCGACGATCTGAGCGTAGTACTCGGCTACGTCCTCGTCGGTGACCTGCACGTCCTGCGTGAGCTCGGCATAGAGCTTATTGTATGCCGCTTCGGACTTGGCCTGCTCCACCAGCGCGTCAACCGTGTAGCCATAGCTCTCCAGCTGCGCCAGCGTCTGCGCATTCAGCTCGTCTTCGGTCATTTCGCCGTCGTTCAGGCTGTCGTAGAGGTCGGCATATGCCTCGTCGTACGTGGCCTGCGCCTGGGTGCGGAACTCGGCCAGTTCCTCATCGGTGAACACGTCCAGGCCGCGCTCAGCCTCCATCAGCTGCTCTACCTTGGACATTATCGCCGCATCCAGCGTCACATCCTGCAACATGCTCAGCACTTCGGGGTCGGTCGTGTCGTAACCGTAGTAGCTGTACATGTCCAGCACGTATGAATACAGTTCGGCCACCTCATCAGCGGTCACATTGACGTCGCCTATCGTAACCACGACCGACGAATCCACAGCCGGCCGAGTGTCGGCAGTGGGCGCGGCGCTGGGTTCAGCCGTGGGCTCAGCGGTCGACTCGGCTGTGGTTTGCGCATCAGGCGTGGCGGTCGACTCGACGGTGGTTTGAGCATCAGGCGCGGCGGTCACAGCGGCGTCGCCGTCGGCTGAGTCGGCCAGCGCGCCCGCCGTGCCGACGAGCATCAGCGCCGCCAATACAAGCGCCAGCAATCGCGCCATGGTATTTGATCTCATTTGGCAAATCCCTCTTCCTTGAAAAAGTCACGCGCGGTGCGTGTAATTGCATTTTGTCACAATCACCGCACGCCTGTCAATGCGTTTTGTAATTTATTCATGCTTTGTACACAAATCGACCGCACTCCGACCGTCGCTTTTCCATAATCAGGCAATTCTGGCAGTCATACGGCCGTGGCCGCTTGGTGCTCCGGATATTTATGCGGCCGCAATGCGATCCGGCATGCGACCCGCACAAGGCCATGCGTACCGCAAACAGCTCATTGCAACTGCACGTTTAGCCATGTGTGCGTTAAATGGCTGGGCTAATTGCGCCTATCGCTGAGCGACACACCGAAGGTGCCGTGCACGGCTCATATAGCAAAACGCTCGCACTGCACTCAAGCCGGGCGCCATGCGTTCGCACGGCGCACAGCTATACGCCATAGTGGCCAGAACGCCGGATTGCTGCGCGCCAGCGTAGCCATCAGTGCGCGGCGTATGAACTCAGCTTCCCTGAACAAACGCTAAACTGCGCACATCGTATGAACTCATTTGCCCCAAACCGACGCTAAACAGCGCACAGCGTATGAACTCATTTGCCCTAAACCGACGCTAAACAGCGCACAGTGTCTGAACCCATTTACCCTAAACCGACGCTAAACTGCACGCGGCGTATGAACTCATTTGCCCTAAACCAACGCTAAACTGCGCGCAGAGTCTGGACTCATTTACCCTGAATCAAGGCCAAAATGCAGTGCGGCGACGCACATTGTTGCGCGTCGCCGTAAGAATGCATTTTTCATCTTTCGGACCAAACCGAAAGCAATCCATCACTGTCATTTGCATATGCCGCCAGCCCAACTCGATACGCCGCGGTTGTGACATTGCGCCATACAAGCGCGGTCTGGCCTGCGCGTACGCTTTTGCCTGCCCCGTTTGCATTTAGCCAAAGCCTAGGCATTGACGCCCCATCAAACCATGCCGCCGGATTTACGCTCCGTGCCGGCCCCAGCAGCGCTCCGGCCGCGGCCAACGCCTCGCAGCTGTCCATGCTCATCCGCATGTCGCCGCCACGTCCGTCAGGTACAACCCATCAAATCCGGCTTGTAACGCTTTGCGTCCCTGGCAAACGTCATTGAACGGCGCTTCATCGTAGCGCACATCGTCACGTCGCACTGCGCCGCGTCAAGTGCCGCGCGTGGTGACGCCGCCATTGCCGGAGCAGAGGTCAATGTAAGTGCGACTCTTTATACATTGAGTCGCATGCAGTAGCTTCGACAGCATCCCGCGCGCGAGCCGCAAAACCCGCGTCGTCATGGTGGACAGCCGGCTCGTTGCGCGGCCCATCATTTTGCGCACCTGCGCCGCCAGCCCGGCGCCTTTGAGTAGATTTATGCCGGTTCAGGTTTGATGCAAGCGCACCGCATGCTGTATGACTCGCTGATTTGCATGGCCCGCGTTTAACCGCCGTCTTCTCACTTGCGCCGCGAGCGCAGTTCGGAATACAGCTCTTCGGGCCGCATGCCCTGGTTGGACAGCAGCACCATCAGATGATACAACAGGTCGCTGGCCTCATAGCGCAGTTCATCGTTTGAGCCCTTGACCGCGGCGATGATCGTCTCACTGGCCTCCTCGCCGACCTTCTTGCATATCTTCTCGACGCCCTTTTCGAGCAGGTAATTGGTATACGAACCGGCGACCGGCTGCGCCTTGCGGCCCTCTATGACCTCGAACACTTCCTCGAGCACATGGCTGCTGGCGGGCGCCGTGCCGTCCGCGCCGGTCAGCGAATTATGGAAGCAGCTGTACTCGCCGGTGTGGCACGCCACGCCGACCTGATCTATCTTCAAAAGCAGCGCGTCGCCGTCGCAGTCGTAGAGCACCTCGCGCACATGCTGCACATTGCCCGACGTCGCGCCCTTTTGCCACAGCTCCTGGCGCGAGCGGCTGAAGTAGGTCGCAAGGCCCGTATTCAGCGTGGCCTCAAGCGACTCGCGGTTCATGTACGCCAGCATCACCACGTCGCCCGACTTTACGTCCTGCGCGACCGCCGGTATCAGGCCGTCCGGGCCGAATTTAAGCGCGTCCAGCTTTGACGCGTCCACGGTAAACTTGTTTTCCATATCATTACGCCTCATTTCATTTAAGCCTTTATCGCCGCCGCGCTCAGTGCGCTATGCGCAGCGCCTGACCCAGCGTCAACCGGCCCTCGTACAGCGCCTTGCCGATTATCGCGCCCTCGCAGCCGAGTTGTTTGACCTTTTCCACGTCCTCGGGCGAACTGACGCCGCCCGACGCGATTATGCGCATGCCGCTCTTTTCGACCAGATCGCCAATGCTGCTCAGGCTCGGGCCGGACAGCATGCCGTCGCGCGCTATGTCGGTGTATATGATGTACAGCGCGCCGGCCTCGCGCATGCTCAGCGCCAGCTCCAACGGCGTCACGTCCGAGCCTTCGACCCAGCCCTGCACCGCAACGCGCCCGTCGCGCGCATCTATGCCTATCGCTATGCGCTCGCCGCCGTAGCGCTTTATCGCCTCGCGCACCAGCTCGGGATCCTTTAGCGCCGCCGTGCCCAGTATCACGCGCGCTATGCCGCCCTCCAGCAGGCGCTCTATCGTAGCCATATCGCGTATGCCGCCGCCCAACTGTATCTTGGCCGGCACCTGCCGGGCTATCTCCAGCGCCAGCGCCTTATTGCCGCCTTCACCGGTGAACGCCCCATCCAGATCGACCATGTGCAGATACCGCGCGCCCTCGCCATAGAACTGCCGCGCCAGCATCAGCGGGTCGCCATATACCGTCATGTCGTCCGCGCGCCCCTGCTTGAGCCGCACCGCACGGCCCTCCACCATGTCGATTGCCGGATATATATTCATTTGGACAAGTTTCCTCCCCTGACCAAGCGTATTTCACGTAAATAATACCATATATTCGGTTAAGCGCGCCCGCACGCCGGCCGCGCGCGCGTGTAAATATTTCAGATCACGCCCTTGGTTGACGGCACGCCGTTTACGCGCGGCGATATCTCTATCGCCTGCATGAGCGCCCGCCCGAACGCCTTGAACATCGCCTCCAGCATGTGATGCGAGTTGCGCCCGTCGCAGCGGATGTGCAGCGTTATCCCCGCATTGACCGCGACCGCCCGGAAGAACTCCTCGGCCAGCTGGCAGTCGAACAGCCCGCAACTCGGCTGCGGGAACTCCGCCGCAAACGCCAGCAGTCCGCGTCCGCTTATGTCCAGCGCACACAGCGCCAGCGCCTCGTCCATCGGAAAGTAACACGAGCCCACCCGCATTATGCCGCTCTTGTCGCCCAGCGCCCGCTTTATAGCCAGCCCCAGGCATATCCCGCAGTCCTCCACGGTGTGGTGCGCGTCCACGTCCAGATCGCCCGCGCACTTGAGCTCCAGATCGATGAGCCCAAACCTGCACATGGCGTCCAGCATGTGATCGAAAAACCCCACGCCGGTGTTGAGCTGCGTCTGACCCTCGCCGTCCAGCTCCAGTTCCAGGCTTATGCGCGTCTCATTGGTGTCGCGCGCTATCTCGGCCGTCCTCATGGCTCATCCCCCTCAAAGCGCACCTCCACGGCACGGGCATGCGCGCCCAGTCCCTCGGCGCGCGCAAACGCCGCCACGTCGTCCGCCGCCGCCCGCAGCGCATCGCGCTCGCAGTATATTATCGACGAACGCTTGACAAAGTCGTCCACCGACAAAGGCGACGAGAACCGCGCCGTGCCCGAAGTGGGCAGCACATGGTTGGGGCCGGCGTAGTAGTCGCCCAGCGGTTCGGGCGAATACCGCCCCAGGAATATCGCGCCCGCGTTGCGCACCCGGCCCAGATATTCGAACGGACTGCTCAGCATCAGCTCCAGATGCTCGGGCGCGACCAGGTTGGCGGCGTCAATGCCCTGCTCGATCGAGTCGCACAGCAGTATCGTGCCATAGTCGTCGATAGAGCGGCCCGCGATTTCGGCGCGGCCCAGCGCGGCCAGCTGCCGCGGCAGCTCCTGCTGCACCTCAAGCGCCAGCTGTTCGCTGTCGGTTATCAGCACCGCCTGCGCCAGCGCGTCGTGCTCAGCCTGCGAAAGCAGGTCGGCCGCCACATACCGTGCCAGCGCGCTGCTATCGGCCACGACCAGCACCTCGCTCGGCCCCGCGATCATGTCTATGCCCACATACCCGAACACCTCGCGCTTGGCATTGGCCACGAATATGTTGCCCGGGCCGGTTATCTTGTCCACGCGCGGCACCGATTCGGTGCCAAACGCCGCCGCCGCTATCGCCTGCGCGCCGCCTATGCGGTATATCTCGGTCGCGCCGGCCTCGCGCGCCGACACCAGCGTCAACGGGTACACGCTGCCGTCGCGCATCGGCGGCGTCAGCAGCGCTATGCGCCTGACACCCGCCACCGACGCCGGTATCACATTCATCAGCACGCTGGACGGATACATCGCCGTGCCGCCCGGCGCATACACCGCCGCGCTGTCCAGCGGCGTGACCTTCTGCCCCAGCGCGTAGCCGCTCTCATTGAAGTCCAGCCACGTGAGTTTCTTTTGCTTTTCATGGTAGGCGCGTATGCGCGCGGCGCTGTGGCGCATCGCCTCCAGCAGGCGCGCGTCCACGCTATCGTAGGCCGCGTCGATCTCGGCCTCGCTTACCCTTATCGTCTCAGGCGTCAGGCGCGCGTGGTCAAAGCGCTCGGTGTACTCGACGAGCGCCGCGTCGCCGCGCTCGCGCACCCCTGCGATTATCGAACGCACGCTGTCGCGCACGCCTTCGTCGGCCAGCTGTGACCGGCCCCTGAGCCGCTCCGGCAGTTCGCCGGTAAATCTTATTATTGGAAGCATTGTCATGCACTCTCCTGATTTCGTATCTAAATGCGCCGGCGTCAGCGCGCCGCCCCATGCCGCACGCGCCCGGCGCTAAATGGAACCGCTATTTAAAACTGCCGCAATGGCTGCGCTGCCTCAGCGCGCACCGCCCCACACCACACCTATGTTCCGGTTGATTGGGCATCTGCCCGCCGGCTGACTTATCGCTTGTTTTTGCCTTGCACTATGCCGGATGGATGTGCGCTGTTTTATCCGATATTGCCTTGCATGATGGCGTACGGATGGCTGCTGCATTAGCCGATGTCACCTTGCATTATGGCACACGGATGGCCGCTGCATTATCCGATATTGCCTTGCGTGATGGCGTGCGGATGGCCGCTGTTTTATCCGATGTCACCTTGTATGATGGCGTACGAATTGCCGCTGTTTTATCCGATGTCACCTTGCATGATGGCGTACGGGTAGTTGCTGCATTATCCGATGTCACCTTGCGTGATGGCGTGCGGATGGCCGTTAAATTATCCGATGTCGCCTTGCGTGATGGCGTACGAATGGCTGCTGCATTATCCGATATTTCCTTGCATGATAGCGTGCGGATGGCTGCTGCATTATCCGATGTAG
Source organism: Candidatus Fimadaptatus faecigallinarum (assembly GCA_018714445.1). Classification (GTDB taxonomy): domain Bacteria; phylum Bacillota; class Clostridia; order Christensenellales; family Aristaeellaceae; genus Fimadaptatus; species Fimadaptatus faecigallinarum. Next base: position 41,945 of record DVNK01000052.1, on the reverse strand, counting down.
CCTTGCATGCTGCCATCATGCCATTCAATCAAACCCCTGTCAAGCGCAAAGTTGACCGCGACGCTATCGCACGCCGCCTCGCGTGACAGCGCTCTGTCAGGTGGCGTCCTGCGGCGCGTTCAGCTGCGCCTTGAGCGCCTCTATCAGCCGCTTGATGTCGCCGGCGCGCGTCTTGAGGCTGACGCGGTTCACGACCAGCCGCGCGCTCAGGTCGCACACGGTCTCCAGCACTTCCAGCCCATTGGCGCGCAGCGTCGCGCCGCTCTCCACTATATCCACTATCACGTCGCTCAGTCCCACCAGCGGCCCCAGCTCGACCGAACCGTTGAGCTTGATTATCTCCACGTTCTCGCCGCGCTCCTCGTAAAACCGCCGCGCTATCGCCGGATACTTGGTCGCCACGCGGAAGTGCGACGACGTTATCAGCTTGTCGCGCTGCTCCGGGAACCCCGCCACGCACATCCTGCACTTGCCAAACCCCAGGTCCAACAGCTCGTACAGCGGCCGGTTCTCCTCCATCAGCGTATCCTTGCCGACCACGCCCACGTCCGCCACGCCGTAATCCACATATGTCGGCACGTCCGACGGCTTTACCATTATGAACTCGTACATGCCCGACTGATCGCGGAACACCAGCTTGCGGCTCTTCTCATGCAGCTCGGGACAGCTCACCCCGGCGCGCTCCAGCAGATTCAGCGTCTCATCGGCCAGCCGGCCCTTGGCCAGCGCCAGCTTAATCGCGCTCATCTCGCGTCACCCCCATCTATCAGCTTCCAGTCGCGGCAACCCGCCGCGCGCGCCTGCTCTTCCAGGCGCTCGGGCTGATAGCACATGCGCACGCTCAGCCCCTGCGCCCGCAGCGACTCGGCCAGCCTCAGCGCCCGCTGGCAACCGTCGGGCGTGAACGCCAGCATCCAGTCCACCGCCGGACGCTTGAGCATGCCGCCCTCGCGCTCCAGCGCCACCAGCAACGGCTTGACGCTCAGCGCAAACCCGGTCGCCGCCATCGGCCGCCCGAACTGCGCCATCAGCTCGTCATACCGCCCGCCCGACAGCAGCGGATATCCAAGATGCCCCGTCAGGCCCCTGAATATCATGCCGGTATAGTAGTCTATCGAATGCACCATGCCCAGATCTATCGATATGTAGCCGTCCAGCTCGTACGCCCTGAGCATGGCCAGTATGTCGCGCAGATTGCGCACCGCAGCCCGGCACCGCGCGTTGCTCGACAGCGCCTCGGCCGCGTCCAGCACCTCCTCGCCGCCGTACAGCCCCGGCAACTCGCGCAGCCGCTGCGCCGCCATCTCGCTTATCTCGCCGCGGCTCTTCATCAGCTCTATCGCCAGCGAGTTCTTCTCCTCCACGCACACGCGCAACCGCTCGGCGGTGTCGCCGGTCAAACCGGCCTCCTCCATCAGCCCCTTGAAGTACTCGACCTGGCCTATGTCTATCTGGAACTGGCGCAGGCCGCTGGCCCTGAGCGCGCGTATCGCCACCGCGATCACCTCGGCGTCGGCCGCCGCGCCGCCCTCGCCCATCAGCTCTATGCCCGCCTGCGTATGCGCGCGCATCTGGCCGCCCTTGGGCAGCGGGTACTGCACTATGTCCTGCACATAGCTCACCCGCACCGGCGCAGGCATCTCGCGTGCATGGCCCGCTATCAGCCGCGCTATCGGCAGCGTATTGTCCGGCCGCACTGCCAGCACGCTGCCCCGCTGGTCGAATGTCTTAAACAGCTGCTCCGCCGGCAGCCGTCCCTCGCCGCCCGATACCACGTCGCAGTACTCCAACATCGACGTCTCTATCTCCTCATAGCCGCTCAGCGCAAACTGCTCGCGCACCTGCGCCTCCACGCGCCGCTTGTGCCACCGCTCGTCGGGCAGGTAGTCCTGCATGCCCTCCGGCGGGTATAACCTCAATCGCGCCATAGAATGCACCTCATCGCTTTATCATGCTAAACTGCCAGTAGTATAACTTATTTTGCCGCACATGTCAATATGCGGGCGCTATTTACGCCGCACAATTTCAAGTATACACCTTGCACAGCAGGTTGTGAAGGGGGATGTGCGCCGGCGCGCAGCGGCCGCACTGCGCGTTAGTCGCACCAACTCGACGAACGTGGCACTCATTGGGCGCGCGGATTAGTAAGAACACACTGCATTTGCCGCGTCGGCTCCATAAACGCACACTGCGTTTGCCGCGTTGGCTCGATTAACGCACACTGCATTTGCCGCGTCGGCTCCATAAACGCACACAGCACTTGCCGCGTCGACTCGATAAGCGCACACTGCGTTTGCCGCGTCAGCTCGATTAACACACACTGCATTTGCCGCGTCGGCTTCATAAACGCACACTGCGTTTGCCGCTTTGGCTCGATAAGCGCACGCCAAATTTGCCGCGTCAGCTCCATAAATACCCACTGCATTGATCTCTATAAACGCGCCCTGCATCGATAAAACCGATTAGCCAGACGCACCGCGCCCTGTTAGCGTCGGCGCGCGAAACGCGCCGCGCGCCAGCCGTACCGATTCGTATTGCGCATTTACGGGCGGCGTGCCGCCAACTTACGCATAGACTTTCGCCCCACGCGCTCCACGCCACACTTTCGCCACATTCGACAAAACACCCGCACGGCTTCCTCACATTGCGCGGTCTGACGCCGCATTAGCGCGACGCATGGCCGAAATTTAAGCATTGGCGCAACGGCTTTCGACAGACGATTCGTTATACAATATATGTGCCCGGAACAAGGAGGACGGGCCGCGCGTTGCGGATGATGTCAATATGCAATACTATTTCCCGCAAAAAATATTCAGGGCGCAATGAGGAGCCGGATGGGTATCGGATGGAGATATGCCTGGAAAGCTACTTACTGGTCAACATCATGATGAACGCGCTTATACTGGACCTGGCCGCGCGTGCGCTGGGCCGCCGGCATCCGCTGAGGGTGCTCGTGGCCGCTGCGCTGGGCGGCATATGGGCAGTACTCATATACCTGCCGCGCATGGAGTGGCTGGGCAGTCTGCCGATGCGGCTGGCCGTGCCGGCATTGATGGCGCTGGGCGCCTGCGGCGTGCGCAGCGCACGGGATGCGGCCTCGGTCGCCGCCGCCGTGATGTGCATGACGATGCTGCTGGGCGGCGGCGCGCTGCTGATAAGCCTGATGAGCGGCGGATGGGGCTGGGGACAGCTGGGCTGGTGCCTCACGGCGTGCGGCGGCGCAGGGCTATGGCTGACCAGCGCACACCTTAAGCGCTGCTGGGGCTGGGAGCTGAAGATCGGCATAAGCGACGGCGGTCAGCGCCGCTGCCTCACAGCGCTGGTCGACACCGGCAACCGTCTGCGCGAGCCGATAAGCGGCGCCTGTGTGCTGATAGCGTCCGAAAAGGCGCTGCGCGCGCTGTTGCCGGAGGGCTTTGACGCGCGCGACGCAGCACTGCCCTCGCGCCGGTGGCGCATGGTGTACTATACCGCGCTGGGTGAGAGCGGGCGCATGAAGTGCTTTTGCCCCGATTCGGTCGAGGTACGCGCCGGCAAGCTGTGCGCCCGACGCGACGATGTGTGGGTCGCGGTGTATCCGGGCGAGCTGCCCGGCGGCGCGCAGGCGTTGGCCCCATTGGAGTTGAGCTGCGCGCCCGGCATAACGCAGGGAGGTGAACCCGATGCCAGTTACTCGCTCAAAGGCTGAGCGCACTACACGCACATGCCCGCATCGCAGCGCCATATACCAGTTCATATACAACATAATGTCAAAGCTGGGAGTGCGCGGCGACGGCGTGCACTACATAGGCGGGGGCGTATCCCTCCCGGCTCCGTTCACACATGAGGAGGAGTTAGAGCAGTTGGAAAAGCTGAAACAGGGCGACACGCAGGTGCGCCAGGCACTGATAGAGCACAATCTGCGCCTGGTCGTCTACATAGCGCGCAAATTTGAAAACACAGGCGTGGGCATAGAAGATCTGATATCGATAGGCACTATAGGCCTGATAAAGGCCGTAAACACATTTGACCCAGCCAAAAATATAAAGCTCGCCACATACGGCTCGCGCTGCATCGAAAACGAGATACTCATGTACCTGCGCCGCAACAGCCGCCTGAAACTCGAGGTATCATTCGACGAGCCGCTCAACACCGACTGGGACGGCAATGAATTGCTGCTGAGCGACATACTGGGCACAGAACCCGACCTGGTCAGTCGCGACATAGAAAGCGATACCGAGCGCGAAATGCTCACTCAGGCGCTGAGCACGCTCTCACCCCGCGAGCGCCGCATAATGGCGCTGCGCTACGGTCTGGGCGGCCGGCCCGAGATGACTCAGCGCGAGGTCGCCGAGCTGCTGGGCATATCCCAGTCCTACATCTCCCGCCTCGAAAAGCGCATCATATCGCGGCTGCGCGGCGAGATGGCCCGGTTGCAGTGACGCTGCGGCGTCATGCCTGATTAAGGAGGCTGTTCGATATTCGAACGGCCTCAGTTCACTGACAAGGTATTGCGCATACTGCCAGCTTGGCTAAACTTACAATAACGACAAATGGCATCTGCAAACCATGCCATAATGTCCGTTATATCAAACGTATTTGAAGCATCGTCCATGCGTAATTTCATAGCAGGCTTAAAACGATGCATTTGTCCAGCTGTTGGGACTTGTCAACGGCCGGAGGCTGTTCGATATTCGAACGGCCTTTTTTGATTTGACGGCATGCGCGCAAGCGGCGTGCTACGCCGGTACAAGTGCCGCTTGCCCCACGGCGGGGCGTGGGTTTACAATTGCGCGTTATTCGGGCTGGTTCGCATATATGAGTTGGCGTCACATGGCATAAAGCCCGGTCAGTCACCCGCGCTGAATTTGACTGCGCCGGGCGTCGATAAGCGTACAACGCAACCTGTCTGTGAATGCGCGTCCGCCGCGCAGGCTCGTAAGAACAGTTTCATAATAAGACATGGCGCGCAGTCGAGTCCGCAGCGCAAATCACGCACCGCCAGGCCATAAGCAAATATCCGCGCTGCATCAGAGCGCGGTCAGCCCGGAGCCTTGCCGATTAACCACCGCACCGATATCGCTAATCGCGTTTAGATCCGGCGTCTGCCGGATCTGCCGCGTCATTTACGGGGCCGTTCTGCTCGGGCACGGGCGCACAGCCGTTCGACCTTTCGGAGCATATCGAACACATCAATGCCTTATACGTCCGTTGCTCCAGCGTCACATGGCCCTTGTTGTGCAGGTATAGTACCGCCTCGCGCACTATGCATCTGAGGCTGTATGTGGTAAAGTCGCGATGCCGCGTCGGTTTAAACGTATTTGCCGCCTTTATCAGGCCGATTGCGCCCACGGCCGTCAGTTCGTCAATGTCCGCGCCGGACTTGGCCAGTTGCCGGGCCACGCACGCTATCAGACCCGCATGCCGGTCGATAAGCGCCTGCCGCTCGCGGACGTCGCTACATCGGTGCTTGCTCGTCTTTGCTACACCTCCAGTATACCTCGGGTGTGGTTCACGTAAGCTAAAGTGTATTATCATCTGCTAGTTTATATATGCCTGAGTCGCTTTCATATGCCGCCGCCAGCTTATTTTTCCAAAATTCGACATATATTGCCGTCGTTTTTTGGCGAATATACCAGTGTGGCGCTGTGAGCTTGCGTCTGAGCGCCGCATGCTGCGCGGTCATTGCACCCAGTATGATACTGGTCACGCCCGTCTTTAGCTTATGCCAATGGCGCGCCGTAATGAATAACGTCATGAGCAACGCCATTGCGCGCATTTCCATGCAGCATATATGCTCATCGGCAATTACCGATTTGCACTGCGCCTTTGCGCTGCGCCTTCGCACTGCACCGCTGGACATGCCGCAAGTGCTGGGCGGCATTTGCCTGAGCTAATGCCGCGCCATCACCTTATACTCCCACGCAAGCCATGGGCCAAATTGCGCAATCACCTCCGTACAAGCCCAGCAAAAAAACCGCCGTCGACCGACAGCGGTTTTTTTTAAGAATCAACATCGGAGCAATCAACATTGGAGCGTTTCCGCCCGCCCTGTGCGCATGCGCAACTTGCGCGCGCATATTGGCCGCAAAACTACGGCGTCAACATCGGCATCTACGCTTGTGCACCGCGCTTTAGCGTGATCCGATAGAAGTTCTTGCTCCCATCGGTGCGAATCAGCTCGCCGCCGCAGTGCCGTATCACGCGGTTTGAGCGCGCGTTGTCGGCGTTCGCGCCGATCTGCACCCACTTCAGCCCCAGCCGCGCCGCCTCGTTCAGCAGCAGCGCAAGTATCGCATTGCCATAGCCGCGGCCACGATATGGTTGGGCTATCGCATAGCCTATGTGCCCGCTGTGCGCCTCCAGCGCCGCATTGAGCCTATGGCGCAGCCGCCCGTACCCGACCGGCTGGTCGCCGTCGTACAGCCAGTAGGACGACTGTGGCACCATCCAGTCCTCCAGGTCGCCGGTGTCATAGCCGTACTCGCGCCTGAGCCACTCGCCGTATTCGCCAACGCTCATTCCGCACACCGGGTTGTGAAAGCCGTTGTCGTTTGAGGCTATCTGCTGGAGCATGTCGTAAATCTCGCGCCCGTCGTCCGGCGACAGCGGCCTGAGATGCAGCCGCGCCGCCACAGCGCCGCACTGCTCGCCCGTCACAGCTTGCCGCCGTTAAACTGCGGCAGCCAGTCGCGGTTCTGCTCGAACATTTCGTTGACCATATCGCGGATCTCGCGCAGGCTGCACACCGCCGCCGTCAACGGATCGTAGCATATCGCGCGATACACCATTTCCTTGTCGCCGGTCAGCGACGCCTCGACGACCATCTCCTCTATCTGCGCCGACGTGCCGCTCAGCAGCGCCAGCTGCGCCGGCATGTGACCGACCGCGATCGGCTCCAGTCCACGCTTGCTCGCCAGCACCGGCACCTCGACGCAGCAGCCCGCCGGCAGGTTGTCTATCAGCCCGAAGTTGCGCACGTTGCCGTTGAACTTGAACATCTCGCCGTCGCCGAATATCGCGTTGAATATGTACGCCGCATACTCAAACCCGCGCTTGAGCTCCAGCGGCTCCTCGAACCACTTGTCCATCTCGCCCTTCCAGGTGGTCTCGCGCTTGCGGTACTCGTTGAGTATGTACGCGTACTCGCCCGGATTCCAGCCGGTGCCGTGTATGCAGTACTTCTCAATCAGGTCGGGGCGCTTGCGGAACCAGGCGTTGTACTCGCTGTTGTGGCCCGAGGACTCGGTCACGTAGTAGCCCAGCGCCAGGAACATCTCATTGCGCACCTGTTCTTCATTGTATATGGCCTCGTTTTCGGTTATCGCCTTGCGGATCAGCGGGTATGCGTCCTCGCCCTTGTACAGGAATTCGGTGTAGAACGCCTGATGGTTTATGCCCATGCAGGTGTAGGCGATGTCCTTTTCATCGGCGCCTATCCAGCGCGCCAGCATCGACGCAGTGCCCTGCACGCTGTGGCACAGGCCCGAGCACACCATCTTGGGGAACGCGCCCTGTACCGTGCGGCACAGCATGGCCATGGGATTGGTGTAGTTCAGGTACACCGCGTTGGGGCAGTAGCGGTCTATGTCGGCGGCTATGTCCATTATCGGGTTCACGGTGCGCAGGTAGCGGAATATGCCGCTGGGACCGCGCGTGTCGCCGACGTTGGTATCCACGCCGTACTTCTTGGGTATCAGTATGTCGTGCTGCCAGACGTCAACTTCGCCGTGCAGTATCGTCGTCACTACGCCGTCCGCGCCCATCAGCGCTTCCTTGCGGTCGAGCGTGGCCACGACTTTGGCCGGGTACTTGCCCTGTTCGACTATGCGATCCACGGCGCGCTTTATGTAGTCCAGGCGCTCAGGATTGATGTCCATCAGCGCGATTGTTGCGTCGGCAAACGCCGGGAACGTCAGCAGGTCGTTTACGAGCTTGCGCGTGAACCCGAAGCTGCCCGCGCCTATGAACGCTATCTTCTTTGACACTTTACATTTCCTCCCATTTTTTAATGTCACCGCGCTCCATGTGCGCGCAATTTAACCGTGTTTTTCACACACATTATATCGCGCGGCCCGCTTGAATTACAGCCCGGTTTGTTGCATAATATCGTTGGAAATGTTGCATGCGGGAGGTGTGCGCCATGGATATGGGCGCGATGACGATACGCATAACCAATACCGGCGAAGAACGCTGTGCACCGCAGCATCAATATGGCCCTGCGGTGCGCGGCTGCTATCTTATACACTATGCCGTTTCGGGCCGGGGCCAGTACATAGCGCGCGGCCACACATGGGAAGTGCACGCCTGTCAGGGCTTTCTAATAGCGCCGGGCGACGTGACGACCTACCGCGCCGACGCCTTTGACCCCTGGCACTACCTGTGGATTGGCTACGCGGGCAGCGGCAGCGCGGAACTTACGCGCATGGCGGGGCTTGACCCGGCGCGGCCGGTATTCGACGCGCCCGACGTGGACTCAATGGCCGAACTGATGCGCGCCGCCGACCAGGACGTACGCGCGCTGCGGCTGGGTGAGCTGGGCGCGCTGGGCTGCCTGATGCGCATAATGGCCCGCATAGGTCAGTTCAATGCCCCGCGCCAGACCGATCCCCGGCGCGGCGTGCTCATGGAATACTTCGGCAAGGCCACCTGGTTCATAGAGGGCAACCTGAGCCAGGGCGTGACCGTGGATGAGGTCGCGGCATACGTGGGCCTGTGCCGCTCCCAGCTGTACCGAGTGTTCATGGCGGCTGACGGTGCGTCGCCGCAGCAGTGGATACAGCGCGCGCGTCTAAGGCGGGCGCGTGAACTGCTGCTGAGCCAGCCCGCGCTCACGCTGAGCGAAGTGGCGGCGTCCGCGGGCTATTCGGGCGCGCCTCAGATGGCCGACGCATTCCGGCGGTTCGAGCACACGTCGCCGCGCGAGTTCCGACGCGCAAGTCACAACGAATGACATGGGGTTTCCGGCTCGGCGCGATACACTGCGCAATATCCAGAAAACTTGTGTCAATCGAACCGAGTTTCCAGCAAAGCAGCTTATATGGATATGACATGCGATAACTGGAACTGAGCTTTTGCCCAACAGTTCATGCGGATACGCCCGACCATGCACTGCATTTTCAGCACGCCGGCCGACGCAACCGTGCATGTCACAACCCAGGTAGTAACCTGAACAATGCCGACCATGTCCGCCGCATCCTGCTCCAACGCTTGCCGCCGAAAACACCACAATCGAACTGTTAAACAAAGCGCCGGAGCCGTCGTGTTGACGCGCCCCGGCGCTCGATAACCGAACCATGCGTCCGGTGATCATATGCATTTGTGTCGCAAATATACCGTGTTCAGCCCAGACGTTCACAGATTTCATCCAGCGTCATGCCGTCCTTGGGCACGAAGCCCCGCCAATACTCGACCGACTCGGCAATCTCCTTCAGGTCGGCATGTACGTCGGCGGCCGTGGATATGAACGGCTCCAGCGTCAGCGCAATCTCGCTCACGCGCGGCGGCATGTCAGGCTGCTCCGGCGCGTCGTAAGCCGCCTTCAGCGCGCGCAGCACGTCGGGCGCATTGATTATGCCGTTTGCATTGCGCAGGCGCGTGAAGTTCCAGTGCGGCGACGACTTGCCGTCGGACTGCTGCAGGTGCACTATCGGCGCGTACGCTCCCAACTCGCTCAGCCAATGCTCGACCGAGCCGTCGGAGTACTCCGCAAACATGTGCGGATAGGCGTCCATGACGTCGCAGATGCGCTCAGCCTCGCTCAGCGCGCCGTCTTCCGAGTCGACCGCGCGCTCAAACGCGCGATACGCCGCGTCCGGGCCCAGGTATATCTGAGTCGGTTCGCCGCGCCGCGCGGCCTCAATCGCGCCGGCGACCTGATTGGAGTCGGGCATTATGAATCGACGCTGGCCATTCATGTGGCCGACGTCTATCGTCAGATACATGGGCGCGCGCCGCACCGCATACACATCGGCCACCAGGCGCCGTGCACCCGGTACGGTGAACGGTATCTGATGCGGAGAGTACATCTGCTCCAGCCCGATCTCCCGCGCGCCCGCCGCCAGCCCGCTGGCAGCCACATCCGACAGGTCGTCAACCAGACGCTCATACGCGGCGCGGTACTCCTGCGCATCGTTCAACACGCTCATATCGACGCCGTGTGCAAAGAATCCGAACCCCGCGCCCAGCTCGCCCGCCAACGCGGCCTGCCGCTTGATCCAGTTGTCGCGGAAAAACATGCGCGCGCCGGCATCGGTATGCATGAGTCCCAGCGTCGCATACGTGCCGTGACCCGAGTAGAGATTGCGCACGGTCTGTCCGGTCTCATCCGCCACGCGCGCCACCTCGGCCCGCCAGCGCGCCATGTATTCCGGGCCCATGTACAGCGGATCGCATTCGGTATCGGCGCTGGCCTCTATCTGGTACACGCCCATGTCGCGCGTTATGCACATCCAGTCCACGGGGCGGGTATAGCGCTTGCTTGCAAAGCAATTGTCTATCGCCAGAAATATCCGGGGATACATATTCGCCCTCCTTTCCGGCGTCACAGGTACAGCGACCCGGCGTTCTTCATCTCGAAAATCTCGTCCTTTTCCAGCGCGCGCTCGTGGCCGGCCAGCATCAACCGGGTCAGCTCGCCCAGATCCTTGCGGCGCAGCGCCTCATCCACGCTCATGTACTGCGAATCGGCGTTCAGCGTGCCGCCCAGCAGCTGGCAGTTGAACGCCGCGTTCCAGCTCTTAAGGCCAAAGTGGAATCCGGCCAGCGTCATCGCGCGCACGTCAAGTCCGGTCTGCGCTTTCACATAGCGCGCCAGCGTGTCCTCGGGCGACTCGCCCGGGCATGCCGGCCCACCCGGCAGCGTCAGCCGCCGTTCGCCGTCAGAGTCGCGCCAGGTCAGCAGCACCCTGCCCGACTCCACCACGATTGCGCTGACGGACTTGCCCATATCGCCACTTGCTCCGTTCATAGTATCCTCCTTATCTCCGCGGATGTGATCCTACCTGTGATTATACCACCTTGTCGCGATTTTAGGAAGACCTGTCGCGCGCGTTCGATGAGCGACGGCGGTTTAAATCAAGCGAACTTGATATTCGGATTTCGCCGGCGCCGCTACGTAAACGCCCCGGCGTTTTCGGCGTAGCCATCGCCAGGGCTGACGCCAGTTGATTCGTCGGGACATTGCAGGCCAATGGCCGTTCACATACTGATTCATGCGCACGCGCGTGAACTCTATTAAATTAAATCAACCTGCGAAGTACGTATTGCGTCAGCCTGATGCGCTATCCGCAAAACTCAGTCTGAGCCGTCAACAGCCGATGCATGCCACCGCACTTGCGCGCACCAGGCCTTCACGCAGGCATTGCAGTATATATGCCCTCGCGATCACGCCCGGCATTCAACGGCGCGACAGCACCTCACTCAGATTCAGCCCGGCCCTGCCCGGTCATGCCACATAACCGCCTGACGCGCCGACCCGCAAACGGCGCACTAAACCGGCCCGCAAATGCCCGGTCGCCCGCACACCGCGCAAATCGTCGAAAGAAATCAGCAAACCAGATTGCTGGTAATTTCAGCAAGTCTGTGTTATAATTGTAGGCAGTAAAATATCGGCCCGCGCTCAGGGCCGCATCAGGAGGTAATAAGATGGCAAATCCCAAGGCGTTTCCGGTAAATGAGTGCAAAAACCGCTTGAAGGGCGGCCTGCCCAAGATAGGCATACGCCCGTGCATAGACGGCCGCTGCCGCGGCGTGCGCGAGAGCCTGGAAGAGCAGACGATGAACATCGCCAAGTCGGTCAAGGAGTTCCTCGAGGCCAACCTGCGCCATACCTGCGGTCTGCCGGTAGAGTGCGTGATAGCCGACTCCACGATAGGCCGCGTCGCCGAATCCGCCGCGTGCCAGGAGAAGTTCGACCGCGAAGGCGTCGGCCTGACGATATCCGTCACGCCGTGCTGGTGCTACGGCGCCGAGACCATGGACATGGATCCGCTGCGCCCCAAGGCGATTTACGGCTTTAACGGCACCGAGCGCCCCGGCGCGGTGTACCTGGCCAGCGTGCTCGCCGCCCACGCGCAGAAGGGCCTGCCCGCATTCGGCATCTACGGCCGCGACGTGCGCGAGGCTACCGACATGGAGCTGCCCGAGGACGTGCGTGAAAAGCTGCTGCGCTTTGCCAAGGCCGGCCTGGCCGTGGCCACGATGCGCGGCAAGAGCTACCTGTCGATGGGCTCCACCGCGATGGGCATAGCCGGCTCGATGGTCGACCCGGCGTTCCTGGAGAAGTACCTGGGCATGCGCTCCGAATCGGTCGACATGGTCGAATTCACCCGTCGCTGGGAAGAGGGCATCTACGACAAGGAGATGTACGAAAAGGCGCTGGCCTGGGCCCGCGAAAACGTCAATATCGGCTACGACAAGAACCCCGCAGAGCAGCAGCATGACGCCGCTCGCAAGGAGTGGGTGCTCGAGACCTGCGTCAAGATGGGCATAATCGCCGAAGACCTGATGCAGGGCAATCCCAAGCTGGCCGAGCTGGGCTTCCCGGAGGAGGCGCTGGGCCACAATGCCATAGCCGCCGGCTTCCAGGGCCAGCGCCAGTGGACCGACCACTTCCCCAACGGCGACTACATGGAGAGCCTGCTCAACTCGTCGTTCGACTGGAACGGCATACGCGAGCCGTTCGTAGTCGCAACCGAAAACGATCACCTGAACGGCATAGCGATGCTGTTCGGCAAGCTGCTGACCAATCAGGCTCAGGGCTTTGCGGATGTGCGCACCTACTGGAGCCCCGAGGCGCTCAAGGCCGTAACCGGCTGGACGCCCACCGGCCTGGCTGAGAACGGCTTCATACACCTCATCAATTCCGGCGCGGCGATGCTCGACGCCACCGGCGCCATCAAGAACGACAAGGGCGAAAGCTGCGTCAAGCCCTGGTGGGAGCTCAAGGGCGAAGACGCCGCTGCCTGCATGGACGCCACGCAGTACTGCTACGCCGATCTGGGCTACTTCCGCGGCGGCGGATACTCCAGCCAGTTCCGCACCAACGGCGTAATGCCGATGACCATGGTGCGCGTCAACATAGTGGACGGCCTGGGCCCGGTGCTGCAGCTGGCCGAGGGCTGGACCGTCGATCTGCCCGACGACGTGTTCGAGATCATCAACAAGCGCACCGATCCCACCTGGCCCAGCACCTTCTTCGTGCCGCGCCTGGACTCGACCCCCGCGTTCAAGGACGTGTACAGCGTCATGAACAACTGGGGCGCCAATCACGGCTCGTTCTGCTACGGCCACATCGGCGCGGATCTCATCACGCTGTGCTCGATGCTGCGCATACCGGTATGCATGCACAACGTGTCCAGCGACAAGATCTTCCGTCCGTCGGCGTGGAACGCGTTCGGCATGGATCAGGAAGGCGCCGACTACCGCGCCTGCGCGAACTTCGGCCCGCTCTACGGCCGCAAGTAAGCCGCGCCGCGCCTGACGCGCGCAAATGCTCAGGCATGAGTTGAATCAAGCAAGTCACAAACTGCACAGCCCCGCGCACGGCACATGCCGCACGCGGGGCTGTTCGCATTTTGGCTCCAACCGCAGCTCGCGTCCGGCGCGATGCAGGCTGGCGTCGCTATAATCACGGCAAAGCGCCGCACGCTGGAACCCATATCCCGTCCAGCGGTTCGGTCAATATCGTCCGGGCTTTAGTGATAACATGCATTGACGCTAAACCGCGCGCCGCTCTGATCGGCCTATGCCGAGTTGCCGCCTCGCGGTGCTGCTCTTATAGAGCTACTTAGCCGCATCGGGCATGTCGCCATATCTTGCATGCCGCTGCGATTCTGATGTCACTGCACCAAATCAGCGCCGGCATTCACCGCGCGCTCAGCCGCCGCATCCAGCCGTGCCCGTGTGCGCACGTCCAGCGCTTCGCGCCAGCGGGTCGGTATCGAGTCGTAGCCGTACATCGCGCCCGCCAGCCCGCCGGCTACCGCGCCCACCGTGTCGGCGTCCCCGCCCAGATTGACTGCCCTGACTATCGCGTCCTCCAGGCTCGACGTGCACGCAACCGCATCCAGCGCACAGTTCAGCGTGTCCACCACGAAGCCGGTCGGATCAAGCCGGGCCTGGCCAGCCAGCGCCGCCTGATAGCGCGTGCCGCCAAATGCAGCCTTCAATGCCTGCCGCGCCGGCACGCCGCCGCGCGCCATATCCCATATCGCCGCCGTGTACAGCTCGCAGGCCTCGCTCGCCAGTGGATCATAGTGCGTCATACGGGACAGCTCGACCGCCACGCGCAGCGCCTGCGCCCGGTCGGCATACCACAAGCCCGGATACGCGCTGCGCATCAGCGAGCCGTTGCCCGCGCTGCGCCCGCCCAGATCGTCGTGCGCAAACCGCGCCGCGTCCGCCCAGCCCCGCCGCCGGGCGTAGTTCAGCGCAACCGCGCATGTCCGCCCCACGTCGCGGGGCTGGGTATCCAGCCACTCGATGAACCTGCGCCCCACGGCCTCCACCGGCGCGTCGGGCTGCTCAGCTATGCCCTCGGCCACGGCCAGCGTCATCTCGGTGTCGTCCGTGACCTGGCCCGGGCGCAGCGCCAGCCATCCGCCGCCCACTATGTCGCGAAGCGTGCCATACCTGCGCGCGATCTCAGCCGCGCTCATGAACTCCAGCGTCGCGCCCAGCGCGTCGGCCACCGCCACGCCGTACAGCGCGCCGCGCGCAACATCCATGCTCAACCGCATTGTGCACCTCCTGTCATGCGCGGCACACCGGCCACGCCGCTCGAATCGTCATGCCGCTCACTCCGGCATCCGCATACCGCCCATGTGCGGAAATGGCCGCACAAACTCCAACTCCCGCTCGGCAATCTCGCGGCACATGTACACCCGCACTTCGGGCGCAGGCCGCACGTCATCCAGCCGCGCGGCATCGCCCGCCTTCAGGCCCATCTTATCGATCATGTACTGCTGGTCGGCGTAGCTCAACGCGCACATGCCGCCCGTGCAACCCGCCCGGCGCATGAATCCCGTGTCAAACACCGCCGCCGTCAACAGCGCCCGCAGACTCGGCGCCAGGTATATGCATCGCCGCGCCTCGTCCACATAGTATACCGCTACCTCTTCGTGCATGTCGGCGCACTGCCCCAGCGAGCAGAACCATCCGCCCGCCCGGTCATGCGCAAACACCGTCATGAACGGCACCGGATAGAACATCGCCCGCTTGGGCGCGTCTTCAAACAGGAACTCCATCCCTATGCAGTCGCGCGCTATGTCATATGCGCGTTCGCGGTCGCTCGCGGGCATCATATACATGTTCACACCGCACGGCGTCACATTTACCTGATCGCCACCCTGACTTATTATCGCGCACATTATCGGGCCGTTCCGACCGTTTCGCGCCAGTTCGTTTATGTCCACATACAACTGTTTCATATATATCCGATCCGCCTTTCACCTGCGCCGCCCGCCGGGCCGCGCCCTGCGTCAGTTCACGCCATACTTGCGCGCGTCGCGCTCAAACCGCCGCCGCGCCTCCAGCACCAGCTGCCGCGCATACGGCTCGTCGCTGACCAGCAGCCGCCGCGCTTCGTCATGCGTCAGCTCTATCAGCTCTGCGCCCGCGCTCATCAGCCCGTTCATCAGCTCGTCCATGCCCGACTGGCGCGCGCCCATCAGCTCGCCCGCACCGCGCTGCGCAAGGTCCTGCCGCGCTATCTCAAAGCCGTCATTCGTGCGGCAAAACCCCGACAGCCGCTCGTCGGGCTCGGCCAGCAAAAAACAATAGCTCTCATACTCGCCGCGTCCCACGCGTCCGCGCAGCTGATGCAGCTGACTCAGGCCGAACCGCTCGGCATTGACGATCACCATCACGCTCGCATTGGGCACGTTCACGCCGACCTCTATGACCGTCGTGGACACCAGCACCTGCGTCGCACCTGTGCGGAAGCGCTCCAGCACCGCGTCCTTCTCAGCCGGGCGCATCCTGCCATGCACCAGCTCGACCGTAAGCCCGCTGAGCCGGCGCGTGCTCAGCTCCTCAAAGAGCTGCTGCGCCGAGGTGGCGTCGGTCTCCTCGCTGTCATCGACCAGCGGACACACAAAGTACGCCTGCCGGCCCTCATTCACCC
Organism: Candidatus Fimadaptatus faecigallinarum; assembly: GCA_018714445.1. Taxonomy (GTDB): domain Bacteria; phylum Bacillota; class Clostridia; order Christensenellales; family Aristaeellaceae; genus Fimadaptatus; species Fimadaptatus faecigallinarum. The sequence continues at coordinate 25,840 of DVNK01000052.1, read as the reverse complement.
GCGCCCGCACAAACCCATACAGCCCGTCCAGCTTGCGTTCGGGCACGATGTACGTGCGCACCGGCGTGCGGCCCGGCGGCAGCTCGTCTATCACCGACACGTCCAGATCGCCGTATATCACCAGCGCCAGCGTGCGCGGTATAGGCGTCGCGCTCATCACCAGCGTGTTGGGACTGAGGCCCTTTTCGGTCAGTCGCGTGCGCTGCCTGACGCCAAAGCGGTGCTGCTCGTCGGTCACGACCAGCCCCAGATGCGCATACTCCACGCCCTCGGATATCAGCGCGTGCGTGCCTATCGCGACCATGCAGCTGCCGTCGGCCAGCGCCGCAAGCACCGCGCGCCGGCGCGCGCCCGTGACCGAACCGGTCAGCAGCTCGCAGTGTATGCCGTAAGGCTCCAGCTCTTTGAGCGCATTTTCATAGTGCTGGCGCGCCAGCACCTCGGTCGGAGCCATCAGCGCCGATTGCCAGCCCGCCCGCGCCGCCGCGTATATCGCCGCAAACGCCACCGCCGTCTTGCCACAGCCCACGTCGCCCTGCACCAGCCGCGCCATAGGCGTGCGCGCGGCCATGTCGGCGACTATCGCGTCTATCACGCGCCGCTGCGCGCCGGTCGGCGCAAACGGCCACGCGGATATGTATTCGTCCAGTCCCGCGCGGTCGACGGCTATCACCGCGCCGCCCTCGCCGCGCGCGCGCATCGAGCCCAGCGCCAGCTGGTATATAAGCAGCTGTTCGAACTCCAGATACCGCTTGGCTGCCGCGAGCGCCTCGCGCGATTCGGGCGCGTGCGCCCAGCGTATCGCCTGCGCATAGCTGCACAGGCCGTACTTGCGCCTTATCTCATCCGGCAGCAGTTCGGGGACCTCATCGGCTTCGCGCTGCGCCGCTATCGCAATCCAGCCGCGCAGCATGTTCTCGGGCACGCCGGGTATGCGCTTGTACAGCGGCTCTATGCCGTGGCCATGGCAGATCTGCGGCGAGGCCATCTGCCTCACGCCCCGGCGGTATTCGGCGCGGCCGTACAGCTTGAGCAGCTGACCTGGCGCTATCTGCGTCGCCAGCCACGGCTGATTGTACCACACCGCATACAGCGCGCCGCTTTCATCCTCAACGCGTGCGCGCACAATGCTCAGTTTGCCCAGAAAAGTCCGATCAACTCGCCCTGCGACCCGCGCCTGTATCACCTGCGGGCGGTCAAACCGCGCCTGCGCTATCGGGCATATGTCGTCCAGGTCGCGGTACGCGCGCGGAAAGAACCGCGCCAGATCCGAAAACGTATATATCCCCGCGCCGCCCAGCGCCTCGATGCGCTTTGCGCCCAGGTTGCGCAGCGCCGCCAGTTCGCTTGTCTGCGCCATTTGCGCCCTCCTTACCGCCGATAAATGCCAATGGCCGCGCCTGCTCAACAAAAAGCCGCCCTGACCGCAGCGGGTCATGGGCGGCGGCGGGCAGCGCCCGCTCACTCGACCGAAAACAGATAATAGTACAGCGGTTGACCACCCTTATGTACCTCAACATCGCAGTCGGGGAATATCTGAGTAAGCTGCTTGGACAGCGCCTCGGCATCGGCCTCGCTGACGTCCTGGCCGTAGAACACCGTAATCAGCTCGGACTCATCGTCGACCATGCCGCGCAGCAGGTCGATTGACACCGCGCTGACGTCCTGGCCCAGCGAGCTTATCTTGCCGTCCATAAGGCCCATTATATCGCCTTCATGTATCTCGGCGCCGTCCAGCGTGGTGTCGCGCACCGCGTAGGTAACCTGGCCGGTCTTGACCGCGCGCGCGGCCTCCTTCATGTGTTCCAGGTTAACGTCGGCCGGATCCTCGGGCATGAACGCCACCGCCGCGGCTATGCCCTGCGGCACCGAGCGCGTCGGCACGACCAGCACGCTCTTGTCGGTGACTATCTGCGCGGCCTGGTCGGCGGCCATGATTATATTCGAATTGTTGGGGAACACGTACACCGTGCGCGCCGGCACCTTTTCGATGGCCTGCATTATGTCGTCGATAGAGGGGTTCATCGTCTGACCGCCGTCCACGACTACGTCCACGCCCAGATCGGCCATTATCGCAGCCAGTCCGTCGCCCTGCGACACCGACACCATGCCGTAGTCCTTGAGCTCCACGGGCTTTTGCTCGGTCTTTTTGGCCATGCGCTCGCGGAACTCCTCCATCATGTTGTCGACCTTTATCGCGTCCAGCTCGCCCAGCGCCAGGCCCATCTGTATCGCCTTGCCGGGATCGTTTGTGTGCACATGCACCTTAACGACCTCGCCGTCGCTGACGACCACGACGCAGTCGCCGATCTTCTCAAGCCGGTTGCGGAACCGCGTGACCGCCGCATCGGTGCAGTCCTCGTTGGGATGCGACACTATGAACTCGGTGCAGTAGCCAAACGTAATTTCCTCCAGCGCCGCGTGGTCGTCCACGAAGTCGCCCGGCAGCGCGGCCGGCGCGGCCTCTATGCCCACCGCGTCTATATGCTCGCCCTTGAGCGCGCTCAAAAAGCCCGCCAGCACTACGCACAGGCCCTTGCCGCCCGAATCCACCACGCCCGCCTGCTTGAGCGCCGGCAGCATATCGGTAGTGCGGCGCAGTATCGCGTCGCCGCTGCCCAGCGCGAAACCCATCATGTCAATCAGGTCCCAGTCGGGCCGGAACGCGGCTTCGACATCCTCGGCTATCACGCGTATGACCGTGAGTATCGTGCCCTCTTTGGGCTTCATTATGGCCTTATATGCGGTATCCGCGCCCTGGCGCAGCATGTTGCGCAACGCGGTCGCGTCAATATTGTCCAGTCCCTCGGCCGCGCGCGCGAATCCGCGGAATATCTGCGACAGTATCACGCCCGAGTTGCCGCGCGCACCCTTGAGCGCGCCGCGCGCCACCGCCTGCATTATCTCGCCCGCCATGACCAGATCGCGGCTGGTCATCTCGCGCACCGCCGCGTTCATGGTCTGCGACATATTCGTACCGGTATCTCCATCGGGAACCGGAAAGACATTCAGTTGATCGACGGTCTGCCGGTTCTTTTCCAGCAGCGCCGCGCCGGCTGATATCATATCCTTCAGCAGGATCCCGTCAATCGTTCTAAGCGCCAAACATTACCACTCCTTACGCACATGTAACTCCGCCGCCGCCCGGGCGCACGGACGGGAGGGCGCGCGCCCTCCCTGACGATCGATCAGACCCTGATGTCCTCGATGGACACATTGACCTTGTTGACCTTTATGCCGGTCAGGTACTCCACGTTGTACTTGACCGTGTCTATTATCGATTTGGCTACGGTGCCTATGCTGGTGCCGTACTCGACCACTATGAACAGATCCACATCCACATAGTCGCCATTCGCGCGCAGCCGCACGCCCCGGCCCAGGTTGTCGCGGTTCCACAGCTGTATCAGCCCGTCCTTGGCCGATTTGGACGCCATTGCCACGATACCATAACAGCCCAGCGCGGTATAGCTGGCGATCTTGAGCAAAACCTCCTCGTTCACCGTTACGGTGCCCAGGTCGGTCTTAAACTTGCAATCCATAAATCCACTCTCCTTTACGAGACGGGCGGCCGCGCCCACGCGCGCCCTGCCATATATAGTATACAGGATTTTGCGCCCTTTTTCAACCGGAAACCGAAAATAAACGCCCTGCGTACCGCCTCCGCCACTTTAGTTTAAACATAACACATATCCGGGTTTCTAATCCCAATTTAAAAATAAAGTTACCCTTTTTGAAAAAAGTGCTTGCTATTTTAGTTGATTGGGGTTACAATATAGGGGACTTGTGGGACACGGGTCTGTGATTGAAAGTCGATGCCAGCCGCAGGCAAAGCGATCCACGTAACCCGGGCAAAGCCCCGGCGAGCATGGTGCGGTCTAGAAGTAAGTCCGCCCCGGTCTATCCGGAGAAGGCGTGTAGTGAGAGGGCAGGTCCCGGGTAGCGATAGCCTCAGGCGGCGAGTGTGGGGTCAAAGATCAGGTCAGCCGCGCTTCCATGAGCAAGATTTATTTAGTTTAGCGGGGGGAAAAATCCAATGTACGAAGACAAGACGCTGGTTTGCAAGGACTGCGGCAAGGAGTTCATATTCACTGCCGGCGAACAGGAGTTCTACGCTGAAAAGGGCTTCCAGAACGAGCCGCTTCGCTGCAAGGAATGCCGCGATGCCCGCAAGGCCAGCCGTGGCGCCAGCAATGGCCAGCGTGAGATGTACGAGACCGTGTGCGCTGAGTGCGGACGCCCGACGCGCGTGCCCTTTATTCCCAAGAACGACCGTCCCATCTATTGCAGCGAATGCTTCGCGGCGCGCAGAGGTCAATAACTCCCCGCGTCCCTGACTCCTATTTGACTGCTATGGCCGCGCAGGTTCGCCTGCGCGGCTTTATTATATGCGCCTGCAACGCCGCTGCATGTCTTTACCGTCTATTAACATCCGGCCGTCGCACCGCCTATGGACAGCCATGCGCACCCATGGTATAATATGCACATGCATATTCAGTTCATGCATGCAAACAATTCAATACAAAAGCTGGATCCAAACGCTTCAGCGCCGCGCCTTTTCGCGACATGCAGTCCGAATACGGCGCGCACTGCCGGATCATATGCACACGCACATCACATATACGCGCGCCACATACTTCTCGCGCGCAGTTCACCAAAGCTCCGCAAAAGTACAAAAGTTGCATAAATATGCTTCGCCAGGCTCGCCGCGGCCGGCGCATAGCTCGCGCCCAAACAGGTTATCTTAATCGCATAAAACGCGCGAAAGGATGATCTGATACCATGAAACAAGTTATCAGGCGCATAGCGGCGGGCCTGCTCAGCGCGGGCCTGCTGTTGTCGTTCACGCCGCGCGCACGCCAGATTGCCGAGCTGCCCAGCGAGATAGTGCTGCCCGCCGGCCAGGCGGGCGCATTGAGCGAACTGCTGCCCTTCCAACCGCTGCAGAGCGCATACACCGCCGCCGCAGCCAGCTATGACGAACAGCTCGCCGCCTCGGGCGAAAGCCAGGTCACGCTGAGCATGCTGGGCGTGCCGGTCAAGCGCGTGACGCTGAGCGTGACTCAGGAGCGCCGCGTGGTGCCCGGCGGCCACAGCATTGGCGTCGCGCTGCGCACTCAGGGCGTGCTGGTCGTGGGCGTGTCCGACATAAATACCGAATCGGGCGCGGTCTGCCCCGCGCGCAGCGCCGACCTGCGCGCCGGCGAGAGCATAGATGAGATAAACGGTCAGGCCGTAAACTCGGTCGACGAGTTCACTCAACTGCTGGCTCAGGCCGGCGGCGAACCAGTTGAGCTCACGATAAGCGGCGAATCCGGTACGCGCACTGCTGAAGTCACGCCCGTGCTGGATCCTCACGACAACAGCTACCGTCTGGGCGCATGGGTGCGCGACTCGACCGCCGGCGTGGGCACGCTGTCGTTCTACGATCCCGAAACCGCGCATTACGGCGCGCTGGGGCACGCCATATGCGACGTAGACACCGGCGGAATACTGTCCGTGTCCGACGGCGAGATACTCAAAAGCGACATAGTGTCGATACGCGAGGGCGAACGCGGCACCCCCGGCGAACTGCGCGGCGCATTCATAGAGCAGGCGCTGCGGCTGGGTGCGATAACCGAAAACCTCAACTGCGGCATATACGGCAACATGTATTCCGATATACAGAACCCGCTCTATCCCGACGGCATCACCGTGTCCAATCGCACGCTGGTGCACACCGGCCCCGCTCAGCTGCTGACCACGCTGGACAGCGAGGGCATTCGCGCATATGACTGCGAGATAACCCGCGTGTTCCACCAGGACGAGCCGTCCACACGCAGCATGATAATCAAGATCACCGACCCCGAACTGATCGAGCGCACCGGCGGCATAGTCCAGGGCATGAGCGGCAGCCCGCTAGTGCAGGACGGCATGTTGATAGGCGCGGTCACGCACGTCTTCATCAACGATCCTACCCAGGGCTACGGCATATATATAGACTGGATGCTGGATGCCGCCGATTCGCTCGAGGCCGCATAGCGCCTGCCGCGCAGACAAGCGCTTTGACGTTTCCATTGCGCGCGGCCGGCTCGCATGGCACTGTGCGCATATGCCGCAACGGCTTGAGCCGCCGGGCATGCTTAAGCCCCGCAGGTTTGCGGCAACGGCGCGGCTGCTTCGCATGGCATCGCGTGCATATGCCGCAATGGCTTGAGCCGCCGAACATGCTTAAACCCCGCCGGTTTGCGGCAACGGCGCGGCTGCTTCGCATGACATCGCGCTCATATGCCGCAACGGCTTGAGCCGCCGAACATGCTTAAACCCAGCCGGTTATGCCACAATAGCAAGGCTGCTTCGCATGACACTGCGCGCATATGCCGCAACGGCTTGAGCCGCCGGACATGCTTAAACCCCGCCGGTTTGCGGCAACGGCGCGGCTGCTTTGCATGGCACTGCGCGCATATGCCGTAACGGCTTGAGCCGCCGGACATGCTTAAACCCCGCCGGTTATGCCGCAATGGCACGGCTGCTTAGCATGGCGCAGTGCGCATATGCCGCAATGGCGCGGCCGGCTCGCATAATCACAACACGCGCAATAATGTCCAACAACGCCTGGCTGCCATGAATATGACCCGCGCGGCTGACAGGCACCCAACGCTCATAACACACGCAACTGCGTCCCGCGCCGCCCGAGCGCAGGACGCGCGCAGTACCACCGGGAGGTCTAACACTATGATAAAGCCTCAATTCACACTGCTGCTGTGCGACGACGACGCGCATGAGCTGGCTCAACTGCGCCATGACCTGCGCCTTATCACCGGCGCCACGGTCTACTCCGCCGCCAACGGCATAGACGCCGCACTGGCCATCACCCGCCATCAACCCGACATAGCGTTTATCGATCTGGTGCTGCCCGGCATGGATGCGCTGGGCATCATGCGCTACCTGAGCGACACACATCCGCCGCACATGCCGCGCATTATTATAATGATAGAACCCGGTCAACAGGCGGCCGCACGTCAGGCGATGACACTGGGCGCGTGCATGGTCGTCGAAAAGCGCGAGCTGACACGGGAGCGACTGTCGGCAATATTGCGCCGCGCTCAGACCGCACAGCAACCGCTGCCGCCCGACGCCGAAGCGCGATTGCACAAATTGCTGCTGGAGTTGGGCATGCCCCGCCATCTCGATGGGTTCAATTACATAACTCAGGCCGTGCTCATGGCGCTATCTGAGCCGTATTTGTTGGACAATTTTTCGAAATACCTTTACCCGGCTGTCGCGCGGCGGTATAATACAACCACCGGATGCGTTGAGCGCTCGATACGCCACGCAATAGAGGCCGCCTGGGCGCACATCGCACTGGATGTATTGCAGCGCGAATTCGGCAACACGATTGACAGCGATCGCGGCAAACCCACCAATGCCGAATTCATCGCGCGCATCGCCGACAAACTGCGTCATGGCGGCGAGTACTTACCAGGAGGTGATTAGTATAGCTAGATACAGTCGCGTGTTGCTGATCGTAATGGACTCGGTCGGCATAGGCGCGCAGCCCGATTCGCCCGCATATGGCGACGCCGGCGCGCACACGCTGAAACACGCGCTTGAAGGCAGCGACGTCGAATTGAATACGCTGCGCGCGCTGGGTCTGTACAATATACCCGGCGCACAGCTCGGCCCGGGCGCAGCGCACCCCCGCGCGCGCTACGGTCGCATGACCGAGATATCGCCCGGCAAGGACACAACGACCGGTCACTGGGAGCTGGCCGGACTGCCGCTCAAAAAGCCATTCCCGGTGTTCCCAAACGGCTTCCCGGCAAACGTCATTGACGAGTTCAGCCGGCGCACCGGACGCGGCGTGCTGGGCAACGAGCCGGCCTCGGGCACCGAGATAATCCAGCGCCTGGGCCCGGAGCACCTGCGCACCGGCAAGCTGATAGTCTACACCTCCGCCGACAGCGTATTCCAGGTGGCCGCACACGAGAGTATCGTGCCCCCTGCACAGCTCTGGGAGTACTGCCGCATCGCGCGCGGGCTGCTGACCGGCGACTTGTGCGTGGGCCGGGTCATAGCGCGGCCGTTCGTGGGCGAGCCGGGCGCGTTCACCCGCACCGGCAACCGGCGCGACTTTTCGGCCGAAATGCCCGGCGATACGATGCTGGATCTGATCGTACGCGCCGGTCAGGACGTAGTCGCGATAGGCAAGATCGAGGACATATTCGCCCACCGCGGCATTACCCGCTCCGACCACGCCAGCGGCAATCCCGCCTGCATGGCCAGCGCGCTCGCCGCGTTCAGGCAGGGCTATCGTGGGCTGGAGTTCGTAAACCTGGTCGACTTCGACGCCATGTACGGGCACAGGCGCGATCCGGCCGGTTATGCGCGCGCGCTGGGCGAGTTCGACCGGTGGCTGGGCGCGCTGCTGGACGAGCTGACGGACGACGATCTATTGATAATAACCGCCGATCACGGTTGCGACCCGCGCCATCACGGCACCGATCACACCCGCGAGCATGTGCCGCTTGTGATTTATTCGCCCGGACTCGAACCCGGGCCGCTGGGCACGCGCACATCGTTTTGCGATGTCGCGGCCACGGTACTGGATGCGCTGGGCGTGCCCGCAGCAGGGCTGCCGGGCGTGTCCTGCATTAACTGACGCCCACAAAACTGCACTTTACACGGAGGATACGGCATGAGTGATATTTTAAACCGCATAGATGAGGCCGCGCGCCACATCGAAGAGCTGGCCGGCGGCCGGCCGGCGCTGGCAATTGTACTGGGTTCGGGACTGGGCGACGCGCTGGATTTCATGACAGTCGAGCGCCGCGTGCCCTACGCCGACATACCCGGCTTCCTCATCCCCACGATATCTGGTCATGCCGGCGAGCTGGTAATAGGCCGCGCCGGTGGCAAGCTGATAGCCGCGATGCGTGGCAGATTCCACATGTACGAGGGGCATTCGCTTGAGGACATAGTACTGCCAGTGCGTGCGCTTATCCGCGCCGGCGCTCAGCGCCTGCTGCTGACCTGCGCCGCCGGCGGCGTCAACCTGAACTATCGCCCCGGCGACTTCATGTTGATAAGCGACCACCTTAACCTCACCGGCCGCAATCCGCTAACCGGCCCCAATGAGCCGGAACTCGGCCCGCGCTTCCCCGACATGACATATGCCTACGACCGCGAACTGCGCGCACTGGCGCAGGAGTGCGCCTCAAGGTTGGGCATGAGCATACGTCAGGGCGTGTACGCGTGGCTGCCCGGCCCCAGCTATGAGACGCCGGCCGAGATCCGCATGCTGCGCACGCTGGGCGCCGACGCCGTGGGCATGTCGACAGTGCCCGAGGTCATCGCCGCACGCCACATGGGCGCGCGCGTGCTGGGCATCAGCTGCATAACCAACATGGCGGCGGGCGTGTGCGACCAGACGCTGAGCCACGAGGAAGTCACCGAGGTCAGCCATCGCGCCGCCAACGACTTCCAGCGCCTGATGGCCGCGATAGTCGAGGCCATAGTCTGACTTAACGAGCTGGTGACCAATGCCGTTTTGCAGCAGCTTAACGAGCCCGCGGCTCATGCCGTTTTGGCAGCAGCTTAACGAGCTCGCGGCCCATGCCGTTTTGCAGCAGCTTAACGAGCCTGCGGCTCATGCCATTTTGGCAGCAGCTTAACGAGCTCGTGGCTCGTGCCTTTTGGGCAGCAGCTTAACGAGCCCGCGACCCATGATTTTGGCAGCAGCTTAACGAGCCCGCGGCTCATGCCTTTTCGGCAACAGCTTAACGAGCCTGCGGCTCGTGCCCTTTGGGCAGCAGCTTAACGAGCTCGTGGCTCATGCCCTTTTGGCAGCAGCTTAACCAGCTCGTGGCTCATGCCTTTTGGGCAGCAGCTTAACGAGCTCGTGGCTCATGCCTTTTGGGCAGCAGCTTAACGAGCCTGCGGCTCATGCCTTTTGGGCAGCAGCATAACGAGCCCGCGGCTCATGCAATTTTGGCAACAGCCCGCGCCACGGATCATGCCGCGGCGCGGGCTGTTTTATGCGCTGGCGGCATTCCGACAGGTTACGTCCGCACACAACGACTCACATCAGCCAGCATGGTTGCGGCCGAGCTTTGGACAGTTTGACCTGCCATATCAATATCCTGACCGCAACATCAATCCCGCGCCGCTAACGCGCAAGCCGCATGCCCATTCATTGGTACGCAACGGCGCGCAACAGTTGCGACAAGCCGCCCTGTACCGCGCGATACATTCGCGGTACAGGGCGGCTCAGTTTGATCTACAGTTCAGCGGTGCGTGCACATTGTCGCCTGCGTTACAGGGCTGCTCGCGTGCCCGGCATGCTGCGTCCGGCGACGCAGGGCCATGTTGCGGCGGCGCTCAGCCGTGCTGCACGCGATTGCCGCCATCCTTGTGCGCCAGCTGCGCCGCATCGTTTGCGCGGCGCATCAGTTCCTCAATTCCGTCGCCGGGCTCAGCGCACGCTATGCCGCAACTGAACGTCAGATGCACTTCCGGCGTGCCTATCGCGCTGTCCAGCACCGCGCCTATGCCCTTCTGGATTATGTCCTGCCCGGTCTGGTCGCACGAGAACGCCCAGTACTCGCCGCCCACACCGCGCGCCAGCACATCGCACTCACCCAGCGCGTCACGCATCAGCGCCCCGCCCTGCTTGATCAGCTCCAGCAGCGTTATGCCCGCGCTGTCGCAGACCTCGTCCGCATTGTCCACGCGCACCACGCACAGCGCGCCGCAATGATGTATTCGCTTTTCCAGCAGCTCACCGGCCTTGAGCCGGAACTCGGACAGCGTGTCCAGTCCAGTCAGCGCATCGCGCGCGGCCCGCTGGCGCAGCACGTCCATGCGCCGGGCCACATCGTCTATGTCTATCAGCGTCACGATAGTGCAATCGGAATCAGCGGTGTGCTCGGGCGCGCTCAACACCAGCCGGTACATGCGCGTTGCCGCGCCCTCCTGCGCGCGCAGCCGGAAGTCGCCCGACAGCACGCCCCGCGCGCCCAGTATCGCGTCGCACAACTTCAGATACGCCGCCTCGTCGCGCGGATCGACGATCTCCCCGGCGTGTTCGGGCATCAGTATGCGCTCCAGCAGCCAATCGTGCGAGTGATCGCCCGGGTCTATCGGGCGCGCCGCCAGCGCGTGCATGTCGAACTCGAACGGCGGCAACCCCAGCGCCGCCAGCGCCACGTCCTGCTTGCGCACGCGCGCCGTCAGCACGCCCACGCGTTCAAACATTCCGCGCAACCGCCTGTGCGTCAGCTCCATTATGGCCGCCGCCAGCGCACCGCCCAGCAGCACCAGCTTCAGCGCCATCAGCAACAACACGCTCACATGTTCCGCCGACAGCCGCCGCCACTCGCTCTCGGGTATCACCGACATTATGTACCAGTCGTTTATGCCCAGCAGCGTATAAAACCCCAGCATGCGCTCGCCGCTGAGCGACACATAGTTCACCGTATTGCTGCGCCCGGCCTTCACATCGGCCATGAGCCCTTCATAGCTCGAATCGCCCACGAACTGCGCGCCGCTGAGCGAACACGCCGCATCACCCGCACCGGACAGGCCCTGCACAGCCGTACACACCACGTATCCACTGCCCGGCGCAAACACATGAAAACCGCCCACCGTGCCCAGTCGAGACGCGCTCAGCGCTCCCGACACCGTCGCCAGATCGTACAGCCATTCCAGCTGACCCACACTCTGTCCATTGCGCACTATCGGCGTCGTAACGCACACCGCGCGCTGCTCATCCTCGCCGCTGAGCGATATGCTGCTGTGCGGCGCGCCGGAGCCGTCATACTCAAGCGCCCCGGTCCACCCGACCGTGCCCTGAGTGCTTGCGTATTCGCCGTTCATGCGCGTGACCACTATCTCCCGCGCACCCGAACGCTCGCCCACATCGTCCAACGAGCCCAGCACATCCGCGCCCAGCATGTCGCCGTTTCGCGCGATCAACAGCGCCGCGTCCTCGCTCAGCTGCAGCAGATTGTCAAAGTACATGCGCACATAGTGGCTCGAATAGTCCGACAAGTCACTGAGCTGTTCCAGCAGTTGTGTGCGCGCCGTGTTGCGCGTGTGGTATATCCCGTCCCACACCGTCAGCCCCGCCAGGCACAGCGCCACCGCACACAGCACTGCCACCGCAGAGCGCCTGTCTATCTTCATAATATATCAGCGCCTCCCGCTATCGCAAAGCGCGCAGCGCCCCGGCGCACCACGCACGAAAAAAATTCGTAAGTTAATTTTAACAGGTTTATTCAATTTAGTCAATGCATAGTGCCAATGTTATATGAAAAATATTTCATCGGTGATATTGACAAATCCGCCGCGTCAAGGTATAACTTACTTGATGAAGGAATTAACGGAGGTGCGCCCATGCGTATTGGCTTGCAGATATCCAGTTTAAAAAAGTATATCCAGACGCGCGACGACACGGCTGAGACCTTCCGGCGCGTGCGCGAGCTGGGCTATCAGGACGTGCAGTTGCAGTGGACCGGCCCCGACGTGGACAGCGACTTTCTGGCGGAACTGCTGCGCGCACACGGCATGCGCTGTTGGGGCACGCAGGACTACTACGACGTGGTCATGGCGCGGCTGGACTACGAGATTGCCGCCGCCGGTAAATACAATGCGCGCTACATCTGCGTAAGCGGCGTGCCCGAGCGGTTCATGTCGCCCGACGGCCTGAAGGCCATGGCCGCCGAACTGCGCGCGACGCGCGACAGGCTCGCCGAACACGGCCTGATACTCACGTTCCATCCACGCTACCATGAGTACGTGCCCATGGACGGTTCGACGCCGACCGAACGGCTGCTGGAGCTGGTGCCCGACATGCAGCTGACGCTGGACGCATACCACACCGAAGTATGCCATCTGGATACGCCGGCGCTGATGCGCCGCTACGCCGGACGCGTCGACCTGGTTCACATCAAGGACGCCCAGGCGCTCGACCCGCGCGCCCCGCTCACCCCGGTGGGCGCAGGCGCGATAAACTACCTGCCGGTGTTGCGCGCATGCGAAGGCGCGGGCGTTAAGGTCGTGCTGGCTGAACAGGAGTCCTGGCAGTGTGACGCGTTCTGCTGCATGGCGCAGTCGCTGGGATATCTGCGCGGCGCACTGGACGCGCTGGGCGTGGCATACGACTGACGCGCGATCTGGCTTTCTACCCCAACATGCATCGCCGACTGTACATGACCGACGTTATCTAAGGAGGACATCATGCGCATACTGTTCATAGACATAGACACGCTGCGGCCCGATCACATGGGCTGCTACGGCTACTTCCGCAATACCACGCCCAACCTGGACGCGCTGTGCGCCGACGGCATGCGGTTTGACAACTACTACTGCTCGGACGCGCCATGCCTGCCGTCGCGCGCGGCGCTGGTGACCGGCATGTTCGGCATACGCAATGGCGCAGTCGGTCACGGCGGCACCGCCGGCGATCGCAAGCTGGTCGGCCCGACCCGCGGCTTCCGCGACCAGGTCAACGACGGCAACCTGCACAACGTATTCCGCAAGGCCGGCATGCACACGGTATCGATCAGCACGTTCCCGGAGCGGCACTCGTCGTTCTGGTTCAGCGCGGGGTTCAACGAGACCTACAACGTCGGCAAGTGCGGCAACGAGTCGGGCGAAGAGGTCATGCCGGTTGCGCTGGATTGGCTCAAGCGCAACGGCATGCGCGACAACTGGTTTCTGCACGTGCACCTGTGGGATCCGCACACCCCCTATCGCACGCCCGCCGATTTCGACGACCCCTTCGCAGACGACCCGATACCCGACTGGATAACCCCGGAGATATTCGCTCAGCACAAGCGCATGGCTTCACCCCATGGCGCCAACGAGATCAACATGTTCGACGACGCCGAAAACCCCGCCTATCCCAAGCACCCCGGCAGTATACGCACCTATGACGAGCTCAGGCGCGTATTCGACGGCTATGACTGCGGCGTGCGCTACGCCGACATGCTGCTGGGCCAGCTGCTGGATGCGATGCGCGATATGGGCATATACGACGACGCCGCGATAATACTGACCTCCGATCATGGCGAAAACCTGGGCGAGCTGGGCCTGTACGCCGAGCACGGCACCGCCGACAACATCACCTGCCGGATACCTATGATAGTCAAATGGCCCGGCGGCGCGCGCGGCACCGACGACCAGCTCCATTACAGCCTCGACCTGGGGCCGACCATGTGCGAACTGCTGGGCGTCGCGCCCACCCCGTGGTGGGATGGGCAGTCATATGCCGCCACGCTCCGCACCGGCGCGCCTCAGGGCCGCGACAGCCTGATAGTGTCCCAGATGGCTCACGTCTGCCAGCGCAGCGCGCGCTTTGGCGACTACATCTACATGCGCACCATACACGACGGCTTCCACCTGTTCGACCGCGAGATGCTGTTCAACGTCGTCGACGACCCGCATGAGCTGAACAACCTGGCCGCCGGCAGGCCCGACCTGTGCGCTCAGGGCGCAAGGCTGATACTCACCTGGCAGGAGGATCAGATGCTCAAAAACGACGTGGACTCCGACCCGATGTGGACGGTCATGCGCGAGAACGGCCCGTTCCACACCTGGGGCGCGCTGGACGGCTACATAGAGCGCCTGGAGCACACCGGCCGCCACGAGGCCGCGGTCAAGCTGCGCGCAAAGTACGGCAAGGGCTGAGTCCGTCCAAGGCCAACGCCCCAGCGCCATGCGACAATGCAGCTCCGCCCGACACGCGCGACCTGCTGCATGTGCCGCGGGTCTGAACGCCTGGTTTAACGCGCTTTATAAAATGCGGACCATGACGCAATTGAACGCGTCATGGCCCGCAAACCGTTAATGGGCATTCAACCGCAAAATAGTTCGAACGCTCTATTGGCGCTCTCACTTTGGGGCAAGCGGCCGCTTTCATCGCCTGAACCGGCGATTTGCACGACATGGCCGGCGTGTAGCAACGATTGACCTTCGTGCTGATTCGCCGTGCCAATCCGCCGTGCCAATCCGCCGTGCCAATCCGCCGTGCGGGCCATGACGCAATTGAACGCGTCATGGCCCGCTTCTACGTTCGGAACAGTCTATCGCCGTTCAAGCCTTACCTGCGGCGACGGTGCACCGGCAGCTTTACAACCGTGCGGTACGCATCGTCATCGTCCTCGGGCGGCGTGGTCGCAGTGGACTGCGCCTGTGCCGGCATGGGCCGCGCGCCGCAACTGCGCGCCGCGCCCGCCGCCAGCGAGTTGAGCGTACAGCCGACCTGCGTGGACTGCGCCATGCTCGCGCGCGCCGCCTCGCCCAGTACCGGACAGCTGTTGTCCGCTTCCGCAGCGCATTCGTCCGCGCGCGGCTGCGGCGCACACGGGTTCTGCGGCTTGCAGGGCTTACAGGGCTTGCCGGGGCCGCAGGGTCTGCTCGGGCCGCAGGGCCGGCACTGACAGCTCGGAGGCGTCTGCACGCACTCATCGTCATCATCAAGCTCCAGCTCTATCAGCTCCTGGCGCACCAGGTACGCATGCACGTCGAGCTTGAGCAGGTACGCTATGCACTCGAGACTGGTAGCCTGAACCGTCAACTCCTGCGCCTCGCATCTGAGCACTATCTCGCCGCAGTCGCTGCGCGATATGTCGGGCGCATCCAGCGATACGTTATAAGTGGCCATGCCCTTGCAGAAATATGTATTGCCGCATTTGTCGCGGAACTCGGCCTCCAGCGGCAAATCCAGCCGCCCCAGCACGCGTGCCGCGCCGTCCTGTCCGAACTCCACGCGCGCGCACGACGCGCGGGCGCACTCGTCCAGCACGCTCAACCGCTCCAGCTCAGGGCAATTGTTGCCCGGGTCGGGCACCATGTCGTCCAGCGTCATGCGGCCCTGAACCTCCTGCGCCAGCGCCTCGCCGCTCCACAGCACCGCGTCTGCAAAGAACTTGAGCTCGCTTACGTCCTTTTCGCCCAACTCCATTTTTAGCTTCATTCGCCTTCTCCTCCTATGCCGCTTTAAGGCGCGGCAATGCTTGCGCGCCTCCAGGCATCTGGACATTGCGCGTCACTGCATAATATGCGGTTGCGCCGCCGCGCGTCACAGTGCTATAATATTGATTAAGTTCTGTGAGCGTGCCGCAACCGGCCGCAAGGAGGATCAAATGCTGATAGACGTGTTGGATACCCAGATCGAATTTGAGCCCTGCGAGGGCGTATTCTCGCCCTGCGCCGCCGACAGAGGTACGCTGGCCATGCTCAGGGCCGCAAAGCTGACCCCTGACGCGCCTGAAAAAGTACTGGATCTGGGCTGTGGCTGGGGCCTGGTGGGCATATATTGCGCGCTGATGTGGGGGCCCGAGTATGTGACGATGCTCGATATCGATCCTACCGCCGTGGACTGCGCGCGCCGCAACTGCCTGCGCAACGGGCTTGACGCGCTCCACCCCATAGTCAGCGACGCCTACGACGCGCTGGACGACGCCGGCTATACGCTGATACTGTCCAATCCGCCGTACCACGCCGACTTTGCAGTCGCGCGCCGTTTCATCGAAAAGGGCTTTAACCGGCTCAAACTGGGCGGCCGCATGATGATGGTCACCAAGCGCCGCGACTGGTATCGCAACAAGTTCATCTCGGTTTTCGGCGGCGTCAAGATCGACGAGATCGACGGCTATCTGGTGTTCACCGGCATAAAAAAATCGCCCAGCTACGCAAAAGGCCGCGCTTCAAAGCGCAAGCCGTCAAGCTGACGTGGCGCAGCCTGACGCAGCCCGCGGCACAGAGCGCAACGCCGGGACCAAACCCGACGCCGCCATTTAGGCCCAAGCCGCCGAATTGCACTGCATAAGCCGGCGCCCCAACTGGCTTGCGAGCAATATCGCGTCCACTGCGCATTCTCGCGCACACCGCCGCGCAGGCGCATCCCCTGCCACCCTCACGAGCGATTTTAACCGCCCGCGACACGCGGCGCATCGCCGCACGACCATACAAAGGAGGCTCATATGAGCAACATTACCGATGTAGAAGCTCAACACAAGCGCATGGTCGAAACGCCCATGACCCGGCTGATCGTAGCCATGGCGCTGCCGACGACGGCCAGTCAGCTCGTGACGGTTATATACAACACCGCCGACACCTACTTCGTCTCGCAGATGGGCACCAGTGCAACTGCGGCGGTCGGCGTAGTGTTTTCGCTGATGTCGATAATACAGGCGTTCGGTTTTGGCCTGGGCATGGGCGCCAGCAGCATAATAAGCCGCAAGCTCGGCGCGCGCCAGGAGGAGGACGCCCATCGCTTTGGCTCCAGCGCATTCGCCGCGGCAATCGCATTCGGACTGGCGATACTGGTGGCAGGGCTGTGCGCACTGGAACCGTTCATGCGGCTGCTGGGCTCGACCGAGACGATACTGCCCTACGCATGCGGCTACGCGCGCTATATACTGATCGGCGCGCCTATAATGTGCTCGTCGTTCGTGCTCAACAACATACTGCGCTCGCAGGGTCAGGCCACGCTGGCAATGTGGGGCCTGTGCGCGGGCGGCCTGCTCAACATCGCGCTGGATCCGCTGCTTATATTCGCGTTCAACATGGGCATTGAGGGCGCGGCCGTCGCCACTTTGCTGAGCCAGTGCGTGAGTTTTGCCATACTGCTGAGCGTGTTCCTGCGCGACCGCAGCATAGTGCAGCTGCGTCCGCGCTACATAAGCCATCGTCCGGGCGACTACCTCATGATACTGCGCATGGGCCTGCCGACGATCTGCCGTCAGGGACTGGCCAGCCTGGCCTCGGCGCTGATGAACATACAGGGCGCGCTGTTTGGCGATGCCGCAGTGGCAGCGCTCACCGTGTCCAACAAGGTGTACCTGCTGGTGCGCAACATAGTCATAGGCGTGGGCCAGGGCTTCCAGCCGGTCGCGGGCTACAACTACGGCGCGCGCAACACCAAGCGCGTGCGCGAGGCGTTCTTTGTGACCTGCGTGATCGGCACGGCGCTGTGCGTGGTGGCCACTGGGGTGCTGACGCTGTTCGCGCACGAGATAACCGGACTGTTCAGCAAGGACGCCGAAATGATACCGCTATGCGTAAAGGCGCTGTACTACTTCAGTGCCGTGACGCCGCTGCTGGCGTATTCGACTTACGTAAACCAGCTCTATCAGTGCCTGGGCTTCAGCGGACAGGCCAGCTTTCTGGCCAGCTGCCGCCAGGGCATATTCTATCTGCCGCTGATATACCTGCTGCCGCACTTCATCGGGCTGGACGGCGTTATGCTCACTCAGCCGCTGGCCGACCTGCTGACGTTCATAATATCGATACCGTATCAGGTCTGGTTCTACCGGCACATACTGCGCCTTGAACCGCGACCCGGCATCGCCGGCGAGCATGGAAAGGCGGGGCGCTGAGTAGGTTTGCATCTCAGCGCAGCTTGGGCGCGTGCACGCGCGGGATTGGCGTCAAACCACAATCACAATACAACCCGGCCCACTGCCTGCATGAGGCGGTGAGCCGGGTTCTGGTTTATGGCGGCGCGGCTCCGTACTGCGCTGCAATCATGCCATTGGATTTAAGCGCGGCCTTGCTTTCATAATGCATGAGCGCCCGCATGTCCGGGGCGGTTCCATCAGAATGATAACATCACGATGATACGCTCACGGGTTTCTTTATCGCTGCCATTTATATTTTAAGAAGTTGCTTATAGAACGCCGCACGCCGGGGCACGTCGTTTATCTGCAAGCCCGCTTCGCCAATTATCATAGCCCCTCAATAACGTTCCGGATGATTTAAGCAGCCCGCCGCCTGCTCACGCAGGCGGCGGGCCGCATCCATCCGTTTCGCATCAGATCACACGCGCATCATCGCGTCAGCTTATCGAGCTGCCGTCGGCAAAGTCGCCGTCCACGGTTATCAGGCTCAGCTTGCCCGCGTCATCCGACGCGCACAGTATCATGCCCTCGGACATGATGCCGCGCAGCTTGGCAGGCTTGAGGTTGGCGACGACTACGACAGTCTTGCCGACCATCTCCTCGGGCGCGTAATGCTTGGCTATGCCGCTGACGACCGTGCGCTCGCTGTCGCCGACCTTCAGCCGGAGCTTCAACAGCTTATCCGACTTTTCAACGCGCTCGGCGGCAATCACGCGCGCAAGCTTGAGCTGCACTTTGGCAAAGTCGTCTATCGTGATCGTGCCGTCGCCAGGCGCGGCCGCGGCGGGCGCGTCGGCCTTGGAAGCGGGCTTTTCAGCTTTAGCGGTCTTGCCGGATTTGGCAGGTTCGGCGGGCTTTTCAGCCTTGTCGGCCTCGTGCTTGGGCAGCATCGCGTCCAGCTCCTTGAGTTCCTTTTCAACGTCCAGCCGCGGGAACAGCGCCGCGCCCTTATGCACATGCGCGCCCGCCGGCAGCGAGCCAAACTGCGACGCAGATTCCCAGGTCATTATCGCGCTGTCGGTCACGCCCAGCTGCTCAAATATGCGCCCGGGCGTGCGCGGCATGAACGGCTCCACAAACACCGCTATCGCACGCACGCACTCGGCCAGCGTGTACAGCACCGTGCGCAGCCGCGGCTTGCCCTCATCGGTGCGGCCCAGCACCCAGGGCTGAGTTACATCGATATACTTGTTGCAGTCGCCTATCAGCTTCCATATATCAGCCAAAGCGTTATTGGGCTGCATGAGATCCATGTACTTCTCTATCAGCGCCGGCAGCGCATGCACGCGCTCTATCAGCGGCGTTTCGACCTCGGTATACTCGCCCGGCGCGGGTATCTCGCCGCCAAAGTACTTCTCTATCATGGCCACCGTGCGGCTGACCAGATTGCCCAGGTCATTGGCCAGGTCGGAGTTTATGCGCCCCAGCAGCGCCGCCGTGGAAAACTCGCTGTCCGAGGCGAAGTTGGTCTCGCGCAGCAGGAAGTAGCGTATCGCATCCGACGAGTACCGCTTGCACAGCACCACCGGATCCACGACGTTGCCCAGCGATTTGGACATCTTCACGCCGTCGAACACCAGCCAGCCATGCCCGAATATCTGCTTGGGCAGCGGCAGGTCCAGCATCTTGAGCATGATAGGCCAGATAATCGTATGGAACCGTATTATCTCCTTGCCGACGATGTGCTTGTCGGCCGGCCAGTATTTGTCATACAGCTCGGTGTTGTCCGAGCCGTAGCCCAGCGCGGTTATGTAGTTGCTCAGCGCGTCCAGCCACACGTATATCACGTGCTTTTCGTCTATCGGCACCGGTATGCCCCACGTGAACGACGAGCGCGATATGCACAGGTCGTCCAGGCCCGGCAGCAGGAAGTTCTGAAGCATCTCGTTGGCGCGCGACGCCGGCTGTATGAAATCGGGATTGGACCTGATGTAGTCGATCAGCCAGTCCTGATACTTGGATATCTTGAGGAAATACGCCTCCTCGCGCACCTTCTGCACCGGGCGGCCGCAGTCGGGGCAATTGCCGTCCTTGGCCTGAGTGGGCGTCCAGAACGCCTCGCACGGCGTGCAGTACAGGCCCTCATACGAGCCCTTGTATATGTCGCCCTTTTCGTAGAGCTGCATGAATATCTTCTGCACGGCCTTTACATGGCGCTCGTCGGTGGTGCGTATGAAGTCGGAGTAGTCCACGTCCATCAGCCGCCAGAGCTCCTTAATGCCCACGACTATGTTGTCTACGTACTCCTGCGGCGTGACGCCGGCCTCGCGCGCCTTGTTTTCGATCTTCTGGCCATGCTCGTCGGTGCCGGTCAGGAAGAACGTGTCATATCCGGTCTGCTTTTTAAAGCGCGCCATCGCGTCGGTCGCCACCGAGCAGAACGTGTGGCCGATATGCAGCTTGCTGCTGGGATAGTATATCGGCGTGGTTATGTAGTATTTCTTTGCCATATTGCGCTTACCTCCCCCATGATCCGCGTAAAAAAAGCCCCTTCCGAACATTGCCGGAAGGGACGAATTCATCGCGGTACCACCCTTGTTCCCGGCCGCTGCGCCGGGCGCTCTTTGCCGCGCACTGCGCGCGGCTCGGCATTAACGCTGCCTCACGCCGACGCCTCATCGACGCCGGGGCTCCGGGGCCATGTTCACGCGTGCGCGGCGGCCGGCTCGCACCTTGCCCGGCTCTCTTTGCGTCCGCTGCGCGCTACTCTTCCCTTCATCGCCTGTACATTGTATCAAGTATAGCATCGCCCCGCGCCGCTGTCAATAGCCGCTGCGGTAAATTGTCTGAGCACATCGCGCGCCATAAACGCCCGCATACATGCGCGCGTCGAAACACTTGCCGTGCGCGCATCGGCTCCGCGCCCAGCACGCTAAGCTGCAGCGTGGCATTCAATGCATAGACACCGGGTACGGCGCGCTTTTCAATGTACATACGTCAGTTGCGGCGCGCTTTTAAATGCACATACGTCAGTTGCGGCGCGCTTTTCAATGCACAAACGTCGGTTGCGGTGCGCTTTTTAATGCGCAAACGTCGGTTGCGGCGCGCTTTTTAATGCGCAAACGTCGGTTGCGGCGCGCCTCTCAATACACATACGTCAGTTGCAGCACGCCTCTCAATGCACAAACGTCGGTTGCAGCACGCCTCTCAATACACATACGTCGGTTGACACATACGTCGGTTGCGGCGCGCCATTCAATGCACAAACACCGGTTGCGGCGCACGTGTCACGCATGAAGGGCTTTTATGGCGCCGGATTAAAGCCATGCAAGGCTTACACATCCGATCATGCGTTCCCGCGCCGCGCGCTCCCCACAGCGTGCTCAAGCGCATGTCAGGCCCGCGCAAACTTACGCAGGCCGTCACCGCGCGCCGCCGCCCGCGCCATGATGCTCGCCGAGCCATCGCCCCACGCCGCGGGCGAGCTATTGTGCAAATGCCAAAAACATGCAGGTGTGTATTGACAACAGGTTTGTCATATTATATAATCTAACCACTGATTCATATCTTTTATGCATGAAGCAGCCACATGTCTTGCACACAGCTCAGCCATTGTTTCCGGCGCTTTTTTAAGGAGGAGAACGCCATGCGATCCAGCGGAATAGTACGCAAAGTGGACAATCTGGGCCGGATAGTGATACCCATCGAAATCCGGCGCGCAATGTCGATAGACGTCAAAGACCCCATAGAAATTTCAATAGACGGCGACACGATAGTACTGCGCCGGCAACAGACCGCCTGCGCGCTGTGCGGCAGCAACAGCGATATGCGCCGCATCGGCGACAAGTACATCTGCGCCCAGTGCGCGCAGCTCATCAGGTCTGAGTTTGCGCAGGCGAATCCAAGCGGTATATAGCGCGCAGCTCAGCGGTGGGCGCGCCGTCGGCGTCGCTCAATGCCAGCGGCGCAAGTATCCGCACACCCGGCCGCGCGCCGCGCATGGCCTCCACCAATACCAGCTGCGGCGGTCTGTCCAGGCGCGAATGCACGAACCTGAGCCGCTTGGGCTCAAGGCCCCGCGCGCGCAGCGTGCACACCATGTCCACCGCGCCGCCCGCCGGATACACCGCGCACAATTTGCCGCCGTAGCGCAAAACCTGCGCCGCCGCCGCCATCAATTCGTCCAGCAGCCCTTCTGCGCCATGCTTGGCTATGCGCAGCGACTCGCTCTGGGACGGCAGCTCGGCTCCACTGCGGTAGTACGGCGGATTGCATACCACCATGTCCAGCACGCCATGTCCCACATCGTCGGCAGCCCTGCGCGCATCGCCCGCATGCACCCGTATGCGCGCCTCCAGCCCGTTCATGCGCACGCTGCGCGCCGCCATGTCGGCTATATCGGGCTGTATCTCCCACGCGTCGAATCTGGCCCGCGGCGCGTCGTCGCTCAGCAGCAGCGGCAGTATGCAGCTGCCCGTGCCGAAATCGCCCACGCGCACCCCGCCCTTAACAGCCGCAAAGTGCGCCAGCAATATGCTGTCGGTGCCGAATCGAAACCCCTTGCGCTTTTGCAGTATCACCATATCGCCTCGACCCAGTTCTTCCAGCGTCTCATCCGCGAGCACTTCAACGCCGCCCGTCGTCACTGTTTACAGCCTCCTGTCCGCTCTGCCGGCCCGCGGCAGATATATAATGGTAAGCATATTACAATACGCATATTCTGCGCTGTCCCAATCATACAGCGCGCCGCCGCACGCCCGCAAGCGCTGATGCAAAAATATGCCGTATATATTTGATAAATTAACGCGCGTGGTTGATTAGTATCCACCAAATCGGTTATAATGGAGATGGTCAGCACAGGAGCGCGCCTGGGCGCGCCGTTGGAATAAATTTGCGTGCGGAGGTAAAGTATGTACTGCGTAAAGAATGTCACACCCGACCTGATATACGTGGGCGGCAGCGATCGCCGGCTCGCGCTGTTTGAGAATGTATACCCGATTCCGCGCGGCGTATCGTATAACTCGTATCTGATGCTGGACGAAAAGACCGTGCTGCTGGACACCGTCGATCACTCGGTCAGCGGCCTGTTCTTTGAGAACGTCGAACACGCGCTGGGCGGACGTGAGCTGGATTACCTCATCGTCAACCACATGGAGCCCGACCACTGCCGCGAGATACCCGGCATAGTCGCGCGCTGGCCCGGCGTTAAGCTGGTCTGCAATCAGAAGACGCTCAACATGATGGGTCAGTTCTTCGACTTTGACGCCGCCTCGCGCGCGATAGTCGTAAAAGAGGGCGATACGCTGTCGACCGGCCGCCATACATTCACGTTCGTTATGGCCCCGATGGTGCACTGGCCCGAGGTCATGGTCACCTACGACCTGACCGACAAGATACTGTTCTCGGCCGACGCGTTCGGCACCTTCGGCGCGCTCAGCGGCAACATATTCGCCGACGAGGTCAACTTCGAGACCGACTGGCTGCCCGACGCCCGCCGCTACTACACCAACATAGTCGGCAAGTACGACAAGCAGGTACAGGCGCTGCTGCGCAAGGCCTCGGGACTTGATATATCGATGATCTGCCCGCTGCACGGCCCGATCTGGCGCAGCGACATCGCCTGGTTCGTCGACAAGTACGTCCACTGGTCGACCTATACCCCCGAAGAAGACGCCGTCATGATAGCGTACGCGTCCGTGTACGGCGGCACCGAAAACGCCGCCAACATACTCGCCTCGCGCCTGAGCGACCTGGGCGTGCGCAACATAGCGATGTACGACGTATCGGTCACGCACAGCTCATACATAGTCGCCGAGGCGTTCCGGTGCAGCCACCTGGTGTTCGCGTCGACGACCTACAACGCCTGCATGTTCCTCAACATGGAGACCGTGATAACCGACCTGATCGCCCATAACCTCCAGAAGCGCACGATAGCGCTGATTGAGAACGGCTCGTGGGCCCCCACTGCCGGCGAACTCATGAGCTCGCTGCTGGGTCAGATCAAGAATACCACGATACTGGGCAATCCGCTGCGCATAAAGTCGTCGGTCAAGGCCGACAACGTGGCTCAGCTCAACGCGCTGGCTGAAGAGATCGCCGCGTCCATGAACATAGCCAAGCCCGCCGCAGACGCCGCCGCGCCGGTGGATGAGGCCGCCGTGGATCCGCAGACGCTGTTCAAGCTCAGCTACGGCCTGTTCGTGGTCAGCAGCCGCAACGGCGAGCGCGACAACGGCTGCATAATAAACACCGTCATGCAGGTCACCGATACGCCCAAGCGCATAGCCATCGCCGTCAACAAGGCCAATTACACCCACGACATGATCCACGCATCCGGCGTGTTCAATCTGTCGGTGCTCAGCCAGGACGCGCCGTTTGGACTGTTCAAGCGCTTCGGCTTCCAGAGCGGGCGCGATGCCGACAAGTTCGCCGGACTGGACGGCGTGCAGCGCGCCGTAAACGGCGTGACCTACATAACCGGCCCCGCCAACGCGCTGATCAGCGGCCGCGTGATCTCCGAGCAGGATCTGGGCACTCATACGCTGTTCGTGGCCGACGTGACCGAGGCGCGCACGCTCTCCAGCGTGCCCAGCGCTACCTATACCTACTACTTCGACCACATCAAGCCCAAGCCCCAACCCGCCGATACCGTAAAGAAGGGCTGGGTCTGCAAGATCTGCGGCTATGTGTACGAGGGTGAGACGCTGCCGGCCGACTTCATCTGCCCGCTGTGCAAGCACGGCGCAGAGGACTTCGAACCGCTCAAGTGATCGATTCCTGGACGTCCGGAGCGCCGGCTGGGGCGCGCCGGATCCCCCCCCCCGCGAGCCATAGAGCCATGTTGCCCGGCTCGCATCATCACGCGTATCCCAATATAAATATATGAGGAGGCCAATCAAATGAAAAAGTATGTTTGCGACGTATGCGGCTATGTCTACGACGAGGCTGCGGGCGATCCCGATAACGGCATAGCTCCCGGCACCCGCTGGGAAGATCTGCCCGACGATTTCGAGTGCCCGCTGTGCGGCGTCGGCAAGGACAGCTTCAGCCTTCAGGAGTAAGCTGCCGCAATAACCAATCGCGCTCCGGTTGCGAGTCTGCTCGCGCCGGAGCGCTTTTCATTTGGCGGATTTTGCGGCAGCCGGCGCTTGCAGTTGCAAAGCGGCGCGGACAGCAAAAAAAGCTCAATGCCCGACAGGCGTTTGGATGAGCGCGCCTCACTGCAATTGGTCGAGCGCGCGTCGCACATGCCGTGCAGGATATGTGCCGTGCAGAATATGCCGCAAGCCTGGCATGTATGGTCTGGTAGCGCTTGGCTGTGACCGGACGCTGCTCCACAGGCAAACCGGATGCACATTGTTGCAGGTGGATGCATAAGCCATAAACTGCGCCGCAGCCGCACACTTCAGCAGATATATCGCGCGGCGAACGGACTGCTCAGCAGCCACAAGTCGCGGCACTGCCACTCAGTTTTGCGCATCATTTCACGCGGGAATAACCTGCTATAAACATACCCC
>DVNK01000051.1 GCA_018714445.1 Candidatus Fimadaptatus faecigallinarum | reverse complement strand
GGCTTGGCTGGCTCTAGCCTTTGTCATCTACCTCCTTGTTCTTTTTTCATTATACACCAGTTAACAGATTATCCCGAGCATTGAGTAGCATTGATATAATTTAGAAGAATATGTATTATCGTTGATACAATATTCTCATCTAAAATTGGTGCAAATTCTCATTTTCTCACGGCTTTCGCTCTAGGCGTACCGCAAAGCAAAGCCGTGAGAAATATATATTCCGCTATCAGAGTGACGTCCTAACACACATGCACATGCCCGATACGGCCTGCTGCATCGCAGTGACAAACGCTCGGCTCAGCGCACCTGACCGTCGCCGTCGATTACGTATTTGTAGGTTGTCAGTTCACGCAAGCCCATCGGTCCACGCGCATGCAGCTTCTGGTTGCTTATGCCGATCTCGGCGCCAAAGCCGAACTCGCCGCCGTCGGTAAAGCGCGTGGAGGCGTTGACGTAGACTGCCGCGGCGTCCACTTTGTCCTGGAAGAGCTTGGCGGTCTCGTAGTCGCTGGTTACGATGGCTTCGCTGTGACGTGTGCCGTGGGTGTTTATGTGATTTATCGCGGCGTCCAGGCTGTCCACTATGCGCACCGACAGTATCAGGTCGTTGTACTCGGTGTCCCAGTCCTCGGGGGTTGCGCTCTTGCAGTCGGGGCAGATCTCCTGTGTGCGTTCGCAGCCGCGTATCTCCACGCCGCGCTCGCTGAGTGCGTCCAGGCATATTGGCAAAAAGCGCGGCGCGATCTCGCTGTTTACCAGCAGAGTTTCCATCGCGTTGCACACCGATGGACGGCTGACCTTGGCGTTTATCACGATGTCTACGGCCATGTCGAGGTCGGCGGCGGAGTCGACGTAGACATGGCAGATGCCGTCGCCGGTCTGTATGACGGGCACGCGCGCATTTTCCACGACCGAGCGTATAAGCCGCTTGCCACCGCGGGGGATCAGCACGTCTATGAGTCCGGTCAGGCCCATCATCTCTGCGGCCGTTTCGTGGGAGGTGTCCTTGACCAGCGACACGCAGCCCTCGGGCATGCCGGCGGCGCGTGCTCCGGCGATCAGCGCGCGCTCTATCTCGCGGTTTGAGTTGATTGAGTCCGAACCGCCGCGTAACAGCACTGCATTGCCGGACTTGAGGCACAGCGCCGCGGCGTCTGAAGTGACGTTGGGTCGGGACTCGTATATTATGCCAATCACGCCCAGCGGCACGCGGCGCTTGGCTATTCGCAGCCCGTTGGGACGCACCCAGGCCTCGTCAACGCGGCCTACCGGGTCGTCGAGTGCGGCTACGCTTTCCATGCCGCAGGCCATGGCTTCAACGCGCGCGCCGTCCAGCGTCAGCCGCTCGATAAAGGCATTGCCCAGGCCGCGCTCGCGTGCGGAGGCAATATCGGCCTCGTTGGCGGCGATTATCTGATCCATGTTTTCGCGCAGCGCGTGCGCCATGGCTCTGAGCGCGTCATTTTTACATTGTGTGCCCGTGGTTGCCAGTTCCAGCGCAGCCTGGCGCGCCAGTATTGCCTGGGCTCTTAACTCGGTCATAAGAATCCCTCCATATACGGCGCCGGTCGTTTGACTGCGCCGCCAATGTGGCTTAAAAATGTCTCTACCATTATACAACGCGCAAGGCCAAACGTCAAACTCAATTCGAGCAATGAAATGGCAGACATTGTAAATAGAGGTTGCTTTATGTCGGCGTGGATATATCATCCATCGGTTGCGCCCTGCATCGATGATGGCATAGCCGCGCTGGAGCCGCACCGCGCTCAAAAAATGCTAGCCGGCCATTGATGCATCACGACATCACAAAATGTCCAAATTGCGCCTGAAACCGGGCGCAAATGGCCCTCATTCTGAATAATGATTTGTAAAAACCGGCGCAATAAGCCGCAGTAAAACCATTGTAAATTCAATGCGCACGTGGTATAATATAAACAGTATGCATAAGTTTGAGTTAAGCGCCGCAGTGCGCACAGGCGAAATGATGGGGGAATTTGGGCATTGACTGAAATCGATAGACTCTGTGATTCACTTGCAGCGAGCGGCATTGCGCCCCGGCGGATGCTGCGCGACGAACCGATGGCGCGTCACACTACGTTCCGCGTGGGCGGCCCGGCCGACGTGCTGATAAGCGCCAGGTCAGCCGACGAAGTAGCGCTTGTGCTGGCGACGGCTGAAGCGTGCGATGTGCCGGCGATGATAATTGGCAACGGCTCCAACCTGCTGGTGCGCGATGGCGGCATAGAAGGCGTCGTAGTGCGCATAGGCGAGGAGATGGCCGGGATTGAGTTCGATGGCGCGCATGTGCGCGCGGGCGCGGGCTGCCTGATGAGCCGGTTGGGCGCGGAGTGCGCGCGGCGGGGCCTGACGGGATTTGAACCGCTGTCGGGCATACCGGGCACATTGGGCGGCGCGGCGGCGATGAACGCGGGCGCGTATGGCGCGGAGCTTAAAGATGTATTGCGCAGTGCGACTGTGTTGCGCGGCCGGCAGATCGAGCAGCTGAGCCTTGAGGATATGGCGATGGGATATCGCACCAGTCGCGTGTTGCGCGAGGGCCTGATAGTTACGGATGTCTGCCTCGAACTGACTCCGGACGATCCTCAGGCCGTGCGGGCGCGCACCGACGACTATACAGCGCGGCGCCGGGCCAAGCAACCGCTGAGCATGCCCAGCGCGGGTTCGACTTTTAAGCGGCCGGAAGGCCACTTTGCCGGAGCGCTGATAGAGCAGTGCGGCTTAAAAGGCACGCGCGTGGGCGGCGCTCAGGTATCGTGGATGCACGCGGGCTTTATAGTGAACGCGGGCGGCGCGCGGGCGCAGGACGTGCTGGATCTTATAGATCTGGTGCGCACTAAGGTGCGCATGTGTACGGGCGTGGAGCTGGAGCCCGAGGTGCGGGTCATAGGCCGCGAGCGGCGCGGCTAAGATATATGCCGGGGAGTTAATATGAGAGTCGTTATACTGACAGGGCTGTCGGGCGCGGGCAAGACCAGCGCGCTGCACAGCCTGGAGGACATGGGCTATTTCTGTGTGGACAATCTGCCCACGCAATTGCTGGATCCGTTTATCGAGCTGTGCATGCGTTCGCGCCACAGCATACAGCTTGCGGCGATAGCGGTCGACGTGCGCGGCGGACAGTTCTTTGATACGCAGATGGTGCGGCATTCGCTGACCAATCCGCGCTGGCAGGACATAGCCTTTGAAGTGCTGTTCCTGGACGCGTCCGACGAAAAGCTGATAGAGCGCTATAAGGAGACGCGGCGCGACCATCCGCTGGCGCGCGACAGTTCGCTTGAGGATGGTATAATGCGCGAAAGAGAGGCGCTGCAGCCGTTGCGCGACTGTGCGACGCACGTGCTGGATACGAGCATGATGACGCCGCGCGCGCTGCGCGACACGATGGGACGCATGTTCAGTCAGGCGACCGGGCGGACGGGTTGGCTGCGCGTCGAGGTGCTCAGCTTCGGGTTCAAGCGGGGCGTGCCGCGCGACGCCGACATGGTGCTGGACGTGCGGTTTTTGCCCAATCCGTTCTATGTGGCGTCCATGCGCGCGCATACGGGACGGGACGAAGATGTGCGCAATTACGTAATGAACAGCGACGACACGCGCGAGTTCATGGCCAAGCTCATGGACCTGGTGGGGTTCCTGTTGCCGCGATACGTGGCCGAGGGCAAGAACCGGCTGGTCATAGCGGTCGGATGTACCGGCGGTCAGCACCGCTCGGTTGCGATAGCCGATGCGCTGGGCGAGTTCATACGCGGTCAGGGCTATCATACTACGGTGATGCACCGCGACATGCCCACTTCGGGCAGCTCCGCCCAAACGGGAGAGGGGTGAGCCGCTTATATGAGCTTCTCATCCGATGTGCGGCTGGAGCTGGCGCATATGCAGATCGACAAACAGTGTTGCATGCGCTCGGAGATAGCCGGAATGCTGCTGGCCAGCGGCAATCTGTTGATAACGGGCGGGGGCGTAGCGCTGTCGCTGTCGAGCGAACTGGCGGCGATAGCGCGGCATGTGTATTTGCTGGTGCGCGATTCGTTTGGCGAGCGATGCGAGATAGCGGTTGCACGACGCGAGTATCCGCGGGTGCGCAATGTGTATACTTTGACGCTGCGCGGTGCGGCGGCCGAGCGGGTGTTGGTCGAGTGCGGCGCGGTGCACCGCACATGCGTATTTGCGCTTAGAAATGGGTTGCCCGAGCGGCTGTTGGGGCGGCAGTGCTGCCAACGCGCCTTCATACGCGGCGCATTTCTGGGCTGCGGCTCGGTTGCCGATCCGGCCAGCAAATATCATTTGGAGTTTGCGGCGGGGCGCGAGAGCTTTGCGCAGGCGTTTTGCACGTTCCTGGCTCGATTCGATTTGAACGCGCGCATGGTGCGGCGCAAGAGCGCATACGTGGTCTATTTAAAGGAAAGCGATCAAATAATAACGCTGCTGGGCCTGATGGGCGCGCATGAAGGACTGCTCAGGATGGAGAGCGCGCGCGTAGTCAAGGCGGTGCGCAACAGCGCAAACCGCGCCACAAATTGCGACAACGCCAACATGGACAAGGCTATCAACGCCGCGATGCGCCAGACCGAGGCGATAATATGGTTGGAGGAAAACCTGGGACTGGACAGATTGACGCCGGCGCTTGAGCAGGTCGCGCGGGCGCGGCTGGACAACCGCAATGCGACGCTGGAGGAACTGGGGGCGCTGATGGAGCCGCCGTTGGGCAAGTCGGCGATAAACCACCGGCTGCGCCGCATAGAGGAGCTGGCGGACAGGCTGAAGGCAGAGCAGGGAGGTAAGTCCAATGATATCCAGGACATTTAAGATAGAGATAGCAGAACTCAGGTCGCGGCCGGCCGAACTGATGGTGCGCACGGCGTGCAAGTATCCGTGCCGCATAACCGTTGAGCACGGCTCGCGCAGCATAAACGCAAAGTCGATGATGGGCGTGTTTTCGCTTGAACTGGCGGAGGGCGATGAGCTGACGGTAGTGGCTGACGGCGAACGCGAACAGGAAGCGCTGGCCGACATAGCGGCGCTTATAGAGTCAAAATTCCAATTGCCGGAACATAAGTACAGCGGAGGTGTTACGATGAACCGAATAGGTGTTATGGCGGAATCGTTTGGCATAGGCGTGCCGGGCGGTATGGAGCGTGCGGCGCAGCTGGGTGCGGCGGCGGTGCAGGTTTATGTAGGCGGCCGTGGCGCGACCCAGAACGTGTGGACGCCTGAATATCGGCGCGAGATACGCAACAAGGCGCATGACTGCGGCCTGGTGATAAGCGCTATGTGCGGCGACCTGGGCGGGCATGCGTTCGAAGGCCGCGAGGAGAACGACGAGTGGCGCATCGCCGAGGTCGGACGCATGTTCGAGCTGTGCCAGGATATGGATTGCACAATACTGACCAATCACATAGGGCGCGTGCCGTCGGACAAGGCTCATCCGCGCTATGCGGTCATGGTGGATGCGATGCAGCGCATAGACCGGTTGGGGCGCGAGACCGGGTGCTATCTTGCGATAGAGACCGGCCCCGAGACGCCGGAAACGCTCAAGGGCTTTCTTGAAGATATCGGCGGCACTAACATCGGCATAAACTATGACCCGGCCAATCTGAAGATGGTGCTCGACGTGGACGCAGCGCAGGGCGTGCGCACGCTGGCGGGACATATACTTCACACGCATGCCAAGGACGGCAAGATATTCAAGTTCATGGGCGGCGAAGAGGTGTACGGCATATTCTGCGACGGCGGCATAGAGGAGTTGCAGAAGCTGGGCGAGTACTTCCAGGAGGTGCCGCTGGGCGAAGGCGACGTCGATTGGGACTCGTATATCGCGGCGCTGAATGAGATCGGTTACAAGGGCTATTTCACTATAGAGCGCGAGTGCGGCGCGGATCCGACCTCCGACATACGGCAGGCGGTTGAGTTCCTGCGCAGGCGTCTGGGCTGACGGCGTGGCGCGGGCCGCAGGCCGCGCAAAGTTAAACAGGAAAGAGGGACTGCTCATGATGGTTGAGCAGATATATAGGCGCAAGTCGGTGCGCAAGTTCAAGGACGTGTCGATACCGCGGGAGGCGGCGCAGGCGCTGATAACGTGGCGCGAGTGGGTGCACCCGCTGCGCGACCGGCTGACGATAGACAATCACATACGCCGCCTGCCGGGCGATGCGCATATAAAGGGCCTGTTTGTGGCCAATGCGCCGGCGTATATGCTGTACACTTCACAGCAGGCGCCGTTGGCGCGCGTGAATGCGGGCTTTATACTTGAGCAGATATCGCTGGGACTATACATGTATGAGGTAGGTTCCTGCTATCAGGGCGGGGCGCGGTTTGCGCCGGAGCACCTGCGCGCGCTCAGGTTTGATCCGATGATGATAATGGCATATGGCGTGCCGGCAGAGCCACTTACGCGTGAGCTGTCGGCGTTTAAGCGCAGAAACATAGAGCAGATCTGCCAGAGCGACCTGACGCCCGATATGCGCAGGATAATAGACGCGGCGCGCCTTGCGCCATCGGCTATGAACCGCCAACCTTGGCGCTTTGTTGTGCGCGGTAATGACGTGCACTGCTATGTGGCGCACAGCGCGATAAGCCATGTGCGTGCGCTCAGCGAGATCGATTTGGGCATAGCCTTGTCGCACATGTACCTGGTCGTGACCGAGGGCGGCGGTAAGACAGCATTTACGCATCGCGCGCCGGGCATAGAGCTTGCGCCGCGCGGCGCGGATTATATTATTACTATGAGCATCAACTAGGAGATGGTAGGCATGACGCTGTTGATAGTGCGCCACGGGCAGACGGTATGGAATACGCAACACCGCATGCAGGGCCAACAGGATTCGCCGCTAACCGAGCTGGGGCGGGAATTAGCGCGTCGGCTGGCGGTGCGACTGGAGGGCGTGCACATAGACGGCATCGTGACCAGTCCGCTGCCGCGCGCACAGGATACGGCGCGCATACTAGCCGGCGCATGCGATGCGCCCGTGAGCGTGGATGAGCGGCTGAAGGAGCTCAACCTGGGCCGCTGGGAAGGCGAGGATATGCGCACTATTGAGACGCGATATCCTATAGACTTCGAGTGGTTTTGGGAAAACCCCAACCGCTACATGGAGCTGCGCGGCGGTGAGACGTTTGACGCGCTGCTTGCGCGCACGCTTGATTTTCTGCGCGACATGCATTCGCGCAACGGCGTGTACCTGGCGGTCACGCATGCGTTGGCGCTGCGGGCGCTGCGGCAAAATGCGTTGGGCATTGAGACCAATCGTTCGCGCATGAGCATGCCGTCATGCTGCCTGTGCCAGCTCGATGCGGTGGAGCAGGGCTGGGATATAAAGCTGTTTGGGGATCGCTATCATCATGACGAGTCAGTCATGAGCTGGTGGCATGGTTCAAGCGAGCGGATCGACGTGCTGCGCGCGGGTTCCAGCATAACACGCGTGCGCGCGCTGTCGGAGGCATTTGCGCATAGTCCTACATGTGTGTGCATAGCCACGGATTCCTCGATAACGCATAACGGCACGAAGCCGGGCTATCTTTACCGCGTAGCGGAGCCCGTCGGCCCGGAAGATGCGGTGCCGCACCCGCGCAGTTCGATGCCTGTGAGCTATGAATTTGTGACCCGGCGCGCATTGCGGCTTGAACTGGTGTGCGCGCTGGATGCGAGCGCGCCGGTCGAGCAGCCGGTGCAGAACCCGGGACTTACGCTTAATATATGAATACAAACCAACACGCGCCGGCAATGATCGGCGCGTGCGGCTTAAAGGAGGTTCTGATATATGAACATACCCCGCGCAGAACATCCGCGCACTCAAATGCGGCGCGACAAGTGGATAAACTTGAACGGCGTATGGCAGTTCGAAATCGACTACGGCGACAGTGGTCGCGCGCAGGGCATACTGGAGCGCGAACTCAAGCGGCGCATAACGGTTCCGTTCTGCCCGGAGAGCGAGCTTAGCGGCATAGGCGAGCGCGACTTCATGCCGTCGGTGTGGTACAGATGCGCGTTTACGCTGCCTGACGACTGGCAGGGGCAGCGGGTGCTGCTGCACTTTGGCGCGGTGGACTACCTGTGTGAGGCGTTCCTGAATGGGCAGAGCGCGGGTACACATCGGGGCGGATACAGCTCGTTTGAGTTCGAATTGACCAGCCTGCTGAAGCCGGGCGAGAACATACTGGTCGTTAATGCGCGGGACGACTTGCGCTCAGGCCGGCAGCCGGACGGCAAACAGTCGTCAAAGTACGCGTCCTATGGCTGCTTCTACACCCGCACGACGGGCATATGGCAGACGGTGTGGCTGGAGTGCCTGCCCGACACGGCGTTGCGCGAGGTGGCGTATGAGCCGGATGTGGATAACGGCTGTGTATACGTGCGGGCGCTGCTGGATGGCGATACCGATGGCGTGGACATGCGCGTTGAGACGTTCTATGAGGGCCGGCCGACCGGCGCAGTCACGGTGAAGGCATCCAGCGTGGCGCGGGCGTGTGTGAAGCTGGATGTGCTCAAACTGTGGGAGCTGGGCAAGGGCCGGCTGTACGACACGCGAATAACGCTGCTGCGCGGCGACCAGAAGTTGGATTGCGTGGACGGCTACTTCGGCATGCGCAAGCTGGAATTGAAGCGCGATGGGTTATACATAAACGATAGGCCGGTATTTATGCGGCTGGTGCTGGATCAGGGGTTCTATCCCGACGGCATATACACGGCTCCGGGCGACGCGGCGCTGCTGGGCGACATACAGCTGGCTATGGCGATGGGCTTTAATGGCGCGCGGCTGCATGAGAAGGTGTTTGAGCCGCGATTCCTGTACTGGGCGGACCGCATGGGGTATATGGTGTGGGGCGAGTTCCCGAACTGGGGCGTCGACATATCGAATCCCGGCATACTGGCGGCGTATCAGGACGAATGGCTGGAGGCTGTGCGGCGTGACATGAGCCATCCGTCTATTGTGGGTTGGTGCCCGTTCAACGAGACTTGGGACTACGATGGCCGGAGGCAGTGCGACGACACATTGCGCAGCATATACCTCATGACAAAGGCGCTGGATCCGACGCGGCCGGTGATCGACACCAGCGGCAACTACCACGTGATAACCGACATATACGACGTGCACGACTACGAGCAGCGCGCCGACGTGTTTGCGCAGCACTATGCGCCTATGGCGGACGGCGGCGAGGTATACGAATCGCATAAAGGCCGGCAGAGCTATGGAGGCCAGCCGTACTTTGTCAGCGAATACGGCGGCATATGGGCGCCTGCCGATGGCGAATGGCAGCGTGATGACGGCGCGAGCTGGGGCTATGGCCAGCGGCCAGGTTCCGAGGAGGAGTTCATCGAGCGCTATGACGCGCTTACCACGGCGCTGCTCAACAATCCGCACATCTGTGGATTCTGCTACACGCAGCTTTATGACGTCGAGCAGGAGCAGAACGGCTTGTACACCTATGCGCGTAAGCCCAAGTTTGATGCGGGCATAATCCGCGGCATAAACGCGCGGCGTGCCGCGATGGAGCGCCAGTGATCGTCAGATGCGCAGCAGACCGGGACGGGCGAGGGCGCGTGTTTGCCGCCTCAGACGCGCTTGCGTCTGACGAGCGCGCAGTGCGCATGATGGGATTGGCGCTTGACGAGGCGCGGCAGGCGCTGGCCGAAGGCGAGGTTCCGGTTGGAGCCGTACTGACGCGGGACGACGAGGTGCTCGCGCGGGCGCACAACCTGCGTGAACAGACCGGCGATCCCACGGCGCATGCCGAGATACTGGCGTTGCGCGCGGCGGCGCGGCTGACGGGCGACTGGCGGTTGAGCGAGTGCACGCTGTACGTGACGTTGGAGCCGTGCGCGATGTGCGCGGGCGCGATACTCAACGCGCGTCTGGCGCGGGTCGTGTTTGGGGCATATGATGCGCAGCGCGGGTGCTGTGCCAGCGTGTACCGGCTCACCGAGGATCCGGCGTTCAATGCGTTTGTACCCAGCGTCGGCGGCGTGCTGGAGCGCGAATGCACGGCGGTGATGGACGAGTTCCTGCGTGCACACAGATGACGGTCAGTGCGGTTTTAGCGCCCGCACGGCGGTCAGATATGGCATAGCAATACGGACTTCCCGGCGCTCAGCGTCGGGAAGCTTTTGGTTGTTGCCGTGAGAGCAAGTTTGAGCTGCGACCGTTTAAACTGCCTATGTTGGCGTGAACTGTGTAGCAATAAAGCGTATAAAAGCCTTAGTTGCTAATGTAGATCGGTTTTATCAACATACCGACTATTTGTATCCGAATATACCATAGGTGTTCTCAAAAATACCATGATAATCAGATTGCTGTTGTGATTGTAAACAGATGGCCTTTAGAGATGATTTTGATCGCTAATGACCTGATGATGACAGTGCTACTATGACCGCCGTCGTACATTAATATCGCACTGAAGGTTTACGGGCGGCGGCCTGCAAGGGGATGAGTTGATGACGCTGTATATATGCCGATATGCTTCGCTGCTGGGTAATATAACGCTGGCTGGGGCGGGACGAGTGCTGACTGGGCTGTGGTTCGAGGGACAGGCGCATTATGGCGCCACGCTGACAGGATGCGAGCGCGAAGGCGAACAGGAATGCTTCAATGAAGCGCGCGCGTGGCTGGATACATACTTTACGGGTGGCGTACCGGCAAACCTACCCGAGCTCAGGCCGCAGGGCAGCGCGTACTGCCGGCAGGTATGGGAGCTGCTGTGCGAGGTCGAGCGTGGCGACACGGTGACATACGGTGAGCTGGCACGCAGATATGCGGCACGCACCGGTCGGCGCACGGGTGCGCGCGCGATAGGCATGGCGGTGGGACGCAATCCTATATCGATAATGATACCTTGCCATCGCGTGCTGGGCGCGGACGGGAGCCTGACGGGTTACGCAGGCGGTCTGGAGCGCAAGCGCGCACTGCTCATGCTGGAGCGTGGGACGGACCGGATGGGCTCACCGGGCGGTATGGTTTAGCGGCCTGGCTCAAATACGCATATCAAACGCGTGGGCGGCGCAAACTGTCATAGGGGTGTGCCAACTTAAGTCGGCGAAAGCATGAAGCGGCGATATTGGCACGGCGCGACATCCGGCAGCAAACGGCTTCAAAAAAATCTCAAAAAAAGATGAAAAAGGGTATTGACATATGCGCCGAATCGTGCTATAATAAATTTCGTCAGGTCGCTCCACTGAGAGCCCTGAACGAGAAAAACTGAATGATGCCGAATGGTGTAACGGTAACACTAACGACTCTGACTCGTTCATTCTAGGTTCGAATCCTAGTTCGGCAGCTGTGCCTCCATGGTCAAGTGGCCTAAGACGTCGCCCTCTCACGGCGAAAACTGGGGTTCGAATCCCCATGGAGGTGTTAAAAGCTCCGCATTGCTAAATGCGGAGCTTTTGCTATTGGTAAAAGCGTTTGGACGCAATGGCTGATAAGTATAGGTTATGAACGGCGCATCCCAATTGCCAGATTGATTCGACAGGTTGAAGCAGGTAGAAGCAATTACAATTGAAGAATCAAGATGACCAATATAAAACAAGTGAAGCAAACAATGGCAGAAGCGATAAATGCGCGCATGAAATGACAAACAGAATGCGCAGTAATAGGAAAAGCCAATCGCATAGTACAATGCTACATGCCTATTCCGGCAGAAGCGCAACTGCATTCGCGTCTGCGACGACTTGCCCCGGAGTAGCCTGAGCCGTACATAACGCACTCGCAATTAATGCCGCATTCGCAGTTGCCGTTTCCGCTCATGAAACAGTGGCACACAGCTTCGCGAGCATTGCGGCGTCCGCTTAAATCAGGAGCCATGTAATCCAGATCAGTCGAGTGCAGCTCAAGGCCGTGTTCTGCGGCGAGGCGTATTATCGCGGCCTGAGTCACTGCGCTGCATCGGCCATTATCGCCCAGCATCAGAAGCTGAACGCGCGCGGCCAGCTCCTTGTTTTCGCCGGTCAATTCCAAAAATGCCTTCATGTTGTGGGTCATAAGGACGCCGCCTTTCAAGTATATCCGGACAGTATATCGAAAACTTCAAATCCATCATATGAAAAAGTATAATGCCCAGTGCGCGATATGTCGCTGTACCAAGGTACAGGTCAGGCCTGAACTAATTGCGAGAAATGCGGGAAATTAGCTATTTGGCAGCTATGAAATCCCAAAGTCACGGGCTCATGACGCCTAAAGCGCAGCCAAAGGTACAGCAAAGCTGCGTAAACAGCGGTTTTACAGGCGCGAATCACACTTGGAGGGATGCCATTGCCCGCGATATAATTGCAATATAGAAGCAGTTTTATGTGGAGTGATGACCATGCAGGAATTGGCGGTAGCTCGACCGCAGCTTCAGGCGGCAATAACCAGTGCGGCGCAGCATCGCATAGCATACATTGGCGGCGCGGCGGGGTGGGGCAAGAGCTGGGCGGTACGCCAATGGCTGCAATACAATCCTGTGCCGCACGAGTGTTTTAGCGCGTTGGATGGCGAGCTGTGGCACAAAGTCGAGCATAGTACAAGGCTAATGGTCATAGATGACGTGCGGGGCTGTGCCGGTCAACTGCTGGCAGACGAGCTCAAGCGCCGCAGTTGCCGGTTCATATTGATAGGACGCGGACGGCTGCCGGCGGCGCTGATGCCGTATTACGCCGCAGGCGAGGCAGAGATCGTAGATGTGTCGCAGTTTCCGATAGGCGGGCAAGAGCTCGACGAATTCGTGTCGCAATCAAAGCTCAAAGTCGATGCTGACTGGCTTGTGCGCGCCACTGGCGGCTATCCGTTGCTGATACAGCTGGCGCTCATTCGGCTCAGGCGGGGAGAGTCGGCGGATGCGGCGCTGATGGAGCGGGTGCGTCTGGATATGTTCAGATGTTTTGACGGGCTGGCGTTTATGACGAATGACGCGGGACTGCGCTCGTTGCTGTTTCATATGGCGCCATTTGAGGAGTTCAGCGAAGACATGGCGATCATGGTAACCGGACGTCGCGACGTGGGCGCAATGCTGAGCGTTGCCGTTGATGAGGACAGCTACCTGTGCCAGATCGAGCGCGACAGGTACCGCTTTCCGGCTCATGTGCGCGACTATCTGATGTACCGGC
This sequence comes from Candidatus Fimadaptatus faecigallinarum, assembly GCA_018714445.1. Classification (GTDB taxonomy): domain Bacteria; phylum Bacillota; class Clostridia; order Christensenellales; family Aristaeellaceae; genus Fimadaptatus; species Fimadaptatus faecigallinarum. The sequence goes on along the minus strand of DVNK01000051.1, from coordinate 68,375 downwards.
TTGCGCGCGACTATCCGGATGAGTTTCGTGCGGCGTCGTATCATAATGCGGGACTGTATTACGAACTGCATGACGACCTGATAAAAGCCATGGAGTGCTACCAGCTCGGCGGTGAAACCGAGAAGATCTGCGAGCTGCTCATGCTGGACTCGCAGCGCAATCCGGGCAATGGCCACTACTATCAGAGTGCGCGCTTTTATATGGCATTGCCGGAAGAGCGGTTGCAGCGCACCCCTGAGCTGATGTGCGGCATGTCGATGATGCACTCCTTGATGTTGCGCGCGGGCGAGAGCGAGCGCTGGTATGGCGAACTTGAGCGCTTTAGCCGCGACGAGCGCGAGCCGGCAATGGCGCGGCGCAAGGCGCGTGAACTGCTGGCCTATTTGCAGATTGCCCTGCCGCATCGCGGTTCCCGGCACGTGGCGCGATATATACTTGCGGCGTCGCGGTTGGGCGAGGGCGTCGTAATGCCTGAGTTTTCAGTTACCAGCAGCCTGCCCAGCGTGCTCAACGGGGGCAAGGACTTCTGCGAATGGACTCGGCATGATGAGCAGCTTTACCGGATACTGCGCGTGCCGTGTGACAAGGTGTTGGGGCACTGCGGTGCGGGGATGCCTGACATAGCGCTGGCTGAGAGCAAGCTGGTAAAGTGCGACGCGGATGAGAATCGCATAATGCGATTGCTCAATGCCGGGATTGCGGCAGCCGATGCGCGGGATTCGCTGGACATGACATTTGCAGGTTCGGCGGTCATGATGCGGCTGATGGTTGCCAAAGGCGACCTGGCCGAAGTGCGGCGAATGTTGAGCGCATTGCGGGAGCGTGCGGCGCGCAAGCCGCTGATGCTGGCGAACATCAGGGCGTTTGAGGCATGGGTCGATATGCTTGGCGGCACGCCTGGCGCAGCGGCTGCCTATGTAAATGATGCGCCCAACGAACGCGAATGCTTCATGGCGCTGCTCAGGTATCAGTATATCGTCAAAGTGCGCGCTTACATACAGTTGGAGCGATTCAGCGAGGCGGAAGTACTGCTGCTCAGGTTGCTGGAATACTGCGAATCGTATGCCCGGACGTACGGCCAGATGGAGGCGCTGACGCTGCTTGCGATATGTTTGAGCCGCATGGGACGGATGGAATGGCGCGAGGTGCTGAATCGCGCGTTGACGCTACAGCGCGAATATGGATTCGTGCGAATAGCAGCCGAGGAAGGCGCGGCGCTGAGCGAGCTGTTGGCGCAGCTGGATGTGCCGCTCAGCGATGAGTATGGCGTGCGGCTGACACAGGCGGTAAAGCGTTATGCGGTCATGTATCCGTTGTATCTGAAGCGCGCTTCTGTGAACGTTGAGCCTTTGACCGCATCCGAGCGCGAGGTCTTGCAGTTGCTGTGCAGCGGTTTAAGCAATGCTGAGATCGCGCAACTGCTGGGCGTTCGATTGCGCACGGTCAAGTTTCATCTGGGCAATGTTTACTCCAAACTTGGCGTAAAAACTCGCGTGCAGGCGATAGCGCGTGCACGCGAGCTGGATATGTTCAATTCGCTGAGATGAGCTCTGTCAAGCCGGGCAGGGTAGCGTGACTGAACTTAGATTTCGCAAGTCGGCATATGTGCCGGCGGCTATGCGGCTACGTTGAGCTGCCGCTGTATGCGCCTTATAAGCTTGCGATACATCACAAACGATATCACAAGCGTTATGCCGTCCGCCAGCAGTTGCGTCCATATCACGCCATAAAGCCCAAATATGGCGTTCATTATAAATAGCAGCGGTATATTGATAATACCCTGACGGCAAGACGACAGCAGTAAGGACTGCGGCCCCTGGCCCATCGCCTGAAACGTGTAACTCATCTGGAAGTTGCTTATCATAAACGGCGTGGCCAGACAGCATATTCGCAGGAAGTTGGTGCCCAGTGCCAGCGTCTCGGCCTCGTTGATGAACAGCCGCACCAGTCCGTCTGCAAACAGCTCAAATGCTACAATGCACAGTGCCGCAAAGCCCATGCCGCAAATGCGCGCGCAGCTTATGACCGAGCGCATGCGCTTGATGTTGCGCGCGGCATAGTTGTAGGCAACCAGCGGCATCATGCCCTGGCAAAGGCCCATGCCCACGTTCATGGGCAGCATGTCGATCTTCTTTACTATGCCCATCGCAGCGACCGGTATGTCGCCATAGCCGGATGCGAGGTTGTTGACCGTTATGTTGGACAGGCACGACAAAAATGAGCCCAATGCCGATGGAAATCCGACTGCAAAGACTGCGCCCGTGTAGCGCGCTCCGCGCAATGCGAGTCGAGGCGATACCGACAGCACCGTATGAGCGCGCAGCCGGTAGAAAATCACGGCAAAGTAAATGAGAGCGCATACGTTGGATATCATGGTCGCAATAGCCGCGCCGGTGACCTCCTGACCGGCGGGCATTATAACAAACATGAACAGCGGGTCAAGCAGCATATTCAGCACGCCGCCCATTCCCAGGCCGACGCTTGCCTGACGGGCGTAGCCCTCACTGCGCAACAGGTGGGCCATAGTCACGCTCAGCGTGGACGGCACTCCGCCTACGACTATTACCCAAAGCGTATAGCTGGACGCATAGCCCAGCGTATTGTCGCTGGCGCCCAACAGTCTAAGCAGCGGCTCCATGAACACCAGACAGCAAGTCGAGTATATTAGCGACACGACGATTGTGCCGTAAAAGCTGAATGCGCATACGTTTCGGGCGGAGGAGTCGTCATTGCGCCCCAGCATGCGGGATATCAAACTGCCGCCGCCAATGCCAAACAGGTTGGATAGTGCGTTTACCATGAAGAACAGCACAAACGCCAGCGATGCGGCGGCCACCTTGTACGGATCGCCGGTCATACCTATGAAATAGGTATCTGCCAGGTTGTATATCATGGTTATCAGCTGGCTGATTATTGTGGGTATTGCCAGCGTGGCCAATGCGCGCGGCACGCTCAGCGATTCAAACAGCTCGCGGTTTTCACTCATCTTCAGCACCTCCCTTGTAGCGCATTCGGCTTATGTTTGCCTGAGCCAACTCAAGCAGACGGTTAAACTCGCGTATCTCAGCATCGGTCATGCCCTGCAACAGTTCGTGTTCGGTATGTGCGGCGATGCGGCGCAGTGCGGAATGCAGCGCCTGGCCATGTTTGGTAGGCATTATCAGGCTGCGGCGCGCGTCCTGTGCGTCGGTGTGGCGGCAGATCAGTTGTTTGGCTTCGAGCCGCTTTATCAGGCCCGCCACGGTGGACTGTGACAGGTCGAGCTGCTCCATCAGCTCCACAGCCGTCAATTGCTCGTCGGAGTGTTTGAGTATATAGCGCATCGCTTCCGATTGGCTGGCCGTAAGCCCTGTATCGCGCATTTTCTGATTGGCCAGACGCGTCAGCGAATTGGCAAGCTGTATTATGTTGTGGCCGGTTCTGTAGGCGTCGGCTTCATTCACATTAATCCCTCCCTCAAATACATTGCATACGATGCAATTTTATCACGCCACGGAGCATCGGTCAATACGGTTGTACGGCAATGTTTGAAAATGCGGCAAAAAGCCGTGAGGCATGAGCGTGGAATGTTGGTATTCAATAAGCGCAGGGAAGGGTGGAGCCGAATAGATCGTAGTCTGGCAGATGCCGGTATGGCAGTCCGTCTAACGAACCGCCATTAATGCGCGGTGCCGCATAAATAGCGAAGCGTCACACCGCTCAAGCGAATCGATTTACTCGATGCGATTTAGTTATTGAACATGGCATTGCGAAATAGCAACAATTCCAGCCAAAACGAAAAATAGTTCTGGACAAATGAGGCAGCATATGGTATAATATCTCTTGCAGTATGCGCCTGTAGCTCAGTGGATAGAGTGTTCGACTCCGACTCGAAAGGCCGCGCGTTCGAATCGCGCCAGGCGCGCGCAGCGCCGTCACAACGATGTGGCGGCGCTTTTGTATTGTGCGAGCCTGCGCAGAGTTTTAGCTCGTCTTGCGCAGCTTATTGCATTCGTAGTTGGCCTGTTTCGACTCAATCGCAAAGTTTCGACAAACATATTGTAAAACCAACGCGACGCTGGTAGAATATATGCAGCAATCGTGGAGGTGATTTGTCAAATGCAGTACATAGTCGCATCGGTGCTGAGCTTTATCGTACAGAACATGTCAAACAAGGAATTCAGCCGGCGCCTTCCGTGCAAGCTGCACGGGTTGGCGCTGTTCAATGCGATAGCGCTCACGTTCTGTGCGGGCGCGCTGGCGGTGGCGGGAGGCATAGGTACGCTTAGCGGCGGCGCGTGGCTGCTGGCGTTGGCGTTTGCGATAACGTTTGACGTGACAGTGGTGCTGATAGTGATATCGATGTCGATGGGGCCCATGGGCGCGACGGTGCTTATAATCAATATGTCGATGATGCTGCCGGTGACGGCAGGTCTGGTCGTATGGGGCGAACAGTTGACGCTGCTAAAGGGGTTGGGCATAGCGTGCATGCTGCTGGTGCTGATACTGTCAGCGCTGGGCAGCGGCGGCGACTCCAAGCGCGGCGGCGTAAAGTGGTTGGCGCTGACGATAATCACGATGATAAGTAATGGCGTGCTCAGCATACAGCAGAAGATGCTGTCTATGTACTTTCCAAATGATGGTGTGCTGGAGTTTAGCTTTGGAGCGTTTGGGTTGGCGTCTTTGATATGCTGGTTGGCGGTAGCGCTGTTCAAGCTTAGGGGAGCGAGTTATCAGCCCTGGCTCAGCCACCGGGCGGCGTTGACGCTGTGCGCGGCCGGCGTAGGATTTGGCACGGCGGGCGGCAACACCTTTCAGCTTATGTCACTGGCAATGCTGCCGGCGATAGTGGCGTTTCCGCTGGTACAGGGCAGCGTTGTGTTGGCGCTGTGGGTGTTGTCGCTAATAGTGTACCGCGACAAGGTTACGCTGCCGGGCATATTATCTCTGGTAGCGGGCATTGCGGGCATAGTTATGTTATCAATATGATCGCAACGCAAAAGCGGATTATCGGATATATCCTGTAATTACATAAGGCATGAGGACTGCACGCAACGCGGTCCTCATGCCTTTATTCTGGTATGACTGCTGAATTACTTTACGAGATTATCGTATATCACGCGCTTTAGCTGTGCGCGCATTGGATGCGGATCCAGATCGATACGCGATATCAGGTAGATAATAATGAGCCGATTAGTGGGATCGGCCATAAAGTAAGTGCCTGCCCAGCCATCCCAACCGTACTCGCCCTTGACGCCCAGTCCGCACAGTACCGGATCGACGGCTTCCGGGCGCGTCAGCACGCGCATCAGATTGCCGTAAGTAAAGCCGCGCAACTGTGCCCATTCAAATGTGCGCTGCTGCTCCGGGGTCAGGCGAGCGCTGTGCATGAACTCGACGGTTTCAGGTTTTAGCAGTCTGCGTCCGTTTAGCTCTCCGCCGTTGATAAGCATCTGTGCGAATCGGCCATAGTCGTCCAGCGTGGAGACGAGCCCTGCGCCGCCCGACTCAAATGCCGGTGGCTGCGCAAAGTCCAGTATTACCAGGTGGCTGCCGGTATAGCGACTGAGTTTGGGCGGTTGAGCGCTCCATTTATACATCGTTGCAAAGCGCTCGCGCTTTTGTTCAGGCGCATAGAAGCCCGTATCGCACATGCCCAGCGGTTCGAACAGCTCTTCTTTCAGGAATGTGCCGAATCTGCGTCCCGAAGCAACTTCTATAACCGCGCCCAGCACATCGGCCGACGTGCCGTACTGCCAGCGCGCTCCGGGCTGGAACAGCAGCGGTATGCGGCCTATGCGTTCGCACAGTTCAAGCGTAGTCCAGGCGTTTGCCGAATGGGCGCGCGCGATGGCCTCGTTAAACAGTGCCTCCATGCGCCGGCCGGTCTCGGTAGAGGCGTCGGGATAGCTCAGTCCCGAGGTCATGTTGAGCAGGTCGTCTATAGTCATAGGACGTTGTACGGATGTTTCGCGGCCGTCTTGCCACACGGTCTGGTCGGCGAAGGCGGGCAGGTAGTCGCTGACCGGTGCGGAGCGCGTGATTACGCCGCGCTCTATCAGCATCATTGCGGCGGCAGACGTAACGGGCTTGCTCATCGAGTACATGCGGAATATCGGATTGTCGGGCATAGGCGCACCTGAATCGATGTCCAGTGCGCCATAGCTATGCCTGAACACTTCATGGCCATCCTTAATCACGCTGAGCGCGGAGCCTGCCAGGTCGCCCGAATCGATCTCGGTCTGTATCAGCCTATTTATCTGCTGTTCCATTGACATTGGTAACACTCTCCAATCAAATTACCGGCATGGCGCGCTTCGATCGTGCGTCATGCCTTGGTGCGCGCATATAAATCATGCGCCCGTTACATGCGCACTGAGCTTATGCGAGTGCAGTCTGGATTCAGCGCGCCATTGGTACAATACTTCTGGCGGAACTCATGTTCCAACATGTTCATATATCGCGCCGGTGTGTGCTCAACGTTAAGACACCCACTCGCGCCTGCGAGCAGTTTCTGTGGAGCCAACTTTTATAGCAGGCTATCCCCGCTGCGTTGCCTGCGTTTATCGACAGCGTGTTGTTGTGCAAGTTCACGGTGTTAAGCCGTAGTCCGGCATCGGGATTATTGCCGAAGCGCCATATCACTTATCGCGGTTTGCCGCGCTGCCGATAAAATGCTTATAGATACATCTATGGCTGATATCGTAGAGGTTAACGCTTCATATCAATGTATCGCCATAGCCGAGCTGTATCGCATAGCGTTGAATGCCGGGTTGATTCTCAAACGGTCGTTTCAAACCACAGCGCGAGGTCACAACGCTTGAATTGCTCATAATCAGTCGCTATGTATTCGTCGCTCAGCCACATTTAATGCATAGGCGTCGTCAGCTCTTATCGGCGCCGGATATCCGGTCGAGCGGTCAGCTCTTTATTGTAGCAGTTATATTGCAGACCTCATGTCCGACATATGGCGACGCCGACCATACGATCGGCAATCTCGCAATGTTAACGATATAGCGGCGCAACGCAAGGCGTTCCGCAGCCCGTGGCATTTGCCGGATGCCTGCTGCGCCGCCATCATCCGCAGTCAGCTACTGTGCGGATCACCTGATTTGGGTACGCTTGCCGGCCTCAAGTGCCATATGCATCCCGTCCACGTCGACCTCGCAATTGCGATCCGCCGTCAGCCACGCTTCGACAAGCGCGCCGTTTTGCCATGCGATATCGACCGTTATGCCGCCGCGCGCGCGCAGTCCGTGCACTGCGCCGTCGCGCCAGGCCGAAGGCAGCGCCGGCAGCAGATGAAGGCAGCCTTCGTGGCTCTGGAGCAGCATTTCCGCGATGCCTGCAATGGAACCGAAGTTGCCGTCGATCTGGAATGGCGGATGGTTGTCCAACATGCTGTCCAGCGTCGACCTGGACAGCAGTGCCTGCACGTTTTCGCCGGCCTTGTCGCCGTCGAGCAGTCGAGCCCACATGCAGATTATCCATGCGCGGCTCCAACCGGTGTGGCCGCCGCCATGGCTGAGACGGCGCTCGAGGGTGGCGCGTGCGGCCTGCATTAGCTCAGGCTTAGCGCGCGTTATCTCGCTGCCGGGGTAGAGTCCGAACAGGTGCGATATATGGCGATGGCCTATTTCAAACTCCTCATATTCTTCGGGCCATTCGAGTATTGTGCCGCTGCTGCCTATCGTCGTGGGGCGCAGGCGCGCGAGTACGGCGGCGTACTTTGCGCCGTCGCGCCCTGCGAGGCGTTCGCATTCGATAGCCGCGGTGAACAGCTCGCGCAGTATCTGACTGTCCATCGTGCAGCCCACGCACAGTCGGCCCATCTCGCCCGAAGGCAGAATGTACGTATTTTCAGGCGACACGGTCGGGTTTTCTACCATAAAGCCGTCCTTGTCAGGCTCTAAGGTGTCGCAGAAGAAGTCAGCTGCGCCGCATATCAGGTCGGCGTCTTCGAGCAGATGCGCGGCATCGCCATCGTACAGATATCTCTCCCACAGGCTCAGGCACAACCAGGCAGCGCCGTTTTGCCAGAACGCGGCGCTGGGCACTATGTCCTGCGGCGCGCAGTCGCCCCATATGTCGGTGTTGTGGTGGGCCATCCAGCCGCCGGCGCCGTACATGTCGCGGGCAACGCGTTCGCCGTGGGGCTTCATGCGGCGCAGGTGGGTTTCCAGTGGCTCTAGCAGCTCGGCCAGATTGCAGCACTAGCAGGGCCAGTAGTTCATCTCGGTATTGATGTTAATTGTATATTTGCTGTCCCAGGCGGGGGTCATGTCCTGGTTCCATATGCCCTGCAGGTTGGCGGGCAGGCTGCCCGGCCGGCTGCATGAAGCCAGCAGGTAGCGTCCAAATGCGAAATAAGCGTTTATCAGGCCGGCATCAAAGCCTCCATCGCGCACCCGCTTGAGGCGGGCGTCGGTCGGCAATGACTCGAGTTCGTGGTCGGACTTGAGCGCGAGTCCACATCGGCGCGTTAACCGGGATATATCGGCGACATGCGCCTCCAGCAGCGCCTCATAGCCGCGGGCCTCTGCGGCGTTCAGCCTGGCGTAGACCTCGCGCAGCGGGTCGTCGTAGCGGAAGTCAGTCGCGGCGGCGACGAGCAGCACGGTGTCGCCGCTGCATATCAGCGTTTCGCCGAGTCGACGGACGTCGCAACCCAGTGCGCGTACCGCCACGGCATAGCGTATACCATCGGCGCTGGTGCGACCAGTTAGCGCGATAGTGTTGGCGTCGGGCATTATCGAGTTGTGCATATATGCGCCGCGACTGAGCACCGCGCGGAAGTGTTCGCCGGCACAGCGCAGTGCCATAACGCGGTCGGGGTAGGATATGAACGCTTCGCGGCGCACATGCCGGTCGGCCTTTTGGTATTCGACGGTGTGCACGGCGCGCTCCAGGTCGAGCGTGCGGCGGTAGTTCGAGTACTCGCGGTCAAAGCGGCGCATGTCGGGTATGCGGGTCAGGTCGCGCTTTGAATGAAGTGACAGCTCGTCGCCGTCGCTGCCCATATAGAGTATAAGATCACACAGCGGTTCATAGTGGCGCTGCTTGTCGGGGCAGCCGGCCAGACCCATTTCGCTCAGGCGCGTGGCTTCGGTTATGCGACCCTCGCGCAGCAGCCGGCGCACTTCAGGCAGAGTTGTGCGGGCGTCGGGGTTCGTGCGGTCTCGGAAATCGCCGGACCAGACGCTGTCTTCATTGAGCTGCATGCGGTCGACAACGGTACCGCCGAACATCATGGCGCCCATAAAGCCATTGCCCAGCGGCAGCGCATCATTCCAAGTAGGGGCGGGCGCGGAGTAGAATATATTCATTTGGCGCACCTCCGATAATTGAGCTAAACGTTTCGCGTATATAATAGACTATTTATCGCGAAAAGTCAACAGCGCGTTAACTCTGCGACCACATGTTTGCAGGCAAAGTAAATTGCGCTGAGATCATATAAATACATCTGAGCGCGATACTGTTATGTGAATTGGTAAAGCTATGGTAAGGCAACGCTTGTAACATCAGTGCATTTCACGGCGCCATATGCAAGGGCTTATGCGGATTAGCGCATATTGGCCAGCGGCATTCCATATATGAAAGCGATAAGGCGCGTATTACCGGCTGAATGTATCGCAGGGTTTGCGCGGCCATTTTATGCGGTTGTTGGCGCAACAGATGAGATATCCGGTTGCAAAATGCATCGGCGTTGAGGCGCCGGTATAGAGCCCTGCGACTCATATGCTGCATTTGCTGCGGCTTATGCGCGCAAAGCTTGTGAGATTGACATTATCACAGCAAAGGAGTACAATTAGTGAAACGTTACGCATAAGCGTGGAGGTATGCGGTATGATAGTTACGATAACGATGAACGCGGCGATAGACAAGATGTACGCGGTCGAGCGCAACGAGCCGGGCGAGGTGCTGCGAGTCAGGGAATGCGTCGCGACGCCGGGTGGCAAGGGATTGAACGTCGCAAGGGTAATAGCGGCGATGGGCGAACGCAGTCTGGCCACTGGGCTGCTGGGCGGCCACTCGGGGCGCTGGGTACAGGAGGCGCTGACCAGTCAGGGCATAGCGCATGACTTTGAGCATGTTCCGGGAGAGACGCGCACGTGCATCAACATAGTCGAACCGAATGGCCGCCAGACCGAGTTCCTGGAGCCGGGATTCGAGGTCGGCGAGGCGGAACTGGCGGCGTTTGAGCGGCGACTGGAGCGGCTGATGGGCGAGTGCGACATAGCGACGATATCGGGCAGCGTGCCGCGTGGCGTGCCGGTGGACTGCTATGCGCGCATCGTGGCCATGGCGCGGCGCATGGGCAAGCCGGTGCTGTTGGACAGCAGCGGCGCGCTGCTAAAGAGCGGCGTGGAAGCGCTGCCCACGCTGATAAAGCCCAACACCGATGAGATAGCTCAACTGCTGGGCCACAAAGTCACGGCGGACGGCGCGCTGGAGGCGGCGCGTGCGCTGCATGGTCGGGGCATAGCTTATGTCGTAATATCAATGGGTGAATCGGGTTCGCTGATGGTATGCGATGCGGGCGCGTTTAAGGCCACGCCGCCGCATATAGAAGCGGTAAGCGCGACGGGTTGTGGCGACTCGATGATAGCCGGGTTGGCCATATCGCTGCTGCGAGGCTACGCGCCGGAGGAGATGCTGCGCTATGCCACGGCGGTATCGGCGGCAAATGCGTTGGAAAAGGGCACTGGCTGCGTGGTGCGTTCCAAGGCGGAAGCGCTGCTAGGCGAGGTCTGCATAGCGCGCCTTGACTGACTTGGCCGGGTACAGGCGGGCAGCGATAGCGCACGATAGCGGTACCTGGATATATGCCGTACATAAAGCTCCTGCCGCACGGGCAATGCGTCCGATTGCGGCAGGAGCTTGCGCTTTAGATCAGCACTTTGAACACAGCCATGTCTACGCAAGCGCCGGCATCAAGGCCGGGCGCGAGCACATTGGGGCGATGGGCGTCCTGCGGGAAGAATATCGCGAAGTCGCCTTTGCGCATTAGCAGGTGTGCGCCGTCGCCATCGCTCAGAAATTCCAAGTCGCGTTCGGCGTCGTAGCCCTTGTCGGGCGCGAGCTGTGATATGTCACAGTAGCCGATGATTTGCTGGCCTGAAATCACGAACTGTATGTCTATATAGCGCCGGTGTGCTTCCCAGCGCGCGTCGGCCCACCTTCCCAGCGCGTTGCGTTGTACCATGACATACAGCGCATCGCCATCCAGATCGTGCCGCCCCGGCGCAAGTCCCTCAAGCGCGCCGCTGCGTGCAAACTCGAGCGCGCGCGCAATCCGCGGCGAGAGCGATTGATAGAGTGAAGCGTTTTGTATGCTGTCCTTGACCATGTCAATTCACGTCCTTTGCGCTTATATGGCGTAGGCTATTTTAAGCCTCATGCGCCCAATCTGCGTCCGACCTCGCGCAGTATGTCGCATGCGGGCGCAGGTATGCGGCCCAGGTAGTCCGGGCCGACGTTGAGCAGATAGTTTATGCCGCGCTCATTAAGATGAGCCTTGAGCTCAAGCACGCGCTCGGGCGACTTCCAGTTGTCGTCGAACGCCTTGTAGCCCCAGGTATCGTTGAGCGTGCATGGCGCTTCATAGAGCGCCTGCTTGTAGTCGGCGGGGATCTCGTTGTCGCCGGTAGACGAATAATCGCCCAGGCCGTTGCCCACGCGGGAGTTTATCAGGCAATTGGGCTGATGCCGGTGTACCAGGTCGACGAGTTCCTGACTCTGCGCGGCGCTTATGGTGCGCGGCGTATCGAACCATATCAGGCACAGGTCGCCATAACCGGTCAGCAGTTCGGTGACCTGAGGCTTTATCTTGCTTTCAAAGCACTGCGCGTAGTCCTTGTGAGCGTTGTCAGGGAAGTCCCAGTCGTTGGTCCACACGCCTGCGCCGCCGCACCAGGTGCGTCCGGCCGTGTATCCGCCGCCGTTGGGCTCGGACCAGTCGAGATCCTGCGAGTAGTACAGGCCCAGTCTTACGCCATGGCGCGCGCAGGCATTTGCGAGCTCGTAAATCACATCGCGCCCGAATGGCGTGGCATCGACGACGTTGAACTTGCTCACGCGGCTGTGGAACATCGCAAATCCCTCGTGATGCTTGGCTGTGACTACGATGTACTTCATGCCGGCGTCGGCGGCGAGCCGTATCCACTCGTCAGCGTCGAACAGTATCGGGTTGAACGCGTTGGCCAGCGCGTGGTACTCGGCGTTGGGTATGCGGAAGTACGCCTGTGCCCATTCGCCGATGTATGGCATGCGTTTGCCCTTCCATTCGCCCGCGGGCAGGCAATACAGCCCCCAGTGCACCATCATGCCGAATTGCGCCTGTCGGAACCATTGCTTGGAATCCATAAGCTACCTCCTTGCTGCACGGCTGTCATTCGTCCAGCAGAACGGGCTTGCCCGCCCTGAACTCGAACTCACGCCGTGAAATAAACCAGGTCTTGCCCATGCTGTCGTCGCCCTGATAGAACAGATGATATCTGCCGGAGTCCTCGAATGCAAACGGATGGCCGGACTCGCACTGATTCCAGCTGCCAGGCGCGCCGCAGGGCAGGAATGGCTCGTCAAACAGCCGCTTGAACGTGAACCCATCATCGCTGACCGCGCAGCCTATCTGCTGGGGGTGGTTGTTGTAGGCGCCGCCATAGAACATGTACACGCGACCGCCGTATACGCAGGCGGCGGGGGCTTCAATGCACTCCTGCTCCCAGGGCAGTTCAGGCGCGAGTATGCTGGCTGAACAGCGCTGAACCCACGTGCCGCGACCGTAGCTGCTGCCCATTGGCGCTGCGGCTACGCCTAATTGCTGTATGCGCATGTCGGGATCGCGCGTGGCAAAGTACATTATAAGCTCGCCCTTGAACTCTATCACGTCGGCGTCGATGGCGCGGCCGCAGTTCCAGTCGCCGGTGGGTGAGAATACCGGGTTGGACGGATCGCGGGTAAAGTTGACGCCGTCGTCAGACCATGCATGGCATATCGCGTCGCGCTTGCCGTTGCCATATGTCTGGTAGAACATGTGGACCTGGCCGCTTAGCACTATCGCACCGGGCGCGCACAGGCCGTTGCGTTCGCATTCGGCTTCAGGCGTCAGGTGGCCCACGGGCGCAAAGTTCTCCAGGTCATTGCTGCGGGCAATGCCTATGCGCCAGGGTCCCTCAGCGGTTTCGCCGGGCAGCGAGTAATACATATAGTATTCTCCAGCAAATTTTACAACTGCGGGATCTTTTGTGAATGGGCGACCGCTCACGGTCTCGGCATACTTCATGATAATTCTCCTTTCGCGCGCCGGTGATTCGCGCACTGGATTTTGTGGGTCAAAAGATGCTGATAAAATCGGTTGTAGATCTCATTGCAACGCGGTTCGAATGCGCTTGGAATCATGAGTGCCCGCGGCCGGCTGGTATCAGTCCACACTCAAGGTACAGGTCCTTTTTGAAAGCTAAGCGTTGACCGGGGCTGCGCGTTGACTGATGGCGGCGGCGCTATGTGGCGCGCCATTTGTGAGTCAATGCCATGCAAATGCCCAGTAAACCGCGCTTTGATTCCGGGTGTGGCGTTGAACTGCCGCCGCGCTGCCACACAATCGGTCGCTTCCGGCGGTAACATGCGCTCATATGCCGCGCAAAAATGCATATAAGCGCAGCTCCTGCGTGTGCGATTGGGTAAGCCACAGCCATTCGCCGGCGGCGTTTGGACTGGAACGCGTGCCTGGATGCGCCTGTGGAGGCACTTATGCGCGTGAGCCATCCCTTCTGTACTGATGCGCTAATCGTAATCAGTGTGTCAGCCAGGACGGATATAGCCTCGGGTTCCATGCGGGCGGGCGAGAGCGCGCAGACGCATGGAAGCGCCATTGGCAATCGCCGGAATTGCGCGGGTCGTTTGATGTTGGCGCAACGGCAGCGCGCATTGGACGATCCGCCAGATTTGCAGTTGACGTAAGCCGGATGATTCGCAATCAGCGCACTTGTGACGGCGCGCATTTCGCAAACCGCCGGGTACGCCAGCGCGATACTCTATTGCGCAAGCGGCAAACCTGACACATGTATTAGCGCCAGTTGCGCTTGTGGCGCGTGTTGTCAGGCGTTGCGTTCATATGTATCGCAGGTTATCGCGTGATGTCATTTGCGTAAATTATATACCACGCGCTGCGTCGCGTCAATCCGTGGCGGCCGACGATAAATCGAGCGGATTTTTTGACAAATGAACCGATTTGTCGATTGCATTGACGCACACAATAGTGCATAATATAGTAAACGGTTAGATTTGTTCGTGACCGTCGGACATGCTCTTGAAGCAAGGAGGAATAGTTATGGCCATCGATTTTACCAAGGGTATCAATGCATTGCTACTTGCGGGCGTGGGCGCGCTGGCCACTTCGGTTGAAAAATCGCAGGAGATACTGGATTCGCTCGTAAAGAAGGGTGAATTGACGGTTGAACAGGGCAAGGTGCTGAATGAGGAGCTCAAGCGCACTGTAAAGCGCGTCCATGATGAGCACAAGGACAAGAAGTGCAATGAGGACGATGCTGATATAGATACCGGCAAGCTGACGACCGCCCAGAAGCGCGCACTGCGCGACAAGCTCAATGCGGAGCTGAATGACGAAGCGGATGATTAATTCCAACAAAAATCTGTCCAATGGCCGGCCGGACGGCGCTGCGCCGTCCGGCCTTAACTTGTCCGCGGGCAATGATGCGCCGCCGGACGCTGCATCGACTCCGAGGTCGGAGGGTACGCCCGCCCCGCGCAGTAAATGGAGATGGTTTAAGCCGAAGGCGCGGCTGGATGGCGCGGGTGGAAGCGACGCACCCGATGCGCCGCGGACTGCAAAGGGCCAATCAGCATCAGACCGTTCCGTGGCCGGGCCGGCGAGCGCGCCAATGCCCGACCAGCCGTCAAACCGTCAGCAGCCAGTAGATCAGCCGTCCGTCAATCAACCGGCCGCCGATTGGTCGGCTGCGGACCGGACTTCCGATGGTCAATCGTCGTCCGAACCGATTGCAGCCACACCGACGCCGCCTGGACAGTCTGAGCCTGATAAGCCCCAACAGCCCGAAACGCAGTCAGAGCCGACTGACGCGCAGACCTCCGGCACTGATACGGCGCACACCATGGATCAGCGCGCGCGGCTGCGCGAGATAATATCGGTGCTGAGCCGGCACAACATCGTACGCGGTTTGACGCCCGAAAAACTTAGGCTGATACTCACCGACCTCGGGCCGACGTTTGTAAAGCTGGGCCAGATAATGTCGGGGCGGCCTGACATGATACCCAAGGCGTACTGCGATGAGCTTGAGAAGCTGTGCGACGATGTGCAGCCAATGGAATTCGACGAGGTGCGCCGCGTCGTGGAAAAGTCGCTGGGCGCGCCGATTGAGCAGGTGTTCAGCGAGTTTGAACGAATGCCGCTGGGCGCGGCGTCGATAGCGCAGGCGCATAAGGCGCGCCTGACAAATGGCGGGCGCGTGGTCGTAAAGGTGCAGCGCGAGGGCATCCACGACATGATGGAGCAGGACATTGCGCTGATGCGTCATGCGGCAGGCCTGTTAAAGCTGGGTACCGGGGATACTGTCGATCTCAATATTGTGCTGGATGAGATGTGGGTAGCGTCGCAGGAGGAGATGGACTTTCTGACCGAGGCCAGCAATGGCGAGAAGTTCTATCGGCTCAACAAGGATGTAAAGTACGTCACCTGCCCGCGCATATATCGCAATCTGACGACGCGCAACGTGCTGGTGATGGAGTATATAGACGGCTATGCGATGGCAGATTTTGAGAGCCTCAAGCGCGCCGGCTATGACCTGAGCGAGATAGGGCGCAAGCTGGCTGACAACTACATAAAGCAGATAACCGATGACGGATTCTTCCATGCCGACCCGCACATGGGCAATCTCATGGTGCGCGACGGGCAGATAGTCTTTATTGACATGGGCATGATGGGGCGACTGTCTGCGCGCGATCAGGCGCTGTTTACAAAGGGCATTCGCGCGGTTGCGCAACACGATGTGGAAAGCATAGCAAATATACTGCTGGCAATGGGCAAGAGCGAAGGCCATGTGGACCGCTTAAAGCTCCAGCAGGATGTGGATGACATGTTGACCAAGTACGGCGATGCCAGTCTGGGCAGCATGGACATGGCCAAGATAATGAACGAGGGCATGGATCTGGCCAAGGCCCATCATATTGCTATGCCTGCGGGCGTGACGATGCTGGTGCGGGGCATAAGCACATTGGAAGGCGTCGTCGTGCGCCTGGCGCCGGAGGTCGATATAATCTCGGTCACGGCGGCGCATGTTGCGGGGTCTATGTTTGCCAATGTCAACCTGCGCAATGAACTGGGCAAGATAGCGCTGGCGGCCATGCAGTCTGGGCGAAAGGCGCTGGATCTGCCTTCGCTGCTGGCCGATACGTTGCGGATAAACAACAAGGGTCAGTCCAAGCTGAATCTGGAGATGTCCGCCTCGGAGGAAGCACAGAAGGGCCTGTTCGATCTGGCGTTTGTGCTGGTCATGGGACTGGTTGCAAGTGCATTGATACTGGCTGGCGCCATAATGGCTCAGGGCAGGGCGCAGTTGCCGCCGCATTCGGTAGGGGCGTTTGTATTGGCAGCCGTGATCTGCCTGGTACTGGTCGTGGCGCGCTGGCGGCGGCGCAGGTAGCTGGTGACGCGGCGCGCAGGCGAGCGGTGCAGGTAGCTGGTGACGCGGCGCGCAGGCGAGCGGTGCAGATAACCGGTGACGCGGCGCGCAGGCGAACGACGCAGGTAGCTTGTGACGTGGCGCGCAGGCGGCGCAGGTAATCGGTGACGCAGCGCGCAGGCGAACGACGCAGGCAGCCGGTGACGCAGCGCGACGGCGAACGGCGGAGTCAGGGTTTAATCCATGTGTTGGCGGCGGTGGCCCGGCTGCCGCTGATGTATGCGCGAGAGTTTTCTGTAATTTAACCTCAAGTGCGCGCCTGAATGCGATAACAGGCGCGCTTTTGCCGCATTGTGGTGGTATCATATAATAGACACCATATGTAAGGGAGAAGTAGTGCATGAAAAAGTTTGTGTGCGCATGGCTGGCGTGCGCGCTGCTGCTGTGCGGCTGCGCGCTGGGCGAGGCCGAGGTCACGGCAGAGTCGCTGCTGGAGGGCAACAGCCTGGGCACGTGCCTGAGCAGCGGTACATATACGCGCGAATACGTAGAATACTTCGACGCTGATGGCAATGTGCGCGACTATAATGACGTCATATATAAGCGTGGCGAGACGGGCTATACTATGCTGCTGACATACCCTGAGAACAGTGGCCAGAGTGTGGGCGGCATGCTGGTCGGCGGCAACTACTACATAAACATAAACGACGGCGTGCTCACGTACATGTTGTATACCACCCGCACTTACGCGCAGGCCGGCAGCGAGCTGGCGATAGGCGAGGGCGCATATATCGCATATCCGGCGCTCAATGAGGGGCTGGAACTGAGCGTGGCTGAAAATGGCGATTATGTCGTCACGGCGAGCATAAGCGCAGACAAGTGCGACCAGGATGTCGTAGCGGCTCATGGCCATGATGCCGCCGCGAATGAGATCGTATATGACGAATACACCTACGATGCTCAGACGCTGATGCTCAAAAGCGAGCGGCTCTACTACATGCGCGGCGATGAACAGCGCATATGTGAAGTGACGACATTCGAATACGACGTTGATGGCGCGGCGTTTGAGGAGTACGTGCCCACCGAGGGCGCGCGTGCGCTGAAGCTGGTAATAAACCCCGGCAAGAGCGACAGCGTAGAGCTCAACTACACCATAACCGATAGCGGTTTTGTGAATTTCATTCTGGCTGAAGGCGGCGTGCTGTATTCTGATGAGGAGTGCACTCAGCCGGTGGATGCTCAGGGCGCATCTGAATCGTTCACGCAGGATACCTACTATACGCTCGAGGGCTGATGGGAGGCTTTACAATGGCGGATGAAACGGCGGCCCGGGGGCGGTGTGCGATTATCTGCGCGGCGCCTGAGTGCGAGCTGGACGGCCTGCGCGCGGACGATTATGTGATAGCGTGCGACGGGGGCTGTGCGCACGCGCTGCGCAACGGCATTAAGCCTGCGCTGGCGCTGGGCGACTTCGACTCTTATCATGGCGAGTTGCCGCCGGATGTGCCGGTGTTGCGCGCTCCGCCTGAAAAGGACGATACCGATACAATGCTGGCGATAAAGCTGGCGCTGGAAAAGGGATATCGGGATTTTCTGCTGTTGGGCGCGACCGGTGGGCGACTGGATCACGAATTGGCCAATGTGACGGCGGCGGTGTACATAGCCAATCATGGCGGCAGGTGTGAGCTGCGCTATCGGGGCGGCGTCATGCGCGTGGTAAAGGATGGCGCGCTGAAGCTGCGGGGGCTGAAGGGCCAGACGGTGACTGTGCTGGCGTACAGCGACGTCGCGGAGGGCGTGACTCTGCGCGGCATGAAGTACCCGTTGAACGATTATACGCTGACCAATGGCGAACCGCTGGGCGTGAGCAACGTGGCGCTTGACGATGAGTGCAGCATAGAGGTGCGCAAGGGCACGCTGCTGGTGCTTGAGGCGGGCTGGCAGTGAGGCGCGAGGCGCATTTGCGGACGTGGGGCATATGGCTCCGCGTCCGTTTTGCGTTTTGGGTATGACGGCCTGCGGGCTTACGTTGGCCATGTATAAACCGCCGAGTGACGCTCAGCATATATAGCGGCTATCGTCACAAAAACGTCGCTTCCATTTTTGAGCGGAGAGTGATATAATCAAATCGCAAACCGTTAATCGCAGAATCGTTACATAAGGCGCGGGGCGAAAGTTGTCCGCGTGAGCGCCACATTTCTGTGGCCGTATCAAATTCCGCATGCGGCGCCGCCTGAAATTGGCGCGACCGCAGCACAGGAGGTGTTCAGATGATACCCAACGAGTGCAGCTTTGTCATAAAACGCTATTCCACGCGCGGTATGATGGGCCGCGCCGCAGCGCAGGATGCCGCGAGGCTAATGCGCGCGTTGCTTGACAAGCGTCCCGCGATAAACGTCGTATTTGCGGCGGCGCCTTCGCAGAACGAGCTGCTGGCGGCGCTGCTTGAGCAGGACGTGGATTTTGCCCGTGTGCGCGCGTTCCATATGGATGAGTACGTGGGCCTGCCTGCCGGCGCGCCGCAGAGCTTTGGCAACTATTTGCGCGAGCACATATTTGCCCGTGCAAAGTTCATGGAGGTCAATTATATAGACGGGCGCGCGGCTGATGCCGATGCCGAGTGCGCGCGCTATGCGGCGTTGCTGCGCCGATTCCCGCCGGACATAGTGCTCATGGGCATAGGCGAGAACGGCCACATAGCGTTTAACGATCCCCATGTGGCCGACATTACCGATCCGCTGCTGGTCAAGCGCGTCGAGCTGGATGACGTATGCCGCATGCAGCAGGTGCACGACGGCTGCTTTGAGCGGCTGGACGACGTGCCAAAGTACGCGATAACGCTGACTGTGCCCGCGCTGACTCAGGCTACGGCTCAGATATGTGTGGTGCCGGCGGCAACCAAGGCAGCGGCGGTGCGCGCGGCTGTATTCGGACCGATAGGCAATGAGTGTCCGGCCAGCGCGCTGAGGCTGTGCCGGGATGCGCGGCTGTATCTGGATGCGGACAGCTCGGCGCTGTTGGATCCGGCATGAGCGCGCTGCTGATACACAACTGTCGCATAGTCACTGAGACGCGCGTGATAGAGGACGGCGCGCTGTTGATATGCGACGGCGTGATAGAGCAGGTCATGGACGCGGCCGGAGCGTGCGCTGTGGGGGCAATAGGCGATGGCGTGCGCAAGCTGGACGCACAGGGGTTGTATGCCGCGCCGGGCTTCATAGACGCGCATGTGCACGGCGGCGGCGGGTTTGATTTCATGTGTGGCGATGCGGAATCGGTGCGCCGGGCGTGCCGGACGCATCTGGAGCATGGCACTACGTCGCTCATGGCGACGGTGTCCACTGCTGATAACGCGGCGTTCATGCGCGCCATGGCCGCGATAGAGCAGGCGCGCGCCGACACGCCGCAGATCGCCGGCATACATATTGAAGGGCCG
This sequence comes from Candidatus Fimadaptatus faecigallinarum, assembly GCA_018714445.1. Lineage (GTDB taxonomy): Bacteria > Bacillota > Clostridia > Christensenellales > Aristaeellaceae > Fimadaptatus > Fimadaptatus faecigallinarum. The sequence goes on along the minus strand of DVNK01000051.1, from coordinate 48,299 downwards.
TACTTTGCTATGGCGCAGCGTGGCGCGCAGTCGCCTCGGTTCATACGCGACCCCGACCCGGCGGAGTATAAGGCGATAGCTGAGCGGTTTGCGTGCATAAGGCGCTGGTCGGCAGCGCCGGAACTGCCCGGCGCGCTGGAGATGGCGCGTTACATGACTGCGCGCGGTATACGCATGTCGATAGGCCATTCGGATGCGCTGTTTGAGCAGGTTTTACCGGCATACGAGGCTGGATTTGACTGCGTGACGCACTTGTATTCATGCGTATCGACGGTAAGGCGTATAAACGCGTTTCGCCATGCGGGCATCGTCGAGGCGGCGTATCTGCTTGATGGCATGACCGTAGAGCTGATTGCCGATGGTTGTCACCTGCCTGCGAGCCTTTTGCAGCTGGCGCATAAGATAAAAGGGCCGGACCGGATAATGCTGGTCACGGACGGCATCAGCGCGGCGGGCTTGGAAGGCGTGGATGGCGAGATATTTTCGCAAACCTGCGACTCGATGATAGTTATAGAGGACGGCGTGGCCAAGCTGCCGGATCGAAGCGCATTTGCGGGCAGCGTGGCCACGACCGACCGGCTGGTGCGCACGATGATGAAGCTGGGCGGCGCGAGCGTTGTGGATGCAGTCAGGATGGCGACTGCGACGCCGGCGCGGCATCTGGGACTGAGGGACCGGGGTGTGCTGGTTGCGGGTCGACGCGCGGACATAGTGCTGTTTGACGACGATGTGAACATAAAGCATGTGCTGCTGGGCGGCGATATAGTTAAATGAAACATGTCCCGGCGAGGTGGCGCAGACCTCGCCGGGCGCGTAGACTGTCAAAAAAATCTAAAATTAGGCGGATTTAGGTATTGACAACTGTGCGAAAAAGGTGTATACTATCTCTCGTCGCCGCGAGTGCCACCCGGAAGCATGACCCATTAGCTCAGGCGGTAGAGCACTTGACTTTTAATCAAGGTGTCCGGAGTTCGAATCTCCGATGGGTCACCAATGGGTTATATTTGCGGGCGTGGCGGAATGGCAGACGCGCTAGACTTAGGATCTAGTGCCAGAGTGGCGTATGAGTTCAAGTCTCTTCGCCCGCATTATTCCGAGAGATTGTGTGCGGTAGTAGCTCAGTGGTAGAGTGCCACCTTGCCAAGGTGGATGTCGCGAGTCCGAATCTCGTCTACCGCTCCATCATTTGATCCACGGCTATTGCGCTTGGCTGCGCGGGTGTAGCTCAATGGTAGAGCGCCAGCCTTCCAAGCTGGTTACGTGGGTTCGATTCCCATCACCCGCTTACCTTATGGACCGCTAGCTCAGCTGGTAGAGCACCTGACTCTTAATCAGGGTGTCCAGGGTTCGAGTCCCTGGCGGTCCACTTATCTGCGGTAGTAGCTCAGTGGTAGAGTGCCACCTTGCCAAGGTGGATGTCGCGAGTCCGAATCTCGTCTACCGCTCCACTTGGACCGCTAGCTCAGTTGGTAGAGCACCTGACTCTTAATCAGGGTGTCCAGGGTTCGAGTCCCTGGCGGTCCATGTCGATCCGAACATGCTAAGCATGTTCGGATTTTGTTTTATAGTGGACAATAACGCGCGCAAGGGGGACGATATCATGCACACACTTGAACAGGTAGAACTTACAAATATCTGCCTGATAAGCGACGATACGGGACATGTACTGGTTGAGCGGCGCGACGGACGCAAGTGGCCGGGTATATCGCTGCCAGGCGGCCACGTGGAGCTGGGCGAGTCGATTGTGGACTCCGTCGTGCGCGAGGTATACGAGGAGACGGGCTTGCGCGTATCGCAACTGCAGCTGTGCGGCATAGTGGATTGGATAAACGAAGACGGCAGCCGGTATATCGTGTACATGTACCGTGCGGGCGCGTTCAGCGGCCAACTGCGTGCCTCTGACGAAGGCGATGTGTGGTGGGTACTGCGCGACGAGTTGCCGCGGCTTAAGCTTAGCCCGGGTATGCTTGACATGCTAAAGGTGTATGACGAACCGGAACTGAGCGAGCTGTGGTATCGCGTGGAGGGCGATAAGTGGAATGTCGAAATAAAGTGAACTGGATGTGTGGCGCCAAATGAACGCTTTGAACGTGTACGGCGACGGCCGCGTGTCCAGCAGGCACAGCATATCTCAGGGCTACGATATGCGCGCGATGCACATACACGACTCATATGAGATATACATGGCGCTGAGCGAGGGCGTACGGTTTTTCGTTAACGATCGCGTGTACGCGCTAAACCGGGGCGACGTTATGCTGTTTACCAATACCGACCTGCACAAGGTCAGCGTGCCGCCCGGCGCGCCGTATGAGCGGTACGTAGTGCTGTTTGAGCCCGGAATGCTGCGCAATTTACCGGGTGATGGACCGCAGTTGCTCGGGTGTTTTGACGGTATGGGCGTCCACTGCAACCACAAGCTGTCGCTGACTCCGGATGAACAGGCGCTGTTTATAGCGGCGGCCGACGGCATAGAAAATCAGCGGGCGGCTGCACTTGCCGAATTGGGGCGGTGGCTGGAGCTGAGCCGGATGCTGCTCTTGCTGTGTCGCGTCCGCATGCGCGAGTTGGACAGTCCGCCGGGGATTGAGCGCTCGAAGCATCCCGGTATACGCGCGGTGATAGCGCTTATAGATGCTGATTATGCGCGCGACATATCGCTTGATGAGCTGAGCGCCTGTTGCTATCTCAACAAGCGCTATCTGTGCCGGCTGTTTAAGCGCGAGACGGGTTTTTGCATACATGATTACATCATCTATCGTCGGTTGTCGTGTGCGATGGCGCTGCTGCGTATCGGTGAGAGTGTGAGCAGTGCGGCGCGGCTGTCGGGGTTTAGAAGCGATACATTCTTTATCACGACGTTCAAACGCAACATAGGTGAAACTCCGTATCAGTATGCGTTGGCACATCGGCGAGATATAAACGAATGACTTATATAAGCCGAGCGGGGCAGGCTTTAGCGCCGACCCCGCTTATCTTGTATATACAGTTGCAAATTGAACGGTTATCGAAAAACGTATAAGAATCGGAGCATTGTGCTCAAATCTCCGACGGCCTAATCGATGCTGATGCGAGTGCCCTCGTCGGCGCTTTGACGCGCGAGCAGGCAAACGCGGGTTACCTCGAATGCCTCCTGTGCCAGCGGCTCGGCTGAGCCGTCAAGTATCGCGTCTACGAACCGCGAGAAGTATGATTCGCGTGCGGGCAGTTCGAGTTCGCGCCGGGGCTTGTCGTTTTCGAGATATACCTTGCCATCTATGGCTTCGATCATGCCTTGCGTGCCGGTCACGCGCAGGCGGTCGTCGTCGTGGCGCGCGGACGCCGTGGGACGCAGGAAGTCAGCGGTTACCGTAGCGATCACGCCGTTGTCCAGTTCCATCAGCAGAGCCGATGTGGCTTCCATCTCGCCGTTGCCGCGATTGGCGCGAGTCGAGTGCGATGCGGCGACGCTTTGGCAATGTCCTCCGATCTCCATTGCCCAGTCCACCGCATGAATCGCTACCCAGGGAATCAGGCCGCCAAACAGCGCGCGCTTTGAGTAGAACTCGGGTCTGGTGCCCATGCGGTAGCTCTTTTGTCCGTGAATCTGGCGCACTTCGCCGATCTCGCCAGCATTTACGGCGGCTTTCAGCGCTTGGAACCAGGGTTCGCCTTTTATGCCGAACATGCCGCACAATGCCCGACCGCTGTGCGCGTAGCACTCGCGCAGGGCGTCCAGATCATGCAACTCAGTGGCAACGGGTTTTTCGCTGAAACAGTGGGCGCCGGCGCGCAGGCAAGCCATCGTTATGCCGGCCGTGTAACAGAACACGGGATTGATTACAGCTATGTCGGGGCGTTCTGCTGCGAGCAGTTCGCCATGGTTGGCGTATATGCGCGGCGAGAACGGCGCAGTGCGTTGCTTTAGCGCACTTATGTCGCCGCCCGTTTGACCAGGGGCGATGGCGCAGAGCTTTATGTCGTTGCGCTCGGCAAGCCCTTCCATTGCGTAGTTATAGTGTCCCTCCTGACCGATAATTGCCATTTTAAGCATATTTGTACATCCTTTCCGGTTTGCACGCGCTCGGATAATGCGTGCGCATTGCCGTCATACTCCCCAAGAATTTTATCACCTGCATTGCCGCGTGTCAATGCGCGGGTTAATATTGTCGCAAAGCCATATTAAAATTGCAAGGTACCTTGACATGCGCGAGGCGTTATACTACAATATGTCGAGGTACCTAGTAATGCTTGGAGGGAGAACGATTGGAAGGCGAGCGGGAACAGGAACTGTTTAGAGCGTTCATGCGCTGTGCGCACATGGTGCATCACCGCAAGCAGCGCTATCCGGGGCAGGGGCGGCTGCTTACGCTGCTGTTGCGCGATGGCAGCATGACACAGCGCGAATTGCAGGACAGGATGGACATACGTTCGGCGTCGCTGAGCGAACTGCTGGAAAAAATGGAGCAGAGCGGACTGATATCGCGCGAGCGCAGCGACGAGGACAGGCGCACCGTAGATATAGCGCTCACAGATGCCGGGCTTAATGCGGCGCATGAAGCCCAGCGCGAACGCGCCGAAACGGCTCATCAGTTGTTTTGCGTGCTCAGCGAAGCCGAACAGGCGCAGTTGGCCGGGCTGCTCGAAAAATTGCTCGCCGCCTGGAGCGGCGCGCTGCAGGAGGAATGACGGGTGAAACTCATCGGAAAGCTGATACGTGGACGTCTGGCCATGTTTCTGGTAGCGGTGGCGTTTTTGACGGTGGAAGCACTGGCGGATCTGTTGCAGCCGACGCTGATGTCGCTGATAGTGGACAATGGCGTGGCGTCGCAGGACGTGGGCATGATACTGCGCTATGGCGGGCTCATGCTGGGCGTGGCGCTGATAGGCGCTGCGGGCGCGGTCGGGCGCAATATACTGGCCAGCCGCACTTCGCAGCTGATCGGTCAGGAATTGCGCGGCAGGTTGTATGCCAAGGTGCAGACGTTTTCGTTTGAGAACATAGACCGGCTGCAACCGGCGTCGCTGATAACGCGCATAACCAATGACGTGACGCAGATACAGAATTTCATAAATGGCTGCATGCGCATACTGGTCAAGGCGCCGATAACCTGCGTGGGCGCGATAGCGCTGATAATCATTCAGACGCCGGCGCAGATCCCGGTATTGGTAGTTATACTTGTAATTGCCGGTGCGCTGATTGCGGGCAATATGGTGATGGGCTATCCGCGCTTTGTCAACATGCAGCGGCGGCTTGACCGGCTAAATACGGTCAGCCGTGAGTTTCTGGACTCGATACGCGTGGTCAAGGCCTTTGGCGCAGAGCAGCAGGAGGCGGCGCGGTTTGGCGGTGCGGCGGACGAACTGGCCGAGGCGGGCGTGTCGGCGATGCGCGTGAATGCGCTGTTTTCGCCGCTTATAAACCTCACGGTAAACTTTGGCATAGTGCTTCTGCTCTGGCGCACCGGTTCGGGCAATGCCGGCGAAATTGGCAAGGTAATGGCATCGGTCAACTACATGACGCAGGTGCTGTTTTCACTGGGCATGGTGTCCAATATACTGAACATGGCTGTGCGTGCCACGGCGTCGTCGGCGCGCGTAAAGGAGATAATCGACGAGCAGCCCGCGCAGCTTAGCCCGGAACATCCGTTAAAGCCCGCGCTTGAGGGTGGGTTGCGGTTTGAGAGCGTGACGTTCAAGTATGCGGGTTCGCCGCGCGCGGCGCTCAGCGATATCGACTTTGAACTGGCCCCGGGCGAGATGCTGGGCATAATCGGCTCTACGGGTTCGGGCAAGAGCACGCTGGTCAACCTGGTGCCGCGCTTTTACGATGCAAGCGAGGGGCGTGTGCTGGTGGACGGCGTGGATGTGCGCGATATAGACGAGCACTACCTGCGCGATGCCATCGCGGTAGTGCCGCAAAAGGCGTTGCTGTTCTCGGGCACGATAGAGGAAAATCTGCGCTGGGGTCGGCGCGACGCGAGCGAGCTGGAACTGCGCGAAGCGGCTAAGGTGGCCTGTGCCGATGAATTTGTGCGAGGATTTGCACAGGGCTATCAGACAGTGCTGGGGCAGGGTGGCGTGAACCTGTCGGGCGGCCAGAAGCAGCGCCTATCGATAGCGCGCGCACTGCTCAAAAAGCCGCAGATACTCATACTCGACGACTGCACCAGTGCGCTGGACGCAAACACCGAGGCGTCGGTGCTGGACGGCGTGCGCAGCGCGGCTGAGGGCATGACGGTGCTGCTGATCAGCCAGCGCATATCGACTGTCATGCGCTGCGACCGGGTGTTGTGCCTGGAGGATGGCCAGATGCGTGGGCTGGGCACGCATGCTGAGCTGATGCGCGACTGCGCGGTATATCGTGCGCTGTACGAGTCGCAGATAGGAGGTGTTCAGGATGTCGGATAATCGCGGACCCATTACGCCTTCGGCGACGTTTGGGCGGTCGCGTATGGCGGTTGTCGTAAAGCCCAAGGACATGCGGGGCACGCTTAAACGGCTGTGGGACATAACGCGCGGGCACAGGCGCGGATTGGGCTGGGTCTTCCTGCTCAGCGCGCTGGCTTCAGGCTCGGCGGTATTGTCGCCGCTGCTGATAGGCGAGGCGGTGAATGGGTTGTATGGCGGCGATCCGGTCGTGATGGTGCTGGGGCTGCTGACGGCGCTGTACGTCGGCGACTGGCTGGTGCGGTTTTTGCAGGGCTTCATAATGGCGAGACTGGGCCAGCGCGTGGTATGCCATATACGCAAGGAACTGTTTGGCGTAATGAAGACTTTGCCGCTTTCATTTTTCGACCGCAGCCAGCGCGGCGATCTGATGAGCCGGCTTACAAATGACGTCGACAACATCTCCACTACGATATCGGATTCGCTTACGCAGTTGATGATGCAGGGCTTTTCGATACTGGGCGTGTTGATTGCGATGCTGATGTTGAACCTGCCGCTTACGCTGGTGGCGCTCATTTCGGTAGTGCTTGTGTTTGTGCTTACGCGCACCGTGACGCGGCGCACCCGCAAGCTGTTCAAGGAGCAGCAGGTCGTGCTGGGCAAGCTGAACGCCGAGGTCGAAGAGGGAATATCCGGCATGACCATGGTCAAGGCTTTCAACCGTGAGGACGACATGTATGCTCAGTTTGAAGCCGACAATGACCAGTTCAGGCGTGTGGCGACGCGGGCGCTGATCTGGTCGGGCTATCTGATGCCGCTTATGAATGTCATAAACAACCTCAGCTACATTGCAGTTGCCACTGTAAGCGGCGTCATGGCGGCCAATGGCCTCATAACTGTGGGCGTCATATCGAGCTTTTTGCTGTACTCGCGCCAGTTTGCGCGGCCGTTTACCGACATAGCCAACATCTACAATACATTCCAGACGGCGGTTGCGGGCGCCGAGCGCATATTCGAGATATTCGATCAGGATAGCGAGCCCGCCGACGTGCCGAATGCGCTGCCGCTTGAGCGGCCGCGTGGCGATGTGGAGCTGGATCACGTGACGTTTGGATATGACCCGAACGCGCCGGTGCTGCGCGACGTGAGCGTCAAGATACCGGCGGGCACGCGCGCTGCGATAGTGGGTGCGACCGGTGCGGGCAAGACGACGATAATAAGTCTGCTCACGCGGTTTTACGATGTAAACGGCGGGCGCATACTGCTGGATGGTCATGACCTGCGTGAGTACAGGCGAGCGGATTTGCGGCGGGCGTTTGGCGTGGTGCTGCAGGACACGGCGCTGTTTGAGATGAGCGTAATGGACAACATACGCTACGGCCATGCCGATGCGCCGCGCGAGAGCGTGGAAGCGGCGGCCAGGGCGGCGGGGGCGGACTCGTTTATACGGCGGCTGCCCAATGGTTACGATACTGTGTTGGGACAGGATGGCGGCACGCTCAGCCAGGGCGAGCGGCAGCTTATAACGATAGCGCGCGCCATACTGGCCGACGCGCCGATACTGATACTGGACGAGGCTACAAGTTCGGTAGATACGCTGACCGAGCAGAAGATACGCAGGGCGATGCTCAACATGACACGTGGGCGCACGTCGTTTATCATAGCGCATAGGCTGTCGACGATACGCGACTCGGACGTAATTATACTGATTGAGGATGGCGGAATCGCCGAGATGGGCAGTCACGACGAGCTCATGGCGCTGAACGGGCGCTACGCGCGCATGTATAACACGCAGACGGGCGCGACAGCGCGCGCGGCGGAGGCCCTTGCTGCTGACGCTGAAGTCGGTGAAAAGCCTTTGGCTGTGGCCGAGCCCGAGTTGGCTTGTGTGCGGCGATAACGGGTTGTATTAAATCACAAGTCATTATAGACAGCAAAGAGCGGCCGTGCACAATCGCAATGCGTGGCCGCTCGTACTGTTGGTAAAGGCCGAATCGATGTGCCTTCGCCAGACATGTCCCAAGCTGAAGGTCGACTGTACTATTGGCAAGGGCCGAATAATAAACCGTATTAAATCTTCAGACATTTACCGAATATAAGCGCATGAACGTGCGATATTCGGATGATTTGCTGATTTGACGGGATCGTATACAGTTTTAGCCGCATTGATTGCTGGACATAATGGCATACACGGCTATGGATTGATAAATGTTCGCAGGCGTCCTCGCTACATTTCAGAGTGGGGACGCCTGCGCTGCGTTTATCCTATTGCATACGTTAGAATGTTTACTGCGCGCAGAACTCCATTAAAGCCGGCAGCAGCGATTTGGTTTGGGCATAAGCCGAATCGTGCAGTGCGCGCAACTTGTTCACGTCCTTTTCGAGGCGAGCTATTTCGATGGGCGTTTCAGGCCGGATCACGAAGATCTGCCCGGCGGCTTCCAGTGCGTCTATGCGTTCCATCAGCTCGTTATAGCGTTCGGGCGCTGAGCTCATAAGCTTGTACAACGCGGGATAGCGCCGGCAGCGAATTGCGCTCAGTCTGAGCGAACGCCTGCTCAGCGGAGTTTTGCGGTAGCCCTTGTGGCGCGTCAATACCAGCACGGGCCGGCCATTGCCGGTCTTAAGCCCAACGTCAAGGGGCACTGGCGCGCTCACGCCGCCATCCAGACAGGGTATACCTTCTACCAACTTTACGCGCGATACCAATGGCATAGAGCACGATGCGGCGCACGCGTCGAAAAACTGTGCGCAACGGCCCTTTTCGAACAAAACAGGCTCTCCGGTCAGGCAATTCGTGGCCACTGCGATCAGGCGCTGAGGGCTGGCAGAGAACGCGTCATAGTCAAACGGTATGCTCAGCGGCACCTGGTTGAACAGGTAATCGAAGTTAAATATGCTCTGACCGTGCAGCAGGTTGGTCATGCTCAGGTATCGGCGGTCGTTTATGCAGGTATAGTTGACATTTGCGCTGCGTCCGGGCTGGCGCGCCACGTAGTTCACTGCATTGAGCACGCCTGCCGAGACGCCATACACGCAGCCGAATTCCAGCCCGGCTTCCATGAATGCATCCAGCACGCCGGCAGTGTACAGCCCGCGCATCGCGCCGCCTTCCAGCAGCAGTGCGTTATCGTACATTTAGTTACCTCGCTCGATAGGGTTAATATCACAAAAAAACCTAGTCGCAGTTTTGCGTGCCGTCGGCGGCATCCGGGACGTCCTGCGAAAACGCATCAGGATAGCGCGCGCGAATCTGATCGAATACCGCTTTTGCGGCGACGTCCAGCGACCCGGGTTTGTCAAGGTCTACGGTTATGTCGGCAAACTTGCGGTACAGCGGCAGGCGTTCGTCGTACAGATCGCGCAGCGTATAGCCGTTGGGCAGTACGACGCCGCGCTGGCGCAGGTTGCCCAGGCGCGAAGCAATCAGCTCATACGGCACATTCAGGAATACGCAGGGCCCGGTGCGCTTCATATGCGCCATGCCGGCTTCAGAGTAAATGGCGCTGCCTCCGGTCGCGATGACTGCGCCGTCCAGCTCGAGGCTCAGGAACATCTCCTCTTCAAGCTTGAGGAATGCGCGGTTGCCATTGCGGCGCAGTATACGGCCCAGCAGCGCGCCGTGCTTTTGCTGGAGCAGTATGTCGGTGTCGACGAACATGTATCCCATGAGCTTGGCCAGCAGCACTCCGAGCGTGCTCTTGCCTGCGCCGGGCATGCCAATCAGAATTATATTCATAATGTGATATGCACTCCTATATATGCGCCGTTATGAACGCAAGTATGTCGTTGAACACGTCGGCGCGGTTGAGCTCGTTGAGCAGCTCGTGGCGCGCGTCGGGGTAGAGCTTGAGCTCGACTGAGGCAACGCCGGCAGCGCGCAGCCCATCGTATACCTGGCGCACGCCCTGCCCCCATTTGCCCACCGGATCGGCGTCGCCCGATATCAGCAGTATTGGCAGATCTGTGGGCACGGCATGATACCATGCATCGTCGGACACATTGTCCAGCATGCGTGCCAGTTCGCAGTATGCAGAGCATGTGAATGTAAATCCGCAAAGCGGATCGGATATGAATGCATCCACTCGCGAAGCATCGCGGCTGAGCCAGTCGGAAGGCGTGCGGGCGTCGGTTATGCGCTTGAGGTTGTCGGAGCCGGCCAGACGTTCCAGAAAATGACTCACATAGCGCGGACCGCGCAGCGCGCATACGGCGCGCGCAAGCGCAAGGCCGATTGAGGTCAGCGAATTGGGGCCGCTGGTGCCGCAGAATATTGCGCCGCTGAGGTGTTGACCGTAGCGCGCAACATATATCCGGGCGATAAAAGAGCCCATGCTGTGACCAAACAGCATATATGGCAAGCCGGGGTAGAGCTGCGCGGTCCTGCGCCGCAAAATCTCCAGGTCTTCAACTAGGTTGTTATATGCGCCTGAGTCGCCAAAGTAGCCGAATTGGCCGTCTATCAACGATGCGCCGTGGCCCAGGTGGTTGTTGCCGACCACTGCAAAGCCATTTGCGTTTAGGAACTCCGCGAACTCGGCGTAGCGGCCGATGTGCTCGCACATGCCATGGCAGAGTTGCACGACGCCGCGCGCCTGTGCACAGGGCCAGTGCAGTGCTTCTATTGTGGTGCGGCCGTCTGAGGATATAAAGTCGATATGCCGGGCCATCACAAAACCTCCTGAGCGCCACACAGGGCTGAATGGAATATATCTCCATTATACGCCGTTCAGGCTGGATTCGCAATAATATATCGTATACATTTTTATACGATCTGATATCAAATAAGACCGGCAGCGCGATGCTATGCTTGGACTCGAAGGCTGCAATGCAAATCGCGAAAGCCCACGTGCGTTCAAGAAATGTCCCTAATAATGATGTGACGATTTTATATAACGCGCCGGGCGCTAACTTAAGCGGTACGCCGCACGCGCCATTCCAGAATTATCCATATTAAAGAAGAATACATAAACACGAATGACTCCAATCCTGTTATGGCGGCAATGTTACAACACATGCGCTGCATTTACATCACAGGCAAAGTATGGTATAATCAAACCATCGCGGCGAGGCGCATGGGCGTGCGACCGGGCTGCGCGCGGAGGTAGAGCGGTTGAATTATGATGATTGGTCCCGGCATGTGCTGGGTGTGTTTGGGTGTGTGGCGTCGTGTGCAGCGGCCTGGTTCATGCTGCCGCTTGCGGTATTTTACCCGCGGGCGATAGCGTTTGTGCCGGCGCTGCTGGCGTTTGTGAGCGTATACTCGGGGTGGCAGTGGGCGGCTGCCGGTGCGCTGGGCGCGGTAGTATGCGCGTTTATCAGCATGGACGCGGTCATGGCGGGCGCGGCGCTGATCGGGCTGGCACTGCCGGTTGTGGTGCAGTACATAACGTATCGGCGGCGTGTGGAATTTAAGCGTGCCGCAGCCATAAACATCGGTGCATTCATGGCGCTGGGGGTGTGCGCGTTGGCGCTTGTGCGCCTGTTCCACGGCGGCATAGCCGATGTAGAGGCGGATTACGTACAACGGCTTTGGGATGCGCAGATGACGCAGGGCTTGAGTGGACTGAGCGGCTTGTTTGCGGCGGCTCAAAACCGGCTGCAACTGCTGTCGCTGTTGGCGTCGCGCGGGCTGCTCAGCGAGTCGCTTATTATGGAACTGGCCGAGTCGCCGTCGGCGGAGCTGTATACGCGCTGCATAGAGTACGTCATCTACACGCTCAAGTTAGTAGTCAACTACGAGGTGACGGGCAATGTGGCTTCATCGGCACTGGCTGTGGGTATTATAATGACTGCATGGCCGCGCATGGCCGCGGTCCGGCGCGGCGAGGAGCCGGAGGTGCCGTTTGTGCCGCTGCGCGACTGGTACCTGAGCGCGGAGACCACGCTGTACTCATGTGGGCTGTACATCATCACTTCCATGATAGTTGTGTTTATGCCCGAGTGGTGGTATGGCGTCGACTACGCCATAAAGCAGTGCGTTTATGTGCTGATGTGCGTTCAGGGCGTGGCGGTACTTGAGCGGCGGCTGCGCGAGTACGGCATGAGGCGAGGATTGCGCGGGCCGATGATGGCAGTGGCTGTGGCGATGTTCAGGCTGCCGGTCGCGCTTATAGGTCTAGCCAGTGCGCTGTTTGGTTCGCATGGCGCGATTTCAAAGTGGATGCACGACAAGTTTGCCGGCGGAGACGGCGACGATTTCTTTGACAACGGCGACGAGTGAGCGCATATTGGGCTAACGGCAGCAATGCATCTGCCGACATAAGCCGTGACAATCGCATTAGGCGTTTGGTATTTGTGTAATATAATGATATGATCGCGCAGAGCGGCGTGCGGTCGCGGGCAGTTGCAATGGGCCTGGCGGCTCTTGCGCGGCTGGATCCTGAGCGGTTCAGGACGGCGCGGTGTGGAGGTTATCTATGCCGATATACGCATCAACATTCACCAGCGGTCTGGAGCCGCTGGTCAAGGAGTGCTTTCCGCGGCTGCTGCGCGGCAGCCAGATCTACGACATATACAATGGCCTGATAGTCTACCGCTTTGAGGGCAAACCTGAGCAGTTGGCACGTCCGGGCATATTTGCAAACACGTATCTCGTGCTTGCGCGGCAGAACAGTCCAACATTTCGCTCGATGGTGTTGCAGGCGGGCAAGGCGGAACCGATTTACATGTCTCGGGTGCGCGCAGGGCAGAGCTTCCGCGTGAGGTTTCAGCGCAATGGGCGGCTTGAGCATGTGGACCCGGCGCTGCATGCACAGGCAGAGCAGCTGATATCACGGCGAGCGCGGCTCAGAGTTGACCGCGAGAATCCGGACTGGGAGTTCTGGTACATCATCCGCTCAGAGAATATAGGGCTGTACTGCATGTTGGTCAACCGGCGCGAGCAGACTGAGCGCGATCTGCCGCGCGGTGCATTGCGGCCGGAGCTGGCGCGTTGCATGTGCGTATATGCGGGCGTAGGTCCGCGTGACACGGTGTTGGATCCGTTTGCAGGCCATGGCTCGATACCGATGCAGCTGTTTGCGATGCATCGCGGCATACGGGTGTTGGCAGGCGACATCGATGAGGCCGCGGTGCGCAAACTCCGGCGTGCACTGGCGGAGCATGTTCAGCGCGGTGCGGCGCAGCTTGAACGCTGGGATGCGCGGCATATGAATGCGCTGCCAGACAATTCGATTGACCGCGTTATAACCGATCCGCCTTGGGGAGTGTATGACGCGGAGCGCTATCCGGACATCGCGGCGTTTTATTTGGATGCGTTGACCGAGATCGCGCGGGTATTGCGGCCGGGTGGTACGCTGGTCATGCTGTCGGCGGCAAAGTCAGAGCTGATGCGCGCGGCACGGCAGGTTGGCCTGCTGCCGGAGGGCCGGCTTGACATATTCGTAAACGGCAAAAAGGCGGCATTGATGCGCTTTCGCAAGCCAAAGGCGCGAAGAGAACAGTTTTGACCAAGAGTCAAAACGTTAATATGGATGAACGGGCTTGCTGTTGATGACAGATATCAGACCTGTTTTGGATACCACATGAAATTGATCGATAGTCAAATGAGTGTTCATGGCCCGGATAGCGCATAATAAACCGGGCGCGAGTCAGATAATGCGGCAGCGACGCACGCAAATAAACGTCAGCAGGAGGCGCATATATGTACGAAGAAGTTATAAGGCACATGACGCTTGAAGAAAAGGCTGCGCTGTGCGTGGGGCGGGATTTCTGGCATGCGTGCGCGGTGCCGGAGGCAAATATACCATCGGTCATGATGACTGACGGCCCGCATGGCCTGCGCAAGCAGTCGGAGGCGGCAGACCATCTGGGCATAAACGATTCCGAGCCGGCGACTTGCTTCCCGTCGGGCGCGGGATTGTGTTCCAGCTGGAACACCGACCTGGCGGCACGGGTGGCGCGCGCGATAGCGCACGAGGCCCAGGCGCAGAACGTGGGAATAGTGCTGGGCCCGGCGATCAACATAAAGCGCTCGCCGCTGTGCGGGCGCAATTTCGAGTATCTGAGCGAAGATCCATACCTTGCGGGCGAGATGGCGGTTAGCTATGTGAACGCGATGCAGGGCGAAGGCGTGGCCACGTCCGTCAAACACTATGCGGTCAATAACCAGGAGACTGCGCGCATGACGATAGACGCGCGGGTGTCCGAGCGCGCGTTGCGCGAGATATATCTCTATCCATTCGAGCAGGTCGCGCGGCGCGCCGATCCCAAGACCTTCATGTGTTCATATAATCGCGTGAACGGCGTATATGCGTGCCAGAATAAATGGCTGTTGGACGAGCTGCTGCGCGGCGAATGGGGCTTTAAGGGCTTTGTCATGAGCGACTGGGGCGCGGTGGATCAGCGCGTGCCGGCACTTGAAGCGGGGCTTGAGCTGCAGATGCCGGGCGACGGCGGCGAAGGCGCTAAAAAGCTGGTGAACGCGGTAAAGGATGGCAGCCTGGATGAGCGTATACTGGATCGCGCGGTCGAGCGGCTGTTGGGCGTGCTGGACTGGTCGGCGCGCAATCACAGGCAGGATGTGCGCGTCGACGCGGCTGAGCATCACGCTTTGGCGGTAGATGCGGCGCTTGAGACGATGGTGCTGCTCAAAAATGACGGCATGTTGCCACTCAAGCCGGGCAAGCTGTGCGTTGTGGGCGAGTTGGCCGCGCGGCCGATATACCAGGGCGGCGGTTCATCTCATATAAAGCCAACGCAGCTGGCCTTGCCGCTTGACTGTCTGAAGGCGCGCTTTCCGGAACTGACGTATGTGCGCGGATACGATGCGTCCGGGCTGGAGGCGGGCGACACTGCAAGCGGGGCCGACGCGGCTGCGCTGCTGGATGAGGCGATTTTGGCGGCTAACGATTGCGACGACATAATCGTATTTGCGGGCTATTACGATACCGAAGGCGGTGATCGCACAGATATGCGCCTGCCGGAGGCTCAGAGTGCGCTTATTGAGCGCATTGCGGCGCTGCCGAGTAAGCGTGTGACGGTCGTGCTGGAGTGTGGCGCGCCGGTCGAGCTGCCATGGGCGGACAGCGTAAACGCCATAATGATGGCTTACCTGGGCGGACAGGGCGGCGGCGAGGCATTGGCGCGGTTGCTGTGCGGCGAGGCGAACCCGTCGGGCAAGCTGGCCGAGTCGTTCCCGTACAGACTGGAGGACACGCCGTGCTACCTGAACTTCCCGGGCGATGGGGAGAAGGTGCACTATAATGAAGATATATTCGTGGGATATCGCTATTACGGCATGATGAACCGGCCGGATGGCGGCGTGAGGTTCCCATTTGGACACGGTCTGAGCTACACTCGCTTTGAATACGAGAATGCGCGCGTCAGTGCCGAGGAGTTTACCGACGCGCAGGGCGTGAGCGTTGAGCTGGATGTGCGCAACGCGGGCGAGCGCGCGGGCGCTGAGGTAGTGCAGGTGTATGTGCAAAAGCTGTGCGGCACGGCGCTCAAGCCGCGCATGGAGTTGAAGGGATTTGCCAAGGTAAAGCTGGAACCCGGTCAGAGCGGGCATGTGAAGCTGAATCTTAACATGCGCGCGTTCTCGTACTGGAACGAAAAGGCAGGCGCATTCGTCACAGATAGCGGCAAATACCGCTTGCTCGTGTGCGCGTCGAGCCAGGATGTGCGCGCGGCGTTTGACGTGACGCTGCATTCTACCAGCGCCTATCGCCCCGTGTACGACCGCAATTCTTGCCTGGGCGCGATACTTCGCGACGAGGCGGCGTGCGAGCGCGTAAAGCCGCTGCTGGATGCGTTCCTGGGCGCGATGGAAAAGCCCGACGACGATGCCGATATGGCGAACATGATGCGGCGCATGATGGAGTACATGCCGCTGAGGGGTCTGTCGATGCTGTCGGGCGGTCTGTTTGGCGAGGAGCAGTTGAACGAGCTGCTGGAGCTGCTGAACGGATAAGGCGCCATTCCACTGCGTACGAACGGATCATGTGCGGCCGGTTCACGGGTAAGGCGGGTAGAGGTCTGCCGCGATTGGGGCAGCGATCGGCTCAAAATTTGCTAAATACATGACGCATATGGAGGCCGCAAATGTCTGAGGAGAATATGGCCAATCCCGCACAGAGGCGCAAGCTGGGGCGGGGCATGGTGATGTCAGTGGCGGGGGTCATGGTGTGCTGGGTACCGGGGCTGGGAGCGCTGCTGTCGCTGGGAGGGTTGTTCGGCGTGTTATCGTCGTATGTGCCGGGCAACCGCGCGCGTTATGCGATATACACGGCGCTGAGCATACTGTGCGCGCTGGTGAGCGTAGGCGCGCTGATGGCGATGCTGTACGTGTACTTTGGCAATCCCGAGTTGCTGGCGCAGGTGACCGACTGGCTGATGACAAAGCTGAATATCCAATAGGCAGAACGTGCAAGCTGCGGCGCGTCGGGGCATACAATCACCCATGGGGGTGGAATTGGTATGCTTCGACGCGCCGTTTGCGCTTTGTGTACGATCTTTTGTGTGTTGCTTGCGGCATTTAGCCCGGTACTGGTCGAGAAACTGCCCGCGCCGCCCGAGGGACTGACCTCGCGTCCGTACGAAGGGTGGTCGGGCGTGGTGCGTTTGCAGGTATATCAGGGGTTTAAAAGCGGTACCGGATCGATAGTGCCCTGGCTGAACGAGTGCCTGAGCGCGTTCGAGAAGCGAAATTCGGGCGTGTATATACATGTCGAGACAGTGTCGTCGGCGGCGCTCTTGCGCTATCAGGACTCGCCGCGTCCGGACATGCTGATATTCACGCCCGGTGCGCTCAAGGATGTGCAGGGGCTCATAGCCCAGGAATCGGAGGGGCTCATCGACGCGCTGTGCGAGGCGTGCATGGTCGGCGAGACGCAGTATGCGACGCCGCTGTGCTATGGCGGTTATGGATTGCTGATAAATTCAGATCTGATGGCCGAACTGCCCGGCGACTGGCAGCAGGCGCTTGAGAGCGTGTACAGCGCGCCCACACGGCGCAAAAGCGGGACGTATGCGTTGCAGGTGCCGGGCGAGGCGCGCTGGGCGGAGGTTACGGCTGAGATGCTGGGAGGACTGCCGACTGCGGGCGAGCTGTTGCCCGACGATTACCTTGAGTGCACGGTTACTCAGGCTTGGGCTGACTTTAAGCAGGGCATGGTCGCGTGCATACCCGCCAGCCAGTGGCAGTTGCGCCAGATAGCGCTGCTCGACGCCGAAGGAACTGCGCCGCCATGGAAGTTTTACCCATCTCAGATCGGATATACCGATCAGTACTTTGCCGCTGCGATAGTCGACACCGGGCTGGAGGATGCGCAGGCGCGCGCAGATGTCTGCCGTGAGGTGGTTGCTTACCTTGCGTCCGAGGACGCACAGTCGCGGCTGGACATGGCGCTTATGCTGCCTGCGCGCGAGGATATGCGGCTGTACGTCTCGGGCGGGGACATGACCGCGCTTGAGACGGCCTACCTGGGCTCGGCGGAGTTTGAGGCATTGTTTGACTGATTTCGCCGCATTATGCACATATTTGGGGCACGTAAGTATACAAATTTGCAAAATCCCAACTAAAAATCAAAAAAGTAATCGAATGTTCGTTGAAAGTTGGCCTTAAATGGAGTATACTTGAGCTGAATCCGGCGGCATATGCCGTCAGAAAACTATGGAGGAGAGAGCACATGTTCAAGAAGATGCTGGCCTTGGCCCTGGTTATGATGATGGCGCTGGTCATGGTTCCGGCGCAGGCCGAAGAGGCTGCGAGCGCTTTCCCGGCAGTAGCCAAGGAAGATCTCAAGATAGGCATGATTTACGTCGGCGACACTTCCGACGGCGGCTACAACTACACGCATGACAACGCGCTGATGACGGCGGTTAAAGAGCTGGGCCTGGACGAGAGCCAGGTCATCAAAAAGACCAACGTGCCCGAGGACGCGACCTGCGAGACCGCGCTGCGCGAGCTGGTCGAGGCGGGCTGCCAGATAATCTTCGCCGACAGCTTTGGCCACATGTACTACATGGAGCCCATCGCTGAGGAGTATCCCGAGGTCATATTCTCGCATTGCTCGGGCTACATAAACAATGGCGTGAACATGAATAACTACTTTGGCCGCATCTATCAGCCGCGCTTCCTGTCCGGCCTGGCGGCGGGCATGAAGACCCAGACCAACAAGATCGGCTATGTCTCGGCGATGGATAATCCCGAGTGCAACGGCGGCATAGACGCTTTCACGCTGGGCGTGCGCGCGGTCAATCCCGACGCGACCGTGTACGTAAAGTACACCAACACCTGGTATGATCCCACCATCGAGCGCCAGACCGCTGACGCGCTGATAGACATGGGCTGCGACGTTATAGCGCAGCATCAGGATTCGACGATGGCCATGGTCGCCGCTCAGGAAGCCGGCGTGTGGGGCTGCGGTTACAATGCCGACATGACCGAGGCTGCGCCCGATGCGCATCTGTGCGCTCCGATATGGAACTGGACTGTCGTATACAAAGCCGAGCTGGAAAACGTGATCAACGGCACCTGGACCTGCGAGAACTACTTCCTGGGCATGCAGGAAGGCATGGTAGGCCTTTCGCCGCTGACCAAGAACTGCGCTGAGGGCACTCAGGAGGTAATAGACGAGTGGACCGCCAAGATAATGGACGGCTCGTTTGACGTGTTCGACGGCGAGATCAAGGATAACACCGGCGTTGTGCGCGTTGAGGAAGGTCAGCGTCTGACCGACGCGGAGATAACCTCCATCGACTGGCTGGTCGAGGGCGCTGTCGTCGCGTAATATAAGCATTGCCTTGCGGCCGCTCCGAATTCCGTTTGGGGCGGCCGCTTTGGCATTGATAAATCTGTGCTCATCCGCGCCTCACGAAGCGACGGACCGGGCCTTGGCCGGTTCAACCCGGCACGCCTATAAACTTGGCTTACGAAAGGGATGTGTATGCCGTGGCACAGGAGCAGCCTTATGCCATAGAGCTCAAGGGCATAGTAAAGCGCTTTGGCTCGATACTGGCCAACAACAATGTAAACTTTACGCTTCGGCATGGCGAGATACTCGCGCTGCTGGGCGAAAACGGTTCGGGCAAGACCACTCTTATGAACATGATATCGGGCATATACCGTCCCGACGCCGGCGAGATATACATAAACGGCCGGCTGACGCAGATCCATTCGCCCCGCGACGCATATGAGCAGGGCGTGGGCATGATCCATCAGCACTTCAAGCTTGTGGACGTGATGAGCGCCAAGGAGAACATAGTGCTGGGCACGCACAAGCATGTGCGCTCAAGCGAGCTCACGCGTGAGATACGCGCGCTGAGCGAGAAGTTCGGGCTGGACATAAACCCGGACAAGCCGGTGCACAGCATGTCGGTCGGAGAAAAGCAGACTGTGGAGATACTCAAGGTCCTCTACCGCGGCTGCAACATACTGATACTCGACGAGCCGACAGCGGTGCTTACTCCACAGGAGACCCGGGGATTGTTTGATATACTGCGCCGCATGAAGCAGCAGGGCTGCGCGATAATCATAATAACCCATAAGCTCAATGAGGTTATGGCAATCTCCGACCGTGTGACGATACTGCGCAAGGGCGAGAGCGTGGGCAGCGTGGTGACGGCCGAGACCAATG
The DNA here is from genome assembly GCA_018714445.1 of Candidatus Fimadaptatus faecigallinarum. GTDB lineage: Bacteria > Bacillota > Clostridia > Christensenellales > Aristaeellaceae > Fimadaptatus > Fimadaptatus faecigallinarum. The sequence goes on along the minus strand of DVNK01000051.1, from coordinate 28,350 downwards.
TAAAACAGCTGACCGAGCTGATGGTCGGCCGCAGCGTGAAGCTGGAGATAGAGCGCACGCCGCGCGGCAAGGCCGAGCGGTTGCTGGAAGTGTCCAACCTGTGTGTAAAGGACGAGGATGGCCTGCCGGCTTTGACAGATGTGTCGTTCGAGCTGGATACGGGCGAGATACTGGGCGTGGCAGGCATAGCGGGTTCGGGCCAGAAGGAGTTGTGCGAGGCGATAGCCGGATTGCAGGTGATAAGCTTTGGCAAAGTGCAGCTGGAAGGCCAGAACCTTGAGGGACTGAACCCCCGCGAGATAATGCGGCGCGGCGTGGCGATGTCCTTCGTGCCGGAGGACCGGCTGGGCATGGGTCTGGTGGGCAGCATGAGCGTGTCGGACAACGTGCTGCTCAAGAGCTATCAGGAAAATCACGGCATGTTTGTAGACCGCGCAGCGGCGCGCAAGCTGTCCAAGGTGGTCGTGGACGAACTGGAGATAGCGACGCCTTCCGTCATGCATCCGGTAGGTCAGCTGTCGGGCGGCAATGTGCAGAAAGTGCTGGTCGGCCGTGAGATACACCTGAACCCCAAAGTGCTGCTGGTGGCTTATCCGGTGCGCGGGTTGGATATAAACTCGTCGTATAAGATATTTGATCTGCTCAACAAGCAGAAGGCCAAGGGTGTGGGCGTGCTGTTCGTCGGCGAGGATCTGGATGTGCTTATAGAGCTGTGCGACCGGATAATGGTCATGTGCGCCGGGCGCGTGACCGGCATACTGGATGTGCGCGCTGAGATGCACGAGCAGGGCAACGCGCTCTCCGTATCCCACGAGGACAGCGAGGAGGACTCGGGTGAGATGCGCCTGCGTCAGCAACTCAAGGAGAAGCTGGGCGCGCTCATGACCGGATTTGTCGAGGAGGGCGGCGCCAATGAGTAAATGGGGCGGAATACACATAGGCAAGCGCGGCCACATATCGCGTCGGCAGATGGTTATATACCGGGTGCTGGCGATACTGTTGGCGCTGTTTACCGGCGGGCTGTTCATACTGGCGATGGGGTATAATCCGTTTGCGGTTTATGGCACCATGATATCGGGCTCGCTGGGCTCGCAGATGGTCATACGCGAGACCGTAAAGCAGGCGGTGCCGCTGCTGATATCGGCGCTGGGCATAACGCTTGCGTTCAGGATGCATTTCTGGAACATCGGTGCCGAGGGTCAGATCTGCTTTGGCGCGACATGCGCGACATACTTTGCGCTGAATTACTCGTATCTGCCGCAGTGGCTGCTGCTGACGATAATGTTCCTGGCGGCGGCTATAGGTGGCGGACTGTTTGGCATGATACCGGCGTATTTCAAGGCCAGGTTCGACACCAACGAGACGCTGTTTACGCTGATGCTCAACTATGTGGCGCTGTATCTGATACAGTACCTGCGCGACGGCCCCTGGAAAAGCCCGGAGGCTATGGGATTTAACTTCATTGCGACGTTTGAAAAGAGCGCGCAGCTGCCCAAGGTGCTGGGCGTGCACATAGGTTGGATATTTGCGCTGGTGCTGGTGGCGCTGGTGTATGTATATCTGAACTATACCAAGCATGGCTATGAGATAAGCGTCGTCGGCGGCAACTCGCGCACTGCGCGCTATGCGGGCATGAACAATAAGGTTATTATAATGCGCACGATGTTCCTGTCGGCGGCGATCTGCGGCGTGGCGGGCATGATACAGGTCGCCGGACCAGACCGGACGCTGACCGATTCGGTTGCAGGCGGCGTGGGCTTTACGGCGATAATAATCGCCTATCTGGGCCAGCTCAATCCGCTGGCGATACTGCTGGTAACTACGCTGTTTTCGATACTTGAAAAGGGTTCGGGCACGGTGCAGTCGACGTACAACATATCCACTGCTGCGGCGGACGTGTTGCAGGGCATACTGCTGTTCTTCGTGCTGGGCAGCGAGTTCTTCTTCAAGTATAAGATAATGTGGCGCGGCGACAAGCTGGACAGGGGAGGCGTTAAGGCATGAACGAGACGCTGGATTACATTATCAAGTTCCTGTACGCGGCGGTGCTGGCGGGCGTACCGCTTATGTACGGCACGCTGGGCGAGATAGTGACCGAAAAGGCCGGCAATCTGAATCTGGGCGTAGAGGGCCTCATGTACATGGGCGCGATATTTGGGTTCATGGCAGGGTTTTACACTCAGAGCGCGGCGCTGGCGCTGCTGGCTGCGTTTGGCGCGGGACTGCTGGGATCGCTGATATACGCGGTGCTGACCGTATCGTTCAAGGCCAATCAGAACGTTACAGGTCTTACGCTGACCATATTCGGCACGGGCGTCGCCAACCTGCTGGGCAGCAACTACACGGCGTCGGGCGCGCTGTCCGAAAACGTGATGAGCGTGTTCAAGGCGCTGAACATACCGGGCCTGAGCGATATACCGTATGTGGGCAAGCTGTTGCTCAACTATAATCCGTTTGTGTACTTTGGCGTGGTGCTGTGCATGTGCATGGGACTGTATATAAACCGCACGTCTCAGGGGCGTTCGCTGCGCGCCGTAGGCGAGAATCCGGCTGCGGCCGACGCTATGGGCGTCAATGTGACGCTGTACAAATATGTGCACATACTGCTGGGCGGCGGCATATGCGCGCTGGGTGGCGCGTATGTAATTATCGTGACATGCAACGGCCTGTGGACGTACAACTGCATCAACGGTCTGGGCTGGATAGCGGTGGCGCTGGTCATATTTGCGGGCTGGAGCGCGTACCGTGTCGTGTTGGGATCGCTGGTGTTTGGCGCGCTGAGCGTGTTGAGGCTGTATACGCCGGCGTCGGTGGCCAATGTGCCGCAGGCGATATTCATGATGCTGCCTTTTATAGCTACTGCGATCGTGCTGGTCGTGACGTCGATACGTCCGTCGCATAAGCATCAGCAGCCGCGCAGTTGCGGTCTGAATTACTACCGCGAGGACCGCTGAGTACGACTCTCCATACTTAACGTATAGTTAACAGAAAAATTGGAGCAAAAGTATGGTTGAATCCGTCAATATTGTAGTCCTCTGGAAAGGAAAGCAATTGTTAACTGGGAGGTAATGGTATGTTTGGTAAACTGAATAATTCCGGGTTTGCCAGGATCCTGGCCATTATTACCGCTATGTTGGTATGCCTTATGCCCATGGCCGCGCTGGCCGAGGGCGATACGGCGGGAACCCCGCAACAGGCCGGCGGTACGCTTGAAATAAGCGTTGGCGCTCAGGGCGATGACGCCGGCGCGACCTACACGGTCACTATAACCAGCGCTACGGCGTTCGAGGCGACCTGTGTGGTCGGCGGAACGAGCAGCAACATAAGCAGCGGCTCGACGATAGGACTCAAGGCTGGTCAGAGCGCGACGATAACCGGCGTGACTGGCAGCTTTACTGTGACTGAACTGGCGCCTGCGAACGCCAAGGTCAGCGTCAGCGTGAACGGCGGCGCGGCGACCGAGAGCAACAGCGCGTCGGTAAGCGTTGGCGAAGGCACCACCAAGGTGGCTTTCATGAATGTGTATGGCGCTGCTCCGACTGCGACGCCTGAAGTGACCGCGACGCCCGAGGTTACCCCGACCCCGGAAGTCACCGCGACTCCTGAGGTCACTGCGACCCCTGAGGTCACCGCGACTCCTGAAGTAACCGCGACTCCTGAAGTAACCGCTACCCCGGTAGAAAAGGGCGAAGTTGCGATCAGCGTTTCCAAGGACGGCAACATGGCCGACTTGGGCGACGCCAGCTTCACCTATAAGCTGACTTCCAACGGTGCGCCGGTGGTTGGCACCGTTGAGATAGACGGTACGCAGGTTGCGTTGGGCGCGGACGGCAGCTTCACTGTGCCTGCGGGCAAGACCGCGGTGATAGCCGGCCTGCCGGCGGCCAATTACGCGCTGTCGCAGCAGCTCACTTCGATAGGCTGCACCACCAAGAACCAGGTCAACGGCGGCGAGTGGGTGCCGAGCACTGTTGCATCCTTTGATGTGCTGAGCGGCGCGCGCACCACTGTGGCTTACGTCAACACCTTCGTATCGGGCGATGCTCCCGAGCCGACCGAGAAGCCCAGCAACTACTATGATCTGAAGATCACCAAGGTGCTCAAGGGCGACGGCGCTGACAAGAGCGACAAGTTCACCATGACCGTGACCTTTGACGCCGACGGCAGCTACAAGACCTCCACTGGCGACCGCATCAAGAGCGGCGATCGCATCACCCTCAAGGGTGGCGAGAGCGTGACGATATACGACCTGCCCGAGGGCACGACGTATAAGGTTCGCGAGCGCGAGGCCGATGAGAACGGCTATGACACCACTTACAGCAACTGCAGCGGTACGCTGACCAAGGACACCACTGCCCGCGTGACCAACACCTTCGTTGATAAGGATGACGAAGGTCTGGCCAAGACCGGCGATAACAGCAACAACCAGCTCTACATTGCGCTGATGCTGATGTCGGCGGCGGTTGCGGTAGCGGCTGTCGTGGGCCTGCGCCGTAAGCAGAGCGAGCAATAAGCCTTAATGCCCGAAAGGGCAGTAAGCGATAGCGCCAGAGGGAATTGCGGCGCGCAGCCCGGTTTGGGTTGCGCGCCGTTTTTTGCGCTCATTTTGAGTGGAAAGTTGAAAAAGCTGAGTACAAAACGGGCCGCGCGATGCTGTGCGCGGCCCGTGTGGGGATCACATATTAACTTATCTTATCCGCATTGGCTTACGGGTTTATTCCTCAAGCCCCAGCAATTTTGCGGCGTTTCGGTACAATATCTTGTCCAGCGCATCGCCTTCTATGCCCACATCGCGCAGCATCTGGATTTGACGCTTGGCATCGCTCCAGGGACAGTCGCTGCCAAAGAGTATGTGGTCAACGCCGTGCTGATCGATCAGCAGGCGGAAGCGCTCAGGCGTCAGGTATACATAACTCATTGACGTGTCGAAGTAGACATCGCATCCGCACAGATACTTAATGACGTCGTCTGACATCTTCATGCCGCCCATGTGCGCGGCTATCATCGTCAGCCCTGGTACGCGGTCCAGCACCCTGCGCAGCCGTTCAGGAGTAGAGCGGGTCAGATCGGGCGAAACCGGATCCCAGCCCGCATGCAGCACTACCGGCAGCCCGAGTTCGGCCATCTTTTCATAGAGCGGGAACATGCGCTCCTCGTCGGGATAGATGTGCTGATAGTCCGGATGGAGCTTTATTCCGTGCAACCCCAGCGCCTTAACGCGCTCTATCTCGGCTATCGGATTTTCAAAGTCGGGGTGCACCGTGCCAAAGCCCAGCACATAGTCGTCGGACATGGACGCGGTCCAGTTGTTGATCGACGTGCACTGCGTGGGCTTGGTCGCGATTGGGAGCGCGGCAAACGCGGATATCGCGCAGTTGCGCATATGGCGCACTGTGCCGTCGTGAGTTGCGTCGGTCACTGGGCGCAGACCATCGGCTACGGTCACGAGCTTGTCCATGGTGCGCTGAGCTATGGCGTCGGGGAACATGTGGGCATGCATATCGATCACGCGCGGATAGGTTTCGCGCCAGCCGCGGCATACGTCCACCCAGCCATCGGCATGCGAAAAGCGCTCCAGCTCATCGCAGGTCAGCTCGATTGCCGAGTTGGAACTTCCGCAGGCGGGGTAAACCGTGCCAAAGCGTCGGAGCGACTCGTCCAGGTATATCTCGACCGAATCGGACTTTACATCGAACGGGCACACGCCGCCGACGGCATAACCCGTCAATTCCAGCGCGCGCTCAGGTGTAAGCATGCGCGCCTTACGGCCAAAGCGATGCTTGAATGCGGGGTTGTCCACGCGCGCGTCGCCGGCGGCAACGAGCAACATACAGCCGCCATCGGTTTCAAACGACAGTGTCTTGGCTATGCGCGCGGCATCCGCGCCTACTGCCTGAGCGGCCAACTCGACCGTTGCGCTGGACTTGTCGAACTCCATTACGCGCTGCTGAGCGCCGAATTGTTCCAGATACTTCTTTACTCGTTCAACAGACAAATTTACACCTCCGAATCAGTGCGCGCCACCGCCAGGTGAGCCGTCTGCGCGCCGGTGGCGGCGATGAGTGCGCGCGGATCGAGGTCGACCTGAAGCCCCACGCGCCCGGCCGACACGCATATGCGCGACTGCTCCAGCGCGGACATGTCTATTGCGGTGGGGAACTGCTTTTTCATGCCTATCGGGCTGCAGCCGCCGTGCACATAGCCGGTGGTCTTGAGCAGTTCTTTTTGCGGTATCATTTCGACTGACTTTTCTCCCACACAAGCGGCGGCGGCCTTGAGGTCAAGTTCGCAGGCCACCGGTATCACAAACACATAGTGCGCGCGGGATTTGCCCTGTGTCACCAGCGTCTTGAATACGCGGGCCGGATCTATGCCGAGCTTGCGCGCCGCGGTTACGCCGTCCAGTGCGCCGTCGGATGTGTCGTATGAGTGTACGTCGAAGGCTATGCGCAGGCCTTCCAGTATGCGCATGGCGTTAGTCTTGGTATCTTTCACGCCGCTTACCTCGCTTTCTCGTATGCGATTATATCACGGTTTTTATTTACATTCAATGTGCTGCGCAATGATTTCACACTTGCCGGTCAAATACGGTTTGTCGCGCGGCGCAAATCATGCTATAATGGTGCGGATGGAGGTGAGCGGGTGGAAGAGGTCATGCGGCGCGTGGAGGAGATAGCGCGCGCGCTGAGCGTGTTAAGGCTGCCCGCTGCGCCGGGTGAGTATGATATGCATGAATTGGTAGAGCGGGCGCTTGAGCAGGCAGAACTGCCCGTAGCGCATGAGGTGAGGCTGGGTCCGGGCAGGCGCATTGACTTTATGTGCGGCGGCGTGGGCATAGAGGTGAAGAAAGGCAAGCCTGCGCGCGCGGCAGTGCTCAGCCAGCTGCGCAGATATGCGTTAAGTGGAGCAGTAGGAGCGCTGATCGTAGTCGCACCGGGCGACCTGCGGTTGCCGCGCGCGATAGGCGGGGTACCGGTACGGTGTGTAGCGCTGGCCAGGCTGTGGGGGGTGGCGTTGCCTTGAGGCGCAGGTCGAAATCTTTCAAGCACGCCATGCAGGCGCGGGAAATATATGCGTCGCGCGACGAGTACATACGTCAGCGCTATGGCGATGCCGAGGACTCGGACGCTGGTGCTGAAAACATTGCGGATGAGCAGCCTATGCAGCGCTTGTCAACTGAGCCCAAGTCTGCGGAGTGCAGCCCTGACGCGGAGACGGGCGATCCGCAGAGCTTGGCTGAAACGTGCGGGGCAGGTACAGATGCGCCGGACGCGCTTGACGAATGCGGAAGGGGCATGGATGATGCGCGCGCAATGGATACTGCCGATGCGGATCAGACGGCGGCTTTACAGGCTGGCTGGCTACCGCCGTACCTGGCCGAGCCGGATGCGCGAGTACATAGCTATGGCACGTTGAGTTACAATGCCCGCAGTCGGGTATGGACGATACGCGGCGAACCATGTGTGGTCGAACTGGCCAAGCGATTGTTTCCGGGGTGCGATGGACGTGGACGCGGCGTGGCTCGGTTTGCGGCGCATGCGCGGATCATAGGCGAACTGAACTGGCTTATGTTGCGTTATCCGCTGGAGGTGGCTGAACGCGACCGCGCGCGCTGGCAAAAAGCAATAGCCTCGGCACGCGAGTATGCTGCGCGGCGCGAGCGGGCGCGCGCCAACCCATCGCGTGTGCGGCCGCCGGCCACATTCACGGGCGAGCTGATGCCGTTTCAGCAATTGGGGCTGGGCTTTCTGATGGACAATCCGCGCGCGCTGCTGGCGGACGAAATGGGCCTGGGCAAGACGGTGCAGGCGTTGGCGCTGCTGTGTGCGCGCGGAGCATTTCCGGCGATAGTCGTTGCGCCGCCGCATCTGGTGCGCAACTGGGAGCGCGAGATCGCGCGGTTTGTGGATTTGCCGGGCGGCACGCGCGTGCACATCGTGCGCGGGCTCACGCCGTATGAGTTGCCTGAGGCCGACGTGTACATAATCCACTACCTGCTGCTGCGGGGTTGGAAAAAGGTGCTGCCGCGCCAGAACTTTCGCGCCGTGGTGTTTGATGAGGTTCAGGAACTGAGGCGCGCGGGCACTGAAAAGTATTCGGCGGCGACGCTGCTGGCCGGCGACTGCGAGACAGTGATAGGCCTGTCGGGCACGCCGATATACAATCGCGGCGGCGAGATATGGAATGTGATAAACGTCATAGATTACCACTTCCTGGGCGATTGGGAGAGCTTCACGCGCGAGTGGTGCTGCGGCTATGGCAGCGACATAGTCGCGCGGCCCGAGGAACTGGGCGAGCATCTCAAGCGCGAGGGACTGATGCTCAGGCGCACCAAGCGGGAGGTGCTGCCCGAGCTGCCGCCCAAGCGCCGGCTGGTGCAGTCGATCGACTGGGACGACGAGGCATACCGTGAATACATGCGCCCAGTTGTCGACGCACTGCGCACGCTGCGTGGTGAGACGGACGCATCGCGTCGCGCGATAATCGAGGATGCGATATCGCAGACCGAGCGCCAGGCAACCGGCATAGCCAAGGCGCCGTATGTGTGCGCATGTGTGCGCGCTCTGCTGGAGGCGGGCGAGCGGGTGTTGTTGTTTGCGCATCATCATGCGGTGATGGACATATACCGGCGCGAATTAAAGCGCGCGCACCCGGTGTTCATAACCGGCCGCGAGAGCGAATCCGAAAAGGATGCGGCGGTCAGGGCATTCATGGACGGAGAGACTGCGCTTTGCTGTATATCGCTGCGTTCAGCGAGCGGATTGAACCTTCAAAAGGCTACATGTGTAGTGTTTGGCGAGCTTGACTGGTCGCCGGCGGTTCATTCGCAGGCTGAAGACCGTGCTCACCGCATAGGTCAGCGCGATTCGCTGCTTTGCTACTATTTGGTCAGTCCGCGCGGTTCGGATCAGGAGATGCAGCTGGCGCTGGGGTTGAAGGTCAGCCAGTTTGTAGGACTGATGGGCGACAGCGTGCCTACGCCTGAACAGCAGATGCTTCTGGCAAGCCAGGCGCGCGAGTACATATCCAAGCTGGTGCACAGGTTGGATGGCGAGCTGCTTCCGACAGGCAATGAAGGCTAGACCGGAGGCATTCGAGCATGGAATGCGGTCTGTGCACTGCCGCGAACCACGATATCAAAACACAATGCAAATAACCGCACAAGGAGAGCAATATAATGACGCATAAATTGTTCCATGACGACGTGACCATCCGTGAATTTGACGCGCAGGTGCTCAGCTGTAAGGCGCTTGATGACGGCAGATACGCCGTAGTGCTGGATCGCACGGCATTCTATGCCGAGGCAGGTGGGCAACCATGCGACCTGGGTACGCTGGGCGGCGCACAGGTGCTGGACGTACAGGAGGAGGGTGAAGACATCTGCCATATAGTCGACGCGCCGTTGTCCGGTACAGTGCATGGCGCGATAGACTGGGCGCGCAGGTTTTCGAACATGCAGCAGCATGGCGGTCAGCATCTGCTCAGCTGGGCGATATACAAGCGGTTTGGCGGCTATACGTATGGATTGCACATAGGCGCTCAGGAGTGCACGATAGACACTGACCTGAAGCAGGCTCCCTCAAGAGAGCAGCTCAATCAGCTTGAGCAGGATGTAAATGAGCTGATCTGGCGCGACCTGCCGGTAAGACAGTGGTTTCCCAGCGATGAGGAGCTTGCTACTTTGCCGCTGCGCAAGCGGCCAACGGTCAGCGAGAACATACGCATAGTCATGACCGGCGATTTTGAATGCGTAGCGTGCTGTGGAACACATCCCACGTCCAGCGGTCAGATCGGGTTGATCGCGGTGCTGGGAGCGCATCCGGCGCGCGGCAAGACGCGGTTTTCGTTCCTGTGCGGCTCACGGGCGTATCAGCGGTTGCATGACGAGGCGCTGGCATGTCGCGATGCCGGGTTGCTGCTGAGTGCGACGCATGAGGATCTGGTTGAGGCGACTCAGCGCGTGCTGGATGAGGCTCGCGAACGCGGCCATGAGGTAGCCGTGCTGCGTCAGGCTGAGCTTATGCGCGAGCTGCCGGAGCTGTTGAACTCGGCGCAGGATGTGCAGGGCGTGCGCGTTGTGGCGCATAGATTCGATAAGGCTGGGCGCGAGGCGCTGATACGCGCGGCGTCGGAACTGATAGAGCAGCCGGGTACAGTTGCGTTGCTGATGGCAGGTTCGGCGGATTCAGCGGGCGACATTGCCGTATTTGCGCGTGCAGACGATGTGCAGGGCGACATGGGCAGGTTTATGCGCGCAGCGCTGAGCGAATACGGCGGACGCGGCGGCGGCAGGCCCAACTTTGCGCAGGGCGGCGCGCCGGCGCAGCTGGATGCAGCGGCGATACTATCGGAGTATTCGAAGCTCGGAGGGCAGTGATGGCGGGCGAATTTGACAGGTTGAACATGCTGATAGGCTCAGATGCGCTGAGCCGGCTCGCGCAGGCGCATGTAGTGCTGTTTGGCGTAGGGGGCGTGGGCGGATTTACCGCCGAGACGCTGGCTCGCAGCGGCGTAGGACATGTGACGCTTATCGACGGCGACCGCGTCGCCATGAGCAACATAAACCGTCAGATCGTTGCGCTGCATTCGACATTGGGCGAGTATAAGGTCGAAGCGGCGCGCCGGCGCATGTTGGACATCAATCCTGAAATGCGCGTAGATGCGTTGGCGCGCATGTTCATGCCCGGGGATGCGGCGCCGTTTGGCACGGATGTGGACTACGTTATAGATGCGGTCGACATGGTAGCAGCCAAGCTTGCGTTGGCCGAGTTGTGCATCGGCATGGATGTGCCGCTTATAAGCTGCATGGGTACCGGAAACAAGTTCGACCCGACGCGGCTGGAGGTCGCCGACATCTATTCGACGGATGTATGTCCGCTGTGCCGTGTTATGAGGCGCGAGCTGCGCAAGCGCGGCGTATCGGCGCTCAAGGTCGTGTATTCGCGCGAGCAGCCGACTCCACCGCGCGTTGAACCAGATGCGTACTCGGACGGTACATCTGATGAATCAAGAGCGCGGCGTGCGACTCCAGGTTCGACCATGTTCGTACCGCCGGTTGCGGGCATAATGCTGGCGCGTGAGGCAGTGCTGCACATCATCGGCGCTCAGCGCAGCACTATATAGCTCAGCCATGCCATTAACGCAAGTTGAACCAGCGCTAATGCCGGCATGCCGAACCGGAATGCGCGATGACGCGTCTTGTGGTGGAATGCGCGCATGCCGGCATATGCGCCGGGCGCGGCAAATGGCAGTGCGCTTAACCAGAGCGTGCGTTCGCTGATGCGCCACTGATTGCGGCGCGCGCGGCGCTTGTCAATGCCCATGAGCGCAAAGGCGCCTACATTGAGCCCTATTATTACAAACGGCAGCACCGCCAACATTATAGTATAGGCCATAAAATCCCTCCAATCGGCCTGCACGGCCGGAATTAGCTTGTAAATCGGCGTTCGACGCGCTATAATGGAAGTAATACAAATTGACAATATGCGTGCGGCATGCCCGCGCGCGGCAACGGAGGTAGAGCGTTATGAAAATGCGTGCGCTGGGCCGGACCGGCATGATGGCAAGCGAGGTTGGACTGGGCTGCGAACACCTGCAGGGCAAGCCCGCAAGTCAGGTGAGCGCGGTCATAAGCGCGGCGCTGGACTCGGGAATCAATTACCTGGACACGTTCATGTCCGAGCCCGAGGTGCGCTCAAATATAGGTGCGGCGCTGCGCGGCCGGCGCGAGCGCGTGATGCTTCAGGGCCACATCGGCTCAGTATGGCAGGATGGCCAGTATGCGCGTTCGCGCGATCTGGGTGCATGCAGGGCGTTTGTCGAGGACTACCTGAAGCGGCTGGGTACCGACTACATCGACGTAGGCATGCTGCATTTCGTCGACGAGCCGGACGACTGGGCGGCGCTGGAGCACAGCGACGTAATGGAATATGCGCTAAAGCTCAAACGCGACGGCGTGATACGCGCGTTGGGCATGTCGTCGCATAATCCGGCGACGGCGCTGGCGGCGGTGCGCTCGGGGCTGATTGAGGTGCTTATGTTCTCGCTCAATCCGGCTTATGACCTTCTCAGCGAGAGCACCAAGATCGACGACCTGTTCAAGTCCGAGAGTTACCAGCTCGACCAATTGACGCCCAATCCGGTGCGGGCGCAGCTGTACCGCGAGTGCGAGGCGCGCGGCGTGGGCATAACGGTAATGAAGAGCCTGGGCGCGGGATCACTGCTCAGCGATGCGGGTTCGCCGTTTGGCAAGGCCTTCACTGTGCATCAGCTGATGAGCTATGCGCTGACGCGGCCGGCAGTTGCAAGCGTGCTGGTGGGCGCGCAGACGCCCGAGGAGGTATATGCCGCCGTGGCCTATGAGGATGCGTCGGCAGAGGAGCGCGATTATGCGCGGCTTATGATGCATGCGCCCAAGTTTTCGCTGGTGGGGCATTGCATGTACTGCAATCACTGTCTGCCCTGTCCGGCTAAGATAGACATCGCGCAGGTCAACAAGTACCTCGATCTGGCGCTGTCGCAGAAGGAAGTGCCCCAAAGCGTGCGCGAGCACTACTTATCGCTTGAGCATACAGCGCGTCACTGCATTGCGTGCGGGCGGTGTGAGATACGCTGTCCGTTCGATGTGCCGGTCAAGGCGCGCATGCAGCGTGCGCTGTCGCTGTTTGGAAGGTGACATGCCGCGCGGCGGTCGGAGTTCATCTGGCCGCCGCCTTTTGCTGTTCGAGTCCCAGACTTGGATTATAATACATATCGCTGCCTAAGGCAAGGGCCATCGACAAATGGCGTAAAATTGCCGTGCATACGGCAAATCGATGAGATTTGCCAATTTGCGCTGTTAATTTGCACAAATTTCTGATATAATATCTCTGAATTCAGAACGTAGAGGATGGTTTGCGTGAGAAAGACTAAGATAATTTGCACTATCGGCCCGGCGAGCCGTTCCGAGCAGATGTTGCGCGCGCTGATAGACGCGGGCATGAACGTCGCGCGACTGAACATGAGCCACGGCGACCATGCGTCGCACGGCGAGACCATTGAACTGCTCAAACGACTGCGCGCCGAAAAGGGTGTGCCGCTGGCGATCATGCTGGATACCAAGGGTCCCGAAATACGGCTGCGCAACTTCGAAGGTGACAGCGTGCAACTCGAGCCCGGACAGAAGTTTACGCTGATCTGCGGCGAGGACATACCCGGCACGAAGGACTACGCCTGCATAACCTATGACAACCTCTGCAAGGATGTGAGTCAGGACTCGCGCATACTGATAGACGATGGTTTGGTCGAGATGACGGTCGAGGAGATAGACCGAAATCGCATAATCTGCAATGTGCTCAATGGCGGCGTGATAAGCAATCACAAGGGCATAAACGTACCGGGCGTAAAGCTGAACCTGCCGGCGGTGACTGAGCGGGATGTCGACGACATAAAGTTCGGCTGCAAAATGGGCATAGATCTTATCGCAGCGTCATTCGTGCGCAAGGCGGCGGACGTGCTGGAACTCAGGCATGTGATTGAGGAAACCGGCAGCGAAGACGTGCAGATATACGCCAAAATCGAAAACGAAGAGGGCGTGCAAAACGTAGACGAGATAATTACGCTTGCCGATGGTTTGATGGTCGCGCGTGGCGATCTGGGCGTTGAGGTGCCGATACAGGAGGTACCGCTGATTCAAAAGAACATGATATCCAAGTGCAATCACCTGGGCAAGCCTGTAATCACCGCGACTCAGATGCTTGATTCCATGATACGCAACCCGCGTCCGACGCGCGCCGAGGTTTCCGACGTAGCCAATTCGATACTGGATGGCACGGACTGCATCATGCTGTCCGGAGAGACGGCATCAGGCCGGTATCCTCTGGAGGCGCTCAAGACGATGGTGCGCATAGCCAATCACACCGAAGCTCACCGCAACTCCGAGCCCAAGGGCGTTCAGGAGAGCTTTGACGTCAACTTCTCAATAACCAACGCGGTCAGCTATGCCTGCACTACGATAGCCGCTGACCTCAATGCGGCGGCCATAATCACGCCCACGCATCGCGGTTCGACTGCGCGCAAGGTGTCGAAGTACCGTCCGGCGTGTACGCTTATTGCCACTACCGAGAATCAACGCGTCTATAATCAGTTGGCCTGCGTGTGGGGCGTGATGTCGCTGCTGGTACAGCACAGCGACAATACCGATGAAATGGTGTCGCGCTCGATAGACGCGGCGCTGGCGCACGGCTTTTTGAATGTGGGCGACGTGGCTATAATCACGGCAGGCGTGCCGGTGGGCATGAGCGGCACCACGAATCTGATAAAGGTGCATGTTATAGGCGACGTGTTGCTGCGTGGACGCGGCATAGGCGATGAGCCGGTCGTAGGGCGGGTATGCGTTGCGCATACGCTGGCTGAGGCGGCGAGCAACTTTACCCCGGGCGATATACTCGTCGCCAAGCAGACTGATAACAGTTTCCTGCCGTATCTGCGTCGGGCGTCGGGCGTCATAGTCGAGTGCGAAGGCTCGGCATGCCATGCGTCGATTGCCGCCTTGACGCTTGAAATACCGGTCATACATTCGGCTGAGAATGCCTGCTCGGTATTGCGCACCGGCACGACCATAACGCTCGATCCGATGAGCGGCTATGTTTACAATGGCGAAGCGCATAATGTGTGATACTGTGGCGCAAATGTGGCGCGAGCGGCGATATGCGCGAAAGTATGTACCTGCTTCATAACACAAAAACACTTGAATATACTGATATCACGGTCTATAATTGCAAGTGGCTGCCGTATGGATGCGGCGGCCCGTACTGTTGCGAGGTGTAATGGATGCTGATAGCGTTAGGCGATGTGGTCCAGATGCGCAAGGCGCATCCGTGCGGCAGCGATAAATGGACGATAGTGCGCACGGGTGCGGACGTAAAGATACGCTGTCAGGGCTGCGGGCGACTGGTCATGCTAGACCGCGCCGAGTTTGAAAAGCGGGTCAGGAAGCTCGTGCAGCACGCATCGGAGGCGGATGATGAACGCGCGTGAACCGACGCGGGGTGCACAGAGCGCGGCGCGCAGTCGGAGCTTGCCCCATGGATCTGGCGCAGACGAACTGGGCTATGTGTCGCGACACCGTGGCGCGCGGCCTGATCGAGGTCAACGTCAGGCCGAAACGTCAGTGCGGTCGCGTACAGCTTCGGGAGATGCACAAGCTGGGCAACGCAGATCGGATTCGCGCCCGGCTTATGTGTATAACGAGGGAGTCGGCCACGCTTCACGCAGTGCACGGCCTGCACCGGCTCAAAGTACGCCGCGAACTCAGGCCCGCCGTAAACGGACGCCTGCGCCTCATGGCGCTGAGCATGCGCGGCGCAGAGCGCGCAGATCAACGCACAGCCGGCGCGTATGGCGCGAGATTGGGTCATGGGTCGTCACACTGGCGCTTGCAGCGTTGGTGGGGTTTGTCGTGCGCGGGTTTGTGTTCGAACTGGTGCGCGTCGAAGGTCCGTCAATGAGTCCCACGCTTGCAAGCGGCGAGGTGCTGTTGGTCACGCGCTTTGACTATTTGACCGCCGAACCAGCGCGTGGCGACGTAGTGGTATGCCGATATCCCAACCGCGACGGCACGTTTATAAAGCGCGTCATAGCGTTGCCGGGTGACGAGTTTGAGATAAGGGACGGATGCACTTACGTAAACGGCGCGCAGATCGCCGAGAGCTACGTCGAGTTTGCGGCCACGGAAGACTATGGTCCGGTGCTCATAGGCGATGGACAGTACATGCTGCTGGGCGACAATCGCGCGATAAGCCACGATAGTCGTGCCAGCGACGTGGGCACGCTGCGTGCCGATGATATGGTTGGGCGCGTGCGATGGGTAGTGTACCCGTTTGACGCTGTGCGCGAGGTGGCCAATTAGTGCGGAAGCAGGTTTGAGCGCGATGTGGTTTGATGTTGTGCTGGCGCTCAGTATTGCGGCGCTGTTGCGATGGCTGGTTGTGCTGCCGGTGTGCGTCAAGGGCGACTCGATGCGCGAGACATTGCATAGCGGCGACAGGCTGATATCGCTCAAACTGCCGGCGCGGTTGGGGCGGCTGCGGCGCGGAGACGTCGTAATATGCCGATACCCTAACGAGCGGCGGTACTATATAAAGCGGCTGATTGGGCTGCCGGGCGAAAAGCTTGAGTTGCACGACGGCGAATTGTTCATAGACGGCCGGCAATTGCACGAAGGGTATGTCACGCGGATTACCCGGCGTAGATTCGGGCCGATTGAACTTGGTGCGGGTCAGTACTTTGTGCTAGGTGATAACAGGACTAATTCGCGGGACAGTCGATCCGTGGGGCCGTTGCGTGCGCGGGATATTCGCGCGGTAGCGGTGTTGAGGATATGGCCGATTGCGCGTGCGGGCCGGATCGGCTGGCGGCTGTGAGTACTGCCAAAGCACTTTTACGGGACATGGTTGCGCGGTGGCGCGCAAGACGATATATGATACAGCATTGCGAAAGGAAGTATTCGTATGGATAACAAGCCTGAGCTCGAAAATCAACAAAAGCCTGAGCCGCAAGATGAAGGCGCAGAAGCGCCCAAGAAGCTGCTCGAGCTGGCCGAGGATGAAGGCGAGCTCAAGCGCAAGGCTGAGCGCAGGAAGAAGATCGTCAAGGAGACGCGCGATTGGCTGGTACTGATCGTCTGCACGCTGGCAGTTGTGTTCCTGGTGCGCTCGTATGTGTTCGAGCCGATAGTGGTAGACGGCCCTTCGATGAATGATACGCTGTTTACTGGCGACCGCGTGTTTGTGACCAAGTTTGACTATCTGATCGGCGAACCCGAGCGTGGCACGGTCGTGATCTGCCACTATCCGAACTCCAAGGAGAACTATATCAAGCGCCTGATAGCCCTGCCGGGCGATACGCTTGAGATAAGGGGCGGAGTTACATATTTAAATGGCGAAGCGCTGGATGAAGACTTCATCTCATATCCGACAACGCGCGACTTTGGCCCAATAACGTTGGGCGAAGACGAGTACTTTGTGATGGGCGACAATCGCGCCAATTCAAATGACTCGCGTTCAGTGGGGCCGCTGAGCCGCTCGCAGATAGTGGGCCGCGTGCGGTACCTGTTCTATCCGTTTGATCGTGCGGGCACCGTCGAACAGCAGTACACGGAGGATGCGCAATGAGCATAGCGCTGGCACATCTGTATACCGGCGACGGCAAGGGCAAGACCACCGCGGCGATGGGACTGGCAGTCAGAGCGCGTGGGTGCGGCATGCGAGTGCGCGTGATGCAGTTCATGAAGCAACAACCCACTGGAGAGCAGCGGCAACTGGAGTCGTTGGGCGTGGAGTTCGAGCGTGCGCTCACCGACTGCGATAAGTTTGTGTGGGACATGAACGATGTCGAGCGCGCCGAATATACGCAGGCGCAGCGCGAGCTGTTCGAGCGAGCGCGGACAGAATGCGCATCCGGCAGCGCACAGATGCTCATATTGGATGAAGCGCTGAGCGCGACATATCTGGGCGCATTCAGCCAGAACGAATTGTGTGAACTGGTCAGGTCGCGGCGTCCGGGGTTGGAGATTGTGCTTACGGGTCGCGGCGCGGGCGATGAGCTGATAGCCGTGTGCGATTACGTGACAGAAATGCGCATGTTGCGCCACCCGATGGATCAGGGCATAGCAGCGCGCAGAGGAATAGAGTATTGATGGTAGAGCCGCCTGTATGTGGGCGGTTCTTTTTTGCGTTGCGCGAAGCAGATGCATGAATGATCGGGCACGGCTTTTGCACACCCAATGATGCCTATGGTCAAGCGAATTTTCCGCAATTCTGCCACAAGTTGTAAAATGCGCTGGCAAACGCGAAAAGCATGTGCTATAATCTACATATAAAATACAGGAGGCACGCCAATGCTTACGATTTACGACTTAAAATGCGAAAACTTTGCCTCGCCAATAGGCATTGCGACCGATAAGCCGCGCTTCAGTTGGAAGATTCACAGCGATGCGCGTGCGTGTGCTCAGAGCTGTTATCAGATACAGCTGTCAACGGATCAGAGCTTTGAGTCGCTGGTATGGGATAGCGGCCGGCTCTCAGGCGATCAGAGCCAGCTTTGCGAGTATCGTGGTGAGCCGCTTGCGCCCGATACGCGTTACTGGTTCCGCGTGCGCATTGAGGACAACCATCGCGAAAAGAGCGAATGGGCGACCTCGTCGTTTGAAACCGGCATATTTGATCCCGATGGATTCCATGCTGATTTCATAGCATCGCCGTTGGATAAGCCTGAGGATTCGTGTGGCATATACTTCCGAAACGGCTTTGACGTCAATGGCGAGGTGGTTCACGCCAAGGCGTATGTGACTGCGCTGGGCATGTATGACTTCCACTTGAACGGCAGCAAGGTCGGCGACGCATACTTTGCGCCGGGCTTCCTTTCGTATAACAAGCACCTGCAGGTTCAGGCATATGATGTCACTGAGCGGTTGCGTCAGGGGCAAAACGTCGTAGGCGCCGTAGTGGGAGCGGGCTGGTACAAGGGCGATCTGGTCTGGCAGGACAACCGCAATACGTTTGGCAAGAAAAACGCGCTGTTTGTACAGCTCCATATAACTTATGCCGACGGCCGTCGCCAGGTGATACAGACCGGCGAGGACTGGCAGAGCGGGCTGGGACCGATAACGTTTAGCGAGCTGTACCACGGCGAGACGTACGACGCCAATCTGGCCGATCCGCGCTGGTGCGATACGCTTGACGGCGGACACTTTGTAAAGTGCGAGCTGGTGCGCGTGGACAAGCGCATAATGACTATGCAGACCGGTGAGTTCGTGCGCCCGCAGGAGACAATCAAGCCCATAGCCAAGATCAAGACGCCCGCCGGCGAGACTGTGTTCGACTTTGGCCAGAACATGGTAGGCTTTGTGCGCGTGCGCGTGAGCGGCGCCAAGGGCGATAGAGTACGGCTGGGCTTTGCCGAGGTGCTGGACAAGGACGGTAACTTCTACACCGCCAACATGCGTAAAGCGCGCAACGACATAAACTACATACTTTCGGGCGATGGCGAGGAAGTTTTCGAGCCGCACTTCACGTTCCAGGGATTTAGGTACATACGCGTTATAGAGTTCCCGGGGTTTGCGCAGAGCGACAACTTTGAGGGCGTAGTGCTGGATTCGGACATGGCTTCGACCGGTGACTTCGAGTGCTCCAATCCGCTTATAAACCAGTTGGTAAGCAATGTGCGTTGGGGTTTTAAGGGAAACTCGGTCGATGTGCCCACTGATTGCCCGCAGCGCGACGAGCGGCTGGGCTGGACCGGAGACGCGCAGGTGTTTATTCGCACAGCGTGTTTCTTGAACGATACGCGCGCGTTCTACTCCAAGTGGCTGGACGACATGGCATGCGATCAGCTTGAAAACGGCGGCATACCGCACGTGATACCCGATGTGCTGAAAAACGGCGATTCGGCGTGCGGCTGGGCTGACGCGGCGACCATCTGCCCGTGGACGCTTTATATCTGCTACGGCGACAAGCGCGAACTAAAGAAGAACTACCCGATGATGAAAAAGTGGGTAGAACATGTGCGCAGCGTCGCCAACAAGGGCGTGTACTGGGACAGCGGATTCCACTATGGTGACTGGCTGGCACTGGATGCCAAGGAAGGCAGCTATCTGGGTGCGACTCCCAACGATCTGACTGCGACGGCATACTATGCCTACTCGACGCTTATAATGAGTAAGGCCGCGCAGGTGCTGGGTTACAGCGCGGAGAGCGCCAACTATATGCGCCTGCATAACGATATAGTGGACTTCTTCAAGCGCGAGTTCTTCACGGCAAACGGTCGGTTGGCTGTGCCTACGCAGACTGCGCACGTGTTGGCGCTGATGTTTGACCTGGTTCCCGAGGGCGCCGTGCAGCGCACAGTGGATTCGCTGGTCAAGCTCATCGAGACCAACGACAATCATCTCACGACGGGCTTCCTGGGCACGCCATACCTGTGCTATGTGCTGAGCCGGTACGGGCGGTTGGATGTGGCGCTCAAGCTGCTTGAACGCGAGGAGTTCCCGTCGTGGCTGTACTCGGTCAAACAGGGTGCGACGACTATCTGGGAACACTGGGATGGCATAAAGCCGGATGGCTCCTTCTGGAGCGACGCCATGAACTCGTTCAACCACTATGCATATGGCTGCATACTCGACTGGATGGTCGAAGTATTGGCGGGCATAAATGTCGACGAGCGCATGGCGGGATACAAGCGCTTCAGCGTTGCGCCGCATCTGCCGGAGAACTGGGATCACCTGAGCTGCCATTACGACAGCCTGTACGGCCGCATCTCGATTGCGCTCAAGCGCGAAGATGACGAGCTTGCGGTAAAGCTGGAAGTGCCCGAGAACACGCTGTGCATGTTTAAGCTGGGCGATTTCCGTAAAGATTTCGGTTCGGGCGCGTATGAGTTCAAATGTCCGGACGTTCCGATATTGACAAAGGACGCGGATGGGCCTATAATATGAATGAGCGTTGGGATGACGCCGAAATAGTTCGGGTTTTAGTCTAAAACTGAATAGTATCGGATGAAGGGGCCGGGAGAGAGCGCATTAGCGCCGCCGAAGGGGTAGATGCAATAAACTCTCAGGCAAAAGGACCGGGCCTGGACGAGACTCTGGAAAGCCGCGGCATGATGCGCGGCGCCGAAGAAGCAATCCCCTGCCAGGGTGCGGGGAGAATCTTTCAGGCGATATGAACAGAGGCGCGTGCGTGCGCTGCATATGTGGCGCATGGCATGCGCCTTTGCGCATTTTGTCGGGCGGTGAGCAAACATGGAGGTGTACATATGGACAAGGTGACGCCGCTGTACGAGCGGCACAAGGAACTGGGTGGCAAGATAGTGCCGTTTGCGGGGTACTTACTGCCGGTGCAGTACCAGGGAGTCATTGCGGAGCATAACGCGGTGCGTACGGCAGCAGGTCTGTTTGACGTGTCGCACATGGGCGAGGCGATGCTGACCGGCCCGGATGCGTTGAAAAATCTGAATCTGTGGCTGACTAATGACTACACAAACCTGGAGGATGGCCGCGTGCGCTACAGTCCTATGTGCAATGAGCGTGGCGGCGTGGTGGACGACCTGCTGGTGTACCGTTATGACGCGAACAAGTACCTGATCGTGATAAACGCATCCAACCGTGAAAAGGATGTCGACTGGATGCGCGCGCACCTGACAGGCGACGCGCAGCTGGAAGACATCTCGGATTCAGTTGCGGAGATCGCGCTGCAGGGCCCCAAGGCACGCGACATAGTGCGCGCGCTCGCGCCGGACATCACGTTGCCGCCCAAGTACTACTCGTTTGTGCCGGAAGTTGAGCTGTGCGGCGTCAAGTGCATGCTGTCGCGCACTGGCTATACCGGTGAGGCTGGGTATGAACTGTATTGCGCGGCGGGCGATGCGGTCAAGCTGTTTGACGCGCTGCTTGCGGGCGGCGCGGAGTTTGGGCTTGTGCCGTGCGGACTGGGTGCGCGCGACACGCTGCGGTTGGAGGCGGGCATGCCGCTGTATGGTCATGAGATGGATGACGACATCACGCCTCTGGAGACCGGGCTGGGCAGCTTTGTAAAGCTCGATAAGCCGGATTTCATCGGCAAGGCTGCGCTGATAGCGCGCGGCACGCCGACGATTACGCGCGTGGGCCTCAAGATGATCGACCGCGGTATAGCGCGCGAGCATTTGCCGGTATACCGCGACGGCGTGCAGGTGGGGCATACGACCAGCGGTACGCATTGCCCGTATGTGGGCTATGCGGCAGCCATGGCGCTGGTTGACGTGGGCTGTGCTGAGGTTGGCACTCAGTTGGAAGTGGATGTGCGTGGACGCCGACTCAAATGTGAGGTCGTGCCGCTGCCGTTCTATAGCCGCGTCAAGCATAAGACAACCAAGTAAATGAAATATAATAAAATTTGTGGAGGAACGCATATGATACCTGATACGCTCAAATACACCAAGTCCCACGAGTGGGTGCTCAAACTTGACGATGGCGCGGTGCGCATAGGCCTGACCGATTATGCTCAGCAGGAGCTGGGCGATCTGGTGTTTGTGGATCTGCCGCAGGTGGGCGACGCGGTGACGGCGGGCGAGAGCTGCTGTGAGGTCGAGTCGGTCAAGGCTGTGTCGCCGGTATACAGCCCGGTCAGCGGCACCGTGCGCGCGGTAAACGAGGCGCTGCTGGATGCGCCGGAGACCATAAACAATGCGCCTTATGACGCGTGGCTTATCGAGGTTGAGAACGTGAGCGGTACCGGCGAACTGCTGGGCGCTGCTGCGTATGAGCAGGTAATCGCGGAGGAGAAGTGATATGGCAGGATATATTCCTTCCACGCCCGCTGAGCGCGAGCGGATGTTGGGCGAGCTGGGGCTGAGCAGCTATCGCGAGATGTACCAGGCGATACCTGACGAACTGCTGTTTAAGGGTGAACTTGACCTGCCCGCGGGCAAGAGCGAGCTGGAAGTCAAGCGTGAGATGAGCGAACTGGCGTCGCACAACCATGTATATCGCACGATATTCCGTGGCGCAGGCGCTTACCGGCACTACATACCGTCGATAGTCAAGCGCGTGACCAATCGCGATGAGTTTTTGACGGCGTACACCCCTTATCAAGCCGAGATCAGCCAAGGCGTTTTGCAGTCGATATTTGAGTATCAGACGATGGTCTGTGAGCTGACGGGCATGGATGTGTCCAATGCGTCGGTGTACGACGGAGCGAGCGCGGCGGCTGAGGCGGCGCATATGTGCTGCGAACGCAAGCGGATGCGGGCGCTGGTGTCGGCTACCGTCAATCCCGAATATGCACAGACAGTGTGCACCTATGCCTGGGCGGGCAACCGTCCGGTCGACATGGTGCCGGCACGCGAAGGCGTGACCGATCTGGAGGCATTAAAGGCCGAGCTTGGTGCGGATGTTGGCTGCGTGATAGTGCAGCAGCCCAACTACTTTGGTCAGATAGAGGATGTAGAGGCGATAGTTGAGCTTGCTCATGCAGCGGGCGCCAAGGTGATAGTCGCGGTGCATCCGATAATGACGGCGCTTATCAAGACTCCGGGCGAATGCGGCGCTGACATCTGCGTTGCAGAAGGTCAACCGCTGGGCATGGAGCTGAGCTTTGGCGGGCCGTACCTGGGTATAATGGCGTGCCGCAGCGAACTGATGCGCAAACTGCCGGGACGCATAGTTGGCCAGACCGTGGATGCCGAGGGCAAGCGCGCGTTCGTGCTGACGCTGCAGGCGCGTGAGCAGCACATTCGCCGTGAGAAGGCGTCGTCGAGCATATGCTCCAACCAGGCGCTGTGCGCGATGACTGCATCGGTATATATGGCGGCGATGGGCCCTGCGGGAATGACCGAGGCGGCGCGGCAGTGCTGGTCCAAGGCGCACTACGCGGCCGAGAAGATATGCGCGATACCCGGTTTTGAGCGGCGGTACGCAGGCGAGTTCGGCATGGAGTTCGTTACGTGCTGCCCGATAGATGCCGACGAGTTGAATGCACGGCTCAAACAGCATGATATACTGGGTGGACTTAACGTTAATGGCGATCTGCTGTGGTGCTTTACCGAAATGAATACCCGCGCTGAGATAGACGCGCTGGCGGAGCTGCTCAAGGAGGTGCGTGCGTGATGCTTACACTGTTTGAACGCAGTCATGCGGGTCGGGGCACTCAGTATCTGCCGCCGCTGGACACGCCTGAATACGCGCCTGCTGAATCGCTCAGGCGCAAGCAGGAGCTGAGGCTGCCCGAAATAAGCGAAAATGAGCTGGCCAGGCATTATACGGCGCTCAGCAAGGGCGCATTTGGAGTAAACAGCGGCTTCTATCCGCTGGGTTCCTGCACCATGAAGTACAATCCGGCGCTCAACGAGGAAGTTGCGGCGCTGCCGGGATTTACTGGCGTGCATCCGCTGCAGGACGAGGAGAGTGTGCGCGGCAGCCTGGAAGCGCTCAAGCTGGCCGAGAAATACCTGTGCGAGATAACCGGTATGGATGCCATGACATTCCAGCCGGCGGCGGGCGCGCATGGTGAATTCACCGGCGTGATGCTAATCAAGGCTTATCACATGGATCGCGGCGATACCAAGCGCACCAAGATAATAGTGCCCGATTCGGCGCATGGCACCAATCCGGCCAGCGCGGTCATGGATGGATTTACCGTGGTAAGCGTGCCGTCGACGCCGGATGGACTGGTGGATCTGGATGCGCTGCGCAAGGCAGTTGGCGACGATACCGCCGGTCTAATGCTGACCAATCCCAACACCGTGGGCAAGTTTGACCACAACATAAGCGAAATAACCCGCATTGTACACGAAGCCGGCGGCCTGTGCTATTACGACGGCGCAAACCTGAATGCGATAATGGGCATAGCGCGGCCGGGCGACATGGGCTTTGATGTGGTTCATCTGAACCTGCACAAGACGTTCTCAACTCCGCATGGCGGCGGCGGTCCGGGCAGCGGTCCAGTGGGTTGCAAGCGGCTGTTGGAGGCGTATCTGCCCAATCCGCGCATTAGCGATGAGCTGAAGTTCGTGTACAGCGACAAGAGCGTGGGTAAAGTGCGCAGCTTCTATGGCAACTACCTGGTGGTAATGCGTGCGCTGGCGTACATAATGTCGCTGGGACGCGAGGGCATACCCGAGGCGGCGCGTGGAGCGGTGCTCAATGCGAACTATCTGCTGCACAAGTTGTTGCCTGAATATACTCCGGCGTTTGCGGGCATCTGCATGCATGAGTTCGTGCTTACGCTTGAGGAGCTCAAAAAGCAGACCGGCGTCAGCGCTATGGATATAGCCAAGGGTGCGTTGGACTGCCATATGCATCCGCCGACGATGTACTTCCCGCTGATAGTGCATGAGGCGCTGATGTTTGAGCCGACCGAGACCGAGACGCCCGAGACGCTGGACGCTGCGGCGCAGGCGTACATTGAGCTGGCGCACAAGGCGCGCACTGCACCCGAGGAGCTGCACGCTGCGCCTGTGACGGCACAGGTGCGTCGGCTTGACGAGGTCAACGCCGCGCGCAATCCGGTGCTGCGTGCTCAATGGTAAGCGCATCTCTTAGATAGAAGAATCGACATCGCTGCTGTTTATAGTAGCGCAAAAAGGCTCTGTCCGGCGAACGTATGAGTCGTCGGGCAGAGCCTTTGTCTTTATTATGACATATCCTATTATTGACATATCAATGCTTTTGACAAATTGCGAGCAGGTGTGTGCTCAAGCCAATCACGTCGGTCTCACCGTCCAGCAGCCGCACGGCGCGCATGATGGCGGCGCGCGCCTTATCGTCCTGCCAGAGCGCGTCCAGATTGGGGGCGAGCCAACCGCAGCCTACTACGCCGTGAAGCTTTATGTCTTTGAAGCCGGCATCGCTAAGTTCGCCTTTCAGCTCGTCGGGCGCGTGGAAGTGTGAGCGGCCTATGCCTCTGTATGCGGAATCAGCCGGACGCACATGCTCGCCGGTACGCAACTCAGTCTCGACCATTTGCATGAACGCATCCTCCTCGAGCAGTCTGTTGGCGGCGCCGAATACCGTCGTAGCCCACAGTAGCGTGGCATAGCGCGTTATTGCCGCAACGCACAGCACGCCGCCCGGTCGCAAAAGCCGCGCGCACTCGTTCAGTGCTGCCAGGCGTTCTTCGCGTTGCGCTATGTGATATAGCGGGCCCATGCACAGCACTGCGTCGGCCGAGCCGGATGGACGGTCTATGTTGCGCGCGTCAGCGACTTCGGCGGCTTTAAGCTGGCAGCCGGGGTATTCGGCAGACAGTTCAGTCGACATGGCGATATTGGTCTGAGCCAGATCGAACAGGTGGACCTGATACCCCAATGAGCTGAGCCACCACGCGTATTCGCCATAACCGCCGCCTATGTCGTAGACCGTAGCAGGCGCAGGCGGCAGGTATTCGCGCAGCAGTTCGCGCGAGCGTTCGAACTCGATGAGTCCTATTCCCGTGCGCAGGCGATTTCGTTCCGCGCCGGAATTGTATGTGGCCAGCACGTCCTTGTCGATTGATTTCATGTTGACCTCCTTTGTGCGGCATTATTGGGGTAATTTATATAGAAACATTATAGACCGGTCATTCAACAAACGCAACAGCGTTTATTGAAAAGTACGACATTTCATTTAGCCTTGCATACAGCACAGGGGGACGGGACAGGCGCTGATGTGCGTTTATATACAGCAATGCGGCGCACGTGACATGCCGTGCGCCGCGCAGTGCCCGCGTAGGTCAGCCTATTTCTTCTATATAAGATATGTAGTCGAGCGAGCGCAGCGCCTCGATTATTTCGCTGTGCTTTTTGTACTTCTTGAGTTCCTGACTGCTTATTGTGAACGACACAGTATACACGCTCAGACCTGAATTCAGGTAAGCGGGGTTGAGCTCAATGTCGTCTATGCGCATGCCCAGGCGGCGTATGGTTGTCGTGAAGTAGCCCAGGTCGGTCTTGTTTTTGAGTTCGAGGTGCACCTCAAAGTGGTTGGACTTGTCCTTCAGGTACTTCTCAAATGCCGGGAAGAACGATAGACTGCATAGCAGCGCTGCATAAGCTATAAGTGCAGCGGTATACAGACCGATCCCAATTGCGATTCCAATTATGCCGCACGCCCACAGGCCGGCCGAGGTCGTAAGGCCCTTGATCTGACCTTTGGAGCTGAACAGTATAGAATAGCCGGATATCGATGCCGACCCAACTATGACCGCTGCGGTTATCCACATGACGGATTGCCCGCTGCCCAACATGTATATTTCGATTATTGCGGCGGTCGTCGACGCCAATGACACGATCATGAAAGTGCGCAGCCCAGCTGAATGACGCTTGCTTGAGCGCTCGCAGCCGACTATCGACGAAAGTATGAGCGACAGCACGATTCTGAGCAATATCGAACCGGTGTTCAGTTCGCCTGCCCATGCGCCAAGTATGCTTACTATATAATCCTGTGCCATGTCAGCCCCTCCTGTTGCGGCCTACGCCTGCGTGTATGCGGCTCAGCGCGGCCATCTGGTCCTCTGCGGCTTCAAGGAATGCCTGCTCTTCGTCGGACACCGTATTGCGTGGCAGTTCAGCCTGTATTGCCTGTATGCGCTTTATCAGCAGTTCTACGGCGCTGGGCTGTGTGCAGGCCGCATCCAGTGCGGGTGTGGGTACAATGTCCTCGAGCTTGTTTGAGTACGACTTGGAAAGGTATAGCGAAAGCTTGGCACAGCCCGGCCCAATTAGCTCGTACAGTACGCTGGATGCCAGTATAACCGTCTCCAGCGCTATGCCCGTGTCGCCGCCCAGCGTCCTTGCGCCCAGCGCGGCCAGGCCTATCGCCACGCCTGCCTGAGGTATCAGTGCTAGTCCCAGGTAGTTGCGCACCGTATTGGGCTTATGCACGCATATGCATCCAATAAATGCGCCGGCGTACTTGCCCAGTATGCGCGTGAAGAAGTACACAACGCCTACCACCAGCAGCGGCGTGCTGCCCACCGAAACGGATGTGTTGACCAGCGCGTCCAGCTGGAACGACAACCCCGAATGCACAAAGAACAGCAGCAGTATCGGAGGCGTGAAGTAGTTGAGCTGCTTGAACAGCTTTTCGTCATGGGTTATGTTTATGTATACGGTACCCATGGACATGCAGCCCAGCAGTGGCGACACATCCAGCATCGTACATATCCCGCAAAACGCGAACAACAGCGAGACCGTGATTATGAGGCGGTTGTCGGTCGAGCGCTTTTGGGGCATAAGCAGTTTGAGTATCACGCCGAACAGCCCGCCCAGCAACAGTACGCCTATGTTTACGGCTATCGGCTTGAGTACGCTGCCCATTCCGAGATGTGAGTTGCCGGTGCTCACAGCCAGCGCCAGCGATATCGCTATGCTGTACTCTATAAGTCCGACCACATCATCCAGCGCAACCACTTGCAATAGCGTATCGACAAAATCGCCATGCGCGCCAGTCTGACGTATCGTCATCATTGTAGATGCCGGCGCAGTGGCAGATGCCAGCGCTGCTAGTACAATCGAAAACACCAGATCCACGCCCAGCACGCAATATGTCGCTACGAAAACCACAACCGATGCCATACATGCCTCAAGTACGGTTATAACGACGACCTTCATGCCGTTTTTCTTCAGCGTGGACAGCGTGAAGAATTCGCCAGTGCTGAATGCAATGAATGCCAGCGCTATATCGGACAGAAAATCCATGCCATCTATGACCGACTTGGGTATCAGGTTCATGAAAAACGGGCCTATCAGTATGCCGGTCACGATGTAAGCCGTCACATTTGGCAATCGCAGGCGCTTGGTAAGGCGGGTCATCGCAAACCCACAGAACAGCATCAGCGCAATTGAAATTATGATTGC
>DVNK01000050.1 GCA_018714445.1 Candidatus Fimadaptatus faecigallinarum | reverse complement strand
GCCGCAGATCATGCATTGACCTGGTCGCATATCAAACCAGTTATATGGCATTTCCGTGATATCTACACTCACTTACATCGTTGCGCCGACGGTCAGGCAAAGTCCATGTTCTGAATCTTCATGGCATGTTGCTATTTTCCAACCGCCGTGTTATAGTATCATATGTACCATAACATCAGTTCACCGGACCTGCGGGTCACAAACTACGTATATACAGGAGGCAGACAAATGAATATGTTCGATATAACCGGTAAAAAAGCCATCGTCACCGGCGCATCGCGCGGACTTGGTTATGCGATGGCACAGGCGCTGGTTGAGGCAGGCGCAAATCTGGCGATTATCGCTTCGTCCGACAGGGTATTCGAAGCCGCGCAAACACTGGGCGCACATCCAGTGCAGGCTGACATTGGAGATATGAAGCAGCTGGACGCGGCTTTTAGCGACGCGTTGACGG
The DNA here is from genome assembly GCA_018714445.1 of Candidatus Fimadaptatus faecigallinarum. Lineage (GTDB taxonomy): Bacteria > Bacillota > Clostridia > Christensenellales > Aristaeellaceae > Fimadaptatus > Fimadaptatus faecigallinarum. Next base: position 100,264 of record DVNK01000050.1, on the reverse strand, counting down.
CACTGGGCGGCATCGACATACTTGTCAACTGCGCCGGAATTACGCGTCGCCACCGCTGTGAGGAATTCCCAATGGATGATTGGCAACGCATCATAGACGTAAACCTGACCGCCACCTTCCGCATGTGCCAGCTCGCGGGACGCCATATGCTGAGCCAGGGCAGTGGCAAGATCATCAACATCGCTTCGATGCTGAGCTTCTTTGGAGGCTGGACGGTGCCCGCTTACGCCGCAAGCAAGGGCGGCGTCGCTCAATTGACCAAGTCGCTGGCAAACGAATGGGCCGCGCACAGCATAAACGTGAACGCAATAGCCCCAGGCTATATGGCCACAGAGATCAACACTGAACTGCGCGCCGACCCTACGCGCAACAACGAAATTGTGTCTCGCATACCCGCCGGACGCTGGGGCACTCCCGACGACCTCAAAGGCATAGTGGTGTTCCTGAGCGCGCCTGCATCCGATTACGTAAATGGCGCAGTGATACCCGTGGATGGCGGTTATCTGGGGCGCTGATGAATATGGCTCCTGACATATGTATAACCGGTGCGCCGCATAGCTTGCAGCTGTGCGGCTTCATTTTGCATATGTCCCCAGCTGATGCCACTCCCCCGCTTTTGGACGCCTTCGCACGCAAGCTTGCCGTAAGATTAATCCCATCATACGCGTTAGCGGAGGAATTACCCTGCCTATTGCAAATCGTACATGCATATTTGCACAATTTCTCTGGCGCGCAAACTCGATTTATGATAGACTTATGCGGATGAGTATGAGCAGGGAGGTCAAACTGATGAGATGCTTTGAACTGGTCGACGCGCGCTTCAGGCGCAATGCTCAGGCGCGTTTGCCGCTGCGCGCTACCGCGCATTCGGTGGGCTACGACTTCTTTTCACCGGTGGACGTGGAGATACCGCCCATGGGTTCGGTGATGATTTGGACTGATGTCAAGGCGCGCTTTGGCGACGATGAGGCGCTACTCATCAATGTGCGCTCGTCTATGGGCGCGCAACCGGTCATGCTGGCCAACACTCAGGGCTGGATCGAAAGCGACTACTACTCCAACCCGGACAACGACGGCAATATTGGCATCCGCCTGTTCAACCTGGGCGCCACGCCATATCGAATTGCGCAAGGTCAGCGCTTTGCTCAGGGCATGTTCGTAAAGTATCTGACCGCCGATAACTGCAACGCCGACGCGCCACGCCTGGGCGGTCTTGGCAGTACCGGCAAGTAAACGGCCCAGATGTGTACTCGACAGTACAGTTACATATTGGGCATATGTAAACAAAGTGCTGAGCTATTACTAACAGGTCAACCGAAGATTATCGGCTCATTACACTTTACAGGACGTCCGCTTGGGTTTATAATTGTGCCGTCGATAGAGTTGACAAAAACGCGGAGGTATTCTATTATGAAAAGATCGCATATAAACGCCATACTTGAGCGCACCGAGCGCTTTATAAACCATTGCGGCTTTGCGCTGCCGCCATTTGCATGGTGGACTCCTAAACAGTGGGCTGAGCTGGCATCACGTCCCGATGAATACGCACAGTACCGCGAGATACGCGACAACATGCTGGGCTGGGACGTGACCGACTTTGGCTCGGGCGATATTGAGCGCGTCGGCCTTACGCTGTTTACGCTGCGCAATGGCAACTACGCTCGCCCCGGCGAATACCCCAAGCCCTATGCTGAAAAGCTGCTGGTCGTCAATGGCCGCCAGATCACCCCGTTCCACTACCATGCCCTCAAAATGGAGGATATTATCAACCGTGGCGATGGCACGCTGCTGATAACGCTCTACAATGCCACACCCGACGATAAGCTCGCCGACACGCCCGTCACTGTGCACTCCGATGGTCGCTGCTGGCAGATACCCGCCGGCGGTGTGGTTCGCCTGGAGCGCGGTCAGTCCATAACTCTGACTCAACGCGTGTTCCACAGGTTCGAAGGCGCCGACGATCGCATGCTGCTGTTGGGCGAGGTGTCCTGCGTTAACGACGACAATGCCGACAATATATTCCTGGAACCCGGCAAGCGCTTCATGATGATCGACGAAGATGAACCTGCGCGGCGCGTGCTGTGCAACGAGTACCCTCAGGCGTAAGCTCAAATAAGCTAAAACGACGCGACCACGTTACCCGCGGTCGCGTCGCTGTTTATATCGGAAATGTACTTGTGCCTGCAAATTCAATCATGCGCCAATTCCCGATCAATTTATATGATCAAAATCAGTATTTTGATATTTGCGCAAGCTGTCAGCGGCATCCTCGCCATATTGCTCCGCAAACGCCTTGAGCACGCGTGCGCTCAGCGCCGCTCCCGCATCGCCGTATATCGCGCTCAGCGTGCGCAGATATGTATAGTACAGATGCGCACAGTGATACTCAAATGGCTTGACGCCATCGCGTGGCGGCTCGACCTGGCGTTCCAGATGCGCGTCACACTGGCGGTGTATGCAGCACTCGCACCCATGGTACTGCGTCTGCTCTACCTCATAGCGCAGATCGGGGTTGAAGCCGCGCGCTATCGAGCGGTCCAGATCATCGCAGTAGGCCATGCCGCCATCTTCCAGTCCCATCTCGATGTACTGCGCGCTCCAGGCGCAATTGTATATGCGGCTGAGCTTGTCAGCGCCGTCCACCACAACCTCGGTACGCGTGCGTACCCCCAACACGGACGCGTCGCTGGCGCGCCACTCGCTATACGCGCGGTACGTCGCAAAATCGAGAGGTTGGCCATCGCGCAGCGCGCGTTGCGCCATGCGACTGCCGCGCTGCTGAGCGTACAGTTGCGTCGCCATGCGGAATGCCTCGCTCCATCGCGGCAGCGCGCTGTCGCGCAGTTCCCGATAATATGCAGCGCTGAGAAACGCGTGGTGGCGTTCAGTGTAGTTCATGTTATACCTCCCCGTTCGTCGATATATGCACGTCGAACTGCCGCCTGTGCCATGGGCAGGCCATTACGCAGTAGCAGCACAGATATCTCGTTCCAGTGCCATCATGCCGGCTCCACGTGGCGCAGCGGCTATAGTCTATCAGCTCGTCCCGCCGGATGCGCTCATGCCATTGCTCGCCCGTCAGGCACGAATGCGGACACGCCTTTACGCACAGATCACAGTCGCCACATTCGCACTTGATGTCCCCGCTATACGTCGAAATATCCGCGCGCAACAGCAGACAGGATATCCGGACTCGCTGCCCATACTTGTGATGTACAAACACGTCGTTTCGGCCAATGAAGCCCAGTCCGGCATGTACACGGCCCATTTGTACGAGAACTCCGCCCGGTAACTGCCATCGTCGGCGGGCGCAGCCGGAGGCGTGGCATACCCTATGCCACACTCATCCAGCCGCCGCCTGAGCTCGGCCATTTTACTTGAATGCGCCGCACCCAGCGCTTGACTCATCTGATAAAACTCATCGGGTCTGTATGCCCTGTCCATGTCGGGAAACGGCAGCAGCGTGACCAGCGCGCAGTTGCAGCCGCTCGATCGCTTCAGGTTCTCGTCGATGTCAGCGTAGTCATACAGCGACTCGTCCTCAAACAGCGCTCCGACCAGGCTGTTTATTGCATCTCTGGTTGCGGTCGAATCATTGCGCGGTTCCAGATTCTCTGCCTTTATAGCATCCGCCGGGCTCTTCTTCACTGTCATACGCTCTCCATGTCATAGTTGGGACTCGCTGCAAAGTATATCAAAGTCGCGTCATGTCTAATGCGAAAGCATGTGCATGAATATAGTTTCCAAAGTGTCAGGAGCCCAGGGTGCCGGCTTTTGATCGACCTTTACGAAGCCATACTTCTCATATAGTCCTACATGGTCGCTCACGAGATACACCCGGTCAAAGCCCAACTCGCGGGCATACTCCATTGCGCAGTTTATGAGGTGCTGACTCAATCGGGCGCCGCGAAATTGTTCCCCGACGAATACATAGCCTATATATGGCGTATACGGCACGTCGGGTATGCAGTCCGTCTTGCTGAGCGTGCAATAGCCCGCGATCTCATCGCCTGCCAGCGCCACAAACACGCGTTCCCAGTCTTGAAAGCCATCCGCGTTCATCTCACGGGCAAGACTCCTGCCTGCGCCCCATGAACACTGTTGTGCGTAAGCGGCAACCTTTGCCCACATACCGCTGCTGCGCGTGATAGGTATTATCTTCATTTGATGTAACCTCGTTAGATTATAGAAAAGAGGTCAATTGCTCATCAGCAATCGACCTCTTTCATCTGGCAGGGGAGACGCGACTCGAACACGCAACACATGGTTTTGGAGACCATTGCTCTACCAATTGAACTACTCCCCTATACTGCCCGCACTCGCAAGCACAGACAGTATTATATCAAAATTTGCGCCGCTTGTCAACACCAAATCTGGCAATTTTTTGCGATTTCTGCGCTGTCGCACCAATTTCATGGAGGTTGCGCGCTGCGCCGGAACATACGCATCAGCGCCGTTCATTACAACAGTACGCAATGGCACAGTGCGCTGTCTCAATCTGCGCAACAGACGCAATCATTCACAGCAGCGCAACCCAAGCCTGCCTGTTCACTGCCGCGACGCATACGCTATAAGAAGCTGCTATCTCAAACTGTACACCCGCGGCGACATCCCATTCGCCCTGAACTCAAGCACACCGCAAGTCGCCGCACGCCCGGATGCCGCACCCGGATTGAACAGTAACACTCCGCCATCGTAGCCCGAATACGAGTTGTGCGTGTGCCCGAACAGCGCCGCATCGCACTTGAGCTCCAGCGCATGGTAATATAATAGCTGATATGTCAGCTTCACGCGCCAGTTATGCCCATGACACAACAGCAGCCGCTTGCCCTCCAGCTCTATCACGCTCTCACGAGGCTCATCACAAAACAGATCGCAGTTGCCCGCAACCGCGTAGATCGGCACGTTAAACACGCTTCGCACAACCGCCAGATCGCTCACGCAGTCGCCCAGAAACGCTACCGCATCGACCTCACCCATTACGCACGCCGCCTCGCGTATCGCGATGGCGTCGCCATGCGTATCCGACAACACGCCCAGTCTGAACATGTTCACTCCTCATCCAGCACAGCACGCAGCACAGCTATCGCTCGCGCACGATGCGATACCGCATTCTTTTCCTGCGCATTTGCCTCGGCAAACGTCTTGCCCAGCTCGTCCGACAGGAACAGCGGGTCGTAGCCAAACCCGCCCGTACCGCGCTCTTCGTGCAGCAACTGCCCACGGCATACGCCGCGCACCACGATGTCATCGCGGCCCGGCCGGCACAGCGCGACCGCCGACGCAAATCCGCAACCCCGCTCGTCCACGCCCTGCATGAGCTCGAGCAGCTTCTTGTTATTGGCCTTGTCGTTGCCGTGTTCGCCGGCAAACCGCGCAGAGTATACGCCTGGCTGTCCGCCCAGCGCATCGACCTCCAGGCCCGAGTCGTCGGCCAGACATGCGCAATGGGCGATGTCGCACAGCGTACGCGCCTTAATAAGCGCATTCTCCTCGAATGTCGCGCCGGTCTCCTCCGGTTCGCAGTCTATACCCACGTCCTTCATCGACATTACGTCGAAGCGGTCGCCCAGCATCGTCTTGAGCTCGACGACCTTGTGCGCGTTGCCAGTCGCGAGCAATAGCCGCGGTTTGCGGCCTATGAGCCCAGCCGCCTCGCCCAACGCCTCGCGCTGCGCCTGCATGAGCCTGCGCACGCCCTCCTCGCCCAGCGCCAACAGCCTGTCCAGCTCGGCACGGCTGAACGGACGCTGCTCTCCCGTGCCCTGCAGTTCGACTATGTTGCCGTCGCCCGACATAACTATGTTCATGTCCACGGCGGCATGGCTGTCCTCAGGGTAGTCCAGATCCAGCACAGGCTCCCCGCCGCTTATTCCGACGCTGACCGCCGCAACCTGCGCGCGTATCGGCGAATCGACTATGCTGCCCTCGCGCAGAAGCCTGTCGCACGCCAGGCACAGCGCGACGAATGCGCCGGTGATCGATGCGGTGCGCGTACCGCCATCAGCCTGCAGCACATCGCAATCTATATACACCGTGCGCTCGCCCAATGCCTCCAGCCGGCACACCGACCGCAATGCCCGCCCTATCAGCCGCTGTATCTCGACCGAACGCCCGTCGCGCTTGAGGAACTCGCGCGACTTGCGCTGCGGCGTAGCGCCGGGCAGCATCGCATACTCCGCCGTGACCCAGCCCCGACCGGTACCCTTCAAAAACGGCGGCACGCCTTCCTGTACGCTCGCCGTGCACAGTACGCGCGTGCACCCGCACGATATCAGCGCCGAGCCCGTCGCCATCTGCGTGAAACCCGGCTGTATGCTCAATTCCCTGAGCGCATCGCTCTCCCTGCCATCGTGTCGCATGTCTCAGCACCCCCATTGTTCTTTATGTGCTTATTATAGCATCATCGCGCAACCGGGTGGCGAAGATTGGGTAAAGAAGCAGCATGCAAGCGCCGGCAGGGCACATATCCTGCCGGCACGATCGTCATTCAAAGCTGAGCACTGTCGCCGTCTGCTGATAACCGACGGTCGGTATCTCCTCGGCCACGTTTGCAAATGTTGGCGCTGACAGCGTCTGCTCACCCGGGTCATACTTTTCACCTTCGACCTGTATCTCGACGCCCTTTATGCCTTTGAACTGTGTGCACGTCAGCACCAGCGCCTTGAGCGCTGCACGCCCGCCGTCGGACTGCTCGGCTATGTCTATGAACTCTTGCGTGAAGTTTATCGTCGCTATGCCATCGTTTACAGTGACTCCAATTATGCCGCAGCCCTCTGGCAACACGTTGGACAATTGCTCATCCCGCGCGCCTTTGGCCAGCTCTACCACTGCGGTGTTCACATCGCTCTCGCCGTATACCATGCGCGTGACAGGCACCATCAGCCGGCTGCTCTCGTCCGGGAAGTAGAGCGTTATCTGATTCGCGCTGAACGTTTCAGACACGCTGTCCATGCTCTCGATGTTGATCGCGCCCGGCGTAATCGGCTGCGATATGTCGGTTCCGTGCTTGAGCGAATCGAGCTTTTGCCCGCCTATCAGGAACTCGACCTGATTTACCGTCGGGAACTCGCCCAGCGTCGCCACCACGCCCGCTATCATATTGCTCTCGGCCTCGGCACTGGCCATTTCATTGGCCTCCTTGCCCAGATCCACGCGCGCCAGCCCATCCGAGTTTATGTCGATATCGATCGAACAGTTCTCAGGCAGCAGCGTGCTCAGTCCCATTCGCGCCGCTTCGCGGTCGTTCTGCTCGTTTTTGACCATCAATGCCAGCGTTGCGCGCGCCACGCCGTCCTGCTCGGGTATGCGGCGCATCACCGGCACCAGATAGCCATTGGCGTCAGCGTAGTACGCGATCGTCTCAATGGTACCCTGCTGCGCATCGGCGGTGGTCTCAAGCGCTTCTGCGGTAGGCTGCGCGTCAGGCGCTTCATCCCCGCCCCCACCTCGCAGCCCCACAATCAGCGCCACCACCGCCAACGCCGCCAGCAGCGCGCCCGTCAGCCGCACCGTCTTTTGCCTGTTCCACGTCATATCTGATGACCTCCTAAACCCTGCATGAATTCGCTCCGCCTAACATGATGCTATGCGCTCGCCCTCCCCGCGTATGACAGCCGTGGCGCTTTATTTACTTGGCGCGCTTGCCTCCGGCGCATACTTAATGTATAATGACATCAGTTCTTTTTATAAGGAGATTTTTGCCATGCCCATGGATGGACTTACGCTCTCGTTCATACGCGACGAACTTGACGCCACGCTGACCGGCGGACGCGTTGACAAGATAACTCAGCCGGAACGCGATGAGATAATAATCGCATTGCGCTCGCTGGGCAAAAACCGTTCGCTGCTCATATCGATAAACCCCAATTGCGCCCGCATCCATCTGACCGGCGACCGGCGCGTCAGTCCGCTTGAGCCGTCAAACTTCTGCATGTTGATGCGCAAACACCTGCAAGGCGGACGCTTTGCCGCCGTGCGCCAGATAGGCGGCGACCGAATACTTGAAATCGATATCGAAAACCGCGACGAGCTCGGCGATCTGAGAATGCGCACATTGGTGCTTGAGATAATGGGCCGCCATTCAAACCTGATGCTGGTAAACTACGACGGGCGCATAATCGACGCGCTGCGCCACATAACCGACGACATAAGCCGTGTGCGCGAGGTCTTGCCCGGCCTTGAGTACCGCCGCCCGCCCGCGCAGGACAAGCTTGCGCCCGATGCGCTCACGCCCGCAGCACTCGCCGAAAGGCTCGCACGCAACCCCGGCAGGCTGGCCAAGGCCTATGCCGCCTGCATATCAGGCGTGTCGATACAAGCCGCGCGCGAAATGACCTATCGCCTGCTGGGCGATGAGGACGGACGCGTTGACGAGGCCACGCCTGAGCGCGCCGCTGAATTTGCGTGCCGCTATCTGCATGAGATGCACTCGTGGACCAAACCCACACTGGTGCTCGATTCCGACGGCGCGCCACTTGACTTCATGCCGTTCCCCTACGAATGCCGCGCCGGACTGAGCAGCGCTTCATTTGACACGATGGGCGAGATGATGGACGCGTTCTTCATGCAACGCGACAAGGTCGAACGCATATCGCAGAAGTCGGCTGCGCTCCACCGCGTGCTGCACTCCAACATAGAGAGATGTGAAAAGAAGCTGGGACTGCAGCTCGACGCGCTGCGCGATGGCGCCAACTGCGAGGACTACCGCATCAAGGGCGAACTGCTGATGGCACAGTCGTACGCAGTGACCAAGGGCGCTCCGCGCGTGATGCTCGACAACTACTACGCCGAGGACGGCGCGCCAATTGAAGTCGAACTGGACGTGAAGCTCTCACCCACCGCCAACGCCCAGCGCTACTTCAAGCTCTATCAAAAGGCCAAGTCGGCGCTGCACCAGGCCGCTGAACAGGTCGATAAGACCCGCCAGGAACTCTACTACCTCGAAGGTCAGCTCGACAACCTGCAAAAGTGCACCGATGAATCCGAACTCAACGAGGTGCGCGAAGAACTGGTGCGCGAAGGCTACCTGCGCGCCAACCACAACCGCCGCACGCTGAAGAAACTCCCCCCATCGATGCCACACCACTTCCGCGCGCCGGATGGCACCGACATACTCGTCGGCAAAAACAACCTGCAAAACGATCAGCTCACGCGCACGGCTGAGCCTTCCGACACGTGGATGCACGCCAAGGACATGCCCGGTTCACACGTGATTGTTTGCACACGCGAACCTTCACGCGAGACGCTGATGCTTGCCGCACACCTGGCCGCGTATTTCTCCAAGGGCCGCAACTCGTCGCAGGTGCCGGTCGACTACACCAAGCGCAAGTTCGTCAAAAAGCCCGCCGGCGCGCGACCCGGGTTTGTGATATACACACATCAGACGACGCTGTTCGTCACGCCCGATGAGCAGACCGTAAAGGATGCCACGCTGGTATCGCCCGGCACATAGTTCACAATTTTTAACGCTATCCGCACTGAAATTAGCCGTGAGCGATGTATAATATTGCCGGCGCAACGCGGTATCAAATCTGCGCCGGCGGAGGCTAATATGAACGTAAGTATATTCGAGCTGATAGAAGGTTCGCGTCAGGCCGAAGGCTTGACTGTTATAATCGACGTGTTCCGCGCATTCTCACTGGAATGCTATATCTATGCACGCGGCGCACGCAAGATCATTCCGGTAGGCGACCTTGAGCAGGCATTCGCGCTAAAGCGCGCTCAGCCCGACTGCGTGCTGATAGGCGAGCGCAAAGGCAAAAAGTGCGAAGGTTGCGACTTTGGCAACTCGCCGTCGCAGACGGAAGGTTTCGACTTTACAGGCCGCACGGTTATCCACACGACAAGCGCCGGCACACAGGGCGTAGTCAACGCCGTACACGCCAGCGAGATACTCGTGGCAGGGCTGGTCAATGCCCGTGCCACCGCGGATTATATCCGCAAATGCGCGCCAGACAAGGTCTCGCTGGTAGCGATGGGCACTAACGGAGTTGCATCGACCGAAGAAGACGTGCTCTGTGCGCGTTATATACGCAGTTTGCTGCTTGATGAACCGCTCGACATCGCCGCGCTTGCTCCCGCTCTGCGCGAAACCAGCGGCCGCAAGTTCTTTAATCCCGATACGCAGGAAATATTCCCGGAAGCGGATTTCGAGATGTGCATACAATACGACCGCTTCCCATTCGCACTTCGCATAGAAAAGGACGCGTCAGGCCTGTTCGTCACCCGTCGCGTCGATGTTCAGTAAGCTATACATAGCGCGGCGTCCGCTTGATTACATGTACATTGTAATAAGCGGACGCCGTCCTTCATTGCGCCAAACCCGTTTGAAATTGTATGTCCACCTGGCGCCACGCGCTCACACCGGCAGCATGGCCGTGCACACCGCAAAGAATATTATAAGCGAACAGGCGTCGACAACCGTGGTTATCAGCGGCGCGGCCATTATAGCCGGGTCGATGTGCACCGCGTTAGCCAGCAGCGGCAGCACTCCACCCACAACCTTGGCCATGATGACCGTAAACAGCATGGTTATCGCAACCACTATCCCAACCGTCCAGTCGCCGTACTGCACGCCCACGCACACCAGATTGACCGCTGACAACACCACGCCTACTGTGAGCGCCACGCGCAGTTCTTTCCACAATACCCGCGGCAAATCGCGTATCGTAAGATCGCCGGTAGCCAGGCCGCGGATAATCATCGTGCTGGACTGGCTGCCCGCGTTGCCGCCGGTATCAGTCAACATTGGTATAAACGTCACCAGCAGCGGCATCGCACTTATCGCCGCCTCGAATTTGCCCAGTATGCCGCCGGTTATCATGCCCGATACCATCAGCACCAACAGCCATACTATGCGGTTGCGGCTCATCTCGAGCACGCTGGTCTTGAGGTAGGTCTTTTCGGACGGATGTATACCGCCCATGACCTCAAAGTCCTCAGTGGCCTCCTGCTCCATTACGTCCACCGCATCGTCTATCGTGATGACGCCGACCAGCCGGTTCTCGTTGTCCACGACCGGAAGCGACAGCAGGTCGTACTTGCTCATCACGCGCGCGACTTCCTCCTGGTCTTCGAGCGTGTTTACCGATATGACGTCGCGCTCCATCAGCTCGTCGACGCGCCGCGCGTCATCCGCCAGCAGCAGGTCTTTGACCGTTATCACGCCCTCCAGCACGCGCGAACCGTCTATGACATAACAGGTGTATATGGTCTCCCGATCCTCGCCGGTGCGCCGTATGTGCGCTATTGCCTCACCTACCGTCATGCTCGCGCGCAGATCGGTGAACTCGGCCGTCATTATGCTGCCTGCCGAATTCTCGGGGTATTGCAGGTACTGGTTTATCACGTCGCGCATCTCGCGCGTGGAATTCTTGAGCACGCGCTTTACGACATTGGCAGGCAGCTCTTCGAGCATGTCGACCGCATCGTCGACATACAATTCATCCATTATCTGCTTGAGCTCGCCGTCGGTCGCGCTCTCCAGTATCACCTGCTGAAGGTCGCTGTCCAGGTTTGAGAATACGTCGGCCGCCATCTGCTTGGGCAGCGCACGGAACATCAGCCGCGCATCCTCGGGTTCCAGTTCGCCCAGGAACTGCGCTACGTCGACTTCGTTCATGTCTATCAGCCGCGCGCGCAGCGCCTTCAGGTTGCGGGACTCCACCAGTTCGCGGAGCTCCTCGAAATTTACTTCGGTGTTCATCTGCATGTCCTCCTTCTTGGTTGAGTTTTTTGAGGACAGCACACAAAAGCAGGGCCTTGCGCTCATTGGCGCACAGCCCTGCGGTAAGCCTGAATCGGCGCGCAACTACCCAACGCGCGCATACTGCACCCATACAGGCACAACTCACGCACCGCTGACACAGCCGCCTTTAACAGGCACAGCAAAGCCAGCGGCGCCATTTGATATGCGCACGCTCATCCAGGAGTATCCACGTAATGGATCTCCTCCAGGTATATGCATATGCGGTTTTATGGCAGGACGCAGCTTCGCCTGCCCGCACACCGCGCACACGATCGGGGTTTACCGCTTTGCGTACTTCGTCCGACAGGTTCCACTTGCGTCTCACTTCCTTGATGTCTACTACCCTTTCGGGCGGTTTTATTATAACACCCTATATGCCATTTTACAAGTGCCTGAACAGCTTTACTTCTTTAAATTTCGGCGCATTTGGCGATTTTCGGCCATTTATTGCGTTTTTTATTAAAAACGGCGGGGCTGCTCGATGCCGCCCCGCCGCATTCGGTATTTATATGTATTGCGCATTCACATATTAGTTATAGCAATGCGAATCTATCACGTTGGCGTGCCGCTCAGAAACGACTACGGTCAATCCACAGGCCCAGCGCCGGATTGGGTATGAAGTATATCTCCTCGCCGTCGGGCAACGTGTTCCAGCCATAGCTGAGCTTTTCGGGATCATAGCGCTTAATCGTCTCGTCGTAGTCGGCGGCGTTAAAGTGCACTGAGCGTATCTCATCTTGAGATATATCGCGCACCGCATACGTCACGGTAAACCGACCGTCGCTCGAGCCGTGTATCAGGTGCGCTGCCACGCCCATGTTCTCCTGCAGGTCGGTGTTAGACTTGTCTTTAAACAGCTCCAGCACCTTGAGACGGCCACAATAGCCATACTTGCGAATTATAGCATCATTTTGCATGTCCTCGCCAAAGCGCGCGATACCAGGCGCAAGCACAAGCAGCTCGCCGCCGTCGGCAACCGCCATGCGAGTGCGATATACCGCCTTGTTGCCCAGCCATGTGCTGCGGAACTCCGACGGGTCTAGGTATACCACGCACTTCTTGATGCCGCGCTCCACGAAATCGATATTGCGCTGCTGCGCCAACTCGATCGCATTTTCGAGCACGCTGCGCTTGTCGCCTATGAACAGGCCATGGGTGTGTATCACACCGCCCGGCGCCGTCGTGACAGTCAGCACAAATATTATCGGACGCTTGCTCAGGAAGTGTTCCAGCGCATAGTCGAATATGCGCCGCACCGGCGTGAAGTCCTTGCCCATCATGCGCTCCATGCCGTACACCGCGCCGACCATGTGGCTCTTGTTTATCATGTCCGCGCCACCCACGCCTACAAACAGGTTCTTTGAGTGGTTGGCCATGCCTATGACCTCGTGCGGCACGACCTGGCCCGGCGATATGATGAGGTCGTACTTTTCGTCCATTACGAGCTTGTTTATCTCGACCTCAATGGAGTCGGTCCACAGTCCATCGGTTATCGAGCTTATGAACTCGCCCGGAACCTCGCCTATCTTGACGACATCATGGCGCCAGTCATGTGCTATCAGCTTCTCAAACGGCACGTCGCCCAGCATCTTTGCACACTGTTCGCGCGTCATCGGCTCATGAGTGCCCAGCGCAGGCATTATGTCAACATTCGCGCCCATGTCGGTCAACACGTGATAATACACGTTGGTTATATAGCCCGCATTCGAGTGGAACCGCGTAAAGTCCGGCGGCAGTATCAATACGTTCTTGTACTCGCGACCTTTCAGCGACTCCAGCAGCGCCTCGCGTATCTGCTCCGGGCTCAGGCCCTCATTGCCCTGTTCGCGCAGGAATATCTCCATGTCAATGCACCTCCATATCATCAAAACCGCCCCGCGGCGGAGCGGGCGTTGACCGTCCGCCGCCCGGGGCGGCTGTGTATCATGCCGCGCGCAAATATCTACTCACGCGCAGACCGGCATAATTCGCATCAGACTACATACTGGGTCGCCGAGACGTCGCCGCCATGGCCGGTCCAGTTGGTGTGGAAGAACTCGCCCCGCGGCTTGTCCACGCGCTCGTAGGTATGCGCGCCGAAATAGTCGCGCTGTGCCTGCAGCAGATTGGCCGGCAGGTTCGCCGTCGTATAGCCGTCGAAGTAGTTCAGCGCCGAGCACATAGCCGGTACCGGCACGCCGCAGCGTATAGCCGTAGCCGCCACATTGCGCCATGCGGGCACAAGCGTCTTTATCGTCTGCTCAAAGTACGGATCAAGCAGCAGGTTGCTCAGCTCGGGGTTCTTGTCGAACGCTTCCTTGATCTTGCCCAGGAATACCGAGCGGATTATGCAGCCGCCACGCCACATCAGCGCAATGCCGCCATAGTTCAGGTTCCAGCCGTAGGTCTTGGCCGCCGAGCGCATCAGCGTATAGCCCTGCGCATACGAGATGATCTTGGCAGCGTACAGCGCCTTGCGGATGTCCTCGATGAACGCCTTGCGGTCGCCTTCAAACACGGGCTTGTCATGCGGGAACACCTTGGATGCGTTGACGCGCTCCTCCTTCATCGCAGACAGGCAGCGCGCAAACACGGCCTCGCCTATCAGCGTAAGCGGTATGCCCTCGTCCAGCGCGGCTATGCCGGTCCACTTGCCGGTGCCCTTCTGACCTGCGGTGTCGAGGATCTTGTCGACTATCGGAGTGCCGTCGGTATCCTTGTAGGCGAATATATCGCGCGTGATCTCGATCAGATAGCTGTCCAGCTCGGTCTTATTGTACTCGGCGAACACCTCGTGTATTTCGTCGGCATTCATGCCCAGCACGTCGCGCATCAGCTGATAAGCCTCGCAGATGAGCTGCATGTCGCCATACTCTATGCCGTTGTGCACCATCTTGACGAAGTGGCCCGCGCCGCCTTCGCCGACCCAGTCGCAGCAGGGGTCGTCGCCCACATGCGCGCAGATCGACTGCAGTATCGGCTTTACTATCGGCCATGCCGCAGGCGAGCCGCCCGGCATCATGCTCGGACCGTTGAGCGCGCCCTCTTCGCCGCCGGATACGCCGGTGCCGATATAGAGCAGGCCCTTGCTCTCGACGTACTTGCAACGCCGCGCGGTATCCGGGAAGTGCGAGTTGCCGCCGTCTATGATTATGTCGCCCGCCTCAAGGTAGGGCAGCAGCTTCTCTATGAAATCGTCAACAGGCTGACCGGCCTTGACCATCAGCATGACCTTGCGCGGCTTGGACAGATTCGCGCACAGCTCTTCTACCGAGTAGGTGCCGATTATGTTCTTGCCCTTGGCGCGGCCCTCTATGAAATCGGTGACCTTGCTGGTAGTGCGGTTGTACACAGCGACCGTAAAGCCCTTGGATTCCATATTGAGCACCAGGTTTTCGCCCATGACCGCCAGACCTATCAGACCTATATCTGCCTTGTTCATCTAAATCAACCCCTTTTATTATCTACTCAATCAATATTTTGTCGCTCAATAGAGCGGCCGGCCTTCCCACTCGCGCGGCGGCTTGACGCCCAGCAGCTTTGCCACCGTCGGCGCGACGTCCTTTATGCTGACCTCACCCGCAAACTCGTGGCCCGGCAGGAACTCCGGCCCGAATGCACAGACCGGTATCGTCATGTCCTCGGGCAGCGTCGTGCCATGCGAGCGCTCGTGTCCGCCATGGTCGGCCAGTATTATCAGGCTGTAACCGCGCGGCATCTGCTCAAATATGCGCTCGATGCAATCCAGCGCCTTGGACACGCTCTTTTCATAAGTCGGGCTCATCCAGCCCGCGTCATGACCGCCGACTTCATCGGTCTCGCCCAGGTATATAAACGCAAAGTCAGGCTCATGCGCGCAGATGTAATCCAACGCTATGCGCGTTATCTCGGTATCGGTATCCGAGCGCTTGTGCTGATTGACGAGCACGCTATACGCCAGGCTGTCCGGGCGGCTCAAATCGCGCAGTTCCTCCCATGTGTAGAAGAACGTCGCGCTCAGTCCCGCGCCGTCTATCGCCTCGGCCAGGCCCTTTATCGGCCGCACCTGCGGCACATATGTGTTGGTCGTTACGCCATGGCGCGCCGGGTCCACACTGTGAAACAGCGACATATGACATGGCAGCGTCACCGACGGTTCCACAGTGCGCGCCTTCAGCGTATACGAGAACCGCTCGCGTATCGTCCTGACAAACGGATGGCCGGTATTAACCATGCCATCCGGCCGCATTCCGTCGACCAATACAATTATGACCTTGTTCTGGCCTTTATCCATTGCATTAGCCCTCACAACTCGGCGCAATTGCTGCGCACTGATTACCGCTTAACGCGGGCATTGCCCTCCCAGATGCTCCAGATCTGCTCCTCGTCGATGGGCTCGGCGAAGTCGGTCTCAAGCGTCGTGACCAGCGCGCCGCTCGCCCAGCCGAACTGCACGCACTTCTCGGGCTCCCAGCCCATTATGAAGCCATACAGCATGCCCGACACGAAGCCGTCGCCGCCGCCTATGCGGTCGTAGACCTGTATCTCGCGCGGCTCGATAACATGCCACTCGTCGCCGCACAGCATCAGCGCGCCCCACAGATGCTCGTTGGCCGACACGACCTGACGCAGCGTATTGGCGAATACCTTGGCATTCGGATACGCCTTCTTGACGTTCATTATCATGCCCTTGAAGCTGTCTATCTTGGAAGCCAGATCCTTGCCGCCCGATTCGGGGCCCTGTATGCCCAGCGCCAGCTGGAAGTCTTCCTCATTGCCTATCAGTATGTCGGACGCGCCGGCTATGCGCGCAAATATCGCGCTCAGCTCTTCCTGACGGCCCTTCCAGAACGACGCGCGGTAGTTCAGGTCGAACGACACCGCGGTGCCGTACTGCTTGGCGGTCTCAGCCAGCTGCAGGCAGAACTCGCCGGTCTCGGGGCTCATGGCCGCTATCAGGCCGGAGATATGCAGTATCTTTACGCCATCCTCGCCGAACAGCTTTTTAAGGTCGAAGTCCTTCACGTTCAGCGTGCGGCCGACCTCGCCGGCACGGTCGTTGGTCACGCGCGGGCCACGCTTGCCATAGCCGCAGTCGGCTATGTTGAACTGATGGCGATAGCCCCACGGGCCGCCCTGATCGACCTCGGCGCCTTCATACTCTATGTGGCGGCGGCTCAGGTCATCCTTGATGAAGCGCGCTATCGGCGAATCCTTGACGAACGTCGTCAGCACCTTGGTCCTCAGACCCAGCGACGCCGATACGCCCAGCACGTTTGACTCGGCGCTAGTCGCCTGCATCGTGAACAGACGCGATACGTGCACCGGTTGACGATTCTGAGGAGTTATGCGCACGCCCATAGATGTGGGCACTACCAGCGCGTATTTGGCATTTTCTTTGAATTCCATAGCTAATCCCTCCCGACGTATTTAAGCATCGTTAATGGCCTACTATGCCTTATAGCAACATCATTGTACCATTTTTTGATCATTAAGTCAATCATTTGCTGATTAAATGTGGATAATCGCGCAATAGCTGAGCAATATCTGCACCATCCGACCTGCGCATCAAATCTCCAAAAAAGACAAATGAGCATGCCGTCGCCCGGCATGCTCATTTAGGCCATGACTTATAATTAGCCTTGAGCGTTGACCCGCCGCTTAAAAGCTACTATGCGCGCATCAGCTCCGCTCGCTTCGTACTCGCAGACCAGCAGATAATTGTCACTTGCAACAATGCCGTAGCACCTGTCGCTATTCAACCTTTCGAGCTGATTGCCCAGATAGATCTCGTCGTCGCGCCAGAATTTCACATGCTGTCCTCCGGAAAGTGTGTATTCAATATTTACGACCGAGCCCTTGAGCAGGTTGAGATCCGTCACCTCGGGCATATCCGGTATGCCCAGGGCATTGAACTCATCGATTGCGCGGCGCTTGAGCGCGCATCGCTCGCTGCACTCGGCGCATCGCGCAAGTCCGCGCCGCGCACAGCATCGCGCCGCAATACACCCCTCGCCAAACGGTCTGCCACAAGTCGCCTCGCAACCGCGGCACTGCTCACGCCACGCACACTGCCCACAGTCCAACCCACATATCGATCCTGCCATTGGCATTGTTCCTCCGATCATACCTTGAGCGCGCCCACCAGCTCGCGCACTGCCCTGACGCCGGTCTTGTCGCAGAACTCCTCCAGCTCGCGCACAATGCGCGGACAGGCCAGCGGGTCATGTATCGTCGCAGTGCCCACCATCACCGCACTAGCGCCGCACAGCATGAACGCCGCCGCATCCTCGCCGGTCATTATGCCGCCCATGCCTATCACCGGCACCTTGACCGCGCGCGACGCCTGCCACACCATGCGCAGCGCCACCGGCTTCACCGCCGGGCCCGACAATCCGCCGACAATGTTCGCCATTATGGGACGGCGCGCGTATACGTCCACCGCCATGCCGGTCAGTGTATTTATCAGCGATATCGCATCGGCGCCCGCTTCTTCGGCGGCGCGCGCGCACTCAGCTATGTCCGCCACGTTGGGCGACAGCTTGACCACCAGCGGCTTTTTCGCCTCAGGCCGCGTTATGCGCACTATGTTATATATCGACTCCGGCCGGGTGCCAAACGCCACGCCGCCTTCCTTGACGTTGGGGCAGGATATGTTCATCTCCAGCATGTCTACGTCCACCTGCGACAGCCGCCGCGCCATGTATGCGTAGTCGTCCTCGCATGCGCCCGCCATGTTGGCGATAACCGCCGTTCCCTGCTGCCTGAGCCATGGCAATTCATGCTCTATGAATGCCTCTACGCCCGGGTTCTGCAGCCCCACGGAGTTGAGCATGCCCGACGGCGTCTCAGCCACGCGCGGCGCAGGGTTGCCCTGGCGCGGCAGACGCGTAAGACCCTTGACCGACACGCCGCCCAACAGCCCGATATCATAAAACTGCGCATACTCGCGCCCAAACCCGAACGTGCCCGATGCAGCGATCACCGGGTTTTTGAAATCTACTCCGCATACGCTTACACCCATGTCAGCCATCGAACATCACCTCCGATGCATCAAATACCGGGCCGTCTACGCACACGCGCTTGTACTGCCAGCCCTGCTCGCTCTGCGCACGCACTTTGCAGTTGCACACCAGACAAGCACCCAGGCCGCAGCCCATGCGCTCCTCCAGCGAAAGCTGGCAGCGCACGCCATACTCCGCACACAGCCGCTGCACCGCCTTGAGCATAGGCGTCGGTCCGCAGCACATAACGCCATCGGGCGCACCCGCCTTCAATTCGCGCTCAAGCGGCGCCGTAACAAATCCCTTTTCACCCAGCGAACCGTCCTCCGTCGCGACGACAGTGTCCGGCCCGTCCACGCCGAAAGCGTACTCCGAACTGCGGAAGCCCGCTATAAGCTTATTGCGCGCCTGCATACGCTCGCGCAGGAACAGCACTGGAGCCATGCCTATGCCGCCGCCCACCAGCAGGTAGTAACCATCCTTATCCCATGTAAAGCCGTTGCCCATGCAACCGGTCAGTCTGAGCGTTTCGCCCGGTTCCAGTCGGCTCAGCTGCTGCGTGCCTTCGCCCTTTGCCTGTATATCCAATACCAGCCGGTCGCCGCGCACGTCGCGCACGCTTATCGGACGCGCCAGCAATCGCGACGCGTCATTTAAACTGACCTGAACAAACTGACCCGGCGCAATCGCCTCGCCGCATATCTCGGGCGCGCACAGCTCCAGCTCGAATATTCCCCGCGCCAGATCGCGCCGCGCCGCTACTATCGCATTCTCTACGCGCATAATCCGTCTCCTTATAACCTTGCTTATCCGGCGCGCTGCGCCGTAACATAAATATTCGCCAAATACCGTCATTTTCCTGCCGTGATTGCAAACTCCCGCCGTCACTTGCCGCTGCATTCTTAACGCGCACATCGCGCTTAATATGGTATAATCTTGCCATACTATTTGCTCAGGAGGTCCACATGTTTGCCGAGGATGCAATCGCCGCAATTGAACGCGAAGAGCCGATAAATGACGGCGTATATGAAGATGAACAGATAACCGGGCTCGACCTGAGCCGTCTGGAACTTGTGCGCGCTCATATGGAGCGCTGCCGGTTTACTGACTGCACATTCACAAAAGCCAGCTTTTACGAGTGCCGGTTTGAGGATTGCGACCTGTCCAACTGTCGATTCGACGACAGCTACTGGAAGCAATGCACGCTGACCGGCGCAAACGGCACCGGCGCAGACCTGAGTCACAGCACGCTGCGCATGACTACGTTTAACGGCTGTGCGCTGCGCTATATGAACCTCTCGCTATCCAAGCTCGAGGACTGCGCGTTTGTCGATTGCAGGCTTAACGACGCCGCGCTGAGCGAACTGAAGCTAAAGCGCCTGCGCCTCGACCACTGCGACCTGACGCGCGCCGAACTGTTCCGCACGCCGCTCAAAGGCATTGACCTGAGCAGTTGCACGATAACCGCGATAACGCTCTCCGACAGCCGCGCAGAACTGGCCGGCGCAAAAGTAGGAATGGCGCAGTGCGTGGATCTGGCGCTGATGCTGGGCGTCAAGATAGTTTAGCTTACCGCATTGTTCGCCCCTGGGCACACAGGCGCGACGCGCACGCGCCACTGACGCTCGATTGATCACATCAGGCCATACATATAGACGTGGCAGGCACTAATAGCAAGCGCCCGCCACGTTACTATTTATAAACGCACAGCACTACGTCACAGCGCGATGTTGCCAACTATGTCGTCGCGCATGCGCAGCGCCTCATTGCGCGCCGCTTCATCAAACGATACGCCCGGCTGCTTCTTCCATGCGCACAGCAGCGAGCGCGATGCGTTGACTATCGCACCCAGGCCCTTGGCGTCAAAGCATCCGGCGATGTCCTTGCCGGTCGCGCCCTGCGCGCCATAGCCCGGCACCAGGAAGAACGTGTGCGGCAGCCGTGCACGCAGTTCGCGTCCCTGTTCGGGATAGGTCGCGCCTACGACCGCGCCCACCGACGAATAGCCGTGCCGGCCTATCAGGTCCGCGCCCCACTCGGCAGTCAGATCGCCCATCATTTCATACACGCGCCGGCCATCCTCCAGGCGCAGATCCTGCAGTTGACCGCTGGAAGGATTGGAGGTCTTTACCAGCGCAAATATGCCGCCGCCGTACTTGGCGCATGCATCCACAAACGGCTTCACGCCATCCACGCCCAGATACGGATTGACCGTCACAAAATCACTCTCAAACGCGCGCGCCGCACTGCCCGCCAGCGCCGTCTGGCCCAGGAACGCCGCCGCATATGCTTCGGCCGTCGCGCCAATGTCGTTGCGCTTGGCGTCGGCCATCACGCTCAGGCCCGCTGCCTTGGCCGCCTTTACAGTGTCGGCAAACGCATGCATGCCCGGCACGCCGTACATCTCATAGTACGCCACCTGCACCTTGACTGCCGGCACCACGTCGCGCAGCGCATTTATCAGGCGCAGATTGTACGCCAATACCGCGTCCGCAGCCTTTTCAAACGTGTCGATCTCGCCCATGCCCAGGCTGGCCTTGAACTCGTCCGGCAGGTACTCAACGCGCGTATCCAGACCTGCAACCGTTGGATTGCGCTTTTCAATTATGCGCTCTATCAGCAGATCCATCTGATTCATAATCATGCCTCCTGCCATACGCACTTGCCCGCAACGTAGGTCGCGCGCACCGCGCCGGTCACCACGCGGTCCTTAAACGGCGTGTTTTTGCCCTTGCTCAAGAACTTTTCAGGATCAATCGTCCACACCGCATTCGGGTCAATTATCACCACGTCGGCATCCGCGCCCGGCGTCAGCGTGCCCTTGTTCAGACCCAACACGCGCGCCGGCTCAACGGTCATCTTGGATATAAGCATGTTGATATCCATCAGGCCCGGCAGCACCATCGCCGTATTGCACAGCGCAAACGCCGTCTCAAATCCCGATATGCCGTTGGCCGCCAGCGCGTACTCCACGCGCTTCTCATCGATGTGATGCGGCGCATGGTCGGTCGCTATGCAGTCCAGTGTGCCGTCCTTAAGGCCTGCTATGCACGCCTGCCGGTCGCGCTCGGTGCGCAGCGGCGGGTTGACGCGCGTGTCGGAGTCATAGTCCAACTCGTCGACCAGCTCGTCGGTGCCATACACGTAGTGCGGCGCGGTCTCGGCCGTGACGCGCACTCCGCGCGACTTGAAGTGCTTTATCAAGGCCACGCTGCCTTCGGTCGACACGTGCGCTATATGTATGCGCGCACCCAGCCCCTCGGCCAGTATGCATTCACGCGCTATCATCGTCTCCTCGGCGGCGCGCGGTATGCCCTTCAGCCCCAGTCGCGTTGACACCGTGCCCTCGTTCATCAGGCCTTCGGCTACTATGTCGGTGTCCTCGCTGTGCGATATCAGCGTCAGGTTGAACGCCTTGGCGTACTGCAGCGCCAGGTACATCTTGCGCCCATTCATCACCGGATGGCCGTCGTCAGACATCGCCACCGCGCCCGCGCGCTGCATCTGGCCCATCTCGGCCAGCTCCTGGCCCTTTAAGCCCTTGGTTATGGCGCCTATCGGATATACATTTACCACGCCTTCACGCTGTGCCTTGTCGATTATAGCGCGCGTGACCGCCGCGTTATCGTTGACCGGCTGAGTGTTGGCCATGCAGCACACACTGGTGAACCCGCCATGCGCTGCCGCACGCGTGCCGGTGTACATGTCCTCCTTGTATTCCAGGCCCGGGTCGCGCAGATGGCAGTGTATGTCCACAAAGCCCGGCGCAACTATGCAACCCTGCGCGTCCACGACCTCGCCCGTGTACTCGTCCGCGCCCGGCACCTCGCCTATGCTGACGACCTTGCCATCCTCTATAAGCAGGTCGCCCACCGCGTCCATTCCGTTTGCCGGATCGATTATACGTCCATTCCGTATCAGCATATTACGCCCTCCGTGTCATCATGTACAGCAGCGCCATGCGCACCGCCACGCCATTTGTCACCTGCTCGTCTATGAACGAGTAGTCCGCATCTATCACGTCCGAGTTCAATTCCACGCCGCGGTTTACCGGGCCCGGATGCATCACTATCGCATCGCGCGCCGGCAGTTCCATGCGCTTGGACGATATTCCGAAGAACTCGCTGTACTCGCTCACCGACGGGAACAAGCCGCTCTGTTGGCGCTCGCGCTGTATGCGCAAGCCCATGACCACATCCGCGCCCCGCAACGCCTCATCGACGTCGGTCGTGGCCTTGACGCCCATGGCCTCAAGGTCATACGGCATCAGCGTCGGCGGCCCCGCCAGCACCACCTCGGCGCCCATCGTGTTAAGGCCCCATATGTTAGAGCGCGCCACGCGGCTGTGCATCACGTCGCCAATTATCGCAACCTTCAGGCCCTTTATCTCGCCCTTCTTCTCGCGCATCGTGAACATGTCCAGCAGCGCCTGCGTCGGATGCTCGTTCATGCCGTCGCCGGCGTTTATGACCGCCGAGCGCACGTGCTTGGCCAGCAGATGCGGCGCGCCCGACATCGGGTGACGGATTATTATAACGTCTGTACCCATATGATCCAGCGTGCGTCCGGTATCCAGCAGCGTCTCGCCCTTGGCCACCGACGAAGCCGACGCCGATATGTTCGCCGCCGCCGCCGACATGTACTTGCTGGCCAGTTCAAAACTCATGCGCGTGCGCGTGGAGTTCTCGTAAAACAGCGTCACTATGCTCTTGCCCTGCAGATGAGGCGTCTTTTTGCTCTTGGTCATCAACACGGGCTTGAGCTGCGCCGCGGTGTCCAGTATTTCCTTTATCTGCGCAGCCGATACGCCGCGCAGGCCCAGCAGATCCTTGGTTCCCAGCGCCATTTGTCTTCCTCCCAGCATTTTGCCCAGCGTTAAAGCGGCCGCGGCCCATGCGCAGGCCGCGGCGCGCGCATCAGAACTTGTAATCCTTCTTTGCAGCCGCATCGACGGGCACATCCGTTTCAGGCGTGTCCGCAGGCTTCTCAGGCACGAGCTTATTGAGCGCTATGCCAACTATTGCCGCCAGCGCCGCGCCGGAGAACTGTATCGTACCGCTTGAGCCCAGCGATATGTTTATCGCCGCGCCGCCCAGGCCCAGCACCATCATAACCGCGATTATCATCAGGTTGCGGCTGGACTTGAAGTCGACCTGATTCTCGACCAGCGTGCGCAGGCCCACTGCCGCTATCATGCCGAACAGTATTATCGATATGCCGCCCATGACCGCCGCGGGCAGCGTCTGCAGGAACGCCGATATCTTGCCGCAGAACGCTATTATTATCGCAAACCCCGCCGCAATCCGCAGCGTGGTGGGGTTGTAGTTGCGCGTGGCCGCCAGCACGCCGGTGTTCTCGGAGTAGGTCGTATTGGCCGGGCCGCCCAGCGCACCCGCTACCATCGTAGCCAGGCCGTCGCCCAGCAGCGTGCGGTGCAAGCCCGGATCCTTTATGAAGTCACGGCCCACGACCGCGCCGTTAGCCTGCATGTCGCCCACATGCTCGACAAACGTCACTATCGACAGCGGAGCTATCGTAAGTATCGCCTTCCAGCTGAACAGCGGGCCCATGAAGTGCGGCAGCTGTATCCAGGAACTGGTGGTCAGCTTGCTGAAGTCGACCAGCGGGCTACCAAATACGTTTGCGCCCAGCAGCTGGCATATCAGCGCCGTGCAGTAGCCCACCGCAATGCCTATCAGTATCGGCACCAGCTTAAAGAACCCGCGCCCGCGTATCGACACGAAGAACATCGCGCCTATCGTTATCGCGGCTATCAGCCAGTTGATCCATAGTGCGCCGCCAGTCAACGCCTCGGACGCGCCGGTTGCCGGATTGGTCGCGGTAGTTATATTGCTTATCGCCGTCGGCGCAAGCATGAGGCCAATTATTATGATTATTGCGCCGGTCACCAGCGGCGGGAAGAACGAGCGTATCTTGTCCGCGCCAAACAGCATGACCAGGCCAGCCAGCACCAGATACAGCGCGCCCGCCACTATTATGCCGCCGCCCGCATATCTCAAGCCTTCCATATACTCAGCGCTGCCCAGCGCCGCGTTGCCCGACGCATCCGCCGCCACTGTGCATATCGCCGCTATGAACGCGAACGATGAACCCAGAAACGCCGGCACCTTGCCGCCAGTCACCAAGTGGAATATCAGCGTGCCCAGGCCCGCGCACAGCAGTGCCATAGCCGGATCGAGTCCCGTAAGTATCGGCACCAGCACCGTCGAGCCAAACATGGCGAACACGTGCTGTATGCCGAGCACTACCATTTTACCCGCTGACTTTGTGTTTGCGCTTTGCATTTTGATTTACCCCCCTCTATATATGGCCGCGCCTTCCGCGGCGGACATTCCGCTAAAGGGTCCGCATCCGAGTTACATGTCAAACAGCGCCACGCGATTGACTCCATCGAACTCGTCCACCATGACCGCGATGAGTTCGCTCTTGCTGGTGGGCACGTTCTTGCCGACATAGTCCGCGCGCACCGGCAGCTCGCGGTGGCCGCGGTCAATAAGCACCACAAACTGCAGCGTGTTAACGCGACCCATGTCGATTATCGCCTCCATCGCCGCGCGCGCCGTGCGCCCCGTGAACAGAACGTCGTCCACCATGATTATGTCCTTGCCCGTCACCGTAAATGGCACGTCGGTCGACTTGACCTGCGGATGTTCGCTGAGCATGGACAGATCGTCGCGATAGTAGGTTATGTCCAGCACGCCCAGCGGCAGCTCCACGCCCTCTATCTGCTTGATGCACGCCTGCAACTGACGCGCCAGCGGCACGCCGCGCCGGTGTATGCCTATGAGCGCCACGTTATCCACGCCCTTGTTGTGCTCGATTATCTCGTGCGCTATGCGCATAAGCGCCCGCTGCATCGCCTGCGCATCCATGATCTGAGCCTTTTCCCGCATACTGCCTTCCCTTCTGCGGCCGCCCGGCCGCGTTGCCGTAAGTTGGACATAAAAAAATACTTGCCAGAGGCAAGCAAAGCACACCGAACCCCGGTAAACCTTACCAGCCTCACAGGACCGATTTAAAGGTACCCCGAATACTTCGTCGTCAGAAATCTATACTTTTTTGCGGTCGGCCTACATTATACCACCCGTTATCGCGTTTGTAAATCAGTTCGCGACACTTTTTACACGTCCATGCCAAGCTTTTTACCGATGCGCGCAAAAAATAACGACGGAAGCCGGATGTAAGTCCGTACTTCCGCCGCCCAACCGAGGGGCAGTCCCGGGAACTCATCCTTGGGACTCAAGCCCGCGGTGCAACACACCGAAAGCCTTGCGCTCCTCGCGATACGGGTTAATTCAGGTGCGCGCTCAGCACGCAATGCGAAACAAATCCCGTTCCGCCCTGCGGACAAAGCCGCACGGGTTTGAATTATTCGTCCTCGTCCTCGTCCTCGAGCTTGGCGTTCTCGATGATCTTCTTGGCATCGGCCGCCGGGACTTCCTCGTAGCGCTCGAACGACATGGTGAACGAACCGCGCGCCTGCGTCATAGAACGCAGATCGGTCGCGTACTTGAACATTTCAGCCAGCGGCACTTCGGCCACGACCTGCTGCAGGCCATCGACCGGGTTCATGCCCATTATGCGGCCGCGACGCTTATTTATATCGCCGATTATATCGCCCATGTACTCGTCAGGCACCAGCACCTCGACATGGTACACCGGCTCAAGCAGCACAGGGCTGGCGTCGACCAGCTTCTTGAACGCTATGCGCGCCGCCGTCTTGAACGCCATTTCGGACGAGTCGACCGGGTGATACGAGCCGTCGACCAGCGACGCACGCAGATTCACCATCGGATAGCCCGCCAGCACGCCCTTGGGCAGGTTCTCGCGCAGGCCCTTTTCGACCGCGGGTATGAAGTTGCGCGGTACCGCGCCGCCCACGACCTTGTCGACGAATTCGAATTCGCCATTGCCATCGTATATCGGCTCGAACTCTATCCACACATCGCCAAACTGACCATGACCGCCGGTCTGCTTCTTGTGACGGCCCTGAACCTTGATCGCCTTGCGTATCGTCTCGCGATAGGGGATCTTGGGATCCTGCAGCACCGCCTCCGCGCCGTACTTGCTCTGCAGCTTGCGGCTGGTCACGTCCAGGTGCAGCTCGCCCATGCCCGACAGCAGCGTCTCGGTGGTGTACTCGCTCTTGGCTATGCGGATCGTGGGATCCTCCTCGGCCAGATGCGCCAGGCCCGAGAACACCTTATCCTCGCCGCCGGCCTTCTTGGCGTACACCGCCATTGAGATGCACGGCTCGGGGAACTCTATCATCGGATAGCGTATCGGCGATGCCGCATCGCACAGCGTGTGACCGGTGAACGTGAACTGCAACTTGGCCAGCGCGCCTATATCGCCCGCCGTCAGCGAAGTGACCGGAGTCTGCTTCTTGCCGCGCAGCACGTAGATGGTGCCGGCCTTTTCAGGCTTTTCAGCATTTGCGTTGTACAGCGCGGTATCGGCCTTCAGCTCGCCCGACAGCACCTTGAACATGGACAGCTTGCCCACGAACGGGTCGGCAACGGTCTTGAACACCTGCGCCGAGAACGGCTGCGACTTATCGCATATGCGCTTTTCGGTATCGCCGGTCTTGGGGTTGACGCCCTCATGCTCCTGACCCGCAGGCGAGGGCAACAGGCCGATGAAGTTATCTATCAGCGCTACGACGCCCACGCCGGTAGTCGCCGAGCAGCACATGACAGGCGTAATGGAACCGTCCTTAACGCCCACATGCAGGCCGCGCACGGTCTCCTCGTCGCTGAGCTCGCCCTCTTCAAAGAACTTCTCCATCAGTTCTTCATCGGTGCCCGCGGCCGCCTCCATCAGCGACTCACGCATCAGCTGCAGCTCGTCCTTGAGAGTGTCCGGCACCGGCACTTCCTTGCGGGACTTCCCCGAACCAGTGTACGCCTTGCCCGACAGCACGTCGACCACGCCCTTGAACTGGCCGCCTTCCATCAGCGGTATCTGCACCGCCACGACACCAGAGCCGAACCGGTCGCTCAGCGCCTTGAGCTCCTTTTCAAAGTTTGCATTTTCACGATCCATCTGATTTACTACGATCAGCTTGCTTATGCCATGCTTCTCGCAGGCGACCCACGCCTTTTCGGCGCCGACCGGCGCGCCGGACAACGCGCCGACAACTATCACGCAGCCGTCGGCCGCGGTAAGCGCGCTGGAAGTCTCGCCTATAAAATCAAAATAGCCGGGAACGTCGATAAGATTTATCTTTACGTCCTTATATTCAAAAGGCGCCATCGCCGCGCTTATCGAGATGTGACGCTTGGTCTCCTCCGGATCAAAGTCGGTGACGGTCGTGCCGTCCTCCACCCTGCCCTGCCTGTCGGTCACACCGGTCAGGAAGAGCAGCGCCTCAACCAGGGTCGTCTTGCCTTCGCTGCCATGGCCAAGCACCGCAATGTTGCGGATGTTGGCCGCTACATAGTCCTTCATAAAACCTACCCCCTTGAATATGGCTCTGCGTAAATGCGTCAAACCG
The DNA here is from genome assembly GCA_018714445.1 of Candidatus Fimadaptatus faecigallinarum. Lineage (GTDB taxonomy): Bacteria > Bacillota > Clostridia > Christensenellales > Aristaeellaceae > Fimadaptatus > Fimadaptatus faecigallinarum. Next base: position 72,036 of record DVNK01000050.1, on the reverse strand, counting down.
GCGCGCCGCCGCGCAAATATTCGCCCTCAAAACGCGAACGAACAGTTCGCGTCATCGCTTTACGCCGATTGCGTTTTCCGCTCAAAAGCATCTATGGTCTATATTAACAGAAATCGAAGCAAAAGAAAAGAGTCAAATTGCATTTTTACGCCCGTCAAGCTATTTTTTTGCGAGTTTTTTTGGTTTCCACGCATTTTTGGTGAATTCTTTATTGCGTGCTGCACAACGTATTGACCCGTCAGACGCCATTTGGCTCCCAATTCCACAACCCCAGCATGCCGCGCGCCGGCACCGGGCGCTCCAGCGCGCGCACGCCTTCCAGCACCCAGACATAGCGTCCCGGCGTATAATCTCCGCTGATATAGTTCAATGGCGCGCGCCGCTCTATCTCACGCGCATACTCCGCATCGATGCGCACGCAGTCGACCAGCTCACACCTTGCTATAACCAACCCATAGTGCAACGGCCCCTCAAGCAGTTTCATCAGCTCGTTCACATGCGCATCGCCTCGCGGCACTCGGCCGCTGCCGGCATGTATAAACAGCTCGCCCCGGTAGCGCGTGGCCCAGCTGCGCGTCTCAAGCGTCTTTACGCCCTCCAGCACCAGGCTTGCCCAGGGTTCTCGCAATGTAAGCGCCTTCATGAGATGCGCCCTCCTTTTGTATTCGTGCGCAAAAGGTGAGTCCCGCGCGGGCTTGCTGCCACCGCGCGGGACGTCGATATGGTTTTAGTCGGTTGTGAACATTCAATCGCGCTGATCTATCTTAGCCGCCATATACCGGCAGGCCCAGCGCACACAATTATTGCAGATGACGTCATGTCCGCCGCCCGGCGCGCGGAATTCCTCCATAGCAACCGGATCGCGCATGTTTACGCCGGTAAGCCCCATGCACGTCAAAGCGCCGCGCTCGGCGACAAAGCCGCTTATAAACTCGCTGCCCAGCTCGCGTGCCGGCGCCTGGTCGCCGCCCACCTCGCGCCCCGCGCATATGCCCGCCGCCATCAGCGCGCCGGTCACTACGCCGCACACCGACTGCGTGCCGGCAAGGCCCCCGCCAAACGCCGTGGCTATCCGCGGCACAAGCGGGCTGTCCACACCCATGTACTCGCACATTACCATGAGCGTCGTCTCGGCGCAGTTGAGCTTGCGCGCGTCAAACAGCGCTATGTACTTATCCAGTATCGCCTCTAAGTCCTTTTTCATAGGTATACCTCCGCACGCGCGCCGCGCATATCCTCACGCAGCCGCATTTGATTGATAAGGATAATATACCTCATATGCGCCGCCGTGTCAACGCATCTCAGCTGCAGCGCGAATACCCGCACTTGCGGCAGATCACACAGCCGCCCTCATGCTCCATGGGATTGCCGCACTCCGGGCACAGCGCGTCCGGATCGACTACGTTATCCTGCGTGCGCTCCTGGGATACGCGCTTGTCGTCTATGCCCACGCTGCCCGGCAGATGGCATCCGTCAAGCCCCTGCTCGCGCCGCATGCGCATGACCTTCTCCAGCACCTGCCCTATCGCGTCCGGGCACGAGAGCACCTTGAGCCCCTTCTGCCTGAGCGTAGAATGGCACCGTATGCCGCGCAGCTGCTCTATGAGCGTCTCGGGCTTCATGCCGGCGCGCAGCGCTGTGGACACCAGGCGGCTGGTCGCCTCGCTCTGCGACGGACACCCGCCCGCGCGGCCCAGGTTAGTAAACACTTCGCAGATGCCCTGCTCGTCGTAATTGACCGTCACATACAGGTTGCCGCAGCCTATCTTGACCTTCTCGGTTATTCCCATAGTCATGTCGGGACGCGGACGCGGCATGGGCGCAATCTGCGGCACGGGCTTGACCTCGGGCTGCGGCTCGGCCTTGGGCGCCTCGGTCTTGCCTATGTTGAGCACCTGGCTGTCGCGGCTGCCGTCACGGTAGATCGTTATGCCCTTCAGGCCCAGCTTCCACGCCAGCATATACGCCTGGCGCACGTCGTCGCGCGTGGCGTCATGAGTGAAGTTGACCGTCTTGCTGACGGCGTTATCGGTGTGGCGCTGGAATGCCGCCTGCATCCGCACATGCGCCTCGGGCGATATGTCGTGCGCGGTCACGTATACCCGGCGCAGCTGCTCAGGCAATTCGGTTATGCCCTGCACGGTACCGTGCTCGGCCACGCGCCGCATCAGCTCCGGCGTATACAGCCCACGCGCCTTCAACTCACGCTCGAATACCGCATTGGCCTCGGGCAAGGCGTCATTGTCCATAACGTTGCGCACAAACGCCAGCGCAAACAGCGGCTCAACGCCCGACGACGCGCCCGCAAATATCGATATTGTGCCGGTGGGCGCAATCGTAGTCACTGTGGCGTTGCGCGGGGGCTGCTCGTCGCCCGCGAACACGCTGCGCTGCCACTCCGGGAACGGCCCGCGCACCTTGGCCAGCGCGCGCGACGCCGCCCAGGCACGGTCGTGTATGAAGCCCATGACCTCATCAGCCAGCGCCACGCCCTGCGCGCTGTCATATGACACGCCCAGCTCAAACAGCAGATCCGCCCAGCCCATAACGCCCAGACCCACCTTGCGCGACTTGAGCGTCATGTCGCGTATCTGCTCAAGCGGATACTGATTGATCTCTATCACGTTGTCCAGGAAATGCACCGCGAGGTCGACTACTTCGCCCAGGCGTGCATAGTCTATCGCCTTTTCGCCGGTGCGCTCGTCCACGCGCACCATGCGGCTCAGGTTTACCGAGCCCAGGTTGCAGCTCTCATACGGCAGCAGCGGCTGTTCGCCGCAGGGATTGGTGCTCTCAATCGCGCCCAACGCAGGCACGGGGTTGTCGCGGTTCATGCGGTCTATGAACACTATGCCGGGTTCGCCGTTGAGCCACGCCATCTCGACTATCTTGTCAAACACCTCACGCGCGCGCAGCTTGCCCGTCTCGCAGCCCTCGTGCGGATCAATCAGCGAATACTGCTCGTCCGCCTCGACTGCACGCATGAAATCCTCGGTCAGCGCTACCGATATGTTGAAATTGGTTATCTCACTGGTGTCCTGTTTGCAGGTTATGAAACTCATTATGTCGGGATGGTCCACGCGCAGTATGCCCATGTTGGCGCCTCGACGCGTGCCGCCCTGCTTGACCGCCTCAGTCGCAGAGTTGAACACCTTCATAAAGCTTATCGGCCCCGATGCTACGCCGCCCGTCGAACGCACCGCCGCGCCCGCCGGCCGCAAACGCGAAAACGAAAAGCCCGTGCCGCCGCCCGACTTGTGTATAAGCGCCGCATACTTTACCGCATCGAATATCTGCTCCATAGAGTCGTCCACCGGCAGCACAAAACACGCCGACAGCTGCCCCAGCGGACGGCCCGCATTCATGAGAGTAGGCGAATTGGGCATGAACTCCAGCCCCGCCATAACGTCAAAGAACTTCTCAGCAGTCGCGTCGACATCAGCCGCAGCGTCAAAGTGCGCGTCGGCCGCAGCCACCGCGCGCGCAACGCGCTCAAACATGCCCTTGGGATCCTCGGTCAGATTACCATGCTCGTCCCGCGCCAGGTACCTGCGCTCCAACACGCGCACCGCATTGTCGCTCAATACTACATCCCTCATACATTAACCTCCTGAAACTTAACGGCCCGCCGCCTCCGGGCACAGCCCGAACGCGCGCGCAGCGGAGCAGCCGGCTCCCGCCACACTTGCCCCGCCACGCATCGCGCCGCTATGTACATTAATAACCAATACCGTATCGCTCAAACGCCGTCGCTGCCCGACCACGCGTCTACCGCAGCAGCCTGCCTCCCCGGCGCAAAAGCCATAGTATACCGGAGCGCACCTGCTCAGCAAGGCAGCTCCAGCAGTTTGCGCATCAGCGCCAGTTCGCTCTCCGGCCCGCTGGTCAGCAGTTCCACGCCGCCCTGCGTACCGCCGCGCAGCAATCCGCGCGCCTGTAAAAGCCGCTCCAGTTGACGCGCGGTGCCCGCATTGCCATCGACTACCTGCGCCTGAGGAAACGCCCGCTCTATCGCGCTCCGCAAAAATACATAGTGCGTACAGCCCAGTACCACCGCGTCCACGCGCTCGCCCGCTACCCGGGCGCGCACATCCGCGAGATATCCATCCATCTCCGGACCGGCCACAATGCCCCGCTCTACCAGTTCCATCAATCCCGGGCACGGCATCGGCAACGCGTCCTGGCCATACAGCTCCATCAGATGGCGGAACTTGTCCAGCTTCAGCGTAAGCGGCGTAGCCAATACCAATACCTTGCCGCCATGCGTACATGCGCTGGCCGGCTTGAGCGCCGGCTCCATCGCCACCACGGGCATGTCCAGCCGTTCCCGGATCAGCGCCGCCGCGGCTGCCGTGGCCGTATTGCACGCTATCACCAGCGCCTTTATGTCGCGCGCAAGCAGCCGCTCTACTACGCCCCACGCCAGCTCGCGTATCTCGTCCGCGCGCTTTTCGCCATAGGGCGCATTCGCGCTGTCGCCATAGTATATGAAATTCTCACCCGGCAGCAGTGTCCTAAGCTCACGCAGCACCGATATGCCTCCCACACCGCTGTCAAACACGCCCACTGGCGCATCGCGGCGTGCATCCGGCGCATTGGGCGCTCCCTCAAACGCGTTACTCACTCAAACCGCCTCTTACATATGCATATAGCTGCACCGGCGCGCGACGCGCTCCGGCCAATGCCACTATCATAACGCAATTCGCTGCGCATGTCAATCGCGTTAGTGTGGATTTTGTGGTATACATTTGTGCACATGAACGCGCAGCCGCCTTGTACCGTCGCATTGGTAAATTCGCCGCGCGGTATTTGCCGGCTGTATTTTCTGGAATCACACCGTCAACTCTATAATATATACGCATGCAGCCCGTCGTTATGCGGTACGCCAGTAAATTTTCAGTCTCGGCGCCCGGACGATTCGAGCGCACTTGCCGCCTCATTCGTTTTCCGGCCGGAGCACATGGTTCAAGCGCTTAAACCGACCTCACTGCGCGAGCGTAAGCGCTATCGCCTGTGCAAGATAAGGCATCGAACCCAGCGCCTGCTCAAGCGTGTTGCGATTATGTCCCACCTCGATCAGCAGACAGCGTTCGGATATGTGCTGATTGTAGCGGCCGGTCTTTACCATCAGCGGCCGGGTTATGCCCGGAGCTACCTGCTCCAGCGCCTCGGTCAATCGCTGGCCCCATACCAGGTTGCGCTCAAAGTCAGGCTTCACGTCGAACGCCTCGCCGCCCGATGTGCCCTCGCCCGTGCCCAGCAATACCATAAGGCGCGCAACCTGTACGCCATTCACCGTAGCCGCAAACGGATCGCCGCTGCCGCTCTCCGAATACGCGTCGCGATGCATGTCTATCCACAGGTCAAACGTGCGGCCTTCACCGCGCAATTGCTCCAGCGTCAGCAGCGAGCGATTATACGATGTGGACAGCGCATCCTGCTCATAATCGGTGGTATCATGCGTGACCGTCGCGCCCAGCGCTTCGAGTTGCCGCGTCAATTCCTCGCCTACGCGCACTATTGAATAATCACTGTCGCCGGTGCGATAGGCGCTTATTTCAACATAGTCGTCCTCGGGCTGCTTTAAATATGACTCATGCGTATGGGTGTGGTATATGAATATGCTCCGACCCGCAAGCGGCTGGCCCGACATGCTGGTCGAGGTGCTCAACCCCGATGCAAGTATCTGCGCAAGCGTGGGCGCGCTTCCATACGACGTGGGCTCGTACGGCGACATGGTTTCATTGGCAGGCGTGGACTCCACCTCAGGCATGAGCTCGTCCGCGCTCAATGTAGCGCCCGGGCCCATTTCGCCTGCGTCATTGAGCGCATCCGGCGACGGCGTGCCGCTCAAGTCGACTTCAACCACGTATACCGCATCCTCTGCCGCGCTCGCGCCGCACGCGCTCAGACAGGCGACGGCGGACGAATCGCCGCCTGCGCCGTCCGCCGCCTCCACATACATGCGATTTAAGCCGTCCGCCTGCGCCGTCTGTACGCTCAGCACGCCCGCAGCGCCATTATCCGCAGCGCCGCGCCACATCAGCCATCCGCATATCAGCACTGCCAGCACCGCCAGCGCTATCAACACGCCGCTGACCAGCTGCGACTTTTTAACCACCTTTATCCTGACCATACGCTTCCTCCCCCATGCCGTGTCATTGCTAATGCGTATGCGTTTTGGGCGCAGGTTATGCGCGTATGGATCAACTCGCACAGGCTGCGCGCAGGTGTGCCTTTAGCCGCGCAAGTCCATCCGCCCGCCCTCATGTGCTGCTAAAACCGCCGCCATATGGACATAATGAGCTCATGACATTTAGGAGGTGTTTGGCACATGAACGGATATTACACAGACCTTGCGATAGAATCCGGCCGCGTGGCCACAGGCGGCGAAGCGCCGGGCGTGCGCGTCAGCCGCGATGAAAACCAGGGCGTCACCCGCGTGCGCGTAGACGTTCTCGACGAACGCGGCGAACGCGAGACCGGGCGCCGCAAAGGCACCTACTCGACGCTCTATTCCGACGTATTGGACGAGGGCGATCCCGCGCGCAGCACATTGCGCGACATGTTGATATCAGAATTGCGGCCATACCTGCCGCCGGAGGACGCGCCCGGCGGCGTGCTGGTACTGGGCCTGGGCAACCGCCAGGTCACCCCCGACGCGCTCGGGCCACGCACCGCCGACATGGTGCTGGGCACGCGCGCACTGCTGGACAGCGTGGGCCTGAGCGGACTGCGCCGAGTTATGACCGCCGCGCCCGGCGTATATGGCTCGACCGGTATAGAAGCCGGCGAGGCTGTAAAGGGACTGGTGCGCGAACTCCACCCGGAACTGATAATCGCCGTCGATGCGCTGTGCGCGCGCGACTTCACGCGCATCGCCTCAACCGTCCAGCTCAGCGATTCCGGCATACAACCCGGTTCGGGCGTGGGCAATCACCGCGCTGAGCTGAGCCGGGATTCGCTGGGTGTGCCGGTACTGGCGATAGGCGTACCCATGGTAGTATACGCCGCGACGATAGTGCGCGATGTCTGCGACCGGTTTGGCTGGGGCACTGCGACGCAACACTGCGCACAACATGGACGCGACGTCAGCTCTGAGCGCAACGCCCATTACCGAACTGCTGCTCACGAGTCCGACTCGCAGCATAGCGCGGACACTCCACATGAAGCTCACGCGGATGAGCGAGATGACGCCCGCACGCGCCAAGACGCCTATAATCGAGTCGAAGTCAACGCGCATAATAGCGCAAGCGCTCAGCATTGCGCCGACAGTCAGCGTGAGGCTGACGCTCAGCGCGACGCCGACCGGCTGAGTGACGCGCTTGACGGGCTTATAGTCACACCGCGCGAAATCGATTCGCTGATAGAGCGCTCTGCGCGCCTGCTCTCAGAGGCGATAAATCTTGCGCTTCATCCATCGCTCTCTGAAGAAGAGCTTAGGTGGTTGACAATTTGACATGGGGCGTCTATAATTTCGATATGCAGTTAATTACCATTCGGGCGGCCATACGCGCCGCCAGTAAATTTACCACACGATTGAACGCCGCAACGGCGGGAGGTGACACGAATGATAGTGCGGCACGTAACGACGCATGATGAACATGGCGCGCGCCTGCTGGGTGTAGGCCGCGCAATCTATCGCAAGCCGCCCCACTCGGCGCTGGACGCGCTGGCAATAGAGCTGGCCGCGCGCGGGCGCTGTGCCGCGTATTCGCAGCGCCGCCTGCTCGAGGGCGCAGTACTGAGCAAGACGTATCCATGTAATGGCCGCACGATAGTGGACAGCGTTTACTTTTCAACGCTTGACGAGCTAAAGGGATTGTACATGCGCGGCCCTCTGGGCAACGGGCTGTTCTTTGATGACGCCCCATGGTTGGACAGCACGTTCGCTCTGCCGCCGCTGGACATAGCTCAACTCAATTCTTCCGCCGCGCCCGACGAGTTTGCAGGCGCGGTGCGCGCGCTGTTCCCGGATGTGAACGTGCTGGCCGAGGTGGTCTGCGCGCTGCGCACCGGGCGCTTTCCGCTGGCCATCATCGGCGATATGGCCGCGGGCGATCTGTCGCGGAAGCTGTTCATGGCGCTGCAACTCATGTTGCGCGCGCTGCCGCTGGACGTCGCGATCAACATGGAGTATTCAACCGTTGTTGCTCAAAAGCCCTGCAATGGCGTGAACGGCTACACCATGAACGATTACGACCGCTCCTGCAGCGCATACATATATCTGACCGACTCCACGCGCGATCTGGATGTTGAGCCCTCCAAAGGCGACTTTGAACGCGCCGAAGCGTTGCTCAGCGGCACATACAGCCGCGTGACCGCGGCCCGCGATGCCGCCGATGACCCGGTCGAAGCCATACCAGCCGTCGACGCCCGAGACGCCGCGTCCGACGTCAAGCTGACCAACGCCGACCTGGAACGCGCTCAGCAGGCGCTGTCGGCATCGCTGCGATACGCCAATTCCGCCGATTTCAGGCGGTTTACGGCGGGCTTCATAAAGCTGCGCCGCACGCTGGGCTCGGACATGTACTTCCGCTACGCGCTAATGTACAGCGACTACCTGCACCGCATAGGCCACCCAATGTATGAGCTGTACGATGCGGAACTGGCTTCGCTTTACAACGAGCCGCCCGCAGGCCTGTTGAGCAGTCAAATTGCCCGCACTATAAGCGGCTATCCGGGCGCGCTGCGCGGCACGCTGCGCCACATCGAGCGTGCCGGCACGCTGGAGCGCTTCGTGACCGAAGCCATGCCCGGTACCGAAAACTGTGCCCGGCTTGAAGAATATCCTGCGCGTCTGGTGGCCGCGCGAAATACGCTGCTGAGCTGCCTGCCGCCCAGCCGGAGAGAGCTGGTTACAGGCGCAATGGCCGAAGCCGCCAACCGCGAAATGTCCGCCGCAACGCCCAAGGCAACCGCAGAAGCGCTGCTGGACGTGCGCGACGCGCTCGAGGCGCTGATGCGCGATGAGCCGGCGCTCAACGAGGGCGCATTTGACCCGCTGCTGAGCGAGCTGATTGAGCGAATAGACTTCAACGAATTCGACGAGTACGACGAGCGCACATACGACGCGCTGGACTACGCCTATTCATATGTGCGCCAGTGGGATGGTCAGGTGACTGACAACCAGCGCGCAGTATGCCTGTGGGGCCGACTGATGAGCGGATATGGCGAGTGGGGCGGCAGCGTGATGCAGGGCGTGCTCAAACTGCTCTCACCGATGGAACCCGCAAAGCGAGACGCGTTCTTGCGCTTTGGCCGACGCTACTTCGCGGCGCTGTGCGACGGCGGACTCGAGCGCGCGCAGATGAGCGAGTCCGTAGTCATCATTACGACGCTTGCCGCGCTGCGCTTTGATTCGCGCGGCGAGTGGAACCTGAACGAGTTGGACGACGTGCTGGATCGTCTGGACGCCGCCGGCGAAGGTCTGGAGCGCGAATACTGGCAGCAGATAAGCACGCGCGTCGATCTAATGCCGGTCGACATGCTCAATGAGGCGCTTTCTATATCAGGACAGCGCGCCGAAAGTTCGCTCCGCACCACGATGAGCCGCCAAACCGAGCGTCCGCGCGAGCCTCGCCACGACTCCGCAAGTCGCCGCGCAGATGACGCGGACGAAGCTGAAGCGCCCGAGGACGCCGAGGCAGAACCGATGCACGATGAATCCCGCCGCACTCGAGAGCGCACCCAGCACCAGACGCGCCAGCGCAACCGCGCCGCTGAAACGCAGCACGAGCGCCGCCGCTCCGACGATGAAGCGCGCTATCGCGCCCACAGCCGCGAATACGACGCGCGCCTTGCACCGCGCAGCTCCGCTCGGGGCGAGCGCGAGGGCGATTCAAGATGCTCACGCCGCAGCCGCAGTTATGATTACGAATCCGACGATGACGACGGAGGTCAGGACATACTGCCCATAAGCGGCCGTCGCTTCAGCGATACGATTGCCCGATATAAGTCCAGCAGCTACGCCCCCGCGCAACAGGCCCGCGGTATCAGCGGCGATACGCTCGCGCTGATAGCGTTGCTGATGCTATTTGCCGGCGCAGCTGTGTTTTGTGTAATAACATTTGTGCTCTAACGCGGGTTTTTAATACAAACTCCACCGGTAAAAAGTCATTTTGCTATTGCATTCGACGCCGAAACGTGGTACAATAGTTCACGTTGATTTGACAGGCTGGGAGGTGAATTGATTTGCCGCAGATCAAGTCCGCCATAAAGCGCGTAAAGGTTACCAAGGTCAAGAACCTGAACAATCGCATCAACAAGACCGCGATGCGCAACATAGTTAAGAAGTTTGAAAACGGTGTTGCCGAGAACAAGGCCGATGCCGCTATGCTGAGCGTAACCGCCAGCGCGATAGACAAAGCGGTTACCAAGGGCGTCATTCATAAGAACGCCGCAAACCGCAAGAAGGCCCGCCTGGCGCGTCGCCTGGCCAAGGCTGCTCAATAAAACCTGCAATATTGCCAACAAACGCCTGCTTTGAGAGCGAGGCGTTTTTTGTTTGCCTTAGTGCGCCTTTTGCCGCGACAGGCGCGCAGCGGCTGCATATCCCCCAAAGACATTCGCGCCGGTTAACAGTCCGGCGCAGTCTCTTTCTCCTGCTCAGCGCCAGCAATGCCGCTCTTACAGCAATATACCGTATATCCGATGTGTTTGCTCCTACCCGCCAGGCTTGACGCGCGCCGCAATTGGTGCTATCGTATGTATATACTCTCCTGCGCGCAGCTCGGGGTCGCTAACGCGCAAACCAGCCGGCGTCCATCAGCAGGTACGTCAGCCCGTCGTACGCGCCGTAACCCGCCACGCGCACAAACGCGTCCTCAGATCGCGCCAGCACCGGCAACGCTTTTCCTGAGCCGGCTGCGCCCAGCGGTACATCGTAACCGCGCGGCGCATAATCGAACGCGCACTGTGCATCCAGCTCGCGCAGCGCCGGCGGGCTGATTTCGTCGCGCAATGCCTGATACCGGGTTCCATCCAGCGCGCGCAGTGTGTTCAATGCATACCTGAGCGCCGTCAATGCGCCCGACCAGATCAGCTCCGCATCGCCCGAGCTCAGCGCGACCTCTAGTGCCAGTAGATTGGCTTCGTCCTCGCGCAATATCCCCTGAGCATGCGCCAGCTCATGCAGCATGGTAAACGGCAATGCCGAGTCAAAGTCGTCAGGACTGACTACCGCCTCGCCAGTTAACGGCACGAATATGCCCGCAATGCGCAGTCGCGTCATCCAACACGGAAATCGCGAAAGTTTGGGGGCATTTGCCTGATATCCTGCGGCGCGGTACGCCTGTGCCGCACGCGCTGCAATATCATCGAGCGATGCGCTCAGCCGCATGACCGGGCCGCTCAGATCAACTTCATCCTCCGCCTCGCGCAATATTCCATCAAGCGTCAGTATAAGCTGTTCGAGTTCGTCCAGGCTATACGCGCGTGAGTATGCGGCCTGCGCGCGCGGCGAATCGTCCAACCATGCAGGCCACATGAGCGCTAACGCCCCGCCCAGCCCAATCATCAGCGCGAGGAGCCCGGCCATGCTCCGCCGCAGCGGCGCATACGAGCGCCTGTGCACACACAATATCAGCGCGCCTAGCACAACGCACACGCTGCCAATTGCAAGGCTCAGCGCCAACGCCACAGCTACCGGCGCTTCTGTCGCAGAGCAGAACTGCCCCAGCGCGCCATATGCGCGCACCAACAGCGCCCTGTGTGCAGCCAGCAGCCGTTCGCTTGTACTCAGGGCAAGCGCATACGCTCCCGCGCCAGCAATTGCCACCGCTCCTGGCCTGATGCGCACGCGCTCACCCCCCGCTCATGTGTTCATGTTCACATTATACATATGTGCGGGCGCCGATTCAAAGACAATGTATGTCAATGCGACCTCAAGGAGGCAATATGCAATACGGTATATCGTCCAGCGCGCTGTTCGGGCGCATGGAGACCGATCAGGCGCTGGCATTTTTGAGAGATTCCGGCAAATGCGACTGCGTTGAGGTATTCTTCCAGTGTCCGGACGAGTACTCCGGCCAGTACCGCTCCGCGGTTTTTGACGCGGCGCGTGGACTGAACATAGTGTCGATGCACATGCTCAGTTCATCGTTTGAAGTTATGCTGTTCTCGGCCAGCACGCACGGCAGGGAGTACGCCCTCCGAGAGACGCTGGCTGCTATTGAGACCGGCTGTCAGCTCGGTGCGGCGCGCTATGTCGTGCATGGCCGCAACCGGCTGATGGGCACGCGCGGCGCGGTGCCTCCGCTGGCCGATCCCGATGTGACCGCCGCCGCATTGCGCCCGGTGATGGACGCGCTGCATGAGCACGGCATGACGCTGGCGCTTGAAAATGTGTTCTGGTCCGAGTTTTCACAGCCCGAGTTTGGCCCGCTTATCGCACAGCGCTTGCCCGATATCCGCTTCACGCTCGATACCAAACAGGCTGTGCGCTCTCAGCGCGATTATCACGAGTTCATGGACGCCATGGGCGAACGGCTCGATCACGTACACGTATACGACTTCGACGAGAACGGCCGCGAATGCCTGCCCGGACGCGGCAGATTCGATTTTGCTAAATTTGGCGACGAGCTGCGCGCACGCGGCTATGATGGAGCCGTCATAATCGAGGCTTACCCCTACATGTACGAACAGCCCGCTGATCTGTTCAAAGCATTGGACTACTTGCGCCGCACTATGGGAGGCAAGTGATACGACTGCCTCCGTAAAGGCGGCCAATTGACGTACGCGGCCATTTTCCATGTATGTGCCTGCATATTTCAAGCATTGTTGGTATGTTTATGCACGTATGGCTGCATGGCTAAAACGCAAGGCGTTGCAATTTGTGATCGATAGATTGTGACATTAGGTTTGCGTCGCCATGATTACATGCTCAATATACTCATATGCGCCATAAGACAGGCGTGAAAAGGCGCGCGGGCTTGTCCACCCGCGCGCCTAACTGTATGCCCTGCTTGCTCGCCGTTCACAGCCGCGCATCCAGATTGAGCTCAACCCAACCCTGCGCATAGCCGCACAGCGGACATGTGTCCCATGCCTCCGTGCCCAGCCGTTCAAACCCGCAATTGCTGCACTTCCATACCAGCGGCCGATCGCGCCGATACAGCGAACCGTCACGCAGGCGGTTGCCCATCTCGGTAAACGCCGCGTCATGCCCGCGCTCAACCGTAGATATCATGTTCCAAAGCTGCGCTATCGGCTCAAATCCCTCCTGTTGAGCCACTTTAGCAAACTCGGGATATATGCGGGACGACTCCGCATTTTCTCCAGCCGCTGCAAAGAACATGTTGTCAGTGGTCGTGCCCAACTCAAACGGATAGCCCGCGTCTATCATTATGTTGCCCGGTTGCACCGGCACGCCCGCTATGATCCGCTCCATGAACTCGCGCGCGTGCGCCAACTCATTGTCGGCTATGAGCTGTATCGTCCTGGCCATGGCCTCGAGTCCATCGGCACGTGCCTGCTCCAGGTATATCGTGTAGCGGTTGCGCGCCTGCGACTCGCCCGCAAACGAACGGGCAAGATTTATCAGCGTCTGGGTATTCCTCAGATCCATCAAATCGCCTGCCTTCCTGTTTGGTCACGTATAGTATATGCATGTCTGCGCACTATTATGAGTCACGCGCTCAGCACTATATGCCTCCTCAAAACATTAACGCCAATCATCGCGCCGCTTCGCTTGACAATCATATTGATATCAACTATAATCGACTTGCATAGAGTGGCGTGGCTTTGCAATTTAAGTTGCAACACGTACCTTATAATTATACAGCCTATTTTAGGCAGTGCATGGCTTGTAAGCGTAAAGCCAGCTTGACAGTGTGCTGTCATTTTATGTAGATGAGTAGGTAATCGAAGTGGCATAAACGGCCAACTCTTTTCTGGAGACCAAGCGCAGAGGCATGCGCTGATATGCTATGGCGCTCGCCTGCATTATCTGTGGCACGTTCATATACCTGCAATCGCTGGGCAAGGCGCTGGTATCTACAATGCATTGATGCTGCGTGAACTGGTGCTTGAGTTGGTTTTTGCGCTGGTGCTGCCCATATGGTTCGGACTGGATGGGGTGCTGTACTCCATGCCGGTGTCGGACGTGCTTACGTTCGTGATATCGGCTGTTGTGATCGCGCGCACATATCGGTTACTGGCCGAAGATGCGCCCGCTGCACATCAGGCACGCTAGTCATACGGCTCATTCCCCTGCCATTGTCAAGCTTCACTTTTTGAAAATTCACACTTGACAAACTCAGAACCCGCTGATATAATACCGATAAACCGATGAGGCAGTATAGTAAATCAGAGTGCTTGATTCTCAGAGAGCCGCCGATGGTGTAAGTGCGGTATGATGGCGCTGATTGAATGGGCTGCTAAGGGCGGAGCGAACGCGCGCAAGCGTCAGTAGTAACCGACGGGAGCTTCAGCCGTTATCAACGAAGCGCATATGCTGGTATGCGAAATGAGCGGGCGCACAAGCGCCAATCTGGGTGGCAACGCAGAATTTATTCTGTCCCGGAGGAAGTGATTCCTCCGGGATTTTTATTTACCCGCTCGCAACCGGCGAATAAATTTTCAGGAGGTAAATAAAATGAAGCGCATCCCCTATCGCATGTATCTCACCGAGGACCAGCTGCCCAAGGCATGGTACAACCTGCGCGCCGACATGGCCGATAAGCCCGACCCCATGCTCAATCCGGCCACGCTCAAGCCCGTGACGCTGGATGATCTGCGCCCGGTGTTCTGCGATGAACTGGCGCGCCAGGAACTGGATGATACCACCGCCTACATTCCAATCCCGCAGCCGGTGCTGGATATGTACCGCATATACCGCCCTTCGCCGCTGATACGCGCGTACAACCTCGAAAAGGCGCTTGATACCCCCGCGCATATATACTACAAGTTCGAAGGCAACAATACCTCCGGCAGTCACAAGCTCAACTCCGCCCTGGCACAGGCTTACTACGCCAAGGCACAGGGCCTCACTCACCTGACCACTGAGACCGGAGCCGGTCAATGGGGCACCGCACTGGCCGAAGCCTGCGCCGCATTCGGGCTGGATCTTAAAGTGTTCATGGTCAAGGGCAGCTACAACCAGAAACCTTACCGCAAGGACGTGATGCATACCTTTGGCGCAGAGGTCATCCCCAGCCCCAGCAATACCACCAAGGCCGGCCGCGCAATACTCGCAAATGACCCCGATACAACCGGCAGCCTGGGCTGCGCAATATCCGAGGCGGTCGAATGCGCCGTGTCCACTGAAGGTTGCCGCTACGTGCTGGGTTCGGTGCTCAATCAGGTGCTGCTGCACCAGTCGGTAATCGGACTTGAATGCTATGAAGCGTTCAAGCTCATAGACGAATATCCAGATATAATAATCGGTTGTGCCGGCGGCGGCTCCAATCTGGGCGGACTGATAGCGCCGTTCATGCGCGATAAGCTCCACGGCAAATCCAATCCGCGAATGATCGCCGTCGAACCCGCCTCCTGCCCGTCGCTGACCCGCGGCCGCTATGCCTACGACTTCTGCGATACCGGCCGCATAACTCCGATGGCGCGCATGTACACGCTCGGCTGCGGCTTTATCCCGGCTTCCAACCATGCCGGCGGATTGCGCTACCATGGCATGTCGCCGGTGCTGTCCAAGCTCTATCACGACGGCTATATGGAAGCCACTTCCTACAAGCAGACCGACGTTTTCGCAGCAGCGGTACAGTTCGCCCGCATAGAGACTATACTGCCCGCGCCCGAGTCGTCCCACGCCATACGCTGCGCAATAGACGAGGCCATCAAGTGCCGCGAAAGCGGCGAGGCCAAGACGATACTGTTTGGCCTGACCGGAACCGGCTACTTCGACATGAGCGCCTATGCCAGCTACTACGACGGCACGATGACCGACTATATACCCAGCGATGCAGAACTTCAGCGCGCATTCGACAAGCTGCCCCGCGTATGATATGATCTAAACGCTGCGCATAAAATGCATATATTATAAATGAAACGACTGCCCCACGCGCAATGCCTTAATCGCGCGTGGGGCAGTCACTTTATCATTATGTCAAACTCAACGCGCACCAGCAACGCCCTCAGGCTTGGGCAGCACAGTGTATATGCCGCCTTCGCGCGTCATCCAGCCCAGCCCTATAAACGCGCGCCTGACCGTGCAGTAATCATCATGTATGCGCGAAATCGTCTCATTGACCTCGGCTTCGGTATAACGCCGGCCCGGTTCGAACAGTGAATATATCTCGTCGTAGATTATCATGCGCTTTTTTATCTGCGCCGGCATGACCTCACACCTGCCGTCAGGCATGAACGCGCGCAACACCTTGCGCCGGTACAGCTCCTCGCGCAACCGGCCCGCCGTATCGGATTCGCCCTGCGGCAGCGTCAGCTCGCCCAGCGTCATGTTGAACATATCCCGCCTGAGCGAGTATACCGTATAGTACTGTTCCCGGCGCGAGTCAACCAGGCCCGCCGCCATAAGCTTCTTCATGTGGAATGACACCGTCGCCGGCGTCAATTGCATCCGCTCGGCGATGAGTTCAACGTACATGTCCCGTTCGTTCAATGCGCGCAGTATCTTCAGCCGCGTATCATCGGCCAGCGCCTTGAGCACCATCAGCGTCTCGCTCATGTTTCCTCCTTTAGCAGTGCCCGCACGCGTTCCACCGCCGCGCGCTGCACCTGGCATCTATCCGCACTGTCATAGTCGCCGCGCTCATTATGCGCCTGCGCACGCTGCGCCAACTCCTCGGCACAGCGTTCCAGTGCCCACGGCGCGCGTTGTGCCAGCGTGGGCAGCATCGACTCATACATGTTCTTCAGCATGAGCGCCATCGAGCGCGCACGCTCATCTCCCGCAGCCTTTGCCCGCTTTGCTAATTCGGCCTGCTCGTTAGCCCAGGCGGCAAGTCGCTCGTCAAGCTCCCGCTGTTCCATCAGAATGCCTCCTATATTTTATTTCGATGTACATCGAATACATTCTACCATCCATTTAGATGTTTGTCAATATATTTTGAGGCTGTCACATATTATGAATCGTATTCCCATTTCCGGCAGATACTACCGCTACGGAGGCGATTGGCATGCTGATGGTTTTTACGCGCGCTACGGTCATGTATGTAGTGGTGATGATAACGATGCGGCTCATGGGCAAGCGCATGATAGGTCAACTTCAGCCGTTTGAACTGGCAATTGCGATGTTGATGGCCGACCTGGCCGCCGCTCCGCTCAGCGACATTGGCATACCGCTGCTATACGGCGTGGTACCAATGCTGGCGCTGTTGCTGGCGCATTCGGTGATAACCGTGCTGAGCTACCGGTTTGGCTGGATGCGGCGACTTGTATCAGGACGGCCTGCAGTAGTTATACGCGACGGCAAGGTCGACCATGACGAACTCGTAAGGCAGTGCTATTCGCTGGGCGATCTGATGGAATCGCTGCGCGTATCCGGGCAGATGGATATTTCGCAGGTCGGCGAAGCCATACTCGAAACCAACGGCCAGCTGTCGGCATTCCCCAACTCCGATAATCGCCCGCCCAACACGCATGAGATGAACGTGCATCCCGGCCCTGAAGGCGTGCCGCTGGTGCTCATGCTTGATGGGCAGCCGGACCGCGAAAACCTGAAGCTGCTGAACCGCGATACGCGCTGGCTGTTCGCTCAGTTGGACGCGTTGAACCTGGCGCCTGAATGCACATTGCTGTGCACGCTCGACCGCCAAGGACGGCTCTACGCACAGGACTACGCCGGCAACCGCTATCGTGCCCAGCCGCTGAGCCGGGAGGACATGCCATGAAACTGACGCTGACGACGATATGCGCAATAGTCGTGCTCATGGCCGCGCTGTGCATTTACAGCACCGACGCGCTGAACACGTCCGTCACGCAAATGCAATCCCATAACGCAAGACTTGAGCAGGCGGCTTCCGCCGCTGACGCTCAGGGCGTCGCCGAGGCCGCTCAATCGCTCTGGCAGGACTGGCGCGAGCTTATGCCGTCGCTGGCTGCGCTCATACCCCATGAGGACCTCGACAACGTATCGCTGACGGTAACCGGCATATGGCATCTTGCGCGTCAGCACAACTATGCCGGATTGTTGCTGGCCTCGGGCGAGCTCAGCGAACACCTGGACCACCTGCTGCACAAGGAAGAGTTGAGCTGGGAGAACCTCATGTGACTATTTGCGCCCGACAAACAGCAGATGCTCGGCCATGCCATACAGCTCCGGACGCTCGCATACGCTCAACGACAGCTTCAGCCACCGCTCAAGCAGCTCCGGCCGCGCTGCGATATCCGCCTCCCGCGGCGAACACATGCCCTAGCTGTTTACCAGATGCAGCTGCTTAAACCCGGCGCCGCACATCAGCGCAATAAGCGCATCATGACTCATGAAGTGCATCTGTGTAAAACCACAGCCACTGTATGCCTCGCCACGCTCTATTGCAGCCAGGTATTCGCACTCCGTCGCATCAAGGATCAGTGCCGGATCGTTTTGCAGATAGTACATCACGCCCGCATAGCTGTTTATGCTCGCCGCAAACACGTATCCTCCATCGCGCAGCGCCGCAAATGCCTGCGCCGCTGCCCGTTCGCGTTCAGCCTGCTGCTGGAGATGATACAGCGGACCCATAAGCAACACCGCATCGAACTCGCCGCACGCCAGGCTGCCCAGTGCACACGCATCGCCCTGTTCGGCGCGCAATCTCAGGCCCTGCCGCTGCGCCTCATTCCGGGCGAACTCCACGTTGCCCGCGCTCAGGTCGACGAGCGTCACGTCGCAGCCACGCTCAGCCAGGTGCAAGCTGTAACGGCCTGGACCGCCGCCCACGTCCAGCACGCGCATGCCGGGCTGTATGTACATGTCGATGTAGTGCTTATTGATCGCAAACTCGACCGGATGGCGCTCCATGCGTTGCCATTCGGTCTGTACATTCGCATCATAATACGCTCTTATTTCATCCTTGTACATATAGTTCGCCTCCTTGATGTATATTGTGCAGTATTATACTGCATACTCCGCTTTGACGCAATCCGGTTTTCAAAACTTTACGATAATATCCGAACTATTATTGGAATTCCCGATTTTATATTCGGATATAGCGCAAAATGCCCCGGGAGACCTGCTCCCGGGGCATTTTTAAGAACACATGCCTTCTGCGCTCTATCAGCGCGTATTAATCATTCTTTTTGCCATTGGCATCCGCCAGCAGCGCCAGCAACTCATAAGAGCGCTTCACAAACGCCAGCATAGCATCGCCATCCAGCGGCGCCTGGCCCATCTCAGCCAGATCGTATACCTGCCGCGCCATCAGCTTGCTCTTTTCATCCACATCGGCAGTTGCCAGATACTGCACCAGCGCGTTGCCCGTGTTGAGTACGAGCTTCTTCTGCTCCGGGAACGCGAAGCCGCCGCCCCAGCGCTTGCTCATCTCAGTGAACCGGCGCGACTGCTCCTCGACCATAACCATCGCCGGCATGGCCTCGCTCTTGAGCTTCTTGAGCTCAACGTCGAGCTTGTCGTTGCCGGTCGCCGCGCGGAACAGCTCCTCCAAGTGACTGGTCCAGTTGGCATCTATCACCGCGTCGTCCTCGGTCAGGCCGCTGACATCGCTGTCCACGCGCTTGAACTGCATGCCGCTTTCGGTGTACTCGAGGAAGCTTATGAAGTTGCCGTCTATCAGCTGGTCGAGCAACACTACGGTTATGCCCTGCTGCTTATACAGCTCAACCGCCTGGGCCTGAGCCTGCGCATCATTGCAGTAGTAGACCGTCTTTTCCTGCTTTTCGGGGTTCTTGGCCTTGTACTCTTCCAAGGTCAGATACTCGCCATCCACAGTCTTGAATATGATGGCGCCCTTTACGCGGTCGTAGAACTTCTTGTCCTTTATGCAGCCGTACTTGACAAACGGGTTGATGTCCGACCAGTAGCCCTGGTATTGTTCGCGGTTGTTCTCGAACTCGCTTACCAGCCGGTCGGCTACCTTGCGCGTGATGTACGCCGCCATCTTCTGCACATAGCCATCGTTCTGCAGGAACGAGCGGGATACGTTCAGCGGCAGATCGGAGCAATCTATGACGCCCTTGAGCAGCATCAGGAATTCCGGTATGACTTCCTTTATATTATCCGCGACGAACACCTGGCCGCTGAACAGCTTTATCTGTCCCTCGTTCGCGGTGAACTCGTTCTTGAGCTTCGGGAAGTACAGTATGCCCTTGAGGTTGAACGGGTAATCGGCATTCAGATGTATCCAGAACAACGGCTCATCGTAGTCATGGAACACCTTATGATAGAACGCCTTGTACTCGTCGTCTGTCACGTCCTTGGGCATCTTGAGCCACAGCGGATGCGTGTCGTTGATCTGCTTGGGGCCAACAGGCCGCGTCACGCGCTTCTTGGGCTTGGACTCAGCCTTATCGCCTTCTGCGGCTTCAGCCTTGTCGCCTTCAGTGGCCTCGGCAGGCTCGGCGGATTCGTCCTCGACCTCCACTTCCTCGGTCTGACCGATTATGTTGAGGTATATCGGTATCGGCATGAACGCGCAGTACTTGTCCAGCACCTCGCGTATGCGCGCCGGCTCCAGGAAGTCCAGGCTGTCCTCGTTCATGTAGAGCGTGATCGTGCTGCCGCGAGTGGTGCGGTCGCCTTCGCTCATGTCGTACTCCATGCCGTCGCTGGACACCCAACGCACGGGCTGTGCATCCTTCTGCCAGCTGAGCGTATCTATCTGCACCTTTTCAACCGCCATGAACGCTGAATAGAATCCCAAGCCAAAGTGTCCGATTATGCCGTCGCCATCGTTCTTGTCGCCCTTGTACTTCTCTATGAACTCGGTCGCGCCCGAGAAAGCCACCTGAGTTATGTACTTCTCGACCTCGTCCGCAGTCATGCCCACGCCGTTATCGATAAAGCGCATGACCTTGTTTTCCTTATCGACCTCTATGTACACGGCGTAGTCATCTTCAGCCTCGACCTCGCCGCGCGAAGCCAACAGCTTATATTTGGCTATCGCATCGCAGCCGTTGCTGACCAGTTCGCGCACGAATATATCTTTATCCGAATACAGCCACTTCTTTATTATAGGCATTATATTTTGTGCATGTATTGAAATTGTGCCTTTCTTCTCACTCATCGTTAAGCCTCCAATTGGTATTGCGCGGCACACTGCGCCACGCATCTCGATATGTTTATATTTTAGTCATATGCATCCCGATTGTCAAGCACTTTTTAGCACTCAACAAGCGAGAGTGCTAATAATCCACAAGATTTAACATTTTATTGCATCTGCGCGCGACTTGGACCTGTGCCGCTTCGGTGCAAAAACATGCGCGGACATAATACCGGGCCGCCGACTTCAACGCCGGCGACCCGTATATCGAGCTCATATCATTTTGTCAACCAATACTTGCGCTTCATGCCATCGACCGGTTCCTCAAACCGCGCCCATTTAAAGCCCCGTGCGACCAGGAACTCATGTATATCATTGTCCTTATCGGCATTGCCCGGCACCAACGCCAGCAAGCCGCCCGGCTTGAGCACGCGCAGCATTTCACGCAGCTCCGCTTCCGGCTGATCGCCATAAACATGTCCCGATACGACCGCATCGGCAAACTCATCTTCAAACGGCAGTGCTTCCATCAGGCCGTCAACGATGTGCACATTCGCGTAACCGCGCCGCTTTGCCTCGTGCCACAGGTACTGCCGGAGATTCCCGATAGGTTCGACTCCGTATATCTCGCGCGCCAGTCCCGCAAGCGCAAATATCTGCTTGCCCGTGCCCGATCCAATATCTATTACGCGCAGTCCGTTAAAGTCGCACAACTCGGTCAACTCACGCTCATCCCAGCCGTTATGCGGCCGGTCAGCGTATATCTGTGGCTCCAACGCATATACTATCCAATCCTCGAACGCCTGCAACACGTCTCCATACGCCGTGCGCAGTTCGTTCTCGTCCGCCGCGGGCAGCGCTGCGCTCTCGGCGATCAGCTCATCCACCCAACGCGTCTTTGCGGGGCATTTATGGGCGATAAACCAAGCTATATGAGGCTGCGCCCGCAGCACAAGCGCCCACTGCCGCCTCAGGTAATCCTCCGGTATCCAGTCCAGCTGGCACTTTTCCAGCAGCAACAGCGAGTTTATCGACCTTTCGCGTATATCCTTCATCCAGTTAAGCGGCATAAACTCATCCTTTCACCGGGTAAACCGGCGCGCCGCTCATTTAATGTATTTAGCGGCGCGCGCCCTCCACAGCATACTTCATTTAAAGCATCTCCTTTCATATCATTTGATTTTATTCTATCATATATGTATATTCATGTCAAGTCCCAACTCGGCGCCTGCCATTGCGATAAACGCCCCGACACAACCTGCGTGCCGACACGGCGTCTGAACACAAAAGGAGCCCGCCGCGCATACAGCGCAGCGGGCTCCCTGGCAGCGCGCCGGGCCGATTGACTACGGCGCGCACTCATTTGTCATTGCATCAACGGTTTATTCCGCCTTGGTCGCATTGCGATTGCCGATCGTTATCTTGCGCGAGTTGTCCACGGGCTCCTGCGGCTTTACCTTGGGCAGCATCACGCTCAGCACACCATCGGTGTAGTCGGCGCTTATAGCCTGCTGATCTATGCCGCTCACGTCGAAGGACCTCATGAACTTGCCGCTGCGGCGCTCAGAATAGACGTAGTTGGTATGCTCGTCCTTGTTCTCATTCTTGAACTCGGCGCTTATCGTCAGCGTGTCGTCCTTTATCGACAGATCTATATCATCCTGCTTTACGCCCGGCAGTTCAGCCTGCAGCTCGAACTTGTCGCCCAGGTCCTTCACGTCTACGCGGAACGCAGACGAACCAAACCAGTCGCCCATGTCAAAGAAGCGGTCAAACAGCGAATCAGAGAACCAACCATTGTTCTTGCGGGTAAGCTCATTATTGTTGCGGTACGGTATAAGGGTATACATAATCTATTCCTCCTTGAAATCGATCTACATTCTTATTATTAGCTTTGGCTGCTTTGTTTATGTAAGTCAAAGTCATTTCATGTGCCGTCCGGGTTCTCAGTGCCTGTTCAGCACCTTGGCTCAGTGGCTCCCGGGCTCCATGCCCGGTGTCCCTTCGCTCTTCCCTTTCGACGTGTATATTATACCTCTTTGATCAAAGAAAGTCAAAGGCAATCGGGGTGAGATTGGCTGAATTATCAGCAAATTTGCTTGATTTTGCAAATTAATTCTTCCGCTTTCATTTGTTCGTTGATTTTCAATTTTTATCTTCGATTTTCAAACAAACTTTGACTTTTTCTGATTATTCTGTCTGACTATCAGCGTCGGTCAATCGGTGTGTTTCTGCCTATACGCCGCGCTTTGCCGTTGAGTCATGCCTTTACAGCATGCCATTTGAGTTTGACCTTTTGTGCTTTAGCGTGATAAGTCAACGACTCCACACTGCCGCCATTCGCATGTGAATTGGGCAGTTCAGGGCGTTGATCTTTCGCGCAGTCTTGGCTTAAAGCGGGTGACGATTTCACATCGCCATCACTTAATTCAAACATGGCTCCGCACTACGCAAAAAGCGCGCCCGCGGGCAAATGCCCGTCGAACGCGCCTGTAAGTATTTTAATATCAGCCTTTGTATCACGCCGAATCATAACGCGCACGCGTCACAGCTCAGCGCGCAGTTCAATTACCGGATCCAATGCCGTCGCCGCGACGTATGGAGTACCGCGCGCAGCACGGCTCTCTATCTTGATATCCTCGGTATTTAACCTCGTCTCGCCAGAGCGCTGCTGCACTACCGTAACGTCATAAGGCAGGCGTACGCTCAGCGCACCCACAAGCCTGACGCCATTTGCGCCGCTCTTGAGCAGTCCAAAGCACTTGCTGCCCTTGCCTCCGCGCGCCTGCGGCTCAAAGTCGACCAGCAGACAGCGTTTCATATATCCGCGGTCGCTGGCCAGCAACAGCTCGCCCTCCGGTTCAAACGGCAGCGCGGCTATGCACTCATCGCCTGCGCCCAGGTTTATGCCGCGCACGCCTAGACCTACTCGTCCAGTCGCGCTCACCTCGTCCACGCCAAACGCAATTGCCATACCCAAAGCCGACACCATGAGCACTCTGCTCTCGCCATGCAACTCGCGCACTGTCAGCAGCGAATCGCCCGGTCTGAGCTTGAGCGCCGCAAACTTGGTCCCGCGCACCACAAACTGCGCAAATTCTGTCTGCTTTATCATGCCCTGACGCGTGGCCAGCATCAACATGCCCTGGGGCTGGGAATCCGCCAGTTCTATTATCGATACGATATGCTCGTCCTGCTCCAGCCCCGCCAACAGCCCGCCCGGCGTGCTGCCGCGCTGACTGGGCTTGACATCCGGAATCGCGCTGACTGGCAGCGTAAAGCAGTTGCCACGATCCGTAAAGCACAACAGCCTCCGCGCCGTATCCGTATCGAACACGAACTCCGGTCGATCGGCGTCGTCCTGCGCCATCAGCTTGTCAAACTGCTTGCGCGGCATGCGCTTGAAGAATCTGCCGCGCGTCAGCATCGCCGTAGTCGGGTCAGGCGCGGGCGCCTCTTCCTCGGGCTCTGGCAGTTCGGCGTCGGACTTTATCAGCTGAGTGCGGCGCTCATCGCCGTACTTCTCCGCGATGGCGCTCAGCTCGTCCTTTATGACCTTGAGCAGCTTCTTTTCGCTCTTCAATATGCCCTCCAGCCGATTTATCAGCGCCTCTATCTCCTTGAACTCGCGCCTCAGCTCCAGTATCTCCAGATTGGTCAGCCGCTGCAAGCGCATGTCCAGTATAGCCTGCGCCTGCACTTCGGTCAGGGATAGCTCACGCATCAACGCTTCGCGCGCAGCCTTGGGGTTCTTGCTGCCGCGTATCAGCGCTATCACAAAGTCAAGCCTGTCGACCGCGATTATCAGGCCCTGCAATATGTGCTCACGCGCGCGCGCCTTGTCCAGATCGAACTGCGTGCGCCGCCGCACAACGTCCTTCTGATGCCGAATGAAGTAATGTATGACATCCTTCAGCCCCAACTGACGCGGCTTGCCATCGGCTATCGCCACCATGTTCACGCCGAACGTCGTCTGAAGATCCGAGTACTTGTACAGCAGCCGCAGCGTGCGCTCCGGATCCACATCGCGCTTGAGCTCTATCACCGCGCGCATGCCGGTGCGGTCGGACTCGTCGCGTATGTCGTATATGCCGTTTACCTTCTTGTCCTCGGACAGCTTGAGTATGCGCTCAAGCAATGCCGACTTGGACACCTGGTACGGCATCTCGGTAAGCACCAGCAGCTTGCGCCCCGCCGGGCCATCCTCCACGCTCATGCGCGCGCGCACCTGCAATTTGCCGCGTCCGGTCTCATACGCGCGCTCAAGCTCGCCGTTGTCTATCAGCAGTCCACCGGTCGGAAAATCCGGGCCCTTGACGTACTGCATCAGTTCGCGCGTAGTTATCTCAGGCCGATCTATCTGCGCGATAGTGGCCGATATTACCTCGCGCAGGTTGTGCGGCGGTATGTTGGTCGCCAGACCCACCGCTATGCCCGAAGCGCCGTTGACCAGCAGGTTCGGAAACCGCCCCGGCAACATATCCGGTTCCTTCAGCGAATCGTCAAAGTTGAGTCTGAACGGCACCGTCTCCTTGTCGATGTCGCGCAACAGTTCCATCGCCAACGGCGTCATGCGCGCCTCAGTGTATCGCATAGCCGCAGGGCTATCGCCGTCTATCGAGCCGAAGTTGCCGTGGCCGTCCACCAGCAGTCCACGCATTACGAACGGCTGCGCCATGCGCGCCAGCGCGTCATACACCGAAATGTCGCCGTGCGGATGGTATTTACCCAGGCAATCGCCGACTATGCGCGCGCACTTGCGATGCGGCTTGTCAGGACTCAGCCCCAGTTCCATCATCGTATACAGTATGCGGCGCTGCACCGGCTTTAAGCCGTCCTCAACGCGTGGCAGCGCGCGCTCAAGTATGACGTATTCCGAATACGGCAGCATGCTGTCGTGCATGACTTCTTCCATTGGCTGCTGTATGATAACTTCATTGGACATGTCCGGCAGCTCCGGTTTCCTGGCCATCTTCTCACCTCAGTTGCGAATATTGGGCGACCGCGCCCTTCAGACTTGCATACGTCTGCTAATCAGCCGTTTTCTATCCGGCCCTCGAAATTGTCCTCACGGTTGAAATTGGCATACCGGGCTATGTAGTCTCGCCGCGGCTCGACCTTGTCGCCCATTAGCACGCTGACCATCTTCTCGGCTTCCGCGCCATCCTCGATCGTGACCTGCATCAGTTTGCGCTTTTCGGGATTCATAGTAGTCTCCCAGAGCTGCTCGGGATTCATCTCGCCCAGTCCCTTATAGCGCTGCAGCGAATAGCCCTTGCCCAGTTTGCGCGTCGCGCTGGCAAGCTCGCGGTCGTCGTAGCAGTATATCACCTTGTCGCCCTTTGACGCCTTGTAAAGCGGAGGCATACCTATGAACACGTGGCCGTCGGTAATAAGCTCCCGCATGTACCGATAGAAGAACGTCAGCAGTATCGCGCGTATATGTGCGCCGTCCTGGTCGGCATCGGCCAGTATTATGACCCGATTGTACTTGAGCGAGGACAACGTGAACTCCTCGCCTATGCCAGTGGACAGCGCGGTTATCATCGAGCGGAACTCCTCGTTTTCAAGCACCTGCGCCAGCTTCTTCTTTTCGACATTGAGCGGCTTGCCCCTCAGCGGCAGTATCGCCTGGAATCGCCTATCGCGGCCCTGCTTGGCCGATCCGCCTGCCGAATCGCCCTCGACTATGAACAGTTCATTGTGCTTAAAGTCGCGCCCGGTGCACGCCGACAACTTGCCCACCAGCGGCGCCGCTTCCAACTCGTTGCGCTTTCGCGCCACGTCGCGCGCTTTGCGCACCGCCTCACGCACCCGCGCCGCCTGCATCGCCTTGGCGATTATCGCCTGCGCCGCATCCTGATGCTTCAGATCGTCCAGGTATATGCTCAACTGTTCGCTGACAAACGCCTCTACAATCGGGCGCACTTCGGTATTGCCCAATCGGCCCTTGGTCTGGCCTTCGAACTGGGGATTGCTTACGCCCACCGCCAGCACCGCCGTCAGGCCCTCGCGCAGATCCTCGCCAGTAAGATTCGAGTCCTTCTCCTTGAGCGCGCCTATGCGCCGCGCATAGTCATTGAACACGCGCGTCAACGCCGTCTTAAAACCGGTCTCGTGCGTGCCGCCCTCGCCGGTGGGTATGTTGTTTACAAACGAGAACACGCCTTCGGTATCCGAATCGGTGTACTGCAGCGCCACGCGTATCAGCGTATTATCGCGCTCGCCCTCAAGCAGTATCGGCTCCTCGTTCAGCGGCGTGCGATCCGCGTTTATATAGCGCACGAAGTCCGCCAGTCCACCCTCAAAGCAGAAATCTTCCTCACGCGCCGGATTCACGCGCAGATCGTGGAAACGGAAGTGTATACCACGATTTAAAAACGCCAGTTCCCGCATGCGCCGCGCTATCGTGTCCGCGTTGAAGCGCGTATCCTCGAATACGCGCTTGTCGGGCAGAAACCGCACCACAGTGCCATGCTTGCGCGTAGCGCCCAGCTTTTCAAGCGGACCCTCGGGGCGACCGGATATTATCTTGTTCTGCTTTTCATCAAAGTAGCTGTGAAAGCGCTGGCGGTAGTGCTGATAGTCCTTGTATACGTCAACGGTCATCCACTCGCTCAGCGCGTTGACCACCGACGCGCCCACGCCATGCAGTCCGCCTGAGTACTTGTAGTTATCGTGATTAAACTTGCCGCCCGCATGCAGCACAGTGTACACGACCTCCACGCCCGATATGCCCAGCGTTGGATGTATATCGACCGGCACGCCGCGCCCGTCGTCAGTTACCTCGGCCGAGCCGTCCTTATTGAGCGTGACGTCGACATTCGCGCCGTAGCCATTGGCCGCTTCATCCATGGCGTTGTCCACTATCTCCCAGAGCATGTGGTGCAATCCGCGCGAGCCGGTCGAGCCTATATACATGCCCGGCCGCATGCGCACCGCATCCAGTCCCTCAAGCACCTGCAGATCGCCCGCGTTATAGTGTTGCATTTAACTCCTCCGATTCAAACCGCGCACATGCACGGCCCTGTTTAAGCGCCGCGTCTCACCGCGCGCACAAACGCCGGCAGATATCGACTATACGTCGCCGGCACCAACTGTACAAAGAACACCGCCGCGCGCCCCTCATCCGGATAAATGCGCAGCGACGTGCCCGCCATGCCGTTCCAGCCAAACGCGCCGCGCGGCTCGGCATACTCCGACTCATCCGGATTGCGCATTATGCGCACGCCCAGTCCATATGTATAGCCCCGCTCGTCCAGCCAGTTATACGAACGCAGTCGCTCCGCACCCAGCATGTCGGTGCGCATAAGCCTTACCGACTTTTCGCTGAGCACGCGCTCGCCATCCAGCACGCCGCCCTGTGCCAGCATGCTGCCCAACCTGGCGCAATCGCCTATCGTGCTGACCAGCCCTGCGCCGCCCGAACACAGCGCCCGCGCATCTACAAACGGCATGCCCTCGCCCGGCTGCCAGGGCACGAGCGCGTCGCCCGCCTGCGTGTATATGCGCGCCAGTCGGCCGCGCACTGCGTCCGGCATGTGGAAGTATGTGTCGTTCATGCCGAGTTTATCAAATATCGCGCGCTGCATGTACTTATCAAGCGACATGCCCGTCATTATCTCGATCAGTCCGCCCAGCACGTCCAGCGACAGCCCATAATGCCACATCTCGCCCGGCTCGAACATCAGCGGTACAGCCGCCATCTCGCGCGCCAGTCGCGCCGCAGTATACGGCTGCGCAGTCACCTCGGCAGCGTTCATGCGCGCGGTCAGCGGCGCTATGTACTCGTGCACCGCACGCTCTACCGGACTGGCTGCATCATTTTCGTAAGGCATGCCCGACGTCATCGTAAGCAGATGCCTGAACGTCAGCGGCGCATGCGCGTCCACGAATTCCACCGCGTCGATCCGCGGGTCACGGCGCGCGCGCAGCATATAGCGATACTCCGGACAGAAGTCGGCGACAGGCTGGTCGAGCCGCACTGCGCCCGCGTCCACCAGCGTCATGAATGCGACCACTGTGAATATCTTGGTCATCGAGTATATCCTGCACAGCGTGTCGCGCTCAAATGGTCTGTGTGCGGCAATGTCGGCATAACCGCACGCGGCAAAGCGGGTCTCGCGGCCGCCATCACACACCAATGCCGACACGCCCGCTGCCTGTCCTGTTACTACAAGCTCCCGCAGCAGTTCTTCCAGCACTGTTCACACCTCGCATATATTAAGGAAGTAATTGTCATAACGATTTATTTTACCCCATCTGTCGCCGGGCTGTCAACCTTATGCCGCTTAACAATCGTGGCAACTCAGCTCGCATATTTATGCATATCGCATCGTCGGTTGCTCATATGCACGCATTCGGGGCACTCGCCATGCAGCCGCCAATGCGCTCTGGCGCGCGCTCACAATTACACGTAAAATCGCTGCACAACCGCCAAACGGCGCGAGCAAAGGCCGCCAATTCACCATGGCGGCCCGCATCTGCTTATGTAGTTTAAACCGTCTGCGCATGCATATCTTCAAACCGATTACGCCTTAGATGGGCTTATGCCGCCCAGCCGCTCAAGTGCGCACATTATGCCCAACCGGCCGTGCGCATACGTCAGCGCGCCCTGCATGTACGCTATGTACGGAGGTCTGATCGGCGAGTCAGCCGACAGCTCTATCGAAGCGCCGCTGACAAACGTGCCCGCCGCCATTATCACCTGATCCTGATAGCCCGGCATGTCCCAGGGCTCGGGCAGGGCTTCGGAATCCACCGGCGAAGCCAGCTGTATCGCCTGTACAAAGCGTATCAGCTTATCAGCATCGCCAAATCGTATCGCCTGAATTATATCCTCGCGCGGCGCATCATAGGCCGGGTTCACGTCATAGCCCAGCCCACCAAACACACGCGCCGCCAGCGCCGACGTCTTTACCGCCTGCATCGTCACATGCGGCGCCATGAACAGTCCCTGATAGAACGGCCGGTAGCTCGCGCCATATGATCCGACCTCGCGCCCAATGCCCGGCGACGTCAGCCGGTACGAAACCAGCTCCACATACTTGCGCTTGCCTGCTATATAGCCGCCCGTGGGCGCCATGCCGCCGCCGGGGTTCTTAATCAATGACCCCGCTATCACGTCCGCACCCAGCTCGTTGGGCTCCTGCAGCCGCGTAAACTCGCCGTAACAGTTGTCGACCATCACGCACACGTCCGGTCTGCGCGCATGTATCGCCCGCGCCACTTCGCCTATCTCATCCACCGACAGGCACGGCCGCCACGCGTACCCGCGTGAACGCTGTATCGTCACCAACTGTGTATGCTCATCCAGCTTGTCAAGCACGCCCGCAACGTCGATGTGTCCATCCGGCGTCAGCTCGACTTCGTCGTACTCCACGCCGTAGTCGCGCAATGAACCCATGCCCGGCTCGCCCGATATGCCTATCACCTGTTCCAGCGTATCATACGGCCGCCCCGAAGCCGCCAGCAGCTTGCCGCCCGGTCGCGTGAGGCCCTGCAGGCACAGCGCCAGCGCATGAGTGCCCGAAGCAATCTGTGGCCGCACCAGCGCATCCTCCGCGCCAAACACATCCGCATACAGCCTGTCCAGCGTATCGCGCCCTATGTCGTCATATCCATAGCCGTTGGTGGGCGCGAAATGGCGCAGCGCTACGCGATGGCGTTGAAATGCCAACAGCACCTTTTGAGTATTATAGTTTTCGATCTCGTCCAACGCCGCGAAAACCTGCGCGCACTCGCGCTCACAGGCTGCAACATAATCCCTTACTCCCGCGCTTATCTCGGGCATAGCCGCATCCAAATAGTTCACTTGTTACCCTCCCGACGCCTGACGCGCCTCAGTTCATCCAGTCGCCCAACAGCTCCAGCGCACGGTCACACAATGTGTCCGCCGTATCCCGCTCGCCCACGCTCAGCCATATCACGCGTCCATCCCGCCTTAGCCAGGACAGCTGACGCTTGGCATAGTTGCGCGTGCGCTGTTTGAGCGTGGCAAGCGCCGCCTCGCGCGTCACCTCACCCCGCAGCGCCGCAGCTATCTCCTTGTAACCCAATGCCTGCATCGCAGTGCAGTCGGCGCGCAAACCGCCTTCAAGCAGTCCCGCTACCTCCTCAAACAACCCCTGATCGCACATCTGGTCAACGCGTCGGTTGATGCGCGCATACAGTCGCTCACGCGGCATGTCCAGCGCCAGCAGCTTAAAATCATAAAGCTCGCTATTCTCGCCGTCGCGTGCGGCGCTTACTGACATAGGCGCGCCAGTCGTCTCGTATATCTCCAGCGCGCGTATCACACGCCGCGTGTCGTTCACATGCAGTCGCGCCGCAGTAACCGGATCGACCTGCGCCAGGCGCGCATGCATTCTTACAGGCCCGACGTCCTCCAGCTCTGCCTCCAAACGCGCGCGCAACTGTGCATCCGAAGGCGCGCTGGCAAACGACATGTCGCGCGTTATCGCGTCGATGTACAACCCGGTTCCCCCGCACAGCACCGGCCATGCGCCCCGCCCGGAAATGTCGGCTATAACGGCTCGCGCCGCATCCCTGAACTGTGCCGCTGAGTAGTTCTCACCCGGCTCCGCCACGTCCAGCATGTGGTGCGGTACACCCGCCATTTCTGCGACCGTGGGCTTGGCCGTGCCTATATCCATGCCCTTGTAGACCATCATCGAGTCGCATGAGACGACCTCGCCGCCTATGCGCTTACAAAGCGCTATCGCCAACGCCGTCTTGCCCGACGCCGTTGGCCCGGCTATCGCTATAAGCTTCTGCTTTGACATATCGATTCCTCTGCTGCAATCCGATTGAATCGCCGATATGGCGACCCGCGCAATAATCTTATTTTTGTTTTTGCCCGCCGGCGCACGCTAAACTATCCTGGAGAACCGTTTTTCCAGTTCCGTGCGAGTGATCGCCACGATTACCGGCCGGCCATGCGGACAACTCGCAGGCGCGCCGGTCTGGCTCATCTGCTTTAGCAGCGAATCTATCTCGGCCTGGCTCAGCGCATCGCCGCCCTTTACCGCATGCTTGCACGCCGCCTGCATGACCGCTTCGCGCCGTGCCGCCAGCGGCGCGCTCTTGAGCCGCTTTAGCTCCGCCGCGCTCAGCAGGAAGAACGGTCGCAGATCAGGCTCGCCCATTATCTGCGGCACTGCGCGCACCTGTATGTCGCGATCGCCAAAGTCGTCCACTTCAAACCCGATGTCGCGCAGCAGTTCGCGATTCTCCATTATCTGCGCCTTCTCGGAGGCCGACACGCTGACCGTGTAAGGCGTCAACAGCAGCTGGCTTGCCGTGCCGTTCTCCCACTGGCGCATATAGCGCTCGTACAGTATTCGCTCATGCGCCGCATGCTGATCTATCACGTAAAGCGCATCGCCGTACTGCACAAATATATATGTATTGAAGGCAGTGCCGACCACCCGCCACGCTGGGCCCGCATCGGGCTCTTGCAATCCCGCTGCCTCCATCAATGTGCGCGGCGGCTCGGGTGCGTCGCTGCGCGCTTCGGCGTCGGCCTCCTTGGGCGCTGCGCATGCCTCGTCAGTGCGCAAAGCCGCCATGCTCCTCAACCCGCCCGATGCGCCGCGCGCTTTGCCTGCCAGCGCCGTACGCCGCCCGGACATGAACCGGCTCATCAGGTCATCCGCTTCGCCACTTGGCTCTGCCGCCGCAGTCCTTGCAGCATCGGTAACCGCCTGCGCGGCAGCCACGGCCGGAGAAGCATCAATGGGCGCACCGGCCGATTCGCCCAGGCGCGCGGGCATGCTGGCGGCCAAAGTAGTCTCGCCTACCTGGAGCATTGTATCGCCCGCGCTCCTGACCTCGCCGGCATCTTGCGCGCCATCACTGCTCGCCTTGCCGGCTGCCGCGCCATCGTCTTTTGCACTGGTTTTGCCGCTGCCGTGCCTTCCGCCCAAGCTTGACGGACCAGGCCCGACGTCCGGTGCGCTGAACGGTATGCGCACCACACCCAGGCCCGCGTCGGGCGCTTTCTCGTTTACAGCCGCAGCGCTGCCCGGCTCGTCTGACGCTATCAGTATCTCGGGACGCGGCTGCTCCGACACAGGCTGCTCGGGCGTGAGCATGTTCTCGCCGCCAAACGCGCGCTCCATCAACACGCTGGCCGCAGTAAACAGCCCCGACTCATCCCTAAAGCGCACTTCCAGCTTGCCCGGGTGAACGTTCACGTCGACCGACCCTGGCGGCAGCTCGATGTTAAGCGCACACATCGGATACCGCCCAATCAGCACCCGACCCCGGCATGCCTGTTCCAACGCCTGCGACAACATCGCGCAGCGTATGCCCCGTCCATTTACAAAAAAGTGCTGATGCGCACGGCTGGCGCGGGCGCTTGACCCCACCCCTATCAGCCCGTATATGCGCAGCGCACCCAGCGATCCGTCGACTTCGTACATGTTCTCGGCGGTCGCGCGGTCGTACACCGCCATCACCGCATGGCGCAATACGCCGTCGCCCTGTGTGCGGAATACTGCCTTGCCATTGCTGGTCAGCCGGAACGCTACGCCCGGGTTTCCCAGTGCCAGCCGCAGCAGCGTGTCCTGGCACGCGCCCGCCTCGCTCGCCGGACGCTTGAGGAATGCCCGCCGCGCCGGCAGATTGAAAAACAGTTCGCGCACCCGCACCGTGGTGCCGTCCGGGCAGCCCACCGGCTCGACCGACAGCACATTGCCCGCTTCCAGTTCGATGCGCGTGCCGCTGTCCATGCCGCGCGCACGCGTCGTCATCTCGACCTTGCTCACTGCCGCTATCGACGGCAGCGCCTCGCCGCGGAACCCCAGCGTAGTAACGTCGACCAGATCCTTGACCTCGCGCAGTTTGCTGGTGGCGTGGTTCTCAAACGCCATCCGCACCTGCTCCGGCGGTATGCCGCAGCCATCGTCGGTTATGCGTATGAGATCTATGCCGCCGCCGCGCAGTTCTACCGTTATATGGCGCGCGCCCGCGTCAAGTGAGTTTTCGACCAGCTCCTTGAGCACCGAAGCCGGGCGCTCGACGACCTCGCCCGCGGCTATCTTGCTTATTGTAACTGCATCCAGCACCCTGATAGGCATTCAGGTCGCCTCCTTTGCATATGTGCGCCGCGACTATTTCAATGTATTGCGCGCCTTTTCACGCAGCAGGTAGAGTTTATTGAGCGCATCTATCGGCGACATGCTCATCACGTCCAGGTCGCACAGTTCGTTTACAATCTCCATGGATTCGAAGTTGGTTATGTCCAGCTGCGTCTGGCCATGCGCTCCGTCCGAGAGTATGTTGGCGCTTATTGACGTCTTGTTGATCTCGGCAACCTCAAGCTTGGCCATGATCTCCCGTGCGCGCGCCGTAACGTCGTTCGGCAGACCTGCCAGCGCCGCCACCGCCACGCCATACGACCTGTCCGCGCCACCCGGCTGAAGCTTTCGCAGGAAGATTATGTCGTCGCCGCGCTCCTTGGCCGTTATGCAGCAGCCGACCACGCCTTCCAGCTTGCCCTCCAGCTCGCCCAGCTCATGGTAATGGGTCGCAAACAGACACAGTGCGCCACAACGCGCCTTATCGGCTATGTGTTCAACCGTCGCCCACGCAATCGACAATCCGTCAAACGTGCTGGTGCCGCGCCCTATCTCGTCGAGTATTATCAGCGAATCGGCGGTTGCGTTGGCCAGTATATGGCTCAATTCGCTCATTTCGACCATGAATGTCGACTTGCCGCCGTACAGGTCGTCGCTGGCGCCTATGCGCGTGAATATGCGGTCGGTAAGGCATATGTCCGCCTCGCTCGCCGGCACGAAACTCCCCAGTTGCGCCATAAGCACTATCAGTGCGACCTGGCGCATGTATGTGCTCTTGCCGGCCATGTTGGGCCCGGTTATCACCATCATGCGATGCTCCGGATCCATTTCGGTGTCGTTGGGTACAAAGCCCTCGCCGTCGCGCATGGCCTGCTCCACGACCGGATGCCGGCCATTTACTATGTGCAGCCGGTGTGCGCGGTTAAGTGTAGGCCGTACATAGTCGTATTCCGACGCCGCCTGCGCAAGCGACAGTATGCAGTCCAACTGCTTGAGCGCGTTGGCGGTCGACTTGATGCTGTCGATCTGAGTCAGCATCACCTCGCGCAGCTGTATG
The DNA here is from genome assembly GCA_018714445.1 of Candidatus Fimadaptatus faecigallinarum. Taxonomy (GTDB): domain Bacteria; phylum Bacillota; class Clostridia; order Christensenellales; family Aristaeellaceae; genus Fimadaptatus; species Fimadaptatus faecigallinarum. The sequence goes on along the minus strand of DVNK01000050.1, from coordinate 36,781 downwards.
AACAGGTTGTATTCAAGCTGCACCGCCTTTTCCTCGGAGCCCAGCACGTTGTTTTCAATCTCCTTGAGCTCCTGAGTCGTGTAGCGCTCGCAATTGGCCAGCGTCTGCTTGCGCACATACTCCATAGGCACCTTGTCCAGATAGCTCTTTGTGACTTCGAGATAGTAGCCAAACACGCGATTGAAGCCTATCTTCAGCGTCTTGATGCCGGTCTTTTCGCGTTCTCTGGCTTCCAGCTGGCTCAGCCAGCCCTTGCCGTCGCGCGACGCCATGCGGTACTTGTCGAGCTGCTCGTTGAAACCATCCTTGAATATGCCACCTTCGCGCAGCGTCAGCGGCGCATCATCGCTTATCGCGTCCGTCAGCAGCCCGCAGAGCTTATCCATGTCGCATATCATCCGCCGCACATGGCTCAGCAACCCGCTCACACCCGCGTCGTCCAGCAATCTGGCTATGCCCGGCAGCACCTCGAGCGAGCGCCTCAGCGCCAGGCAATCCCGCGCATTTATCGTATTGTACGCCAGTCGCGACAGCATCCGTTCCAGATCGCAGATATCCTTCAATCCCTCGCGCAATGCATCGGCCAGCATTGGTTTATTCAGCATGAACTCGATGGCATCCTGACGCGCTACTATGTCGGACTCGACCAGCAGCGGCTGCTCTATCCAGGCCTTGAGCAGGCGCGAGCCCATAGCAGTGCAGGTCTTATCCAGCAGCCACAACAGCGAACCGCGCCGCTTGCGGTCGCGCAGCGACTCAGTCAGCTCCAGATTGCGCCGCGCAAACTGATCCAGCAACATATACGCGCTGCGCCGGTAGAGCGATATGTGATCTATGTGCGCCAGGCTGTTCTTCTGTGTCGCAGTCAGATATGCAATCAGCGCGCCCGCGGCCCGCCTGGCTACGCTCAGTCCGCGTATATCGGCCCGGTTCAGCTCATCCGGCGCAAAATGCGCGCTCAGCGCCGCCTCAGCCGCATCGCTGTCAAACGCCTGCTCGTCATACTCACCCAGCCGCACCGGCGCGCCTATCGCCGCCTGAAACCGCCGCGCTGATTCGTTGGCGATTATCTCGGACGGATTTATGCGGCTGAATTCGGACATAAGTTGCGACAGCGCGTCTTCAAACTGGTATATGCTGAACTCGCCCGTCGACACGTCCACCAGCGCCATGCCCGCCGTGTCGCCGTCCAGGCACAGGCTGACCAGATAGTTGTTGGAGCGATCGTCCAGCATCGTCTGCTCAATTACCGTGCCCGGACTTATCACCCGGATAACTTCGCGCTCTACCAGGCCCTTGGCGAGTTTGGGGTCCTCCACCTGCTCGCATATGGCCACGCGATAGCCCTTCTTTATCAGCCGCGCGACATAGCTCTCGACCGCGTGATACGGCACGCCGCACATCGGCGCGCGCTCCTTGAGCCCGCAATCCTTGCCCGTAAGCGTCAGATCCAACTCGCGCGAAGCCGTGTACGCGTCATCATAGAACAGCTCATAAAAGTCGCCCAGCCTGAACAGCAGCAGCGCATCGCCATACTGCTTCTTTATGTTCAGGTATTGCTGCATCATAGGCGTCACGCCCATTGCCATTAACCTCCGTACTCATTGCACACGCTTAAATGGCGCGCCCGGCGCCCTCGTGCGGACGCCCGGCACATGCCGCCGCGGCACGCGTCCGCGGCATAATATCATCAGTGCAACTGACCGCAACCGCCCGCGCAGCCTTCGCAATGGCCGTTGCAGCCGCCTTCCTCACCCGAGCCGGTCTCGCCGGTTATAACGAACGAGATTATCTGATTTACCTGGTTGATGAGGTTGGAGAATTCGCCACGCGCCTGGGTCATGCGCGCTATCGAAGGAATGCTCTGCATGCGCGTCTGTATCTCGTCCATGGCGCTTGAGTGCTCGCTCATCTTGGCGGCGTCGGGATCGTCCTGCGAGAGCAGCTCCTCCAGCGCGGTCTTGTGTTCGAGGTACTCGCCCATGGCGGTCGCCGCCTCGGCATCCGACATGGCCTCGGCCTCAGCCTGACGCATCTCGCGGTATATCTCACTGTTGAGCAGTGCATGAGCCAGCGCGTGCGTCTTTTCAAAGACTTCCTTTACATCCTGATTCATCTGTTCCATAATATTTCCTCCGCCTTCCAATCGTTATGTCATGTAAGCGTCCGTTGCGCTCCGCCGCCCTGGCGTGACCGCATCAGCTGCCTACCTGCTCGCCTTTTAGAGTATTGTGTCCGGCGCCCAGTATCTTCACATCCACCAGCTCGCCCTCGCTCGCCGTGCCTGTGAAGTTCACCGTTATGCCGCGCTCAGTCCGCCCGGCCAGCTTGCCTTCGCCGCGCGCCGCCGGCCCCTCGACCAGCACCCGCTCGATACGCCCGGCCTGACCTGCGTAAATTTCGCCAGTGATGCGCTCCTGCACAGCTATCAGCTCGTGTATGCGCCGGCGCGAGGTTTCCTCATCCACCTGGTTGGGCATTGACGCAGCCACGGTGCCCTGACGCGGCGAGAATATGAACGTATACGCCGAATCATAGCGCACGCGCTCAACCAGATCAAGCGTGGCCTTGAAGTCATCCTCGGTCTCGCCCGGGAAACCCACTATCAGGTCAGTAGTCAGGCCTATGTCCGGCATTGCGCCGCGCAGTTTGTCGACCAGGCCCAGGTAGTGCGCTGCGGTGTAGCGCCGGTTCATGGCCTCGAGCACCCGGTCGCTGCCATGCTGCACCGGCAGATGCAGCTGATGGCAGATGTGGCGCGAATTGGCCATAACGTCTATCAGCGCATCCGACAGGTCCTTGGGATGCGACGTCATGAACCGTATGCGCTCGATGCCTATCGCGTCGACCTCGCGCAGCAGCCCGGCAAAGTCCAGTCCGCCGCCCGAATACGAGTTGACGTTCTGCCCCAGCAGCATAACTTCGCGCACGCCGTCGCACTTCAGTTCTTCCACCTCGCGCAGTATATCTTCCGGCAGCCGCGACCGCTCGCGCCCCCGCACATATGGCACTATGCAGTACGAGCAAAAGTTGTTGCACCCGTACATTATGTTGACATATGCCTGTATGCGGCTGACGCGCTTTACCGGCAGACCTTCGGCGACCATGTCGTCTTCGCTTACGCATACGACCCGCGCGCGGCTATCCAACAGTTCGCGCATCATATCCGGGAGCTTGTACAACTCATGAGTTCCAAACGCGATGTCCAGAAACGGGTATCGCTTTATGAGCTTTTCGGCCATGCCCGGCTGCTGCACCATGCAGCCACACACGCCCGTCATCAGCTCGGGCTTTACCTTTTTCAATTCTTTGAGCCAGCCCACATTGCCCAGCGCACGCCGCTCAGCATTGTCGCGCACGCAGCAGGTATTGTATATGACCAGGTCGGCCTCGTCGCGCGACGCCGCCTCGTGCATGCCCATACGGTCGAGTATGCCGGCTATCTGCTCGCTGTCGTGCGCGTTCATCTGACAGCCATAGGTTACTATGTGGTACGCGCGGCCGCTCAATCGCGGCTCGGGCCGCACTTCATCCATCGTAATACGGAGCATATCGCTCATCTTTCGTCCTCCCGATATGGCTTGAGCCGACGCGCAGCGCTCATATCGCCTTCAGCCAGCTCTATCTCAAAGCCTTTTACGCGCTCATCCACGACCGCATACACGGGCTGCTCGCGCGCAACGCCTATGTCCATCAGCGCCCGCACTACCGCATCGCCCGCGCGTATAGCCAGCGGCACAGGCTCACAGTCGCAATCGCGCCCACGCACCGCCAACAGCGCCTCCCGCGCCAGCGCATCCGCCGAGTAAACCCAGCCCGCGCCGCCGCATGCCCGGCACGGCTGCGTCAGCGCTTCACGTATCGGATGATGCACCTTCTTGCGCGTCATCTCCAGCATGCCCAGGCCCGTAAGCCCGATGACATTGGTGCGCGTGTGATCGCGTTTGAGCGCCGTTCTGAGCGCCTGTATTACCTGCTCGCGACTCTCAAGCGACTCCATGTCGATGAAGTCTATCACAACTATCCCGCCTATGTCGCGCAGTCGGAGCTGATTGGCGATCTCGTCCGCCGCTTCAAGGTTTACCTTGACCACAGTGTCCTGCAGCCCGCTGCCTCCGACATACTTGCCGGTGTTGACATCTATGACCGTCATGGCTTCGGCATAGTCTATCACTATGTAGCCGCCGCTCTTGAGCCACACCCGCCGCGCAAGCGCCCGTTCGGCCTGACTCGCCACGTTATACAGCTCAAACAGCGGCCGGCGCGCGTCATAGCGCTCTATCCGCGCCGCCAGCGCCGGCGACAGCTCCCGCGCCGCATTCACCGCCTCGTCATAGCAGCGCGCATCCTCAATAAGCATCCTGCCCTCGCCCAGCGCCAGCCTGTCGCGCACTGCGCGCACTACCAGCGTCTCGTCGGCGCGTATGAGCCGGGGCGCCTTCACGTGGCGCGCGTGTGCGCATATTCGCTCCCACAGCTTGACCAGTTGGCTCATGTCGGCGCTGAACTCGTCGTCGCTGGCGTCCTCGCCCGCAGTGCGCACTATCGCACCCATGCCCTGCGGCTTGAGCTCGATCATGCGCCGGCGCAGTTCCTCGCGCTTGTCCTCGGACACTATGCGCCGCGATACGCCCACATACTCGACCGTGGGCAGCAGCACAGCCACATGACCCGGCAGCGTGATATGCGTGGATATGCGCGGTCCCTTGGCGCCGCCCGGTTCCTTTATCACCTGCACCATGATCTCCTGGCCACGCTTTACCAGCTTCTGTATGGGTATCTGAGCCGCGCGCAGCTCGCTGCCTGAAAACTGGCAGTCCGGCCCGGGCTTTAAGTCGCCCGCATACAAAAACGCATTTTTGTCCAGTCCTATATCGACGAACGCCGCCTGCATGCCCGGCAGCACATTCTCGACGCGCCCCATGTATATGTTGCCGACCAGCTTCTCGCTGCCGGCCTGTTCGCTGTACAGCTCACGCAGATGGCCGTCCTCCATGACCGCAACACGCGTGCGACCATACATCGATTCTACCAATATATCGCTCGCCATTGCTCCCTCCGCAATCTACTACCCGGGATATGTCGCCAGCACTCCGTCGGTGATTATCGGTCGCGCCGTGCTCGCATCGTCCCCGGTCAGCAGCGCCCGGCGAATTATCTCCGCATCGCCAGTGTTATACTCGACGCCATGCTGCGCCGCCGCAAGCTGTATAAGCAGTTCCGGCTTGAGCGTACCCTGCTCGCACAGCCGCAACCGCGCGCGCAATACGGCCCGGCCGTCTGCAAGCGTCTGCGCAGCCAGCGTCGCAATCAGCGGCCGCACATCGGTCTCCTTCTCGCCCGACTTGGTCTTGCGCATTGCCATGATCTCGGCCTGCGCAAGCAGCTCGAGCGCATCAGTCGCGATGCGCGCCTGCGCGGGTTCAAATATGATCTCATAGTCGGCCCAGCTCAGCCGCGCCATCGACGCCGGATGCCCGTCTGCCACCGCCGATACGCGCGTTATGCGCATGTCGGCGGGCAATGCCGCGTTCATGCGCTCAAACGCCTCCTGAAGCGGACATTCCGACTCCATCTTGACGTCCAGTATCTCGCAAGTGCTCCACACGCCTATGCCCAGCGCTGAAGCAAACGACATCGCCGCATGCGGCGAATATCCGCCCGAATACCTTATGGGCAACCCCGAGCGCCTGAGCGCGCGCTGCATGAGCCGCTGCATGTCCAGCAGCGACACGAACCTAAGCCGGGCACCCTTTACAAACTCAAACAGTATCCTCATTCGCGGCACGCCCCCTCATATCGCCTGAGACCACAGCCCTGGCAGCCGCCCCGGCAGTCCGGCGTAGTCTCGCCGCGCTCGGCGCGGTGCTTTTCGCGCAGCAGGAATTCTTTGGTAACGCCCGCATCTATGTGGTCCCACGGCAGCACCTCGTCCTCGGCGCGCCGGCGATTCGCATAAAAGTGCGGATCCAGCCCCGCCTGCGCAAACGCCTCCAGCCACAGGTCGTACCGGAACTGCTCATGCCAGCCGTCGAACCGACATCCCAACTTGTGCGCATTCTCCAGCACCGCGCACAGCCGCCGGTCGCCGCGCGCAAAGCACGCCTCCATAAAGCTGATCTCGCTTTCGTGGTACTTGTAATCGACCGACTTCATGCCGCGGAATTGGCTCACCAGATAGCGCTGTTTGCGCTCGATCTCGTCCAACGAATCCTGCGGCTCCCACTGGAACGGCGTATGCGGCTTGGGCACAAACGTCGAGGTCGATACCGCCACGCGCAAACCACGCGCGCGCTGTTCCTTGGGCACCGCAAAATATTGCGATATAACATCGCGCGTCAACTGCACCAGCCCGTCCAGGTCGGCCGTGTTTTCAGTCGGCAGCCCCAGCATCGTATACAGCTTTATGCCGCTCCAACCGCTCTCAAACGCGTCGCGCACGCTTCGGAGCAGGTCTTCCTCTGTTACGCCCTTGTTGATGACGTCGCGCAAACGCTGCGAACCGGCTTCCGGTGCAAATGTAAGCGTAGTCTTTTTGACGCGCTGAGTCTGCGCAAGCGTGTCCTTAACAAACGTGTCCACGCGCAGCGACGGCAGCGTCACCGATACCCGCCGCTTCTCGAACCGGCGCATCAACTCGGTCGCCAGCTCGGGCAGGCACGAGTAGTCGCCGCTGGACAGGCTGGACAGCGATATCTCCTCGTAGCCCGTAGAGTCTATCAGCTTGTCTGCCAGTTCCAGCAGCCGCTCCATCGAGCGCTCGCGCACCGGACGGTATATCATGCCCGCCTGGCAGAACCGGCAGCCGCGCGTGCAGCCTCTAAACAGTTCAAGCATAATCCGGTCGTGCACGATCTCGCCAAACGGCACTATCATCTGATCCGGGAAATCGGCGGCGTTCAGGTCGTTGACCAGCGCCTTATAGACGCGTTCGGGCGCGCCTGAACCCGGCTTGGGCGTCACTGAGCGCACCGTACCATCCGCGTTGTACTCCACATCGTACAGCGACGGCACGTATACGCCCGGTATCTGCGCGCACATCTTCAGGTATTCCGCGCGCGGCAGCCCGGATTCTTTCCATTTGAGGAACATATCTATCGTATCGTGCGTCGACTGCTCGCCGTCGCCCAGCACGAATATGTCAAAGAAATCGGCCAGCGGTTCCGGGTTGAATGCGCACGGTCCGCCAGCTATCACAAACGGCCCGCTCGTGCGCTCAGCAGAGCGCAGCGGTATGCCCGCCATTGCCAGCGCGTCCAGTATGTTGGAATAGCTCATCTCATACTGCAGCGTCACGCCCAACATGTCAAACTCGCTCACCGGCGTGCGGCTTTCCAGCGAGAACAGCGGTATGTGCTCACGCCGCATCTCCTCGGCCATGTCCAGCCACGGCGAAAACACCCGTTCGCACCAGGCGTCCGGGCGCTTGTTAATCGTGTGATACAGTATCTTCATGCCCAAATGCGACATGCCCACTTCGTATACATCCGGAAACAGAAATGCGTACCTTACGCGCACCTGCGCAGGATCCTTCATTACACTGCCCATCTCGCCGCCCATATAGCGCGTAGCCTTCTGCACGCGCGGCAGCACGCGCTCTATGCGCTGCGACAGCGTCATATCGGTAAGAGCCAATTGCCATGCCTCCTGTTTTACCCAATAGTATCTTATAGCATAGCACGAAAATACCCCGCAGGTCAATGAAAATCGGCGAGTTAACCTAATGTGCTTTTTGGCGGCCCGCCAACTGGGTTCAGGCGCCCAATACGCAGGCAGCCCGCGGGCCAGTGTCTGACCCGCAGGCTTGCCTGTTATTTAGCCGCGCAGGCCGACGGCGTCACACGCTCAGACTGCCGCGCAGCTTCTTTATAATGCGGCTTTCCAGCCGCGACACCTGCACCTGCGATATGCCCAATCGCGCGCCTATCTGCACCTGCGTGAGTTGCGCAAAGTATCGCAACCTTATCAGCTCAGCCTCGCGCTCTTCCAGCTCCGACAGGCCTCGCTCCAGTTCAAGTCGATCTATGCGCCGCTCGGTATCGTCCTCGCCCAGCGTGTCGGCCAGCACGCAGTCGCTGTCCGGGCCCGCGGGTTCGCTGAGCGAACGCACCGTCTGAGTCGAAGCAAGCGCTTCCACCGCCGCGCTCAGTTCCAGCCCTGCGCGCGCCGCTATCTGCTCCAACGTGGGTTCGGATGCCAGCTCCAATTCCAACTCCGAACGCGCGCGCAGGCAGTCCCGCGCACGCTCGCGCAGTTGCCGCGACACGCGCATCTGACCGTCGTCGCGCAGATAGCGGCGAATCTCACCCATTATCATGGGCACCGCATACGTCGAAAACCGCACTCCGCGCTCTACGTCAAATCCGTCTATCGCCTTTATCAGCCCCATGCAGCCCAACTGGAACAGGTCATCCCACTCGACGCCCCGCCCGCCAAACCGCGCCGCCACCGATTTCACGAGCGCAATGTTCTCATCTATCAGCGCGTCGCGCGCCGCCTTATCGCCCGCCTGCGCGCGGCGGATGTAATCAAGCGTCTGCTCATGACTCAGCATCAGGCGCGTCCAGCCGCTTGAGCATTCGCACCCTGGTGCCCCGGCCGCGCTCCGAGGTCACCTCGACCGTGTCCATCAGCGTCTCCATGACCGTAAAGCCCAATCCGGAGCGCTCCATATCAGGCCGCGATGTAAAGAACGGTTCGCGTGCGCGCGCAACGTCGTCTATTCCGCGCCCGGCGTCATGCACCTCAAACGCCACAGTGCCGTCGTCGTATATGAACCCGCTGAGCCGCACCATGCCGCGCGTCGACTCGTACCCATGTATTATTGCATTGGTCACAGCTTCGCTCACGGCGGTCTTAATGTCGTTCATCTGCTCAACCGTTGGGTTTAGGCGCATTATAAACGCCGCCGCGCACAACCGCGCAAATCCCTCATTCTCGCCGCACGCAAGAAAGTCCACGCGCATCTCATTTACGCAATTCATACCGCCTCACCCGCCCGATCACATTTTTCTACGATCTTATATAGGCCCGACAGCTTGAACAGCATGTCCACCTGCGCGTTCGCGCCAAACACGCGCACGCCGCCGCCCCGCGCCACCAACCGCTTGTACCTCCCGATTATGACGCCTACCCCCGATGAGTCCATGAATGTCATATCGCTCAGATCCAGCACCAGATATCGCACGCGCCTGTCCTCCAGCATGCCATCCAGCATCGCCCGCACGCCGTCCGCGCTGAAGTGATCCAGCTCGCCGCTGAGCCTGGCCGTAACGCTCAAGCCCTTTGTCCCCGGCATATACGCCACCTCCCGTCTGCTTACCGACGGTTTACTTTCGCCGGATCGCCGCGCGGTTCCTTTGACGGAATTTGAGTTGGTTTGTCGTGTATGCGGGTTTCGTTCGACGGCTAACTTGCTTATGCGGCATGTTTTTCAAGTTGGCATGGTACATGTCGAATCCGGTCGGCACTGAGGCGATCAGTGCCTTTACATCGCCGTTGTCGCAGCCTTTCAGCGGCCTGCGCGCCTGCGCGCACAAAAACGAGCGGCAAGCCCCTACGGCTCACCGCTCCATTGCGTCATACAAACAGTATGGCCACCAGCACGCCCAGCAGCGCGCCCATTATCACCTCAAACGGCGTATGACCTATCAGTTCCTTCAAGTGGTCCTGCGTCAACTTGCTGCCACGCTTCATCATGTCCTGGATTATCTGATTTATCGCCGCGGCCTGCTTGCCTGCCGAGCGCCGCACGCCCGCCGCATCATACATTACTATCAGCGCCAGCGCAAAGCTTATCGCAAACTCAACGCTCTGAAAGCCACGCGTTATGGCCACCGCCGTGGCAAGCGCGCATATGAACGACGAGTGCGACGAAGGCATGCCGCCCGAACCAAACATGCGCGAAAAATCCCATCGCTTGTACACAATGAAAGTCAGCATTACCTTAAACGTCTGCGCGATCGCCCAGCCCAGCATGGCCGCCCAGAGCACGCGATTCGCAAACAGCGCCTCCAACCCGTCCAAGTGTCCGCCTCCTCACCTTCATCTGTCGCGCATCGCCATGGCCTCCAGCGCTCCCGCCAGAAAGCCGTCATCAGGTATGTCCGCCAGCGCGCGCTGTGCCTTGCACGCCAGTTCGTCGCGTATCGCCAGCGTGCCCTTAATGCCGTTGAGCGTCACGTATGTGAGCTTGCCGCTGTCGGCGTCCTTGCCCACGCTCTTGCCCAGCGCCGCGCTGTCGCCGCATACGTCCAGATAGTCGTCCACTACCTGAAACAGCAGCCCGAACGGTTCGGCAAACCGCATCAGCCGCGCACGCATATCGTCGTCCGCACCCGTCAGCTCGCACGCCGCCTCAAACGGCGCCATAAGCATGCGCGCCGTCTTGCGGTAATGTATATAGCTGAGCATGACGTCGGCTCCCGGCGAGCCGCCCGGCGCAACTATGTCGCCATAACCCGCCGAGCCGGCGCGCTCGCACGCCAGATCCGCGCACTGCCCCGCGACCATGCCGCCGCAGCCCGCCGCGTCGGCAATGCGACTTAGCGCCCTCACCTCGCGCAGCGCAGCCTCGGGCGCGCGCCCCAGCGCATCGCTCAGCACGCTCTCAAACGCGCGCGTCAGCAGCCCGTCGCCAGCCAGTATCGCCTGACCTTCGCCAAACGCCACATGGCAAGTCGGCCGGCCCCGGCGCATTGTATCGTTATCCATGCCCGGCAGATCGTCGTGTATCAGCGAATACGTATGTATCATCTCCAGCGCGCATGCACAGCTCAGCGCGCCATCCGCACCGCCCAGCATGTCGCTGACCGCCAGCAGCAACACCGGCCGCAGCCGCTTGCCCCCCGCCAGCAGCGAGTAGCGCATGGCCCGTCTCAGCAATGCCGGCATGTCGCTTTCAAGCTCCGGCGCCGGTATCAGCCTGTCAAGCTCGGCTTCCACGCGCGCGCGATACTCGCCTGAACGCCGTGAGTATACTTCCCGCTCCATATGTTCACCGCCTCCTGCGCGCTGCTCATTCCGCGTCGCTCAAGTCGCTCGCCGGCTTATCGTCGGCGGCATCCGACGCATTGAGCACCTTGAGCTGCTCGCGCGCGCCTTCCAGCTGCGTCTTCAATTCGCGCGTCAGCTCAACTCCGCGCTTGTATGTCGCAATCGCCCTGTCCAAGGGCATGTCGCCCTGCTCCAGGCCGCCGATTATCTGCTCCAATTCCTCGAGTTTTTGCTCGAACGTGGGCTGTTTTTGAGTTTTAGCCATCAACATCCTCCGAGTCGCGCAGCTCAACCGCCAGCGCGCTCACGCTGCCGTCGCGCATTTTCACATCCAGCATGTCGCCCGGCTGCAGCGCCCGAACCGATCCCACCGCTGCGCCGTTCACGCTCACTATCGCGTATCCGCGCTCCAATACCCGCTCCGGACTCAACGCGCGCAGCCTGTCAAACAGGCCGTCCACTCGCGCCCGTCGCAATGCAAGTCCACGCTCGCCTGCCGCGCTCAGCTGAGCGCCAAGCCGCTCCAGCGCCGTCTCAGCCGCCGCAAGCCGCGGCGCCGGACTCACCCGCTCAAGCGCCGACGCGCGCCCGTTCAAAGCGCCCAGCTGCGAATTAATGTATCTCTCATAGACGCGGTTCAATTCCCGCATATCGGCCGACAGCCGCACCCCGGCCAGCGCCAGTGAGCGCGCCGGATTGACCGTCTCCATGCGCGCGCCCAAGCGTGCAAGCACCGCGTCCTGCCGCGCAAGCAGTCCGTCCAACGCGCGTGCCAGCCGCTTTGAGCGCTCGTCCATAAGGCGCATAAGCTCGGCGCGGTCGGCTATCGCCAGTTCGGCCGCTACCGAAGGCGTAGCCGCCCGCACGTCCGCCACAAAGTCGGCTATCGTAAAGTCGACCTCGTGTCCTACAGCAGATATGACCGGCGTCGCACAGTCAAATATCGCCCGCGCGACCACCTCTTCATTAAATGCCCACAGATCTTCCAGCGAACCGCCGCCGCGGCCCACTATCAATACGTCATATCCCCGCGCATCCATGCGCCGTATCGCGCGGGCGATCTCACCGGCTGCCGTGCCGCCCTGCACGCTGACCGGATACAGTTCCAGCCGTACCGTCGGGTCCCGGCGCGCGGCCACGGTCATAATGTCGTGTATCACCGCGCCGGTTGGCGACGTGACTATGCCCACGCTGCGCGCGCGCATCGGCAACGGCTTTTTGAGCGCCGTATCAAACATTCCTTCGCCCATCAGCTTCTCTTTGAGCTTCAAAAACCGCGCAAACAGATCGCCCTGGCCGTCGGGCCGCATGCGCTCGGCATAGAACTGATATGCGCCCGCCGCCGTATATAGCGACACGCTGCCCTCCGCAATGACCTTCAGCCCATCGCGCAGGTCAAAGTCCAGCTCCTGTGCGCGCTGACGGAACATCACCGCCTGTATGCGCGCGTTTTCATCCTTGAGCGTGAAATATATGTGGCCGCTCGAATGCCGCTTTACGCCAGACAGCTCCCCGCGCAATCTGAGCGCACGCAGCATCGGATCGGACGCAAGCGACCGACGCACATATTCGTTGAGCTCGCTCACGCTAAGCGCCCAGTCGCCCGGCTTATTTGATGCCATGCTGCCGCCGCGTGGCGTCTATCGTGTTGCGCATAAGTCCAGTTATCGTCATCGGCCCCACGCCGCCCGGAACCGGTGTTATCCAACCCGCAACCTCACATGCAGACTCAAAGTCCACATCGCCGACCAGCTTGCCGTCCACGCGGTTTATGCCCACGTCTATCACGACTGCGCCCGGCTTAATCATGTCGCCGGTTATCATGCGCGGCTTGCCCACCGCCGCAACCAGTATGTCCGCACGGCGCGTGATTTCACCCAGGTTGCGCGTGCGTGAATGACACACCGTGACGGTCGCGTTCTGCTGAAGCAGCAACAGCGCCATGGGCTTGCCAACTATGTTGCTGCGCCCTACGACTACCGCTTCCGCACCGGAAATGTTCACGCCCGTGGATCGGATCAACTCCAGACAGCCCGCAGGCGTACACGCCACAGTGCACTGCTCGCCCAGCAACAGCCGCCCCGCGTTGAGCGCATGGAAGCCGTCGACATCCTTTTCCGGGCTGATCTCGCGCAGGACTTCCTGCTCGTCGAGATGCTTGGGCAGCGGCAGTTGCACCAGTATGCCGTTCACCGCCGGATCGGCGTTGAGCGCGCGCACACGCTCCAACAATTCCTGCTGGCTGGTCTCCTCGGGCAGCCGCAACAGTATGCTGTCCATGCCCAGCTGTTTGCAGGCGCGCTCCTTGTTGCGCACATACACCTTGCTGGCCGGGTCTTCGCCCACGATTATTACCGCCAGGCAGGGCTTGATTCCCTGCTCTATCAGCTCGGCAACTTCCTGCTTCATGCCTTCACGCAGCTGTTGGGATATTTGCTTGCCGTCAATTATTTGCGCCATACCGCATCTCTCCTTTAGTTATGTTTTTCTTGCTCACCGCGCGCCAGATCGCGGCCTATCGCGCCCAGCACGCCGTTTATCAGCGGCGTAGCGCGCTCGGTTGAATATATGTGGCTCAGCTCCAGCGCTTCATTTATCGACGCCGCGGCAGGTATGCCGTCCATGTACATCATCTCGTACACCGCCAGGCGCATTATGCTCAAATCGACCCGCGCCAGCCGCGCTATGGTCCAGCCCTTCAAATGCGCCTCTATCTCGCCGTCAACGCTGGTGAGGTTGTCGTAAACGCCGTTTACTACTTTTACTATGTACTCCATGTCCAGCTGTGCAGCATCCAGTTCCATAAGTCCGGTTATCGTGGTATCTCCGCCTTCGCCGCCCAGTTCGCGCTCATATATCAGTTTGAGCGCCACGTCGCGCGCCTGTGTTCTCTGTGCCGTAAGCGATTGACCCATTAAGGTTATCCTCCAAACACGCCCTGTTGAGCGCAGTATTTGTTGCGCCGCCCCCTGACAGGCGCAAGCGACCGCCCGGCGCGTTTTGCCGCCGGACGGCGTATCATGTCTGAATAAATACCGATATTACCCGCGATTCTGCCGGTATGCCCGCCTCAGCCGCGCCGCCGGCGCATCAGTTCGCGCCAACGCTCGGCCAGGTTTATGCGGTACGCCGCATACCCTGCCGCCCCCGCCAGCACAACCAACGCGACCTGCCACATGCCCACCAGCAATACCGCCACAACCGCCAGCATGCACCCAAACGCCCACATGAAACCCCTGTTAACGCTTTGCATACCCTACTCCAATCTACGCGCTTACAGCGGTATCGCCTGACCGCCGGCATTGTGTCCGGCCGCTTTTGCCTCATCCGAGTCATCCGAATCGCCGTTGGCCACCATCGATTCGGATGTGTCGCCGATAACTATCGTGCGCGGCTCCTCAACAGGCGCCTCGGTTGACTCCACATCGGCTACAACCGCATCATAGTCGAACGCTGCGTCCGTACCGGTTTTGCGCTCCGGCTCACGCTCAGCATCATTCACCTGTACCGGCTCCGTAGCTATATCAACCTCAGCGGTCGACTCGGATTCGCTGCCCGGCTCGACGGAGACGGCTTCAACAGCGATGACGGCTGACGCCTCAGGATCAACAGCTGGCGCGACTTCCGACTCCGGCTCGGCGTCAAACGCCGCCTCGGCCTCGTTAACAGGCTCGGCAACAGTCTCAATCTCGGCCGCCGGCTCAGCATCAGCACCAGTTTCGGCTTTGACAGTTGTATCCGCTTCGGCCGCAGTCTCAACCGCCGTTTCAGTGGCAGTTTCAGCAGCCTCAACCCGTGCCTCCGGAGCAGCCTCGCCGGTTTCAGCTACCGCATGGGAATCCTCATTCCGAGCGGGCTCCGGCTGACCGTCAGCGGCCTGCGGCGCCTCGCCGGTCAGGTACTCGGCTATGTGCGCCTTAATCGATATTTCGTCGCCGGTCTCAGGCGCCTGGCTGGGCACCGTTGCCGCATCGTCACCCTGAGCCGCGCGCGCAGCCGCACTTGCATCCACGCTCGCATCCGCATCGGTTTCGCGCTTCTTGTGGCCAAACCGTCCGAACCAGCCCTTGCGGTTCCAGTCGGTATCGGTATCGTCGTCATCCTCGACCGTTGAAGCCGCAGTTGCCGGCTGAGACGGCGCAGACTTGGGCGCTTCAGGCTTTGCAGATTCGGGTTTGGCCGCCAGCGTCGGCGTCGAATTCTCCTGCTCAGAGGCCGGCACGCGCTTCATGCCGCGCCCCGCCGGCAACGCCTGTATGCCATCTGCCAGCACGACCTTTTCGACGTTCAGCCTCACCTCGCGCACCTCTATGCCCGCCGATTCCTGCACATATGCCTTTATGCGCGATTGCAGGCGCATCATGGTCTCGGGTATGTTTATGTCGCTGCGCGCAGACATGGCTATCTCAATTGTCACCGAATCGCCATAGTCGTGCACCTTCATGCGCACGTCGCTCAGACCCGGCACGTCGCGTATGCCCTGGCTGACCAGCGTCTCGACCGCAGGCACCGAGATGTGTATCGGGCCGTCCGACGCATTCTGAAGCGATACGCCCGACCGGTCGCGTCCGCCGCGCGCAAACACCAGCGTAAGCATCCGCAGCGAGCACAACAGCCCTATGACCGCCGCCACGCCATAAACCACGCGCATCGACGGCACAACGCCATCCATAGCAGCAGCCAGACCGGTCACCTGCTGACCGTCCACCAGCACTATCAGATCGCGCGCCATTCCGGGACTAATCGCCACCGCGCCAAACGGCACAAACACACACAGCAGCAGCAAAAAGCATATGACAGCCTGTATCCGCTGCCAGATAGATCTCTTCTTCATCCGTTCGCCCTCCTTGCCTTGTCAAATCCGCGCAACCGCCACCTCGAATCACATTCATATGATACAGCAAACGGCGGCCATGTGTAAAGCATACAGCCGCCGCCTTCACAAAATCGAACCGGTTAAGGCGTCTTAGCTGCGCTTTTCGCGCCGGGACGCCCGGTTATTCATCCGCGCGCTTGTCATCGTCTGTGCGCGCAGCTTCGCCATCAGTCGAAGCGCCATCGTCGCCCGCCGCCTCGCACTTGAGCGTGCAGGTCTCACAATGCCCATCGCATACCTGCTCGTCCTCGTCAGGATCGGCGTCTATTGCCGCCGGCGCGTCGTTTTCGGGCTGAGCCGCGGATTCGGCCTCAGGCGCAGCCTCCGCCGCCGGCGCAGATTCCACCTCAGCTGCGGCCTGGGGCTCGCTTGCCGGCGCGGACGCATAGATAGGCTCCGACTTATCCTGCTCGGACGCATCCGACGCAGTTTCGTCGGCATGTTCCTCGGCCGAGCGACGCTGCGAGAAAAGTTTGGAACTGCGGAACTTCTTGCGGCGCTCAGTTTCTGCGGGCTCCTCGTCGCGCGCTTCTGTTTCGGGCTTGTCCTCGTGCGGCTCCTCGCCGCGGCCCAAACGCTCCACGCGCTGTGCGCTTATCGCCGCGCGCTGCTTCTGCTCCAGCTCCATCGCGGCGCGATTCTCCTTTTCAAAGCTGATGCCCTGTACATAGACATTTATCTCGGGCACCTCAAGCCCCGTCATGGTTTCAATTGCCTTTTTGACGTTATCCTGAATTTCGCGCGCAACCGTGGGCACCGGCGAACCGTAGTCCACCGTGACCGTCAACTGCACCGTGACCTGATTGCCGTTTATCTCTACCTTGACGCCGCGCGTCAGCGGGCGATTGCCCTGATTCTTGCGCAGCATGTCCACAAGGCCCAAATTGCCGTTATTTATCATCGCGGCGACGCCTTCGACTTCCGTCGCCGCCAGGCCCGCTATCGTGGCCACTACGTCAGTGGCAAAGCTAACCGTGCCGTTGGCCGTTGAATCCAGCTCGACATTGGTAGTAAGATTCTCACTCAAGCGTAAACACCTCCTCGTATACCAGCATTATATCAGATTTCCGGCCCACATTCAAACCCCTTGGGCTATTTTAACCTTAATCGACCGGAATAATTTTGATATTTGCCGCACTGAGGCCGGTTTCGGCACTGGCAAGCGCAAGTATCGACGCGGTCTGGGCATCGTCGAGCGATTCGGCGCGCACAAGCACATTGCAGCTATCGGCGTGCACAGTGCACACGGCGTCGGTCCAGCCCTGCGCATGCAACAGACCCTCCAGCGTAGTTTCAGTCTCCATATAGCCCACCAGTTCCAGCTTCTGCTGGGCCGCGTCGCTGCTGACCTGAGCGTCGTCGCCGTCGATGAGCTTGTCAAGCGCCGCCATCTGCGTCACGCGGCTGCTTGCGCGCTCAGTCCTGAACTCGGCCAGCGCATCCGTATCCTCGCTCGATTCGGCGCTGGTTGCCTGACCCGCCAGCACCTGTGTGTCGGCCTGACGCGGCATCTGCTTAAAACTCAACAGCATCGCCGCAAACAGCAGCACCGTCGCCGACGCCACTATCACCGCCCGTGTGCGCTGTGCCCGCTCGCTCAACAGAAATGTCCAGTTTCTCATTGTGAGTTCCCCTCCCGCCCCGAAAATACCTCCACGCGCTCAGCCGGCAGCGCAAACAGCGTCATAGCCGCGCGCTGCAGCCTAAGTTGCACACCTAAATCATACGCGCCCGGAGCAACGATTATTACTCCCGTCACTTCGCCGCTTTCGGCCTGTCCGGCCGGTTCGTCCGCACCGGTGAGCACCATTGCGCGCACCTGCCCCGCGCCTTCGATCTCCGACAGCGTCGCGCTCAGCCGCGCCTCCAACTCGGTCATGCCGCTTGCGCCGTCGCCAGCCCAGCTCAGCGCCAGCAGCGCCAGCGCCACCAGCAATGGCACCCCTGCCAGCAGCAGTCCGCGCCGTCCCCATATCGATCCGCTCAATCGCTCACCACCTCAAATTGCCCTGGCGCAGTTGCGCTTCAGTTTGCGTTAATACATTGCAATATATGCTTGCACTTCTACGGCTCCTTATAATAGTAGAAGTCGCTTAGATCGTCAGTCCGTACCTCCTGCGCCGGCGCGGTAAGCACCTGCTGCGCGTTCAAATACGCATCGTCCGACGCAACCATATCAGCGCCGGCAAGCCAGCCAAGTACCGGCGTAAGCAGCGCATGTACTACAACGATGCCCGCCACGGCCGAAGCCACCTGAGCCAGCCTGCTGTCAGGCAGTAACATGTCGATTATGTAAAGCAGCGCACCCGCCGCTACCGGCGCCAGCACTACCGCACTCAATTCCACGTATAATCCGCCTCCACATTAAGCCGCAAACAGCGTGCGCGCCGACGCATTCAGCGCTCCCAACAGCATTATCGCAATAGCAGCCGCGCCCAGCACCGCAATCATAAGCGTGCGCAGCACTCGCCCAATTCCCTCGCACAATCCGCCTAACTGCACCCCGCCCAGCGCCTGCGCCGCCGCCGAGCACGCCTTATACGACAGATACGCCGCCGTAAGCGTCAACACAGGTCGGGCCATGCCTATCACCATGAGCAACATTCCGCATACACCCAGCAGATTTTGTACCATAAGACAGCTGGCTGCCATGACCTCAACGGTGTCCTTGATCTCTCCGCCCACAACCGGCACCATATTGTCCAGCGCATACTTGGCCGCGCGCAGCGATACGCCGTCCATGCCCGCACCCAGCGTGCCGTTGATGCTTATCGCGCCCAGCGCCACGACCAGCGCCGCACCCACCATTAGCCCGCTTGCCGTGCGCATGAGCTCTGCCAGCGCACTGAGCCGCGCACGCGGATTGAGCCCGGCACACAGTTCCAGCGCCGCACTCATAAGCGCCAGCCCCACCACATACTCCCGTCCATACATCAACCCCGCGCCCGCCAGCGCTGACAACGCGCTGCCCAGCAATCCGCTGGTCACGCCCGCTCCCATCGCCGCCAGCGCGCCCGATATCAGCGGCAGCAGCGCATCCAACGCAGTGCCCATAGCTTCCAACGCCGCTCTGGCATCCCGCGCCAGCACGGCAAAGTCAGCCGCGATCAGCGCTGCCGCCACGCACAGGCTGGCCATCGACGCCACGCGCGCGCCATTGTCGCCGCACAGCCGCGCTGCCACCCCCGCAAGCACGGCACCGGTGATGAGCGCTATCATGAACGCCGCACGCCCACGCAGCATGCCCGCAATTAGTTCCAGCGCGCCTCTGAGCAACTTCTGCGCATCCAGCCCTTCGCCCGCGCTGAGCTGTGCCAGCACTCCGCGCACATCGAACGCTCCCGCGCCGGCCAGTGCATCCGCCGCCGATTGCAGTCCGGTCACATCCAGCGCCGCAAGCTGTTCGCCCGTCGATTCGGCTATCGAGTCGCTCAATCGGGCAGCGTCGGTTTCGGATAGCTCGCCGGTAAGCGCCTGGGCCAAAGTCGCGGTGGTCGGCTGGGGAGAAGGCTCGTCCGGCACGGCGTCGGTCGCACCTGAAGCCGTGCCGTCTATCAACTCGGCACCTGACCGGGCAGTATTGGGTTGGACGCCTTCGGTCAGATCGCGCGTCGTTTCAGTGCCGGTCAAACTCGTAAAATGCCGATTGACATGGTTTTGCGATATACTTTGAATTGAGTTCGGCCAAATTCCCATTTCAGCCGCCATTGAACCTGGCAGTACTCCGGCTGAATAGCGCGCGCTGGCGGCTGCACGCTCTGCATCACAGGACATTGCGCCATCAGTCGCCACATTGCAATCAATTCGCGCCGCAATATAACCCGATGTCTCCGCCACACAGCAGTTAAAGCCTGTAAAGCAGCATGCCAGGCACCACACAGCTATCAACATTCGCGCTTGCGTTCTGCCCCTCATGCCACCAACTCCAGTGCGCTGTCCAATATCGAGCTGAGCATGGGCAACGCCATCAGCGTAAGTATGAGCCGCGCGCCCAATTCCACGCGCTGCGCCAGCGCGCTCTGCTCCGCATCCCGACACACCTGTGCGCCGAACTCGCCCAACAGCGCCACGCCCAGCACCTTGCTCAAAGTGGCCACAAACCCGTCGCTCAGCCCCGCCCGCGCGCTCAACTCGCTCATGGCGTCGACCACCTGCCACAGTCCCGCCGCATACGTCGCCAGCAGCGCCGCGCCCGCAAACAGCGTCAGCGCCAGCGCCATGTCCGGCCGAGTCTGCCGCACCACCACGCACAGCAGCGCCGCTACCGCCGCAAACGCGACTATGCGCTCTATCTGCACTATCCAAGCCACCTCCGCTCACAGCCCAAATATGCTCTTTACCGACGCAAACAGCTGCGCTATCATGTTTACGACCATCAGCAGCACCAACGCCAGCCCCGCCACGCCTGTAAGCGTCGCCATGTCCTCGCGGCCCGTGCGCGCCAGTACCTGGCTCAGCACCGACACAAGTATACCTATCGCGGCTATCTTAAACACCAGGTCTATGCTCATCGGCCGCCTCCTATATCACTAGTATCGCCGCCAACATGCCGCCCAGCGAGCCCAGCGTGGTGTACACGCGCGAATTGCGCTCTATGTCCTCGCGTGCGTGCGCCTCACAGCGTTTCAGCCCCGTGCGCGCCGCTTCGAACGCCGTGCGCAATTGCGCCATGTCCAGTTCGCCCAGCCGCGGTATCAGCGCTGAAAGCACGTCTACATCCTCCGGCATCAGCGGCACGGTGCGCGCGTTGCGCTCCAATAACGCCCACGCCTGACCGATGTCGCGCGCATCCGCCAGCGTGTTCAACCACACCCGGCAGCGATCCACGCCCGTATATGCGCGCAATGCCTGCTGCGCCGGCCGCATGTGCGTGCACATCTCAACCTCGATCTCGTCTATCGCGCGCTGCCACGCCTGTATCAGCTTCAGCCGCGCCCGCATACGCGCCACCATCATCATTCCAGTCATAAAGCAGCTAAGTCCTATAAATCCTGCCGCAGCAATTCTCAACACAGCTCTCGCCCCTTTCCATCATACACGCGCACGCCCTCGCCCGGCCGCGGTCCGCCAATCACCACTATCCGCTCAAACGCGCCGCCCGATATCGCTTCGCCCAGTTCCTGCCGTCCCAGCGCCGTTCTGAGATCACCCGCGTGCGCGCTGGCTATCACCGCCACCCCGCAGCGCGCCGCGTCAAGCGCCGCACGCGCGTCGCCCGGCGCGCCCAGTTCATCCGTTATGAGTGCGTCCGGTCGAAGTGCACGCACCAGCATACCCAGCGCCTGCGCCTTGGGGCACAGGCTCATCACGTCGGTATGCGCGCCCAGATCCTGCCCTGCGCCGGCCAGTTCGCCCCGTTCGTCCGCGACCGCCACGTTTAAGCCCGCGCGCGACAGGTTGCGCGCAATGTCGCGCAGCAGCGTGGTCTTGCCCAGGCCCGGCGCCGACACGATCAGCGCGCCCCGCGCCCGCCCGGCATGCAGTATATGCCGCATCACGCCGTCCGAAGCGCCTGGCAGCATCCGGGTTATGCGTATGCATATCCCGCTTACGTCCTCCAGGCCCGCGACCTCGCCGCCGCGCATGATCGCCCGGCCGCAGATGCCCGCCCTGAATCCGCCCGGCAGCGGTACATACCCCTGCCGCACGCACTCGCCCAGCGCGTGCATATTGCCCCGCGTAAGGCTGGCCATCGCCGCGCGCATGCCGTCCTCGCCTACGTCGCACAGCCGCCTCATGGCGCCCGGCGCGCACAGCGTCGCACCGCTTGCGCGCAGTCGCAGCTCGCACGCGCTTTGCAGCCATTCGCGTGGGCTGTCGCGCAACGCCCTGGCTATCGCCTCGGGCAGCGCGTCGGCGACCATGTCCACCCATTCCACGCTATATCACGCTCCCTGTCAAATACTATGTGTACATTAACCAGGATATTTGTGCCATGCGGCGTTGACGCAAATATTTTGTTGACAGCCGGCTGCCCGCAATATCGGCGCAGACGCTTAATGAAATATTGAGTCACGCTATTGACAACTTGATGTAGTACGATGTACAATTCTTACAGTGAATTAAGGAGGGGTTTAACATGAAAAAGTTCTTCTGCTCGCTGCTAGTACTCGTGCTGGCGTTGGCCATGGCGCTGCCCGCCTTTGCCGCCGGCAAGCTCGTCGTTTCTGACGAAACCATGACGGTATGCGAATCATATTCCGGATATACCGCCTACATATTCGCGGTGCTCGAAAACACCGGCGACAAGCCCGTTGAGTTCAACGCCGGCCTCATAGAGCTGCTCGATGCCGACGGCGAATCCATCGATGCCGAGGATTATCTATACAGCTATCCCACTATACTTGATCCCGGTCAGAAGGCTTATCTCAAGGAGTACATAAACGTCGACGATGCCGAAAGCGCCGATTATATCGACGATTACACGCTCAGCGTCAGCGGCAAGTCCGCCTCCGAGAACACCAATGTGGCGCTGGACTGCACCGCTGAAGTCGGCATGAAGCCCTACTCCTACACTTCTTCGAGCGAATACCTGACCGCCACGATCACCGTCACCAACAACCTTGACGAAACCGTGCGCGAGATATATGCCGCCTACGCGCTGTACGATGCCGACGGCAAAGTCATGTACGTAGATTACGTGTCCCCGAGCTATGTCGGTCTGCCCGCCGGCCAGACCATCGAACTGGATAGCCAGATCGACTCCACACTGGTCGAGCAGTGGGAAAAGGATGGCGTTGAGCCCGCCTCGATCGAAGTGATAGCTTACTCGCGCCAGGGCTGGTAAGCTCCTGATATCGCACATTTGCAAAACGCCGCGCGGATGAATCTCCGTGCGGCGTTAGTTTATTCACAAATTGTATAATTTACACGAATATAAAATTAGCTTGCAATATAACACTATCCCTGCTTGCAATTGCAGGATTTCACAGCTAATGGCAAACTCATATTGCCACGCGACCGGCGCACGATTCAATAAAGGACTTGCGGTTATAATGAAACGCTGCGTTACAGGGTTCGTCAGTTATGTGAGATGGCAACGTCAAGGCGCCGCCCCGGATACCTTCCGTGCGGCACCTTGATGCGTTTGTGGCGTTTACATAATCTGTGCTGGATAACTTATACATTGCGTTCCGGCCTGTTCGTCTGGCCCAGCAGGTAGTCTATCGACACGCCGTACAGGTTTGCCAGGGCTATCAGCACCGCCGTCGGTATGTCGCGTTGACCCAGTTCGTAGTTGCTGTACACCTGCTGCGAACAGTGCAGGTAATTCGCTACCTCCTTTTGCTTCATGTCATGATCTTCCCTCAGATCGCGTATGCGCGTATACATGCGTTCATCCCTCCGCAGGCATATTACTGTACCGCAAATTGCAGTATTGACTTTTACCGCAATTTGCAGTAAAATAGTGTTGCCCTTGCAAGGGTACGCCATGCGCACATTGGTTGGACGCGTGGCGTCGGGCTGCAAGCGCGGCCACTGGTCCGCTCGCCGGGCATAACGCCCTGTACGGCCTGCGCGCATATCCGCTTAATAATCGCATTTCTTATGCCTCATCAGCCACCAGACGCGCGGCATGACGCGTCCCGGGCCTTAAAGCACATATCGACACGACCATATAACTTTAAGGCCTGTGCAGAGCTCCGGTTGCCCGGCGCGGCCGCTTTCACCAACGCCCGGCCGCGCGCAGCCAATCATACCTTCTATCTCGCAAAGCCGTCAGCGCCGTGCAGCACATGAGCCGCACGGCGCTTATGCGCCTATTCGGCAATTAAGGCGCGCGGAAACCGGGCTGCTCGCCCGTCAAGCATACTTTAAGCCATCCTCATGCCAAAAATCCGGCGCTTAATATAAACTTTCACATCGCCGCATTTGTAAAATGCGGCAAAACGTGCTACAATATAGTTCATTATAGCTTGCGCAATTCAGAGGGAGGCATCACTTATGCAGGACAATGCCGTTCATACAAATTTCATAGAGGATATCATCAATGCTGATATAGCTTCCGGTCGCGTCGTGGACAAGGTGCACACGCGCTTTCCGCCCGAACCCAACGGGTATCTGCACATTGGCCACGCAAAGGCGCTGTGCATCGACTTTGGCATAGCCAAGAAGTACGGCGGCACGTGCAACCTGCGCTTCGACGACACCAACCCCACCAAGGAAGATACCGAATTCGTAGAGGCCATACAGCGCGACATTCGCTGGCTGGGCTTTGAATGGGCAAACCTCTACTATGCGTCGGACTTCTTCGACAGGCTGTTTGAGATCGCCTGCGACCTGATACGCAAAGGCGTGGCCTATGTCGACGACCTGACGCCCGACGAGATGCGCAAATACCGCGGCACACTGACCCAGCCCGGCGTTAACAGCCCCAATCGCGACCGCCCGATAGAGGAAAGCCTGGATCTGTTTCAGCGCATGAAGGCCGGCGAGTTCCCGGATGGCAAATACGTGCTGCGCGCCAAGATAGATATGGCCTCGCCCAACCTGATAATGCGCGACCCCACCCTCTACCGCATACTGCGCCATCACCACCATCGAACCGGCGACAAGTGGTGCATATACCCGATGTATGACTTCCAGCACCCGCTGCAGGACGCCATTGAGGGCATAACCCACTCGCTGTGCTCGCTGGAGTACGAGATACACCGCCCGCTGTACGACTGGGTAGTCGCTCAGGCCGGCTTTGAACATCCCCCGCGCCAGATAGAGTTCGCGCGACTCAACATAACCAACACCGTCATGTCCAAGCGCTACCTGCGCCGGCTCGTCGAGGAACACTTTGTCGACGGCTGGGACGACCCCCGCATGCCCACGCTGGTCGGCATGCGCCGGCGCGGCTATTCCGCCGCGGCCATACGCGATTTCATGGAGCGCGTGGGCGTAGCCAAGGCTGATTCGACCGTCGACGAAAGGCTGCTTGAGCACTGCGTGCGCGAGGACCTCAACGGCTCCGCCAAGCGCGTAATGGCCGTGCTCAATCCGCTCAAGGTCACGATAACCAACTGGCCCGAAGGCGAGATGGACGAGCTGGATATGGAAAACCATCCCGATCACCCCGAATGGGGCACCCGCAAGGTGCGCTTTGGCCGCGAACTGTACATCGAGCGCGAGGACTTCATGGAGGATCCGCCCAAGAAGTTCTTCCGACTGGCGCCCGGCCGCGAAGTGCGCCTAAAGGGCGCGTACATCATCCGCTGCGACGAGGTCGTAAAGGACGAAAGTGGCAACGTCGTCGAGCTCAGGTGCTCCGCCGACCTGACCAGCAAGTCCGGCTCCGAAGGCGCCGCGCGCAAGGTCAAGGGCACGCTGCACTGGGTCGCCTGCGCCGACTGCATCGACGCCGAAGTGCGCCTGTACGAACAGATGCTCAACCTTGACGAAGCCATGGAGGCCGACGCAGCCGCCGAAGCTGAAGCCGATGCGGCCGCTGACGTCGAGGTCGATACCGATGCCCGCCCCGCCAAGCGCGACTTCACCGAGATGTTCAACCCCAATTCAAAGCAGGTGCTCACGGGCGTCAAATGCGAGCGTTCGCTGCTGGACGCACAGCCCGGAGACCGCTTCCAGTTCCTGCGCATGGGCTACTTCTGCATGGATCCCGACTCGCGCGAGGGCGCGCCGGTATTCAATCGAGTAGTCGCGCTCAAGGACTCCTGGGCCAAGGAAGTCAAAAAGTGAGCCGGCGCGCAAACGGCGAGATGTCCTTATAACATTTACTAGGAGGAACCAGTGATGATACGCACACGTTTTGCGCCCAGTCCCACCGGCTATATGCACGTGGGCAACCTGCGCACGGCGCTGTTTACCTACCTGCTGGCCAAGTCGCAACCCGACGGCCGCTTCATACTGCGCATAGAGGACACCGACCAGGAGCGCGAGGTGCCCGGCGCTGTCGAACTGATCTACAAGACGCTGCGCGAAGTGGGCCTCAACTACGACGAGGGTCCCGACGTCGGCGGCGATTACGGCCCGTATATACAGTCCCAGCGCCGCGACATATACCGCGAGTACGCCTGGAAGCTGGTCGAGCTGGGCGCAGCATATCCGTGCTTCTGCACCAAGGAGCGCCTGGACACGCTGCGCGCCGAGTGCGAGCAGCGCGGCGAGACGTTCCGCTACGACAAGCACTGCATGAACATACCGCTGGATGAGGCGCGCGCCCGCATAGCCGCCGGCGAGCCCTATGTCATCCGCCAAAACATCCCCCAGACCGGCGAAACATCGTTTGACGACGAGCTGTACGGCACGATAACCGTCGAAAACTCCACGCTGGACGACAACGTGCTGCTCAAGAGCGACGGCCTGCCCACCTACAACTTCGCAAACGTCGTGGACGACCATCTGATGGGCATAACCCACGTCATGCGCGGCATAGAGTACCTGTCGTCGTCGCCCAAGTATAACCTGCTCTACCGTGCGTTCGGCTGGGAGATACCGCACTATATACACGTGACGCCCGTAATGCGCGACGCGCACCACAAGCTGTCCAAGCGCAATGGCGATCCCACGTTCGAGGATCTGCGCGCGTTAGGCTATCTCGACAGCGCAATAATCAACTACATCGCGCTGCTGGGCTGGTCTCCCGGCACCGATCAGGAGTTCTTTACGCTGGACGAGCTCAAGTCCGCGTTCTCGCTCAAGGGCCTGAGCAAGTCGCCCGCGATATTTGACATTCAGAAGCTGCGCTGGTTCAACGCCGAGTACATACGCCGGCTGTCGTTTGACGACTACCGCGCGATGGCGCTGCCGTTCCTGCGCGCGGGCATGCGCAATGCCGACGCTTTCGATACCACCCGCATACTCGAACTGCTGCACAGCCGCACCGAGGTTCTGGGCGAGGTTGCCGGCATGGTCGACTTCCTGGAGGCAATGCCCGACTACGAACTCGACCTCTACACTCACAAGAAGATGAAGACCAACCCCGAGATAGCGCTCAAAGCGCTTAACTGGGTGCTGCCGATACTGGAAGGCATAGACGACTTCTCCGAGCAGACGATACACGATACGCTCATGCCCGCCATAGCGCAAAGCGGCATGAAGAACGGTCAGGTGCTCTGGCCGCTGCGCATCGCGATCACCGGCAAGGCTTCCACACCCGGCGGCGCAGTCGAGATAGCTTACCTGCTGGGCAAGGCTGAAACGCTCAAGCGCGTGCGCGCGGCTATCGAGCGGCTCGCCTGACGTCCCGGCGCACATACGCTCACCACGGGAGGGCCGCGCGCCTTCCCGTTTGCTTTTTCAGCAGCAATTGTGAAATCACGCCCTCAATTGCGGCGTTGCTGGCAAAAATCGTTAGCTTTAGCGAAACCTTATCGCCTGGCATATTGCAAAACGCTGAATTTGTGGTATCATAATAATGGAATACTTTATAGCGGGTGATTTTATTGGATGCTGAACAAGTAAGGCGCGACTATATATCGCGCGCGCTGGACGGGCTGCGCCGCGACCGCCGCGCACTGCACCGCATACCCGAGCTGGGCCATACCGAGTTCAAGACCCAGCGCTACATATTGGACAGTCTCCGGCCGCTTGCGCCTGACGCGCTGCACCCCATCGCCGACACCGGCGTGCGCTGCGTTTTCATGGGCCGGGCGCCGCTTGAGGAGGGCGAACGCCGCCGCACAATAGCGCTGCGCGCCGATATGGATGCGCTCAATGTCGCCGAGACGACCGGGCTTGACTTCTGCTCGGAGCGCCCGGGCTTCATGCACGCCTGCGGTCACGATGGCCATATGGCCACCATGCTTGCAGTGGCGCGATTTTGCGCCGAACAGCGCGATCATCTGCGCTGCAATGTGACGATACTGTTCCAGCCCGCCGAAGAGCTGGACGGCGGCGCTGAACGCATAATAGCCCAGAACGGCATGAAAAACCCCGATGTGGACGAGGTATACGGCATGCACGTTATGCCCTCGCTGCCGTCGGGCAAGGTCGCATGCCCTGACGGCCCGCTGATGGCCTCGACCTGCGAGCTCGACATTACGATATCCGGGTTGGCTTCGCACGGCGCGCTGCCGCATCTGGGTCATGACGCGCTGGCCGCGGCCGTGGCTTTGTACGGACTGCTGCAGACGGTATTCACGCGTCAAACCGACCCGTTTGACCAGAAGGTGCTGACGATAGGCGCTATGGAGGCCGGCGAACGCCGCAACGTAGTCGCCGATAAGGCCGTGATGCATGCGACATTGCGCACTTACGACGAAGCCGTCGAGGCACGCTGTCTGGAGCTGATGCGCAACCATATGCGCGCGATAGAGTTGGCTTATGGCGTCAACTGTCGCATGGACATACTCAGCCGCTATCTGCCGGTCATAAACGACCATTACGCCGCAGAGCGGGTGCGCACGGTCGCAGGCGACATGTGCGTGGACGTAAATCCGCTCACCATTGCCGAGGACTTTTCGTTCTATCAGCGCCAGGCGCCCGGTGCATTCTTCTTCTGCGGCATAGCGCAGGGCGATATGTATTCTCACTCGCTGCATGCGTCGGATTTTGACCTGGACGAGTCTTCGCTGCTCAATGGTCTTAAAATATTCATTGGCCTTATCGATATTGGTTGACCCAACTCGGGCAATACAACAGGAGGGTATACGATATGGGGCTGTTTCAGAGATTCTACTACGGCAAGGCCGGTCAGGCCGACTTTAACCCGGAGGACTTGCCCAAAAATCGCAAGGAACTTTTCATGGCCATGTTCAGGATCCGCTTCAGCGGCCTGATAACTCAAAACCTTATATATCTGGTGTTCTGCATACCGGCTATAATCATCTGTTTCCAGGCGTTCATACTGCTAAACAGCATAGCCGCTGCCGCTGTGGAGGATGCATCGCTGCTTGAACAGTTCTCGCGCGATTGGTTCTCATATGCAGTCATGCTATTGGCGATACTAATACCGTGCATGGGTCTGGCGGGCGTAGGCGCGTCGGGCTGCATGTACGTGCTGCGCAACTGGGCGCGCGACCAACACGCGTTTGGGCTGTCCGACATAAAGGACTCGATCAAGGCCAACTGGAAGCAGGGCCTGGCGTTCGGACTGCTCACGGGCGTAATCGACCTGGTGTGCTTTGTGGGATGGTACTTCTACCGCCAGCAGGCCGCAACCGCAGGCAGCATGACGCAGTCGGTCTTCATGAGCATACTCGAAGGCCTGATGATAATCATACTGTGCGTATGGTGGCTCATGAACATGATCGCATACCCGATGATGATAACCTACGACATGAAGTTCGGCGCGCTGCTGCGCAACTGCGCGATACTGTCAGTAGCGCGCCTGCCGCAGAGCGTGGGCATATGGCTGCTGTCGCTGGCGCCGACGATACTGTGCGTCGCCGCGCTATTGCTGACCGGTTCGAGCTGGGCAATACTGGCATGGGTGCTGATATACCTGCTGATAGGCTACTCGTTCAGCGGATTCCTGTATGCGTCCTACGCCAACGCGCTGTTTGACAAGTACATGAACCCGCGCATTGACGGCGCGCCCATGAACCTGGGCCTGCGCCCGTCCGAGTACGATTACGATGAGGATGACGACGATACCCCGGTCAATGCACAGCCCGGATACCGCCCCACTCCCGGCCCCGGCGGCACGGGTGAGGCATGGCCGCCCCGGCGTCCCGACAGCGGTTCATGGCTGGACGCTCAGGCCGAGCGCAACATGCCCGAACCCACTCCGGCGCAGTCCGAACCCGCCAAGAACGAGCCTGATGCGGACAAGTCACAGCCCGAGTTCGGCGCGGCGGATACTGCCGGTGTGGCTACGCCCGACAGTGCAGACGCATCCGAAAACGCGGCCGCCAGCGACTCAAACGAAACCGGTGATTCTGACAAGCGCGACTGACGCGCAATTATATCTGAATGCGGATTGAAGATGCGATTGTGACGCATACTGCATATGACGCGCCTACATCATGCGGCGCGCAGGGAGGCAATATATGCGCACACTCAACATTTCGCCACAGATGATGCGAGAAAAGCTGAAGTACGAGGCGGCCGAGGAACTGGGCCTGTTGGATAAGGTGCTTGAGGGCGGCTGGGGCGCGCTCACGGCTGAACAGACCGGACGCATAGGCGGTATAGTGGCGCGCCAGATGCGCGCCAGTACGACCAGCCCAACCGTCCTCAAGCGCGACTGACCACATGCCCCGCCGGTCGCGGCGGAGATACAGATGTACGACGAATTTGCAACAGTTTACGACGAGTTCATGGACGACTTTGATTACCCCGCCTGGGCGGACTACTACCTGGCGCTGCTGGGCAGCCGTCGCTGCCCGGGCGGGGAGATCTGCGAATGCGGCTGTGGCACAGGCTCGCTGTCGCTGGAACTCAAGCGACGCGGCGCTGAGCTGATCTGCTCCGACATATCCGAGAGCATGCTGCGCGTGGCCAGCGATAAGGCGCGCCGCGCCGGTTTGAGCGTGCGCTTTGTGCGCCAGGACATGCGCCGGCTGGCTCTCCCCCATCCGGTTGATGCCGTGATCTGCGCATGCGACGGCGTGAACTACCTGCTCAAGCCCGGCGACGTCAAGGCATTCTTCAGCAGTGCGCGCGCTGCACTAAAGCCCGGAGGCGTGTTGGCGTTTGACATATCATCGCGCTACAAGCTGGAGCACGTGTTGGGAAACGGCTTTTTTGGCGAAGAACGCCCGGACGCCGCCTACCTGTGGCAAAACACATTTGACCCGCAGCGCTGTCAGGTGACGATGGATTTGACGTTCTTTGTAAGCGCGGGCGGCGGACTGTACCGGCGCTTTGCCGAACGCCAGGTGCAGCGTGCCCACGACGCGCAGGAGATACTCTGCTGGCTGCGTGAGACCGGCTTTGAAGACCCGCAGGTATATGGCGATCGCACATTTGAGCTGCCGCGCGAAGATGAGCTGCGGCTGCATTTTTGTGCAGTGCGCAGCTGAGGCAGTATATTGAACATTTTACGAGGTTATTTCGTCTAATATTATTTGAAGGCGCACTTTGCCCGGCGCGCTATGCGCCGCACAGTGCGCAAGGAGTGCATATGGAGTTCATACCCAAATCTTACGGCGGCGACGAGCTGCTGCACATAACGCTTATGGATGGTCAGGCACGCGCGCTGCTGGTCAACTCGACCGCAATGTGCGAGCGCGCCCGGCAACTGCACACGCTGTCCAATGTGGCCTGCGCCGCGCTGGGACGCCTGCTCACCGTATCTGCGATGATGAGTTCCATGCTCAAGGTCGAGCGCGGCAGCGTAACCACAACAGTCAAGGGCGACGGACCGCTGGGCGCACTGGTGGCCGTGGCGCACGAAGATCTGACCGTCAAGGGATATGTGGACAAACCCCGCGTTGAACTGCCGTTGCGCAGCGACGGCAAGCTGGACGTGGGCGGCGCAGTCGGCAAGGGCCGGCTGACCGTGGTGCGCGACCTGGGCATGCGCGAGCCATACGTAGGCCAGGTCGAGCTTGTTAACGGCGAGATTGCAATGGATTTCACGTATTACTTTGCCACCAGCGAGCAACAGCCCACGCTGCTGTCGCTGGGCGTGCTGATGCCGGACGCTGCTCACAGCGCCGAGCTGGGCGTACTCAGCGCCGGCGGACTGCTGATCCAGCCGCTACCCGAATGCTCGGAAGAGCTGCTCAGCGAATTGGAACGGCGTGCGGCGGGGTATTCCGACATATCGCGCCAGCTGGTCGACGCAACGCCTGACGAGCTCTGTGCTCAGTTCTTTGACGGGCTTGAGCCGCGCATTATCGAGCGCCGCGTCCCCCAATATCGCTGCGACTGCGATCGTGAACGCATAGAGCGCGCACTGATCTCACTGGGCCCGGACGAACTCAACACCATTATAGAACAGGATCACGGCGCACAACTGGAATGCCATTTCTGCAATCGCCGATACCGCTTTAGCGCAGATGAACTCAAAGAGCTGCTGCGCCGCGCTACGGCAGATTGACTTTACGTAATCACAACCGGTCGCCCGCTTTGCGCGGCGCGGCCCGGTTCAAAGGAGTATCATGGGGACGAGTATCACAGGAGCGGTACTGGGGTTCAGACGCGATCCAGGCTTCATGCACCATCGCGCACAGACGCGGCGCGACGCCGGCGAGACGTTCGAAGCGCTGCAACTGTACCGACGCGCCAGCGCTGCCGCGCCCGAAGACGCGCGCTATAAGGCCGATATAGCCGATATGCTCAATCATATGGGCTGTGCCCGCGCCTCTTACGAGCTGATAGTACGA
Organism: Candidatus Fimadaptatus faecigallinarum; assembly: GCA_018714445.1. Lineage (GTDB taxonomy): Bacteria > Bacillota > Clostridia > Christensenellales > Aristaeellaceae > Fimadaptatus > Fimadaptatus faecigallinarum. The sequence goes on along the minus strand of DVNK01000050.1, from coordinate 4,690 downwards.
ATGATCAACGATGGCGAGCTGAGTCACAACATGCTTGAGCACGGCCTGATTGACGGCGACGCCCTTTACATACAGGCATGCAACATGAGCGAGCTGGGGCTGGACAGGTCCGCCGGTCACATTCTGGACCTGGCGCAACACTATGCAGGCGATTCATACAACCGAGACAGCTATGACGAACTGCGCACGCGGCTGACCGCAAATCGACTGCTGGGCGATGTCAAGCGCCTGAGGATGCGTACGCTCAAGCGCATGGAACGCTATACCGCTTCAGGCAGTTCCGGACGCGCATATGCGCTTGCAAAGCGTTTTCTGCGCCACAACGACAGCCCGCTTGCGCATGCGATAATGGCCTGGGCTTGCGTGCTGCGCGGCGAACAGGCTGAATCGATGGAGCACCTGATAAAATCCCTGGCGATGAAACCACAGGACCCATGGATACTGTCTATCGCGGCGCGCATACTCGCCGGCGGAGATCGCAGGCAGGCACGCCCCGCATTGCAGGGCGCATTCGCACTCAGCGAGGAGCCCGAATGCGACGCCATGCTGCTGGGTCAGGCCGTGGCGTTGGGCATGGACTCGCTGGTGCTGGACATATCCGAGCGCTTGCTGGCCTGCACGCCATGGGAACCGCGCCTGTGCGCCCATCGCGCCGTTGCAATGATAAACACTGGAGTGCCCGCGCGGGCCACGCTGAACGCGCTGCGCCAGTGCCTGAACGTTTACCCCGGCGACCCAACCGCGCTGCACTACATCGAGCTGGTGCAGCAGTGGAAACCCGGTCAGCCGCCGCTCAACTACCCCGACCGCGAAATGCTGGAATTGTGGGCGCGCACAATCACGCGCGCACGGCTGCGCTTGATAACAGGCCGGCCTGATCCGGACGATATACAGCTTGTGCGCATGCTTGAATGGGGGCTTAACTTTGCCGATGCCGACGTGAGCGCATCCTCGGCAGCGCTGTTGGTTCACCTGCGCTTTGACGAAGCGCGCGACGCGCTATGGCGCTTCCTGGCTGCGTTTGAGTTGCCCGACAGCTTCCGATACGCGACGCTGGCGCTAATGGCAGCGGTGGACTATCCCCTGCCCCGACTGATGTTCTCGCGCGGAAGATTGCACCGGCTGGGTCCGGCCGCGCTATGCGAGATGCTGGCCAGTCGTGAACCCAGAGCCGATTTGCGCGCAGCGGTGCGGCGGCTGCATCGCTATCCGCTGGCAATATCCTCGCTGAAACCCATGCTGATGCTCTCCGGTGCGCACGGCAGCGCGCGGCTGATGGCCAGCGCACTCGAACTGGCCTATAAAATCGCCCAGGGCAAGGCGATAAACCTGCGCGCATATGCCCACAGGCGCAACCTGAATTGCAGACAGCTCACCTTGGCAGTCGACGAGCTGCTCTCCGCCGCACATCCTTCAGGGAGGCATGAACTATGAAGTGCATTGATTTTGACTCGCATTTTAATAAATATGTACAGCGCTGGATGACCGAAAACCGCGCCAAGTATAAAAACGTGGACGAGATGGAGGCGCAAATGCCCGACGTCTACCTGAAGTGGATCAACATACCCGCCGACTGGCTCGACGGTCAGACTCCCGCGCTCTACTTCGAGCAATACGACGATCCGAAGATGCTGTGCAAATGGATGCTCAAGTACATTCGCAGCAATATACCGCTGCCCGATCAGCTGCTGGAGCGCATTGCCGCACTGGGCGAAGCCGCCGTCGAACCGCTGATGGACATAGCGTTTGACCGCGATCAATCCGACGAGGCGCGCATGAGCGCAATGGGCACACTGGAGCAGATACAGTCGGAAAAGCCCATGCCCAAACTGATATCGCTGATCGAACATGCCCACGACGATGAGACCGAATTGAGCAACCTGGCAGGCGAAATGCTGGTGGGGTTGGGCCCGCAAGTGAGCGCGCCGGTCGTGGATGCGATGGTCGGAGCCCGGCCTGAGCATGGTCTGGTGCTGTTGGATGTGGCGTGCAATTTCCCGGGCGACCCACGGATATACGACTACGCTGTCCGGCTGCTGCGCGCAATGCCCGATCGCCGCGCGCTGATCGCCTCATATCTGGGCAAGCTCGGCGACGCGCGCGCTATCGACGAATTGATGCCGCTGTTGGAGCTCCAGGAGCTCAACTACCTGGATTACCTGGAGATACGCGACGCAATCGAGGAGCTTGGCGGCGAAGTCAAGACCGAACGCGAATTTGCCGGTGACGAATACTATGAATCGATGAAGAACATGTGAGCGCTTCCGGGCGCCTGCGCCGGGACACAGCTATACGGGGGTTATGACTATGAAATGCAACCGATGCCAGTTTGAAAACACGCCCACTGCGAGCGTATGCTCCAATTGCGGCGCGCCGCTGCATATGCAGCCCGGCGCGGGCGATACACAGGTGCTCACGCGCGCGCAGCTTCGCCGTGCACAGGAGTCTGCGCGCGCCAGCACGCCTCAAGCTGCGGCTGGAGCCAAGCCGCGACCCGCTGCGTCGGCTCCACAGCCGCAATCCACGCCGCAGGCTCAGCCTGCACGCCGCAATCCCCAGCAGGGCGCCGCTCAACATGCGCCTGAACAATCGGCCAACACGCAGCCTGCACGCCCTGCGCAACCCGCCCCGGCTGCACAGGCTGCTCCAACCCCGGCCGGACGTCAAGTACGTGCCGCTGGCAACCCGCAAGTGCCTGCGCCTGGTAACGCTGCCGCGCCGCGTACGCCTGGCATGCCTGTGCCGCGTCGAGTAGCGCGCGCATCTCAGGCAGAAGCGCCCGCGCAACCAGGCTCACAATCAGGCGGTGCGCAACCCGTAATGGCCCCGCAAAGCGCACCCAATCCCACCGAGCCGCAGCCAACCGCTGTCAAGCCGGATGCCGCAGCTCCAGCGCAATCAGGCGCCGTCCCGCCTTCAGCTGCACAAACTGCCGCGCAGACTGCCGCTCAAACCACGCGAGGAGTTCGCAAGCCAGCAGACAGCAGTCGTAAATCCCGCGCGCAACAGTCCGATGAATATCAGCGGCGTCGCCCAGCTCCACCGCCCAGCCAGGCTGAGTTGGAGGAAGACGAGGCGATATTCCGCGGCGATCGGCCATTAAACCCGCAGAAGAACACGCCGATGATAGCCGGCATATGCGTTCTCAGTGGTCTGGCATTGATTTTGCTGGTGATATGCTTCATGACTTTCACAAGCGTGGGACAGCGCTGGAAGGCCAGCATGGGCATGAATGCGCCTGCGGCCGTGTACTGGCAGCTGGGCGACGAAGCGCTGGCTGCTGGCGATACTGGCGGCGCCGCAGGCTACTACGAATCCGCATTCAGCCGCGATTCATCCAACTACGACGGCGCGATAAAGCTTGCCGACACGCTCAGTTCAGTTGGCAATACCGAACGTGCCGAGCGCGCCTATCGCAAGGCGATATCGCTCGACCCCACGCGCACTGAAGCTTATGACAGCGTCATTAAGCTCATGATTGCGCGCGGCGCAGACGACGCCGAAATGGTCGATATGCTAAAGCTCGCCTACCAGAATACGGCAAACGCTGAGTACAACACATTGCTGCTGACTTACGGCCCCAGCACCGTGCGCTTTGACCCGGAGGAGGGCACGTATGACTATGCAGTAAAGTTGCAGATGGCTTGCGACGATGGCGCGACGATTTACTACACGACCGATGGATCGCAGCCTACGATATACTCAAATAAGTACGTGCTGCCCATCGAATTGGGCGAAGGCGTGTTCACCGTGCGCGCGATAGCATATCGCAACGACCTCTATTCAGGCGAGACGAGTAAGACGTACACGATAGCCTTCCCCGCAGTACCGGCGCCTCAGTTCAATTCCATGCCTGGCAAGTACGCCGCCAACGAAGATGGTCGCAAGATCATAAACGTGACCGTGCCCGAAGGTTGCACAGTGTACTACACGACCGACGGCAGCGCGCCCACGACCGACTCAAGCGAATACGACGATGGAATTTCGCTCAAGCCCGGCACGTATACGCTGCGCATGATAGCCGTCAACTCCGACGGTCAGACGTCTTCTGAGACCAGCGCCGAGTACCAGATAATCGAGGAGCTGCAGGCCGCGTTTAACGATGAGGACAGCTTCCTGTCATTCCGCGTGGACGTCACGACTCAGGACGACGTAAACAAACAGTTCAAAAAGCTGCTTGAGACGACCGGCGATACCAGCACGTTCTTCACTCAGCATTATAGCTTTGGCGAAGTCGACTTTACCGTCAAGAGCGGCGTACCGCTGGTTACAGCAGTGCGCATCACCAATAACGACATAACCGGCGTGCGCGGCAGCAAAGTCGGATGGAGCGCGCAGGATGTGCTGGACCTGTTCCGCAATGAGCAGAACGAAATCGTCAATGGCGAACAGGTGCTCTACACGCTCGACAACGATCAATACGGCTGGGTCGAGTACACCTCAAGCGGCGTGATGACCAGCATAAATTACATGTACGTGCGCAATGGCTCGCAACTCGTCGAGCTGCACTACACGATTGAAGACAATGAAGTCGTCGGCATGGAGTACTGCATCAGCGATATGTGATTCTGATATGTTGGCGCTCGCAGGCATATTTACCTGCGAGCGCTTCTTTTTTCTGAATGCATGAATCGTGCGCCAACACAATGTCAGTCTGCAATTCGAACGATCGGCGTCCGCAAACTGCGTG
>DVNK01000049.1 GCA_018714445.1 Candidatus Fimadaptatus faecigallinarum | reverse complement strand
CTTTTTAGGAAAAAAGAAAGCTGCAAAGAAAAACCTTTCTGGGTGCTGCGGTTGCTCCTGCTGATGATTTGCGCTTGTTGTTGCTTGGTGGGGTTGGGTTATTTGGGCTTGCTACGGGTTGATGATTTTGGTCGCTCTTGCGGCTTTGATAGCGGTTGCTGCTTTTTGCCGCGCTTGGGTCGGTTCTCGGGTTGATGGTTGCACCCGCGATGTGTTCGCCGCTGCGGCGGCTCAGTGACTTGATTTGGCAGGTATGCTTGCGGCGTGGTGCGTTTGCGCGCCATAAATTAGAGCGCGCTCAGGCCGGCCGTCATGCCATTGCGACAGCCCGTGGAGCAGTCCAGCACGCTCGCTCGCTAGAGTGGTCGTATGCGTACAATCCGGCTATCGCGCAACAGCTCTTGAACCGGCTGCCGGTTTGCCAACATGATTTCTAACACGCGCGATATTGCGTCCGAATTGCATTCAATGCCAGCTTGCCGTCTCAGTGTATAAATAAGCCGTCCACGGGTGGATTTATCCGTGGACGGCTTTGCGTTTGGCGCTGGGATATGCGCCTGGTTATGCTTTGACTGTATTGCGCCTGCTTACGCCCTCATCAGCCCTGGAAATGCTATTCGTTCCGGCAGCTCCAGGTTCATTGTGAACATTTCATCGGGGCCGTCGTCCTGGATATAGTCTGACATGCCCCAGCCGTCGGGCATGAATTCAAACTCGGCCTGTGTGGCGCCTGTTGCTGCCATCGCGCTCAGCAGGCGTTCGGCATCGGCGGGCCTTTTGCCGTACAGCGCGTGCACTTGCAGCCTGTCGTCATTGCGCGACCATACGGCGCATATTCCGGCCTCATCGCATATCCAGATGTCGTCCTTGTTGTAGTCGTGCAGGTATAGTTCAGCCAGGCTGGGCAGTGTCCGCACGTCGAATACGTCCGAGTATACGGCGTTGTGTGCGGCGGCCTGTACGGCTTCGGCCACGCTGCCGCGCCGGAAGGCGTATGGCATGACGGTGGCCGGCGCTTGTAACTGTGCGGAGGCGGCGGTCAGCTGTATGCGCGGCGCTACCTCGCGTTGTCCGGGGTGGAAGCCCAGCTTTTCATATAGTCCGCGCGCCGTCGGATTGGCGAACAGGAATAGTCCCTGGCCGTTTGCGGCGTCTATTATGCGGTTTAGCAGTTCGCGGGCGCAGCCCTGGCCGCGGTACTCGGGGTGCGTGCAGACGGTGCCTATCTGCCAGGCGGCTTGTGGCCTGCGGCCCAGCAGTTCCATATATGAGACCGACGCGTTGGCGATCATCCGGCCCTCGTCTATAATGGAGTAGCATACATAGCTTTCGCCCCAGTTGCCGCGCTGTGCCCAGCCGCGCAGGTCAAGTCCGAAGCTGTCGTGCACCAGTTCAAAGAACATCTCGCTGAGCACGGCGTTGTTGCGGTAATCGCTTACGAATTGCATTGTGATCTCCTCTGTTGAGCTTGTCGGTCGGTATTTGCGTGGCATGCGTTAGTCCATATGTTAATTGAGCCGCAGTGCGCGGCGCATACTGCGCGACGACTGCGGCTCGCGGCTTGGCGCTCAGCGCCGGCCGATCTGTTCGATATCGTAAGGGGTCTCCTGATATACGTAGTAGTTGAGCCAGTTGGTGAACAGCAGATTGCCGTGCGAGCGCCAGCGCACCATCGGCTCGTTTTCAGGATTGTCGTCGGGGAAGTAATTGTAGGGTATATCGGGATTGAGGCCGCGCGCCAGATCGCGCTCGTACTCGTACTTGAGCGTATAGGCGTCGTACTCGCAGTGGCCGGTCACGAATACGTGTTTGCCGTCGCGGCTGGCGACCAGGTATACTCCGGCCTTTACGCTGTCGCAGAGCAGTTGCAGCTCGGGCACCTTGGCGATGTCCTCGGCGCGCACCTCGGTGTGGCGGGAGTGCGGCGCGAAGAAGTAGTCGTCAAACCCGCGCAGCAGCGGGAAGTTCTTGTACAGCAGCCTGTGCCGGAACACGCCTGAGCACTTGCGCGGCAGCTCGTACTTGGGCACGCCATAGCGATAGTACATGCCGGCCTGAGCGGCCCAGCATATATACAGCGTCGAGAACACGTGAGTCTCGGCCCAGTCCATTATGCGGGTCAACTCGTTCCAGTACTGGACCTCCTCGAACTCCATCATTTCGACGGGCGCGCCGGTGATTATCAGTCCGTCGAACTTGTTGTCGCGCACCTCGTCGAACGTCTTGTAGAACGTGTCCAGGTGTGCGCTGGACACGTTGCGGGCCTGGTAGCTGGCGGTGCGCAGCAGCGTTATGTCTATCTGCAGCGGCGAGTTGCCTATCAGGCGCAGCAGCTGTGTTTCAGTTACTTCCTTGGTGGGCATCAGGTTCAGTATCGCTATTTTGAGCGGGCGGATCTCCTGGATGCGGGCGCGCCGCTCGGTCATGACGAATATGTTTTCATCTTTCAGCACCTGCGCCGCAGGCAGGCTGTTAGGTATCCTTACTGGCATATCTTTACCTCCGAGTTAATCGTGCTGCGGCTCAGGCGCGCGTGGCTAGCGCCAGTGCCTGATCTATATCGGCTATCAGGTCGTCCGCGTCCTCTATGCCCACGGACACGCGTATCATGTCGGGCAGCACGCCGGCGCCGCGCAGTTCTTCCTCGCTCATCTGACCGTGAGTGGTCGAAGCGGGGTGTATGACCAGCGAGCGCGCATCGGCCACGTTGGCCAGCAGCAGGAATAGCTTTGTCGAGTTTACGAATATGCGTCCGGCCTCGACGCCGCCCTTTATGCCGAAAGTAAATATTCCGCCGGCGCCACGGGGCAGGTACTTGCGGCACAGCGCGTTATAGCGGCTGTCGGGCAGTTCGGGGTAGTTTATCCAGCTGACGGCGGGGTGATGGCTCAGGTGATCGATTATGCGACGGGTGTTTTCGACGTGCTTGCGCACGCGCAGCGACAGCGTCTCAAGCCCCTGCAGCAGCATGAACGCATTGAATGGCGACATGCACGCGCCGGTATCGCGCAGCATCTGAGCGCGCAGCTTGGTTATGTACGCGGCATTGCCGAACTTTTCGGTGTACGATATACCGTGGTATGCGGGGTCGGGTTCGGTCAACATCGGGAACTTGCCCGACGCGCTCCAATCGAACGTTCCGCCATCGACTACCACTCCGCCTATCGACGAACCATGTCCGCCTATGTACTTGGTCGCCGAGTGCACCACTATGTCAGCGCCGAAGTCGACCGGGTTTATCAGGTACGGCGTGCCAAAGGTGTTGTCGATTATCAGCGGGATGCCGTTTTCATGGGCTATGTCGGCCACGGCATGTATGTCGACCAGGTTAATGCCGGGGTTGCCCAGCGTTTCTATGTACAGCGCGCGGGTGTGTTCATTGATTTCGCGGCGGAAGTTTTCGGGGTCATCGGGATTGACCAGGTGCGCCTTCATGCCCCAGTTTTCGATGGTATGGGTCAGCAGCGTATACGTGCCGCCATACAGTGTGGTTGCGGCGACGACCTCATCGCCGGCGCGCATTATGTTGAGCAGCGCGTAGGTTATCGCGGCCATGCCGCTGGACAGCGCGACTGCGCCTACGCCCTTTTCGAGCGCGGCCATGCGTTTTTCAAACACGTCCACAGTGGGGTTGTCTATGCGCGAATATATGAAACCGGAGCGCTCAAGCGCGAATATGTCGGCGGCGGCCTGAGCGTCGTCGAACACGTAAGAGCTGGTCTGGTAAATCGGCACCGCGCAGGCGCCGGTAGCGGGGTCGGCGTGCTGGCCGGCGCGCACCATCAGCGTATCAAATTTATAATTCTGCATAACTGTCATCCTCCAGTACAAAAGCGGGCCGGGCTGGCTGCCCGGCACACGCATCTCATAGCCGCGCAAACGCCTCAGCGTCCGCGCCGCCATAACTACCCGTATAGAAATTAAGTTTAAGGCCATAGGCGCACATAGTCAAGTTTATTTCTGGTTACAGCGCCGCATGGCCGGCGACGCGCCGCAAACCGAGCGTTGAGATACCGGCGTGGCGTAGATGTGCTCGCGATCTGATCGAACCGCAAAAGCCGCGCAATCGCGCTAAGTCCCGGCAAAGCGCCGTTCAGCACAGCGGCTTAATGCGCAAAACCATCAAAGTGCCGCACGGCCTTGGCCAACCTCAGCAAAGCACCGTTCAGCGCAGCGGCTTAGAACGCAAAAGAATCTGAGCACCACACAATCGCGCTAAGCCCCGTCAAAGCGCTGTTCAGCACAGCGGCTTGGTGAGTAAAATCATCAAAGCGCCGCACAGTCTAAGCCCATCTCATCAAAGCATAAAACTCCGCCGCCGCAGCAAGACATGCATTACAGCGAACTGGCGCGCCGCCTTATCCGGCCAGCGCGCCGGGGTATTGCAGATTATGCCTTGACATCTGCTTACAGACTATTCAATGTATTCCAGCGTGACATCCATATCGATGAAGTTCTCATCGACGGGCCGCTCCTGATAGCTGTGGCGGTATACGCGCACACTTATCACGTCGCCGGCCTCGCAATCCTGAGTGGCCAGCGTGAGTTCGCGGGCAGACTTTATGCGCGTGCCGTTTATCTCGTAAATCACGTCGCCCACGCGCATGCCGGCGGCCTCGGCGGGCGTGTCCAGCCCGACCTCAACCACCAGCAGTCCCGCCGGCAGGCAACTGCGCAGCGGCTCATCCGGGCCGTCCTGCACCTGATAGTAGATGCCCATGCCGGGCTTGCGAACCTTGCCGTAGGTTATCAGCTCGTCCACGACCTCGCGCATCGTATTGGACGGTATCGCAAAGTTCAACCCCTCGTAGAGCATGACGCCCAACGTCGGTATGCCGACCAGCTCGCCGTCGGCGTTGAGCAGCGCGCCGCCCGATATGCCGGGGCTCATCGCGGCGTCGGTCTGGATTATGTCCATCGGCCGCGCAAACGTCTCTATGTCGCGCTCAAGCGCGCTGACCACGCCCACCGATACCGTGCCGTAGTAGCCGCCCGGATTGCCTATCGCAATCAGCAGGTCGCCCACGCGCAACGCGGATGAGTCGCCGATCTCGACCGGCTCAAGCTCCAGGCCCTCGACGTACAGCACCGCAAGGTCGGTGTCCGAATCCAGGCCCACCAGCTCCGCGTCGAGTTCGGTGTCGTCGTCCAGCAATATGCGCAGCTTGTCCGCGCCCTGCACCACGTGGGCGTTTGTGACTATGTGGCCCTCGTTGTCTATGACTACGCCCGAGCCATAGCCATATTCCTCGTCAGTCACCTCGCGCGAGTCAAAGTCGAACGACGAAACCAGGTTTATCACGCCGACCACGCTGCCCAGACAGCGCTGGGCCACGTCCGGCACCGGATTGTCGGTGAACAGCCGCGAATAGCCTCGCGCCTCGCTCACGCCGGTCGCGGCCTCGTCAAGGCCGGTGGCGCTTGGCGCGGCGACCGCAGCGGCGGTATCCGGCGCGTCGGCAGCGCCCGCGGTGTCAAGCGCATCCGAAGTATCGGCGGCATCCGAAGCGTCGGCAGCGCCCGCGGTGTCAAGCACATCCGAAGTATCGGCGGCATCCAAAGCGTCGCCGGCGCTCTGCGTGTCAGCCGCGTCCGATGTGTCAGCTGTGCCTGCTGAGTCGGCGGTATCCGGCGCAGCGGCGGCATCTTCAACTTCCATGGTTTGCGTCGCGCTTCCGATCAGCGCGGCGTCCACGTCGGCGGGCACGGATGTAGTGTCGGCCATCGCGCCGCAGCTCATGGCCGCGCTTATCAGCAGTGCCAACAGGCCTTGCATATTCATATATCAATCCTCCCCAGATTTGGGCGTTGACGGGGCGTCGGGTTTGGACTGCGCGTCGGGCTTGGACTGCGCGTCGGGCTTGGACTGCGCGTCGGGTTTGGACTGCGCGTCGGGTTTGGACTGCGCGGCACTGCTGTCGGGCAGCGCGGCGCGTTGCGGGGCATTGGTTGCGGCGGGCGCGTCGGAGGCGCGCTCCTGTTCCATGCCGGGCACGTATTTTGCGAGCGTGAACATGAACGTAGCGCCCTGGCCCGGCGCGGAGGTGCACTTGATATCCTGGCCGTGCTGTTCGAGTATCTTTTTGACTATCGACAGGCCCAGTCCGGTGCCGCGGCCCGAGTGCGCCTTGTCGGCCTTGTAGAACCGGTCGAATATGTAGGGCAGATCGTCCGCGCTTATGCCGGGGCCATCGTCCTTGATGGTTATTATCGCGTGGTCCTCGTCTACGAGCGTCCACACGGTCAGCGTGCCGCCGTCGGGCAGGAACTTGACCGCGTTGTCTATGAGGTTCACTACGACCTGGCTTATGCGGTCGGGATCGGCCCAGACCATGCACTGCTGCTGCCGGAACGCTATGTCGACGTTTATGTGCTTTTCCTCTATGCGGCCCTCGTACTGGAACATTATGCGCGCTATCAGCTCGTTGGCGTCAAAGCGCTGGTAGTTGAGCGGGAATTTGCCCGACTCTATGCGCGACAGATCCAGCAGTTCGCTGATGAGCTTGTTGAGCCGCTTGGTCTCGCTGAGCACGACGCCCAGATATCGGGGATACTCCTCGGCGGGTATCGTGCCGTCGAGCATGCCCTGCACGTAGCCCTGCATGCTGGTCAAGGGCGAGCGCAGCTCATGCGACACGTTGGCGACGAATCCGCGCCGCAGCGTTTCCAGCTGGCTCAGGTCCTCGGCCATCGAGTTGAATGCCTGCGCCAGCTCGCCCAGCTCGTCGCGGCGATTGATCGTGACGCGGCTGTCCAGTTCGCCCTTTGCGAATCGGGCCACGGCGTTGGATATCGTGGTTATCGGCTGAGTGATGGAGCGCGTCATTAAGTACGCCAGCGCCACGCCCAGCACCAGCGCGGCAATCGCAGCCCACACGAGCTGCCGCCCCACCGCGTCAAAGCCCACGTCCAGATTGCTCACATCAGTGTGCAGCAGCACTGCGCCGCCGACGTCGCCGAATCTGTCCTCCCAAGGCACGCCCACCGTCACTATCTGGCCGCCCAGCTCGGTGAACAGTCCCTGCACCTGTATCTCCTCGCCCGAGAGCACCTTGTGCAGCTGCTCGAGCACGGTCTCATCCTGCAGGCGCCGCGCCAGCGCGCCGTCGTCGCTGGACAGGCTCAGCACAAAGCCGTTGCGGTCGACCAGCCAGATCGTGGCGTCCTTGCTCTCGCTGATCGATACGATCTTATCGCGTATCACGTTGTCCCAGTTGGTCGTGACCGACCACAGGTAGTTGGCGTCGCGCTGGGACATCATCGAGGCGACATCGCGCGCCTGTTCGCGCAGCAGCTCCTGCCGCTGCAATACGCTGTTTGCGCGCAAAAATCCCATCATCGTAAATGAGAGCACCGCCAGCGTCACCAGCACCGTGGCCAGTATCGACAGCAGCACCCTGAAAAACAGCGGCCTGCGCATCACTTTACCTCAAACTTGTAGCCCACGCTCCATACGGTCTTGATCGTCCACCCCAGCTCCTCGCACCCGGCCAGCTTTTCGCGCAAGCGCTTTATATGCACGTCCACGGTGCGGCTGTCGCCGAAAAACTCGTAGCCCCAGACCTGCTCGAGCAGCTGTTCGCGCGTGAACACCTGGTTCTGATGGCTGCACAGGAAGTAGAGCAGCTCCAGCTCCTTGGGCGGCACCTCGAGGCGCTGGCCGCGGTATACGACCTCGTACTGGGTCAGGTTCACGCTCAGCCCCGGGAATACCAGTTCCTTGGCCGGAGCGCTGTCGCCGGTCTGGAACCGCCGGCACACCGCCTTTATGCGCGCGGTTACCTCCTTGGGATCGAAGGGTTTGACTATGTAGTCGTCGGCGCCCAGCTCCAGGCCCAGCACCTTGTCGAAGGTCTCGTCCTTGGCGGTGAGCATTATTATGGGTATATTCGACACCTTGCGCACCTCGCGCAGCACCTGCCAGCCGTCCATACCGGGCAGCATGACGTCCAGCAGCATCAGGTTGGGCGGGTTTTGTTTGAACATCGTGACCGCCGTGTCGCCGCGTTCGGCCATCTCGACCTGATAACCTTCCTTGGTCAGGTACAGGTTGAGCAGTTGTCGTATGTTGGGATCGTCGTCCACCAGCAGTATTCTGAGCTGAGCCATATCCACCTCCGAAAGCCTCGCGCAGATGTGCGCGATGTCATTAACCCCTGGGTCAAACCTGTGCGCGCCACCATGGCGCAAGTGCCGGCATCAGTTGTCGCCTGCGCGCTCAAAGCGCAGCCAGCGCCCATCGGCGTCCTCGGCTACGAAGCCGTCTCTGTCCAGCGCGTGCGGTATCATGACGCCCTGAGCCATCAGCGTGCGTTGCAGCGCATCCACGTCGCGCACGCGTATCACCGCGTCGCAGCCGCCGCCGTAGATCATGCGGTTGGGACGGACGGGACTGCCCTGCGTCGGCGTGAGCAGTATGCGGGCGCCCTCGCCGCTGAGGGCTATGGCGTCGCCGTCGCGCTCAGAGTCGTAGCCCAGGCACTGGCGATACCAATGCGCGGTGCGCTCGGGATCGGGCGTGGGAAACACGCATTGCGCCGTTGAAACGAGCGCTGAATGCGCGGGCTGTGCGGCGGTCGGCTCGCCCTGGGCTTCCAGCGCGCGCATGCGTTCGTCGCGCTCTTCCTCTATCTTGATCTCGTGATGTATCAGCAGGTTCAGCACGCCGCGCAGCAGTATTATCGCGCCCACTATCGCGATCTCGCTCCAGGCGCGCACCTGCACCGTGCGCAGTATCTCGCCGCCCAGCTTGAACTCAAGCGCCAGCGCCATGCTCTCTGCCAGCTTGAGCCGCACGCCCGGCTTGCGCCGCGCCAGCCCGTATATCGCCTTAAATGCGCCCACAAGTATTATCGATATACCCATGCACTCCAGCACGTGTATGCTCAGCGTTATGATTATCTCCAGCGTGCTCTCCAGTGCGCTCATAAACTCGGTCATAACGTAACCCCCATGCGCCCGTACAGTCGTGCGCGAGTATATATACTAATTATACCCCCTTAGGGCCGTCGCGGCAACAGCTAAAATTCACGGCACAAAAATTGTGACTACATATTACAAATTATCGACTGCTCATGCATGGATTGCAATCAAATCCGGCACTTTGTTGTTAAAATATCCGAATATCGCCGGACTGAGGCCAGTATTAACAGTATTTGCCAGTCAGGAAACACCTGTGTGCTTGACAGGCGTAATACTTTTGCAATATAATGGATGAGGTATTTGATTGCAAAGTTTTAGCACTCGACGGACCGTGCGCAGTTTTTGCATAGAGGTGTTAGTGATATGACGATACGCAAGTCCGGGCGCAGCGCGCTGGCCGGCCTGTTGGCGGCGGCGCTGATATGGGTGGCGCCCGTGCCGACTCTGGCCGAACAGTCCGACCCGGCCGCGCAGCCGGATGCCGCGCAGGTGGCGCAGGCAACCGAACCCGCGCAGACCGGCGTCGCGGCGGACGAGTCCGAATCCGCGGCAGCCGGCGGGCTGTATGGGGTGGACATGTTCGCGTTCAAGCTGCTCAAGCAGGGCGACAAGGGTGAGGACGTAAAGGTGCTCCAGCGGCGGTTGGCCGATCTGGGATACTTTGACAGCTCGGTGACGGGCAACTTCGGCTCGGTGACGCGCGAGGCCGTCGTGGCGTTCCAGCAGCGCTGCGGCCTGGACGCCGACGGCATGGTGGGCCAGCAGACGTATGCGCGGCTGTTCGCGGACGATGCGCCGCTGGCGGGCACAGCGCCGGCAACACAGGCGCCGACTCAGGCTCCTACTCAGGCGCCGACGCAGGCTGCCACGCAGCGCCCCGCCGATGAACCCGACGGCAATGATTCAGATTCGGTCGTGTCCGGCGAGACGCCCGAATTTACCGGCATACTCCGCAGTGGCAGCCGCGGCGACGCCGTCAAGCTCGCCCAGCAGCGGCTCAAGGCGTTGGGCTATTTGAGCGGCAGCGCCGACGGCATATACGGTTCCGCTACCGCCAGCGCGGTGCGCGCATTCCAGATTAAATGCGGCATAACCGTCGATGGCGCGATAAACTTTGAGACGCATATACGCCTGTACTCGGGCGATGCGCCGGCGGCCAGCGTGATCCAGACGCCTGCGCCGACTGCGGCTCCGACTCCGGCGGTAACGCCTGCGCCGACGCAGACGCCCGTGTTGACGCAGACGCCCGCGCCGACTGCCAGCCTCGCGCCCGCGACGCCCGCGCCGACGCAGACCCCCGCGCAGCCATACCCGGGACTGCTCAAGTACGGTAGCCGTGGCGACGCGGTCAAGGCGCTGCAACAGCGGCTGGTCGAGCTGGGGTACCTTACCGGCGCGGTGGACGGCGTGTTCGGCAACGACACCCGCAACGCCGTAAAGGCGTTCCAGAGCGCAAAGGGCATGAGCGTGAGCGGCGAGGTCGATCAAAAGACTCATGACGCGCTCTACGCGGCTTCGCAGGACGGCAAGCCCAGCGACAGCGAGTTCAAGGAGCTGTACAAGGGCATGAGCGGCGACGCGGTCAAGACGCTGCAGACGCGGCTCAGGGAACTGGGTTACTACAACGGCTCGCTGCTGGGCAACTTCGGCGAGCTGACCGAGGCGGCGCTGATGGACTTCCAGCAGGCGGCGGGCCTTACGCGCAGCGGTGTGCTGGATAAAGCGACGTACGACATACTGTACTCGACCGATGCGCCGTATAAGGACTACGATGAAAACGACTTTACCGAGCTGCGGCCCGGCGATCAGGGCTCGGACGTGAAACGGTTGCAGACGCGGCTCAAGGAGCTGGGCTATCTTGCCGGGGATGTAGACGGCGCGTATGGCGCGGCAACTGCGGCGGCGATATCGGCGTTCCAGCAGCAGGCCGGCCTGGAGGTTACCGGCGTGGCCGACGTCGCCACGCAGCAGCAGCTGTTTATGGACGGCGCGGTCGGCCCCAATGCGAGCGCTACGCCCACGGCGACACCCGCGGCAACCCCGGTGGCGACCGAGTATCCGACGCTAAAGACCGGTTCAGTCGGCACGCAGGTCAAGGAGCTGCAGCGCCGGCTGATAGAGCTGGGCTACCTCAACGATAAGGCCGACGGCGCATACGGCGCCAAGACCGCCACCGCGGTCAAGTCGTTCCAGATAAAGCTGGGCCTGAGCGCGACCGGCATAGCCGATTCACAGACGCAGATCGAGCTGTACCGCGCCGATGCACCCAGCAAGGACTCCACCGCGCAGGTGACTCCGCTGCCGACAGCGACGCCCACGCCCGGTGCGACGCTGGATCCCAGCGCCACGCCGACGTCGTACCGCACGCTCAAGGTCGGTTCGACCGGCGAGGACGTGCGCATGCTCAAACAGCGGCTCAGCGAATTGGGCTATTACGAGGGCACGATAGACGATACCTATGACAGCGCGACTCAGGACGCGGTAAAGAGCTTCCAGAAGGCCAACTCGCTCAGCGTGGACGGCGCGGCGGGCGTGCAGACGCAGACGCGGCTGTACTCGGGCGACGCGATATCCAAGGAGGAGGCTGGCGATACCGCCGACGTAGAGTCCAACTATCCGACGCAGGTCGCGGGCACGCCCAAGAAACCGGTCATAGGCGAGATAATCGAGATGGACTGGTTTGAAAACGTGGACGGCTTCTTCAACCGCTCCAGCGGCACGTTCTGCGCGGGCGCGACGGCGGTAGTGACCGACGTAAAGACCGGCATAACCTACACTGTGCGGCGCATAGGCGGCAGCAATCACGCGGATGTGGAGCCGCTGACGGCGTTTGATGCATGGCAGATGTACCGGATATACAACAAGAACTGGTCATGGTCGCGGCGCGCGGTGGTCGTCACGATTGGCGGCAAGAACATAGCGGCCTCGATAAACGGCATGCCGCACGGCGGCGAGTCGATAACCAATAACAACTTCGTGGGCCACTCGTGCATACACTTCACCAACAGCCGCACCCACGGCACCAACCGCGTCGATCCCGACCATCAGGCGGCGGTTCAGACGGCGCTGAACACCAGCGTATCGGCGCTCAATTCGCGGATACAGTCGCAATGACGCAAGGGACGAAAGACATGTAAGCTTAAATGCGCAACGCTCCAGACAGGGGCGTTGCGCATTTTCGTCGTCACAGACGCTTGGGGGGACATATTCCGATGAGCCAGCGGAGTACGCTAGCTTTGGCTATCTGGATGTCGGGTTATCCGTTAGACAGCGCTGAACTCGCGGATACAGCCGCAATTACGCAAGGGACGACAGACGTATAAGCTTAAATGCGCAACGCTCCAGACAGGGGCGTTGCGCATTTGTGCAATACGGGCGCTTGCAGTGGGAAACGCCGGTCAAATGAGGCGCCGCTTCATACGTGGCAGCTTGTTCGCCGCATTAAGCGCAGCGCGCACAGATGCGTCAAGAATGACGCCGCGCCGGGGCTTGATCCAATCGGATATGGAACCTGTGAAATATGCATAAAAACGTTTGATGCGGCGAATACTGCCAAATGAACGAGGTGGTCGCATGACAGGGTATATCGTCGCGGCGACGCTGATTGCGCTGCTGGCGCTGTCGCTGGATGTCGAGGCCGAGTTGGCCGTGCATCGGGCAGTGCGCGCGCGCGTGCGCGTGGCGCTGGGCGGAGTAGGGCTGACGCTGAACATAGAACTCAGGCGTCAGGACGGCGGACTGGTGGTTGCGATACGGCGCGCGGGCGGCGGACGTGAGCATGTGCGCGCGCTGGGTGGCGGCGGCGGTGCGCCCGAACAGCTCAAGCCCGCGTTGCGCACGGGGGCGCGGCGATTGATGCGCGATGTGCGCGTGGAGCGCCTGGGGCTTAGCGCACGGCTGGGCGCAGGCGACGCCGCGATGAGCGCACTGCTGTGCGGCGTGGTGGGCATACTGGCGTCGGGGCTGTGCGCGGTGGCCAACGTGCGGCCCGAGCTGGATGTGCAGCCCGACTTTGAGCGAGTCGAGTTTTCGATGGACGTGCGGGGCATGTTCAGCGCGCGAATTGGGCATATTATAGGCGCGGGGCTTGCCGGAATCGCTGAATATTTCAAGGGGGCGTTTGACAGATGGAAAACTCAGTTGGCGTTAACCAGATCCAGAGCATAATGAGCACGACGATGGAAAACCTCAAGGACATGATAGATGTCAACGTGGTGGTCGGCGACGCGGTCGAGACCGGCGCAGGCGCGACGATAATACCGATCTCGCGGGTATCGTTCGGGTTTGTATCGGGCGGCGGCGAGTACAGCTGCCCGCCGCAGACGCCGCGACTGCCGTTTGCGGGCGGCGCGGGCACCGGCGTCAGCGTGAATCCCATGGGCTTTCTGGTGGTTTCCGACGGCCAGGTCAAGCTGCTGCCGGCGCAGTACTATGCGCCGATAGACCGCGTGATCGAACAGCTGCCGGGACTGCTGGGCGAGCTGAAGAA
This sequence comes from Candidatus Fimadaptatus faecigallinarum, assembly GCA_018714445.1. Classification (GTDB taxonomy): domain Bacteria; phylum Bacillota; class Clostridia; order Christensenellales; family Aristaeellaceae; genus Fimadaptatus; species Fimadaptatus faecigallinarum. The sequence continues at coordinate 17,225 of DVNK01000049.1, read as the reverse complement.
CCGCTTTAAGGACAACGACTGCCAGCGCAGCCAGAGCGCGCCCGATTGCGCCTCGATGCGCAGCGATGGCGCGCATACCGGCGCATATGCCGCATCCGAGATGCCTGAGCCGGTGAGCAGCGAGACCGCGCGCGACCTGCCGCCGGCGGTGCAGGGTTCGTTTGAGGACCCGCGCGTGCGTGCGCGCAATAAGTCCGATGTGCAGTCCAAGCCCGGAGACAAGTGATTGCCGGATCCGCACAAAAAGCGGTAATAAAATCCCTCGCCGGTAAATATAATGCCGGGGAGGGATTTTGCGTGGCAAATATTATCGACTATGCGCGGGGCGCGACGGGCCCGGCGCTCAGGTTCAAGGATATGAACGCTGCCGATGCGCTGGCGCTGACGCTGTTGTCGTGGTTAGACTGGGACGGCATAGGTGGTGAAGGCGTAGAACTGGCGCGAGCGGCGCAGCAGATTGAAGGCGCCGGCGCAAGCATGGAGGCGGATGCCGATTCTCAGGCAGACGGCGGCGCCGGTCTGGGAGGCGCCCGGGGAGCCGCCGCAAACGGCGGCAACTCGGATGCGGCCGGCAGCGATGCGGAGCCCATGATGCGCGCAAGCGGCGCGACGTCGGTACAGGCGCCCGGCGCAGAACTGGAGCTGGCGCGCGTTATGGCGGCGTCGCCGCGGTATGGGGGACTGAAGCTGTACGGCTTCGAGCGGGCCGACATGGCCCAGCCCGCGCTGCAATTTGCGGCGCTGACGCTGTGGGATGGCCACGACGCGTATCTGGCGTTCCGGGGCACTGATTCAAGCCTGGCGGGTTGGTTTGAGGATATACAGCTGGCGTACTCCGAGGCCACGCCGTCACAGCTTTATGCGCAGGCATACCTTGAGCGTGCGGCGCGGCGGTTTGGGGGCGGCCTGTACCTGGGCGGGCACTCCAAGGGTGGGGCGCTGGCATTGTATGCCGCCGTAAACGCCGGGGCGGTGCAGCCGCGCATAAGGCGCGTATACTCGTTTGACGGGCCGGGCTTGTCGCGCACGGCGTATCAGTCGGCCAGCTATGCGCAACTGAGGGCGCGACTGCTGGCGATAGTGCCGCCCGAGTCAGTGGTGGGCATGCTGCTGTGGCAGGATGGCGAGCTGCGCGTCGTGCGTTCGGATGCGCGCGGCGTGCGCCAGCACGACCCGATGAGCTGGCTGACCGATGCGCGGGGACTCGTCTATGCGGCGGAGCTGTCGCCGGAGAGTCTCAGACTGCGCGATGTGGCGCGGGCGCTGTTGTCGGCGCTGCCGCCGCAGGGCATAGAGCAATTGGCCAACTCGCTGTATGCGCTGGTGCTGTCGACCGGCGCGCGCACGCTGGGCGAACTGAGCCAGTATTTTGCAAGTCACCCGGACGTACTGGGCCAGGTGCAGCAGGACGCCGGCGGTCGGGCGATGTACACGCTGTTGTATCTGATGGCGACGGCCGCAGGTGGCGACGCACAGTCCAGCGAGCAGCAACAGCGCCAGGCGCTTGAAGGTCTGCCGGGACTGGGACTGTGACGCGGCTGCCGGTGGAAGGTGCGTATTATTGATATATTGCGGATATCTGCCGGGGCTTGGAATGCAGTGTGGCTGCGTGCAATATATGCGGTGCGGAGCGCGCAGGCACAAGCATAAATGCGCTTACATGGTCGGAGCATTCCGGGTTGAGCAGGTCGGACTGCTTGATGCGATGCGTTATCGGGTGAGCGGCTGTGCGACAGGCGGCTATATGATGCGTTTGCGCAATTGCATTGCGAATATTGCCGCGCCTGCGCGCGCGTAAACACACAGGCCGTTGCCCGGCAATGCAAAGCCCGGCGGCATGGTTGCCGTCGGGTCTGAACGCCGAAAAGCCCTCGGCCGTAATGTACATTGACAATTGCGCGGTTTTCGGGCTTTGTGCGGCGGCGATTCCACATATTGTGCCGCTTTTGTCGGTATGCCATTATTTGCAGTTTTAGGCGTACCGGTTATTGGCTATTCATGTGTGCTGATGCGATTCTCGTTTTGACAATGTGTTGAATCTGCGGCACAGTTGCCGTCGGGCTTGAGCAAATAGGGCTTGGCATGCATCGCGCGCGGCGCTACGCTCAGGTGCGTGGCCATGCCGGCATACATAAGGTATGGAATGAGGCAGACATGATCCTGCTATTTTCTCGCAAGACAACACAAAGCCCGGCGGCACAGTTGCCGTCGGGCTTGCACACTCATTCCGTCTAGCGGATCAGGTCTGTATACCGCGCGCCCTCATTCAAGGGAGCGCCGCTTCGTAAAGGAGTGTTTCCATGTGGGGGCTTACGCCGCCAGGAAACTACTCATGTCGGATTCCAACCCGTCTACATAGTCGCTGACTACCAGATCCAGCGGTTTGCTCAGGTCCAGAGAGAGTATGCCCAGTATCGACTTGGCGTCTACGACGTACCGGCCCAGCATAAGCTCCATGTCCTGCTTGTAGCGGGAGGCTATCTCAACGAACTTGCGGATATCCTCCGGGCTGCTCAGCTTTACACGCATCTTCATAATGTGTTTCCTCCCTTTCTTCGGCTTTCGCCGTGTCCTGTTTGCTGTCGATGGGCGGTGGCTTCCGGGCGTCTTGCCTTTGCCGTTCCGCTCTCGACGGTTTGTATTATATACCATCCTTGTTTCAGCATGAGGTTGAAAATGTAATCGGTGCGCAAGGAAAGATCAGCTAATAATCGCTAAATATGTTAATTTGAAGAAAAATGGCTCTGGATATTAAGAAAACCGACAATTGCAAGTGCCGGAGCAGGTGGTTTGTTAACTCTTATTTATTGCAAAAGGTTTTGCACGGCTAGCCATATGTCGGAGCGGCGGCGCGCGTATGGCGGAATGGAGACGGGCGGCAAATGCGCCTGAACATGGGTGGGAAAATATCGCTGACTTGAGGCCGATATGCGCAGGGTATCGCTGATTTTGACGGTATGGCAGATGAATTGTGCGAATCTGACACTGCTTTGCGCCGAATACGATTGAAATCTGGCTTGCTTCGATATCACCGCTGCACAGCGCTCAAACGCGTGAAGCATTATGCTGCATGTCCGGCAGGACAAATCGACCGATTAAATGCGTTACCCGCGGCTGCAACCGCATGTCTGACGCAGTGGCGCGGGGCTGCATCGAGCGCGTGTGCGTCGCATATCTGTCGCGCCAGCCGTCGCGCGTTCAGGTAAACCGACCGGTCGGGTGCGCTTAAATATATGAAGCTTTTAATAATTTCACGATGCACAGAATGAGCTACATATTATGTAATTCATTACGGATAACGCGCCGTCCACATGGCGATTTGGCGGCGCGGCGATACAAAAAGGCCCTGCCCCAGTCTTGCCGGGGTAGGGCCGGAATGTCTATTAAGTTGCGCGGCCAGCGCGCTCATTATGAGTCGCTGGACTGCTTGGCTGAGCGGAACACCGTGCCGCTGTGCAGCTTGATGCCCTTGAGCTCGAATAGCTCGTCTATCGTGCAGAGCTGATAGCCCTGCTTGACCAGTTCGGGCACTACGCGCTGTACCGCCTCGGCGGTGGATGAGTACAGGTCGTGCATCAGCAGTATGTCGCCGTCTGAGACGTTGTTCATGATCTCATTGTACACGCTGTCAGCATCACGGCTCTCCCAGTCGCGCGTGTCTATCGACCAGTTTATAAGCGGCAGATCGATCGTCTCCTTGACGGTCGAGTTGACCGAGCCGTATGGCGGTCGAACCAGATGCGACTCCTCGCCGGTGTACTTGACTATCAGCTCCTGAGTGCGGTTGATCTCGTCGAGTATCTCGGACTTGGACAGCTTGGTGAGGTTGGCGTGCGAGTAGGTGTGCATGCCTATCTGGCAGCCCATCTCGTATTCGCGCTTGAGGCGTTCGGATTGACTGTCGAGCCGCTCGCCGACCACAAAGAACGTCGCCCGCCCGTCGACCGCTTCCAGCGCGTCGAGTATCTGGGTGGTGTACTTGCTGGGACCATCGTCGAACGTGAGCGCTATGGCCTTCTTGTTGGGGTCGAGCACGCGGCCGGGCACTTCGGTGGGCGCCACCGTGGGCGTGGGAGTGGGGGCCTGCGTGGGAGTCAGCGACGCCTGCGGGTCGGGACTGGGCGACGCGAACACGTCTTCAAACGGCTTCTCGGTAGTCACCGACGAACTGAACAGCCCGCTGAAAAACCCGCCTATGCCGCCGGCCTGCGCGCCGCTTGAAAACAGCCCGCTGTTGATCGTTATCGGCACCAGTACCAGTGCCAGCGCCGCCACCAGCGCCAGCGCGGCAGTACGTCCGGCGTGATTGCGCTGGCGCCTGCGCGCCGGATGCGAGGCGGGCCGCCGGTAATCATTGCGGTCGTAGCCGCCCGTGCGGTGCGCGGAACTGCTGCCCGACGCAGTCCTGCGGCGTTCGTAGTCATCCGTGCGGCGCGCGGAGTAACTGCGCTGCCCGCTCTCACGGCGTTCGTAGTCATCCGTGCGGCGCGTAGAATAGTTGCGCTGCGTGGATGCGGGACGGTCGTATTCGTCGTCCATATCGACGCGACTGTACGCGTCACGGCCGGTGCGGCCGTTGCGACCGGTGCTACCGGTGCGGCCGGTGTGCAAATCGTAATCTTCGTATGCGCTGGCATTGCGCGCGCCGCGCATTGAGTCCGACTGGCGCGTACCGGAACGCGACGCAGTGCGGGTCGAATACTCGTCGTCGTAATCATTGTCATACTCGCCGTCGTAATCGCCGTTGCGCTGGGCCTGTCGGGCCATGTACTCGTCATAACTGATGCTTCGGCGCTCATAATCGGGCGCGCTTGCGGATTTGGAGCGCGTGCCCTGAGCACCCTGCGGACTGCGGCGCGGCACGGGCTCCCCATAGTCGCGGCCGCCGCTGGTCTGGATGCGCTCGTCATCATATCTCATGTGGATGCACCTCTGATCATAGTTCATAGTCGGTCGATGAAAAAACCATAGATGACTATTAGACATTTTTCGCGCGGCGTTTGTTCCGCGCAAAATGTATATTTAACGCGAAATCGCATAATGCGGCTAGATGGCGCATCTGCGCGCATTTAAGCGGCGCGCAGGAGGATATCCGGCGTAGAACGCTGTAATTTTGACGGTATACCGGCCAAAATGGGACATATTTCTCGCGCCGGCCCACGCTTGCGCGGCAAAATGAACAGCCGCCGTCAGATCGCGGCGCGCCCGGCGGCAGGGGGCAGGGCCTGAGCGGCCGGTTACTTCCACCAGTCACGCCTGGCGCGCGCCGCACGGGCGCATCGGCGCGGGCCGGGCGCGCATGCCAGCGTTGATTTGGCCGCGGGATTGTGCTATCATATGTGCGTAACGTCCGGCCGGTCATACGGGGCCGGGCGCGCGAAATCCCGAGGCGAAAGAGGAGGAGCGCATGTACAAAAAGCATAAGGCGGCACTGATAGGTTCAGGCGACATAAGCCATATATACCTTGAAAACATGGTGCGCCGGTTCAACGTGTTGGAGCTTGTGGGCTGTTCGGACATAATCGAGGAGCGCAGCCGCGCCCGCGCGGAGGAGTTCGGCATAAGCCAGCTCACCAATGAGCAGATACTCTCCGACCCGGAGATCGACATAGTGATAAACACGACCTATCCCACCGCGCACTATGAGGTCAGCCGCGCGGCGCTGGAGGCCGGCAAGCACGTCTTCAGCGAGAAGATGATAGCCGTCGAGCTGGACGAGGGCCGCGAGCTGGTGGAGCTTGCGCGCAAACAGGGGCGCTACCTGTGCGTGGCGCCGGATACGTTCCTGGGCGCGGGGCTGCAGACTGTAAGGAAGCTGATCGACGCCGGCATGATAGGCGAGGTGCTGCAGGTGAACGCCATGGTGATACGCGGCTACCTGCCCACGATGGCCGATTCGAGCTATCTGACCAAGCCGATGTTCTTCAAGCCCGGCGGAGGGATACCTTTTGACATGGGCGGATACTATCTGCATGCGATGCTGGCGATATTGGGCGGACTCAAGCGCGTCAGCGGGTTTGCGCGTACGCGCGAGCCGATGCGCCCCTACACCAATTCGCAGAACCCCGACTTCCTTACCAACATGGAGTATGAGACGATAAACCACCTGAGCGCGGCGCTGGAGTTCGAGTGCGGCGCATATGGCACGCTGGTGTGCGCGTCGGACGCATACGCCGAAAAGCCGCGGCTGGAGTTCTTCGGCACCGATGGCTCGATAGTGTACGAGGATCCCAACAGTTATGGCGCGCGGGTGCTGCTGTCGCGCAAGGGCCAGGGCTATGATTACGTCGAGATGCCGTTTACGCACGGCTTTGCGACCAACTCGCGCGGCATAGGCCCGGCCGAACTGGCGTGGAGCCTGAACGCGGGCCGCGTGCCGCGCACCGAGACGCAATTGGGTCTGCACGCGTTTGAGGCGATACACGGCGTATGGCGCAGCTGCCGCGACGGCCGCGTGTATGACATGACGACCCGCTGTGAGCGGCCCGCGCCGCTGCCCAGCGGATATGTGCTGGCGGCTGAGGAAGAAGCCGCGCTGGCGCTGTGAGCGCAGAGGGCGGCGTGCGCGCGGCGATATTCGACTTTGACGGCACGCTGGCCGATTCGATGTACCTGTGGGATGATCTGCCGTGCGAGCTGATACGGCGGCACGGCGGCACCCCGCCCGCCGATCTGGCTCATGCTATCGCGCCGCTGGTGCTGGACGACGCGCTGGAGTGGATACGCGATAACTGCCTGCCGCAGCTGAGCGTCGAGCAGATCCGCCAAGAGCTATACGATGAGATAACTCAGCACTACCAGCGCATAGTGCCGCCCAAGCCGGGCGCCAAGGCGACGCTTGAGCGATTGAAGGCGCGGGGCGTGCGCATGTGCGTGCTGTCGGCGACCGATTCGGAGCTGGTGTGCGCGGCGCTTGAGCGGTTCGGGTTCATGGACATGTTTGAGTTTGTGGCGTATTCGGACGATTGGGGCGGCAAGGCATACCCCGAGTGCTACCTGGCGGCGGCGCGCCGGCTGGGCGCTGAACCGGCTCAGACGCTGGTTTATGAGGACGCGCTGCACGCCGCGCGCACGGCGCATGCGGCGGGCTTTCGCGTAGTGGGCGTTTACGATGTGCACAGCGACGCCGACTGGCCCGAGCTCAAGCGCATATCTGAATGGCACTGCCGCGAACTGGGCCCCGAGATGGGCGAGCTGGGCTGACCGCCGGCTTATAATACAGTTGCGATTGCCTGAGCGGCTTTCCGATATTGAGGCCCGCGTGGGGTTGACATGCGCGGGCCTCGATGTACATACGGCGGCCCAAAGCCATAACCCGGCAGCGCGCACTGACGCCCAAATGCCGGCCCTGTGCGTTAAACTTGTGACAATACGCAAAAACTGTTTACAAATGTGGCACGATGTAGTATAATCATCAGCGTAGCGCCGCGGAGTTCGCGGCAGTAGTGTAGGTAGTAGATGTAGGGCGCATGCAGGTAGTACGGAAGGATGGGGGATAGCTATGCCTTGGGATAAGCTCGTCTGGTTGATAGGATATGTCATTTTTCTGGCAGGCATTTCGGTTTACTCGCGCAGCAAGGCCGATACGCTCAACAAGTTCGTGTTGGGCGGGCGCAACGTCGGGCCGTGGATGAGCGCGTTCGCGTATGGAACATCGTACTTTTCAGCAGTAATATTCATAGGATATGCCGGCCGGCTGGGCTGGTCGTTTGGCATGGCCGCGACGTGGATCGGCATAGGCAATGCGCTGATAGGCAATCTATTGGCGTGGAAGGTGCTGGGCAACCGCACGCGCGAGATGACCAAGCGCCTGAAGGCCTATACGATGCCCGATCTGATAGAAAAGCGCTATGCGAGCCGCGCGCTCAAGATAGCGACGTCGTGCGTGATATTCGTGTTTCTGGTGCCGTATTCGGCGTCGGTGTATCAGGGCCTGGCGTACCTGTTTGAGAACGTCATGGGCCTGCCGTTTGAGTGGTCGATGGTCGTCATGGCATGCCTTACGGGGCTGTACCTGCTGGTGGGCGGCTACATCGCCACGACGCTGTCCGACTTCGTACAGGGCATAATCATGCTGGCGGGCGTGGTGGTGATAGTCGGGTTCGTCGTGCAGCGCGCGGGCGGCATGAATACGGCGATATTTGAACTGAGCCAGATAGACGGCGGCGTGTATACCAGCGCGACCGGTCCGGACGTGTGGGGCCTGATGTCGCTGGTCATAATGACCTCGCTGGGCAGCTGGGGTCTGCCGCAGATGGTGCATAAGTTCTACGCGATAAAGAGCGCTTCGGCCGTTAAGCGCGGCACGATAATCTCAACGCTGTTTGCGGTGGTCGTGGCGGGCGGCGCGTACTTCTCGGGCACGTTCAGCCGCGTTATACTGGGCAATCAGCCGCCGATGACCGGCGGCGTGGCCGATCTGGATATGGTCATGCCCACGATACTGGTGGAGGCGGTGCCGCAGGCGCTGTTGGGACTGATAGTTGTGCTGGTGCTGGCGGCGTCGATGTCGACGCTGACGTCGGTGGTGCTGGCCTCGTCGACGACGATAGCGCTCGACCTGGTCAAGGGCGTGATTAAGCCCAACATGAGCCAGAAGCGCAGTCAGACGCTGGTGCGCGTGCTGTGCGCGGTGTTCATAGCGCTGTCGCTGGTGCTGGCGTTTCAGAAGAACACCGCGATACTTACGCTGATGAGCTTCTCGTGGGGCACTGTTGCGGGCGTGCTGCTGCCGCCGTACCTGTACGGGCTGTACTGGAAGGGTGCGACGCGCGCGGGCGCATGGGCGTCGCTGATAACCGGCCTGGGCGTGTCTATGATATCGGCGGCGGTGCTGGGCTTTGACGCGTCGAGCGCGCCCAAGATAGGCGCATGCGCGATACTGGCGTCGCTGGTGGTGATGCCGGTGGTGTCGTGGCTGACGCCCAAGCTCAAGCGCGAAGAACTCGCGGAGGCGTTCGCGCCCGAGGCCGAGGAAGTTAAGCATCGCGCCGCGTGACGCAGTTGAATTAATCTATATATGTATCAGCCCCGGCTGCAGCTTGCAGCCGGGGCTGTTGTTGCGTCTGTGTGTGCGGGTTGCGTTGCCGTGGGTGGGGATAGCGTTGCTGTGGGTGCGGGACTGCGTTGCTATGTGTGCGGGGCTGCGTTGCTATGTGTGCGGGGCTGCGTTGCTGTGAGTGCGGGTTGCGTTACTGTGGGTGGGGGATTGCGTTGCTATGTGTGCGGGGCTGCGTTGCTGTGGGTGCGGGTTGCGTTACTGTGGGTGGGGAATTGCGTTGCTATGTGTGCGGGTTGCGTTACTGCGGGTTCAGGTTGCGTATGCTGTGTGTGCTGGACTGCGTTTCAGTGTTTGCAGGTCGCGTTTCTGTGTGTGCGGGTTGCGTTGCTGTGGGTGGTGGTTGCGTTTCTGTGTGGGCGGGTTGCATTGCTATGTGTGCGGATTGCGTTGCCGTGGGTGCGGGCTGCGTTGCCGTGGGTGCGGGTTGCATTACTGTGGACGTTGGGCTGCGTTTGATACGGCGCGGCGACGCGTCATAATGCTATGCCATAGCATGTGAACGGCGCGGACTGCACGCTACCGCACACCTGACGTTGACCGCAGGCACGCTCAAGAGTGCGTGTTGCTGAGGTTGCGCAAACGGCATGCCGAATCGGTGCCGTTATTTGCACCGGCGCGGCGAAATATAATCGCCAATTTCACCTGTTTCGTTGCATGTGGAATAGTGGTTTGTGTAAAGCCCAAAATTGACGTTGACATGCGAAAGGCTGAAGCGCACATTGCTGAGGCCACGCTAATGACATGCCGAATCGGTGTGCCGCTGCCTTCAGCGGCGCGGCGATATGGCGTCGCTGCATTCAGCCGGGCCGCTGCATCGGAAGCGGCATATGCTGAGCAACGCCAAGCGGCTGTTGTGCCGACAGGGATGCGTGACGGGCCTTGTCATCGCTCGGATAGCACGCCAGGACAACGAGTGATCTCCGGCCGCGGCGATGCGGCGGTTAAGCGGCGCATGACGCAGGCGCAGCTCTGAAACTGAGCTTACGCACCGCTCGACGCCGCTTACAACCGCGCAAAAGCGCCCGCCACAGGCTCGCAAAAGCTTGCAGCGGGCGCGTTACGTTCCGTCGGGTCAGGCCTGTCCGGTCAGCGCGCGAATCATGCTGGAGGCCAGCGATATCGCGTACGGTATGCGATCAATGAACGCGTATTCGCCCTTGGTGTGCGCGCCCACGCCCTCGATGCCCAGCCCGTCCAGCACCGGCGCTCCGGCCAGCGCCGCTATCGATATGTCGCCGGCGCCACCGGTGCGCTCATGGTAGACCTCGGTGCCCAGCGCCCGCGCGTAGCCCTGCGCCAGCTCGAACAGCCGCTGACTGCCGGGGGTCAGCTTGGCGGCGGGATGCGACGCGCCGAACTCGACCTGGGTCGTGCAGCCTTCCACGCCCGGCTCGGCGCAGATGCGGCGTATCGCCTCGGTGATCTCGGGCTTGTACGCCATGTCGAAATAGCGGAACTCGCCGTGAGCTATCGCGGTGTCGGCCACCACGTTTTCAGCGGTGCCGCCCTCTATCGTGCCTATGTTTATCGATATGTCGCGCGCGTCGTCGCGCAGCGTGTAGAGCCGGGTTATGCGCTGGCACAGCTCCTGTATGGCGCTGTGGCAGCTCAGGTACGCCGAGCCCGCATGGCCGCGCACGCCGCCGCACTTGACGGTGAACGACGTCACGCCCTTGCGTTCGCATACAAGTCCGCCGCCCTTGCGCGCCGGCTCGAAGCTCAGACAGGCCTTGGCGCCGGTTGCGGTGGAGTATATCAGTTCATGGCTGAACGGCGAACCGATCTCCTCGTCGGGGTTGATGATTACCTTTATCTCGTACTTATCGGGATCTATGCCGGGCAGCGTTTCTGCCAGCGCGCGGTTCATTATGGCCAGGCCGCCCTTCATGTCCATTACGCCCGAACCATACGCCAGATTGCCCTCGATGCGGAACGGCTCATAGTCGCGGCGCGGGAACACCGTATCCATATGGCCCATAAGCATTATGCGCTCGGGCCCGTGACCGTATGTGGCCTCAATAGCGGGGCCGTACTCGCTGCCGCGGTGCAATTCGACCTGCAGGCCCAGCGCCTCAAGGTCGCGCGCGATCTCCTCAGCCAGCGCGGTCACGTCGGCCACGTCGAACGTGCCGCTGGGCATCGATACGTATTTTTCTAGCAATTCAATGGCTTGCATAACTGCCTCCTGATGCGCCGGCCAGGGCGGCGCGTTAGTTATTTTATCAGAGTACCTTGCGCAGGAAGTCCTGCGTGCGGGGCTGTTTAGCGGCGCGGAATATCTCGTCGGGCGTGCCTTCCTCGACTATCACGCCGTCGTCCATGAACAGCACGCGGTCGCCGACCTCGCGTGCAAAGCCCATCTCGTGGGTCACGACGATCATCGTCATGCCGCCCAGCGCGAGCTGCTTCATGACCTCAAGCACTTCGCCGACCATCTCGGGGTCCAGCGCGCTGGTGGGCTCGTCGAACAGCATCACGTCGGGATCCATCGCCAGCGCGCGCACAATCGCGACGCGCTGCTTCTGGCCGCCGGACAGCTTGCCCGGCCAGGCGTCGGCCTTGTCGCTCAGCCCCACGCGTTCAAGCAGTTCGCGGGCCTTGCGCTCGGCCTGGTCACGGGCTATGCCCTTGACCTTGATGGGCGCTATCGTTATGTTGTCCAGCACGCGCAGGTGCGGGAACAGGTTGAACTGCTGGAACACCATGCCCATGCGCTCGCGGAGTTCGCGGGTCTTGTGGGCGTCGGCCATTATGTCCTGACCTTCGACGGTTATCGTGCCGCCGTTGGGCTTTTCGAGCAGGTTCAGCGAGCGCAGGAATGTGCTCTTGCCGCTGCCGCTGGGGCCGATTATCACGACGACTTCGCCCCGGCGCACCTGAAGGTCCACGCCCTTGAGCACTTCCAGCCGGCCGAAGTGCTTCTTTAACCCCTTTACGTCTATGAGCACTTCGCCCAGTTGCTTATGATGCATATTATTGGAGCTCACCGCGCCTCATCCTCCTCTCAAGCAGTCCAAGCAGGCGCGACGTCGTGAACGTCAGCACGAAGTATATAAGCGCCGCGACGATCATCGTCTCAATATAGTAGTAATTCGTGGCCGCAAGTTTTGTGGCCTGGTACGTCAGTTCGAACAGTCCGGCCGCGTACAACAGCGATGATTCCTTGATAATCGACACGAACTCATTGCCCATTGCCGGCAGCGTGGTCTTGACCGCCTGCGGCAGCACTATATAGAGCATGTTCTGCTTGCGCGTCATGCCCAGAGACAGTGCGGCCTCGGTCTGGCCGTGGTCTATCGACTGTATGCCGGCGCGCACGATTTCGGACATGTATGCCGACGAGTTTATGACCAGCGCGACTATGGCGAGTATCTTGCGATCCATCTTGATGCCCAGCGATGGCAGGCCATATATGACGATCAGCGCCTGCACCAGCAGCGGCGTGCCGCGTATGAACTCGACGTACAGCGCCATCAGCCAGCGCAGCGGCGGGAACTTGACCCGCCTGAGCAGCGACACTATTATGCCCAGCGCCGTGCCCAGCAGCACCGTGTAAAACGCCAGCTCCAGCGTAAGCAGCGTGCCTTCGGCGAAGCTGTCAATGTTCTTGAAGAATATCTCGGGTATTTTGTATAGCTTGATCATTCGCGCCTCCCCGCGCTGCGGTATTGTGCCGCTTTAGCGCACTGAATCGATATGAATGATTATACAGCGCCCACCGCGATAAATCAAGCATATTAGTATAAATTTGCGCAAAATCTGCGTGGATTTGCGAATTTTTAATCGTAATGTATGAGCGCGCACGCGTTGAGGCCAAAGGCAAGGGTGTATTGCCGGTTGCAATGGCGGCGATATGTAACGTGCATATTCTCAGCGCATTTCATTTATGCAGCCAGGCGGTCAACATATTTGCCGGCGGAGTTATGGATTATGTATTATGTTGCGGTGCGCGGCGGCGTTATAATGCGATCAAGCGGCGGTGCGCGGCGGCGCTATAATGCGATCAAGCGGCGGTGCACAGCGGCACTATAATGCGATCAAGCGGCGGTACACAGCGGCGTCGTTATGGTGCAGCCATGGGGCGATAACTGTCAGCGTCTATATTATAAATTATAAAATGTCCGGACGAGCATACGCGCAGTGCCGGTGCGACCCGCAGTGTTGGGGCTCAGGTGGGATTCAGGCGTCGGGCGCACATCACAGGTGGCCGGCTGAGCGCGCGCCGCCGTGTCCGGACGAATCAATATAGTGCAAAACCCGGCTGCATGTGGTAAAATAGATCCATAAAACAGTGGAGGTAACTGCATGAGATACGCAAATATACCGGGCATTAGTCAGCCCGCGGCGGTGATCTGCCTGGGCACGGCGATGATGAACGACGCGTTCGATATCGCGCGTGCGCACCGCATACTGGACATGTACCAGGACATCGGCGGCAACTTTATAGATACCGCGCGCGTCTACGGCCTCACCGGCGACGGCCACTCGCTCAGCGAGCGCTGCGTCGGCGACTGGCTGAAGGCGCGCGGCAACCGCGAGCGCATAGTGCTGGCCACCAAGGGCGGTCACTACGACCTGGCCACGCGCGCCAGCCGCCTCAGCCCAACCGATATAACGTCCGACTGCGAGGCCAGCCTGCGCGATCTGGGCGTGGATTTCATCGACCTGTACTGGCTGCATCGCGACGACGAGCGCCGCCCCGTAGAGGAGATAATCGATACGCTGAACGCGCTGCGCCGCAGGGGCCTGATAGGCGCGCTGGGCGCCAGCAACTGGAGCGCCGCGCGCATGGCAGCCGCCAATGAATACGCCGCGCGCTCCGGCCAGGCGGGATTCGTGGCCGACCAGCCGCAGTGGAGCCTGGCGCGCCAGTTCGTATGCGACGACGACACGCTGGTGCAGATGAACGCCGAGCTGTATGCGTTCCATGCGCGCACCGGCATGGCGGTAGTGCCGTTCTCGTCGCAGGCCAAGGGCTTCTACTCCAAGCTGGCGCAGGGCGGGCTGGACGCGCTTAGCGACAAGGCGCGCGTGCGCTTTGCCCGCGACGAAAACCTGCGCAAGCTGCCGGTCGTGCAGGAACTCGCGCGCGCGCACGGCGTCACGGTGGGTGCGATTGCGCTGGGGTATCTGACCGGCCAGCCGTTCCCGGTATTCCCGATAGTGGGCATAACGCGCGAGCAGTATATCGACGATGTGCGCGCGGCGGGCGAGCTGCGCCTGTCGCCGGAGGAAGTATCCAGGCTGGCCGAGGCGTGATGCAGGCGCGGATGCGCGGTCGGCTGCCGCTGCGAACAAGCGCCGGCGGCCCAATTGCTGAGCGGTTATCGCGCGCCCGGTGTTGCTGCCGGGGCAAATATCTGTCCGTGCGGGTGACGAACCGTGCGATTGTCGCGCGGTTCGTCTGCATCTGAAGCGAGTCAGCGCAAGCGGCCAATAAATCATGCGGTCATCGCGCTTTGCCTGGCCACCGATTCGAACCTTAATCAGCGTTCAACGAACTGTGCTGCCGCTGCATGCGTCGTTCGGTCGTCCAAGCGAACGAGCGCCTGCAACAAACGAACTATGCTGCCGCCGCGTGCCACGTCCGTCCGTCTAAGTAAACGAGCGCCGGCAAACTACTAATCGTGCTTCCGTCGCGTGCCTCATCCAGCCGTCCAAGCGAACGAACACCGGAAACAAACGAACTATATTGCTGCCGCGTGCCTTGTCCGGTCGTCCAAGTGAACGAATACCGGCAACAAACGAACCATGCTGTCGCCGCGTGCCTTGTCCGGTCATCTAAGCGAACGAGCGCCAGCAACCAGCAAACCATGCTGCCGTCTAAATCACACGGCCGGAACGCACCTAGATTGCAACGCGATAAATCGGTATGAGCTTGCAACAGAACGACCGGCATTGACGCGCCATGCTGTTCGCCGGCGGACGCGCTCCGCGTTGCCGGGGGCTGGTTGCGCTGGCAGCGCTGACCGGGGTGATGTGGTTTTGCCCGGGCTTTGAGCCGGGTTGATGCAGGTTTGAACCATGTGCTTAACCATCTGCGCCTCGACAATGAGTGCAAACGGTGTTAGAATTAGGCGAATATTGCATTTGGAGGCGGCAGATGAGAAATATCAAGCGGATTGCGGCGCTTATGGCGGCACTGGTGCTGGCGCTGGCGCTGAGCGCGTGCGGAGGGGAGTCCGCACCGGACAAGTACAGCCTGTCCGGCCCGGGTATTGAGCTCGATTCGTTTACCAAGGTGGTCGGCGAACGCGGCTACTCGGGCGGCTCGACCAGCGAGACGCAGGTCACGGCCAGCTATACCGGCGTTACCAACGTGCAGGAAGACCTGAATAAGTATCGCGAGTACCTGAGCACGCAGGGTTTTGTAGATTACTTTGGCATGGAGGATGTGCGCGCGGCGATGGTGCTGCGCCGGGGAGACGATGCGCTGGTGTTCAGCGCGAATAATGAGTCGGATACGCTGAACCTCACGCTCAACTGGGTCAATGGACTGGAGCTGTGCTTTGGCAATACGCAGTACGTGTCGGGCACAAGTCTGGCGATACTGCCCAGCAATGAGCTGGTAATATTCGACTATCCGGTGCTGAGCGAGCAGATATCGACGCAGGCTCAGGTCGATCAATTGATACTGGACGGCGTGAATCAGATGATACAGTACGCCGCCGAACAGGCTAACGGCCAGACGTACAAGCTGGTGGGCAATTACGAGCTGACAAGCAAGCTGGCCAGCAACGTGACGGTCAACCTGACCGGCACATTGACCGTGGGCGATGCCGAGCAAACGCTCACGTCGAGCATAACGCTCACAAATCTGTTGGAGGCGCCCGAGGCGCAGTACGCGCCGGTTGCGGCGCAGTAAGTCAAAACGTGGAGCGCCAGCTCCGCGATACGGAAGGTGTGTTATATTATGAAGCTGGGCGTAGTGGGCCTGCCTAACGTGGGCAAGAGCACGCTGTTTAACGCTATAACCTGCGCCGGCGCGCAGGCCGCGAACTATCCGTTCTGCACGATAGAGCCCAACACGGGCGTGGTGCCGGTGCCGGATGAGCGGCTGGACGTGCTGTGCCGCATGTATCAGCCGCAAAAGCGCACTCCGGCTATGCTGGAGTTCGTCGACATAGCGGGACTGGTCAAGGGCGCAAGCCAGGGCGAGGGCCTGGGCAACAAGTTCCTGTCGCATATACGCGAGGTGGATGCGGTCGTACACGTCGTGCGCTGCTTTGAGGACGACAACGTGATACATGTCGAGGGCAGCGTGGATCCGGCGCGCGACATCCAGATTATCGAAACGGAGCTGATTTTGGCCGACATAGAGACGCTGCAAAAGCGCGCCGACAAGGCCGTAAAGCTCAAAAAGAACGGCGACGTGCGTTACGCGGCCGAGGCCGATCTGGCCACCGCGGTGCTGGAGCACCTCAACGAGGGCAAGCCCGCGCGCACGTTCCCGGCCACCGATGAGCAGCGCGAGCTGATGCGCGACTGGTTCCTGCTCACGAGCAAGCCGGTGATATATGCCGCCAACATAGGCGAGGGCGATCTGGGCGGCGACGTGGACGAGCTTCCGCTGGTAAAGCAGGTGCGCGAGATAGCCGATGCGCAGCATGCGCAGGTGCTGGTGATCTGCGCCAGCGTCGAGGAGGAAATCGCGCAGATGGAGCCCGAGGAGCGGCAGGAGTTCTTAAACGAGCTGGGCATAGGCCGCAGCGGTCTGGACAGGCTGGTATCGGCGTGTTACAGCCTGCTGGGGCTGATAAGCTATCTGACCGCGGGGCCCAAGGAAGTGCGTGCCTGGACGATAGAGGCCGGCACAAAGGCTCCGCAGGCCGCAGGCAAGATACACAGCGATTTCGAGCGCGGCTTCATACGCGCTGAGGTCGTGTCGTACGACACGCTGGTAGCCGAGGGTTCGATGGCGGCGTGCAAGGAAAAGGGCCTGGTGCGCTCCGAAGGCAAGGACTACGTCATGAAGGACGGCGACGTGGTGCTGTTCCGGTTCAACGTGTGATTTACGCCGGCCGCGCCTGAACGCGTATCACTTCTGAAGGCGTAACACTTACTATATGTGCATTGCCCCGCCGGGCGCGCTCGAGTTGCGAGCGTGCCCGGCGGGGCATGGTTTTAGCGGGGCATGGTTTTAGCGGGGCATGGTTTTAGCGGG